>CAVYHC010000026.1:0-300092 GCA_963768125.1 uncultured Gammaproteobacteria bacterium
GTCACGGCCGTTGTCGCTAAACCATAATGTTTTGTCTACAGGATGAATGGCGAGGCCAACACTGTTGCGAATGCCGCTGGCAAATATTTTATATTTACCTGTCTTAACATTGAGCTCAATAATCGTGCCATGACGCTGATCATTGCTAAGGCAGATATTGCAGGGCACGCCCACGGGTATTAATAAGTTCCCACTGGCGTTAAATTCAATGGCTTTCCAGCCATGATGAGAGTCATCCGGCAAATCGTCAATGACAATAACAGGTTCAGGCGGATGCCTTAATTGTTTTTCGATGTTGTCGTAACGTAAAATTCTATTGACCGCTGCAACATACAAGGCCCCGTTTTTGAAAGCAACGCCACTTGGCATGTTAAGGTTTTTGTCGATTAAATATCGTTTATCTGCTTTGCCGTCATTATTATTGTCTACGAGTGCGTATACTTTACCTTCATTGCGGGTTCCGACAAATATCGTTCCATGCTTGCCTCGCGCCATTTTTCGGGCGTTAACTACGTCACTAGCAAAAATGGTTATTTTGAAATTATCTGGTGCGTGCAGGTTGTCAAGATAAAGTTGAGAGGATAATAATAGTCCGATAGTGGCGTATAACATTTTTTATCAGGCTTTATATTGCTGGTGTTTGAATATCACGGTTCTTGCTATGGTATAACTCTGGTCATCTATAATACCTTCGTCCCTAAGGCGACGGCACATTTTTAATTCGCCAACCAGTCGCTCGGCAACCGAGAGTGTTGCCTGAGTTTTATCAATGCCCTGTTGCAGACGGATAAAGAAATTATCAAATTCCTGCTGGTTTGGTTTTTTATTATCGATAAAAAATAACCGGATATTACCAAAGTGACTTTTAAAAATATATTCATCTCGTATATGATAAATAAAAATTAATAAGCAGATTAAGGATGTTGTTAAGGCAAGAGTGCCGGCGATGATGCCGTATTCATTTTTTATGGTATTAGCTGAGGGTTAAAAATATACACAAACCAGTTAATGCGGCTGTAGCAAGTGCAAAGTATAACCATTTCCATACGATGACTTTATTATGATCAGGTTCAGAGCACAGTGCGGCAAGGTTGACGCGAAACTTCCTGGTTTTATTCTTTTCAGTAAAACTCAAAAGTAAGAAGTCGGATGCGTAAAACTGGTATTCCCGGGCAGTTCCTTTTAGTGTATTTGTCTGCCGTAGCTTACTGCCCATACGGGCAGGGTTGATTTCCTGGTCAAACTCGTCGTAATTATTTGATGGCACATCGAAAGCAGTGTCAGTAATAATGACTTCTTCATTACCCATGAGATAAAACCTTATAATATATGTGACTTTTACTGCAAATTGAAAAATGCAGGTACTACTAAGAATAGTATGTTCTCACTCGAAATTAATATTTAGGCACTAAAAAACCCGGTAATAGGTGCCGGGTTTTGAGTAAAGCCTGTGGTGGCAATGATGCGATTAAGTGCGGCGCCGACTAATACTAACCCAGGTAATTAGACTGCTTCCAAGTAATGTGGTAGCTGTTGGTACAGCACAATAGTTGCTGTTTGATTTGTTCCGTTGTCCAGACTGTTGTTATACATAATTTAATAATATATCAAATTAAAATAAAATCAGTATGATGACAGCATGTCATGCTGTTTATATGGGTGAACTAGTACAATACAGGTTCATTATATTAATTTTTTAGTGTTATTAAATTATGATGCGCGTGTTTCTCTTACAATTATTCAGGCCCGTCAGCTTATTCTGGCAGCACAATCGTAATTCAGCTAAATTTTATCAATTGCTAGTCGTACTGGTGACCGTGGTTTTATTGGTACTTTTCAAATTATTGCAGCCTGAGCCACCAATAAAAGCTAAAGAGGAAAAAGTCTGGACAGTGCAGACACATCGACTAATTGAAGGCGCCAGGTCCCCGCAACTGGAACTTTATGGCCAGGTTGAATCACCCTTTACTGCCTCTCTAACAGCCAGTATAGCTGCTGACGTGGTTTCGCTGGAGGTGAAAGAAGGGCAATCTGCCGTCAAAGGTCAGTTATTGATATCGTTGGATCAATTTGATGTGCAACTCGTTCTGGAGCAACGACAGTCAGACGTTGCCGAGTTAGAGGCATTAATTAAGTCAGAGAAAAATCGCCATAAAAATGATCTTGACGCGTTAAAGCTTGAAAAATCTCTGGTCGCTCTGGCAGAGAAAAAGCTGGCGCGGGAGGAGAAGACCAGCAAGACTAACTTAACCAGTCAAAGCAGTTATGACTCGCAGAAACAGGCGCTGCAAAACCAGAAGCTGGCATTAAGCGCGAGGCAGTTAAATGTGTCTGATCATTCTGCACGACTGGCCCAGCTAGAAGCCAGGTTAATGAATAAACGTGCGCAAGCGCAGCAGGCGGAAAAAGATCTGCAACGCGCTACCGTGATTGCACCATTTGACGGCATTGTACTTGAAACAAAAGTGTCACCGGGCGAACGGGTCCGTCCTGAGTGAGAACTGTCGTGATTTACTCGATAGAAAATGTTGAGTTACGTGCACAGTTGCCGCAAAAATTTATCACTGTTGTGCAACAGTCACTGGCGCAGAATCTTCCCCTACACGGTATCGTTAAAACTAATCGGGGTGAAATAGCGGTTGTATTGCATCGTGTCTCCGGTGCGATCGCAGATTCCGGTAATGGTGTCGATGCCTTGTTTGAAATAGAAACCGAGGATGCTGATTTACTGCTAATGGGAGAGGTTCTGGAAGTATTATTGAGCCTGCCTGAAATTGACAATGTGTACAGTATCCCGGTGTCATCAATATATGGTACCAATCGAATATACCGTGTTGAAGATGACAGACTGGTTGCAGTGCAGGTGGAAAAGCTGGGGGTACAGTCTGTTGCAAGCAAACAGTTTGTGCTGGTGCGCAGTGATACTTTAAAGCCTGGTGATGAAATTATTACTACGCAGTTGCCTCATGCGGTTAGCGGCCTGAAAGTTGAAATTCGCAATACATTGTCCATGAAAAATAATCTGTCGCAATCGACATCTGCAGTTAAAAGCCTTCCTTAATCATAAAAATCAATGAGTACTGAAAAAACATCGTCGATGCAGCCGCCGAATAATTCATCGCCAGTTAACACATCAGGGGGAACGGGCGGAATTATTCACATGTTTGCACGGCACCCGGTGGCGGCAAACTTGCTGATGGCGGTTTTGATCATTCTTGGTTCTTATAGTTTGATGAAACTGAACCGCCAGTTCTTTCCGAATTTTGCCCTTGATTATGTCAGTGTTCGAGTCATCTGGCCCGGTGCCAGCGCTGAGGACGTCGAGCAATCGATTACTATCCCGCTTGAGCAGGCATTGCGTAATCTTGATGGCGCAAAAGAAATGATCTCAACATCAACACGCGGCTTGAGCTCAATTGTCATTGAATATGAAGAAGATACTGATATGGGCGTGGCGCTGGATGATGTGAAACAGTATGTTTCGAACATACGGTATTTGCCGTCGGATTCTGAAGATCCGGTGGTTGCAAAAGTGTCTCGTTATGAACCGGTCGCGACCATAATAATAACCGCGGACAGTGAGCTGGAAGAGTTGCGGCCGCTGGCCTTTCAGTTTGAACGTGAACTACTGGATAAAGGTATTGCCCGGGTCAGCTTTAGTGGTTTACCGGAACAGGAAATAGCCATTGAGGTAAGTGCGAAAAAACTTCAGCAGTTAGGCATGTCCTTATCGCAGATTGGTGAGTCTATTGTAAGCCAGAGTCAGGATATTCCGGCGGGCACGGTAGCTGAAAGCGAGGCGGCGCGTGAAGTACGGGGGTTGCAGCGTAAACGGGATGTACAGGAATTTTCCTCGCTGGACTTACTGACAAATAGTTCCGGACAAAAACTGACCCTGGCTGATATCGCTGACATACAGCGACGGCCAAAAGAAAATCAGGTTGAAATTTTTTATCAGGGAAAGCCGGCTATCCTGATGAGTCTGCAGCGTACCGAAAATGCCGATGCACTCAGTTCAGCAGAGATTATGGATGCCTGGTTGTTACAGACACGATCTTCACTCACGCCGTCGATCAGCCTGATCGTGTTTGATGAAGCTTATTCGCTTATTCAGCAACGAATTGATTTGCTGCTGAAAAACGGTATCAGTGGACTGGTGCTGGTGTTATTGATTTTATATATATTTTTGAATGGCCGCGTTGCATTCTGGGTTGCTGTCGGTATACCCACCTCTTTTTTAGGCGCCCTTGCTGCGTTATATTTTTTCGGCGGTAGCATCAATATGATCAGTTTGTTTGCCCTGATTATGGCGCTAGGTATTATTGTTGATGATGCTATTGTGGTTGCAGAAGATGCATTGACCCATTACCAGACGGGTGAAAATTCACTACTTGCCGCTGAAGGCGGCGCCATGCGCATGCTGGCACCGGTAATGTCCTCTTCTTTAACCACGGTAGCAGCATTTTTCCCACTGATGCTGGTGACCGGTATTATTGGCTCTATTCTGTTTGATATACCGTATGTCGTCATATGCGTCATTTTTGCTTCATTGATTGAAAGTTTTCTTATTTTGCCAGGGCACTTGCGTCACAGCTTTCACAAATATCATCACCAGGAAAACAGTGCGTTAAGACAAAAACTGGAAGATGGTTTTAATTCATTTAGAGATCACTATTTCAGACCAGTTATTAATCGAGCGATAGACAATCGTTTTAGCACGCTGGTTACTGCAATTTGTGCACTGGTGCTGGCGATATCACTGGTCATTTATGGCCAGGTTAAATTTCAATTTTTTCCACAACCGGAAAGTACCGTGGTTATTGCCAGCGTAAAGTTTTCTGCCGGTACACCACCAGCGCAGGTACATGCGTTTGCGCAACAAATGGAGCAGCGTTTAATGGATATGGATGAGGCTTTAAAGTCGGATAAATCATTAATTAAAGCGGCTGTGCTGCGTATTAATACCGCAAGTTTTGATGGCGGGCGTAATTATCAGAACGGCAATCAGTATGCCATGCTGCAGGTTGAGCTGTTGCAGCCAGATGAGCGTGATGTACGAAATAATGTCATTACTGAAAACTGGGAGTCGCGGCTTGATATTCCACCGGGTGTTGAGCAGTTATCAATCAGTAGTCCACGTGGCGGTCCGCCTGGCCGTGATATCGATATATTTTTAAGCGGCCAGGATGCAATAACGTTGAAACATGCGGCAGAAGAACTTGCTGATGCAATGAATGGTTTCGACGGCCTGTCAAACATTCTTGATGATTTACCTTACGGTAGACAGCAATATATTTTCGAATTAACACCGCTGGCACAATCTGCAGGTTTAACCATTACAGAAGTTGGTCGGCAGTTACGCGCGGCACTGGACGGACAATTACTGCAGGTGTTTTATGATGCAGACGAAGAGATAGAAGTGCGCATTATGTTGCCGGCGAATGAGCGAAAATTTCAAAGTATTCTTGAAATATTGCCTGTTATCACGGCAACAGGCCAGCGTTTTTTGTTAAGCAATGTCGTGACGCTGAGTTCGCACCAGGGACTCGAACTATTGCGCCATACCGATGCAAAAATGGGCGTTCACGTAACCGCGGAAGTCAATGCCAGGAAAACCAACGCTAACGAAGTGCTGGAAAAATTACAGCAAACAAAAATACCGGAAATTGTTGATAAATATGGCCTGCAAGTTACCTATAAAGGACGTGCGGAAGAAGAGCGGGAAACCAGCAGTGATATGAAGCAGGGTGGTTTGCTGGCGTTAGTGATGATCTATATTATTCTCGCCTGGGTTTTTGCCTCTTATACATGGCCGCTGGCCGTCATGCTGGTGATTCCTTTTGGTATTAGCGGTGCCATATTCGGCCACTGGTTTATGAATATCGATTTAACCATTCTCTCCCAGTTTGGCATGTTTGGTTTATCGGGTATTGTGATTAACGATTCGATTATCCTGGTCACGTTTTACAAGCAACTGCGGGCAAAAGGCATGGCGGTACGTGATGCACTGGTTGAATCTTCCTGTTTGCGTTTACGAGCCGTGTTGTTAACCTCTTTAACGACCATTGCAGGATTAACGCCATTACTTTTTGAAACGTCGTTACAGGCGCAATTCCTGATACCGATGGCAACCAGTATTTCATTTGGCCTGGGCTTTGCGACCTTATTGGTATTGTTCGTGGTACCTGTTTTCCTGTCTTACATTGAGCAGTTTTCTGGTTATTTTGGCCAGCTGCGTAATGCGCAGGGGAAGAATACGCAAACCGTTGCTTGAAGCCTCGGTTAAGGTGCTTATTAAAGCGCATTTTCGTAACTGATATATGCCTGATGTTCAGTTTCAGTATAAAAATTTAAGATAATCAGTGATTTATCTGTTTTTGCATGGGCGATCATGGATAACCATAGTTTTTATAATATTTACTGCTCATGTTTAATCGCATAAGATACTCTGCTTTGAGGATGGATTTCGCTAATAAAAAGAAGGTAATGTTAAATGGCTTATCAATGTGAAGTATGCGGTATGGGTATTGGTTCAATGACATGCAGAAAATGCGGTAAAGAACTGGTGCATGATTCTATAACAACGGATGACGGTACAATTATTTTTGTATCAAAATGTCCGGATGATCATGGCATGGTGAAATCACCGATGTGCTGTGGTCAGGATATGACGTATGAAGCGTAATTAAAAAATTACATTTGATAAAAAAGCAGCTTTTTTAAAAGCTGCTTTTTTATTTTGCAATTGTATTTATTCAATCAATAAAGAGTTGCTCGCATTTGTCTTATCTATCCTTAGAAAAATCCTTAGGCTTTAACAAAGCATTGCCCGTTTCAGAAAACTGGTCAGCGGCAGCTGATTTTTTAACACTCATCAGCCAGTATTGTTTAGCGTATAAACCGAAAAACATCGTCGAATGCAGCAGCGGTACAAGTAGCCTGGTGCTGTCACGGTGTTGTCAGTTGAATAAACAGGGGCATGTTTACAGTCTTGAAAACGGTGAAGAATTTGTAGCGCAAACGCAGAAGCAGCTGGATGATTTTTTGCTATCAGATTATTGCGATGTTATTTATGCGCCACTGGAAAATGTGCAGTTAGCTGAGGAAAATTTTCAGTGGTACGAATTAAATAGACTGCCAAAAATTGAAATTGATATGTTGGTGATAGACGGGCCACCGGGTTTTTTACAAAAAAACTCACGTTATCCTGCACTGCCATTATTGCGTGGCCTGCTCGCAGAACAGTGTGTCGTTTTTCTGGATGATGCCGGCAGAGATGATGAGCAGGAAATAGTCCAACGCTGGTTAGGCGATAATCCTGAATTTCGTTTTGAGTATATTGAAAATGCGCGCGGCTGCAGTATTTTAAACAGGTAGTTATTAATATTTATATGGCCTTGACATTATAACCAGGCCTTTAATGAGATGGTCACAGCTTCCGAAGTCGACCCACTATAATAGTTCAAAAGTTTTAAAAGCATTAGTCCGCAGATGAACGCAGATGAACGCAAATAAAAACATCAAATTGTGTCATCTTGAACGACAGTGAAAGATCTTAACGACCTAAAAACCAAAATCGATCTGCTTGCATCATTAGCCTCTACCACTAATATCGATAACTAGCCGATACAGTAACCACATATACATTGTAATCTAAGGTTTCATTACCGAGCAGCAGGATGCCTTCAACTGCGGGATCATAGGGTACTAAACTATCAACGGCCCAGTTATCAGCACTGTATTCTTCGTACCTGTAACCCAGTTTGTAAGTAAGCTGTTTATTGTAGTCGTAACTGGTCCATAATTTGAGACTGCTGAGTGCTGTTTTTGTATCCGGGTAGGGGTCTTCTATGCCGGGGTTGAAGGTGTCTTTCATTTTAATCGTGCCCCTGGATTGACTGTAGATGAAATCCGCACCCACATCCCACTTGCCAAGATCCGTCAATTTGGCGCCGATGCCCACAGTGTCAAAAGTGTCGTCAAAATCAGCTGCCCAGCTGGTGGTTGGTGAAGGCGATACGTCAAAACCCGCCTGGCTGGACTGGATGTTTTCGTAGGTGTAATAACCGTAGGTCGTAATATTGTGACGTGGCTGATAAGAGAAATCTAAGGTGTAGACGGGCTGGCTTGCTTCGGTGAGACCAATGGTGGAATTCTTGTAGTCATCCTTATTGTAATCAGCCCGTGCGCTCAGAAACAGTTTTTCGGTGGCCATGTAATCGATGCTGGCACCTATTTTTCTCCGCTCGCGGTCAGCAAGATTATATTTGCGCAGGGCGGGATTTTCACTGGCGAGGGTATTGTATTCACTGCCGTCTCTTTTGCTGGCTTCGGCAATCAGTGCGAGGTCAACGGTAGAATGTGCTTTCACTTTCCACTTGGCGAACAGGGTATCTTCTTTTGTGTTCTCACGTTCTGCATCAGTGTAGCTGCGTTTCATTTCATTATATTTGTAGCCGCCGCGCAAACTGGTGATGGCGTTAAAGCGGTAGTTGGCATCGAGGTTGATGCGGTTATTTTTATAACTGTATGGACGATTTGTTGCACTTCTGGTGAATGAACTCGAATCCATTACCACATAGTCATAGGTTTCGACCGGTGTTTTATTATCACGTTCGTTATAACGTAGCTCGGCATTGAGCCGCAGGTTGTTGGCCGGACGTGATGACAGTTTCAGTTGTGCGGTTGTTAACAGGACTTCACCGTTGAGCGAATTAGCAGGTAAAGCAGCAGCGCTTGCTGCGAGGTTAACTGTGTAAGGCTGAAAATCCTGATTCTGGGTCATACGGCCCATGGATATAAAACCGGTAAGATGGCTCTTGTAGGGTAGAGAGTAACCGCCGGTGAGTGACAGCCGGTGAAACTCGTTATCCGGCGCCAGTGACATACTGCCAGAAGATGAAGTCGGGTTAAAAGGATTCTGCCAGTTCAGCGAGTTATTGGCATTGTTGAATACGGACATCTGGTAGCTGAGGTCGAGCTGACCGCTATCGCCTGCATAACGCAAGGTCGCGTTGACGATGTCAGTGTCGTAGTCGATGGGTTCTGGCAGTAACGCTGCTTGGGTATTGCCAACGATCTGGTTACTGCCCGTCGAAATGGCCGCGCCGGTGGCGTCAACACCCTGTTTGTTTTCATGGCTGAAGTCGACATCGAACTGCCATTGCTGTTTTGGTATAAGCTTGCGCCGACAGCGATACGTTCACGTTTGGTTTTTAATTCAAAGCTGTTCAGACTGGCATCGAGGTTGTTGTTGATATCAAAACCTGAAGGTAAAGCCAGGCTGTCACCGCCAACACCGATAAAAGGTGTTTTTACCGTATTATTTTTGTAATTGGGCAGCTCATCGTATTCCAGAAAGAGTTTATAACTTCCCTGCGAACCGCCTTCCAGGCGCAGGTAACGCGATTCCAGGCCGAGATTGGTACCGCGCATGCTCCAGAAACGACCGTCTTCATAGAATTCTCTGGCTTTGATGTCGCCGAGAACAAAGGCACCTTTTGTTTGCAGGCCGTTGTAGCGACCGAATTTGTAGGCGTCATCTGCAACATAACCGATACCCAGCTCTATCTTATTGACCACGGGTTCAGAGAGAAACGCCACCGGTACCAGTGGTTCGCCCTCTACTGATAAAGATTTGTCTTCTGCAAAGGCAGCACCAGAGACGAGACCGGAAGTGGTGAGATATATAATCAGCAGTGATGTTTGTGTTTTCATAATATCCTGGCTGTCTGACTAAAAAAACATATTGATTAACGTTGTAAGGCAGCACCCGATGGATGATTGGAGCCATGTATCTTGCTGTGGCAATTCGCACAGTTCCTGCCCACGGTAAATCGGGCACGCCTTGGATCAGGATCAGCGAAATCCAGGAAGTTGCTGATATGTGTGCGACCGCCGCCCGCGCTTTGGCTGGCATGGCATTGCTGACATAACTGCGGCCCCGGTTTGTTCAGCAAGGCCTGATGGTTGGAACCGTGCACCCGGTGGCATAATGTGCAGTCTTCACTGGCGGGATAATGTTCCCACAGGAAGGGGCCACGTTTTTCAGCATGGCAGCTGTAACAGTTTTCATTGATGCTGAATTGCTTCAGTGCAGATGGTCCTGCTGAGCCATGTGCATTATGGCAATCGCTGCAGACCACCTTATTGTCTCGAATGGGGTGTGAAGAGGCGCGTAAAGTTTCCGAGCGTATATTTTTGTGGCATTTGAAACAGACTTCTGTCTGTGAGGTGCGATCGATAACATCATTGGGTTTGTGGATTGAATGACAGCTTACGCAGACCAGGTCTTCTGCTTCGTGAGCACTTGAAAACCAGTGCAGGCGATCGCCACTCTGATGACAGTCGAGGCAGACGCCATTGCGCTGCATAATGGACTCACCATAGCGTCCGGTCATGCTGATAATGCAGTTGCCTTCTGTTTCAAAATGTAACATACCCGGGCCGTGACAGGTTTCGCAGCCGTGTTTACCGAAGGGTGAACGGGGGTCAGCGCCCTGGCCATGTGGACTTGCCTGCATGGTTTGTGTTTTATCCAGGTGGCAGTCGGCACAAACATCCGCGCCCAGATAATCACCCTGTGCCATGCCTTCACACAGGTTTGCCTGTTTGAACGCATGTTTTGCCTTGCCGGCTTCGGTGGTATCAGTGGGACTTATTTCAACGGCAGTTTTTACTTTCGGTTTCTGCTGCTGTGGGTGCTTCAGCTGGTGAGCCGCTTTCCGCGGCATTGAGCAACTTGCTGGAGAATGATAGTGCAATCAGTAACAGAAATGGCAGTAGGCGATAATTCATCATTGTTTTTTTTATTCGATTTACTGTATAAGAGTTGAGTATAACCCATACTTTTTACAGGTGATATTGATCTAGTTCAAGCTTTATTGAGATATCTCAATGACAGGCACAGGGAATTGCTTGAAAATTTACTCTATAAAATAAAGGAGCGAATGTTTTACCGTTTAGATTGTTTTATGTTGTTAATAAAATCACTAATGAGTAGTGAAGGAGATCCGGTGATGCACATTTTAGTTATTCTCTCTATGATCCTGTTAGCAGTATCATTCACGGTATCTGGAAGTGAGATTCCGGCCGATAAAAGCGTCATAGTCTTCCATACAAAAATAGGTGAGGTTACCTTCCAGCACGCTATGCACTCCCACCTGGAAAATGTGGGCGGCGTCGAAAAAGTGGAATGCAGTACCTGTCATCATACTGAGCAAGGAGAGGGCCCGGTCAAAGTATGCAGCGACTGCCATGTCCGCAATAAGAAAAATGCGCCTGCAGACATGCCGGATCTGAAGAAGGCCTTCCATTACCGCTGCCGCAGCTGTCACCAGTACACCATGGAGCATGGGAAAAAAGCCGGCCCCGCCAAGAAGTGCAAGCTGTGTCACGTGAGGTCAAGAAACTGACAGCCTGCCAGCCCAACTTTATTAAGACAAAGGCTTTTTAAGACAAAGGCGCAAAGCCAGCAAGCATAAGCCGGCGAGTACTGGTGTTGCAGTTACGGCTTAGCCGTAGCCACCTATAAACCGGGCAACATAGTTCAGGTAGGCTACGGGTATCGAACTGAGCAGCAAGTGAAACTGCCATGATTTATCGCTGCGGCGCCACAGTCGACTGACCCGAAGTGCGGTTGCGTGACGTGCACCATGGCCCATCAGTACACCGCCGAGAAAAGCGTAACCCCACCGCGACCTCGATTCATTCGATATCGCTATTGTTACACCGATATCGTTTCAAAATATGTTTCAAGAAGCACATGTCTCTGCCATCAAAGACATGGTCATGGATTTGTGGCCTGCAAATTGAAATGCTTGCGCCGTAAAGTCACAAAAATTTAATATTACTGTCACGTTATTTAAACAATAGTTTGCGAAAGTGCTCCTGTAATTAATTATGGGAGATTGTCATGGCTGGAACAGCAAGTGAGTTGTACGCAAGTAACGATGATGGAAGTTCTGAGATTTATGGTTTTGAACTATTCTCATGCTGGTTATTCGGGAAGATTAATGCAAACTGCACCCTGTTAGATATTGATCAGGAAGGCTGCAGTTTTTTAATACCGACATTACAGACAGTACCATCAGGTGAATTTAAAATAATTATTATGAATCCCGAAGATGAAAAAAGAGTGCATACGATTATAAATGCACGGCAACATTGGGTCGATAGCGATTTCTCATATAGACATAAAAAAATCAACTGCAGTTTTATAAGTATGGATGCAGGTACGTGTGGTGAAATTAATATTTTAAAGAGTTTCCTGGGTAATTATTACGAGAACCACATCAAGTGCAGTATTTTGAAATGCTAATTAAACAGTATGTTATCTAATTAAAGAAGCAACAAGAAGAGTACTGAACAATGACCAATCCACATACACGTATGATTACTGCCATCACGGTTTCGATGGTTGTCATATTATTAAATATAATTGTAGTTTCATCTGGAGAAGCGGAAGAGCTATATGAAAGTATTGATTTAGCCGTTACTGTTTATCGATAGGAAGTGTAGGCCACTATGTCACCTGTCTCCTGAACGGTAATTTGTTATTGGCTGACAGGGCATCGAGATGCCTGGCAATAATAGCATTATGCTTCATGCTAGGCATGGCTATACGTTGATCCGTCACCGCTGTATAACTATCCTGGTTATATGCTCATGGTGTTTATTGAGCAGTTTTAAGTTTGTCTCAGAAAAAAGCGCTGTAACCAGGGCTTAAAGAATCACTACTATTTCGTAATATATGAATAATGACTGCCGCTGCATTGAGGGTAGAGTGGATATGCCCGCCTGGTTAATTTGCAAACCAGGTTGACCCAGGATGCTTACGTCTATAAGGCACGAGTTCTCATTTAAGCTCAACTGTAACAAAAACGTATTAATTCTGTCGCAATGCAGTAACAAAGCAGACATAAGCTTCTACTCGTTAATATTTTAATACGGGAGTTTATAAATGCAATTAACAAATGACACTCATGTCAAATCACAAATCGTTAAACTTGCTGTTATCGCAGCACTTGCCACACCTGTTTCTGCTTTGGCAGGCGGTGTTACCTATAAAGATGGTGACAACTACCTGAAAGTTGGTGGACGCATCCAGCTTCAATATTATCAGGCAGACCCTGATGGCGGCGACACAACGGATGAAATCTTTTTCAGAAGATTACGCCCATACATAGAAGGCAGTACACATAAAGACTGGAAAGCAAAAATCCAGTGGGACATGGGCAAGGCGGAAGACGAAAATGAAATAGCACTTAAAGACGCTTACTTTCAGTATAAAGGTTTTAAAAACACGAAAGTAACTATTGGTAATGCTAATTTTCCATTTTCACGTGAGTTCCTTACCTCGTCTAAATACCAGCATCTGGTAGAACGTACTTTTGTTGGTGACCATAACTATGGTACACCTGATCGTAATGTGGGTATTCACTTAAGCGGCAACTCCGAAAGCAAAAAAATGACCTGGGGTGCATCAGGTACAATCGCTGCTATCGATCCCGACGTTAAAAAACTGGATTTCGATACACCGGTAAACCGTAATGATGACTTTAATGACGGCTTTATGGTTGGTGGCCGTGTTGATTTTCATCCTTTGGGTAAGCTGAAATTTGCACAGGGTGATTTCTCTGGAAAAACCAAAGCAACAATCGGTGTTGCCGCGTATAGCTGGAGTAATGATGATGACAATAATACGCATACACCCGGTCCAACATCTAAAGCGGATGTTGACTCGGTTACTGGCCTGGAAATCAGTGGCGCCATCCGAACTGCAGGTTTTTCTGTTGATGCGCAGTACAACTCGTTCGATGCTGACACTGTTGAGACAGGATTTACTGGTGGTTTATATAAAAATGGCACAACAACAATGACCAATGCTGCCGTAGAAGGTGGTTACATGATCAACAATAGCTTCGAAATTGTTGCCGGTTACCAGACTCAGGATGCTGATGGTTACACCACATCATGGGATCGCACCTCTGTCGGCGCTAACTGGTTCATCAACAAACATGATACCAAAGTGCAGTTAAGCTACAGAATGGGTGAAAACCTTAACGGTGTTGAGAACGTTGACGAAGACGAACTGTTTCTGCAAACACAATTCGTTTTCTAAATCGGGTCATAGCTGACTGAATGGACTCCTGCTTGCCATGGATGGCTTCTTTTTATTGCTTAAAGGGTCTTCAAGGTTTTTAAGTAATCATTGGTTTGAGTGGCTCGCTCATGTCTTAGCTGGCCTCAATAACCATTAGGTTTTTTGTAGGATATTGCTGGTGATATTCTTCGATCCAATAAAATTCTGCGGTATCAATAATATCAATAGTGATCATGCCATAGCCTGCATTTTAGGTCAGGAGGCATTATAAGCTATGTCCCATTCGCTTAATGCTTGTTGCAGATTGCCTTGTGCATCGATCTGCTGCCAGAATTTTGTGAAATCCGTTTTTACGCTCTGTAAAGTGATATCCAGTTTTTTAGACTTGTCTTTAAGGAATAATTGATATTTGTTTCTACGGTTTCAATATAGTCATTTGCTATTTCAAGTGCGCGTGTATGTGTTGTTCATGCATTAAAATCCCCTGTTCATACGCTTTTAAAATACCGAAATCAATGCGCTTTGAGAAACTGTTGGCAGTGTCTGCCTGGTTGCGTTTTAAGTGGACGTAAAATGCATTGTTACCATAAGCATTGATCGAGTCGTCCGAGCATCCAGGAGAGACGGTTATCAGCTTCTATATGATTGGCGGGATAGTTAAACCGGTGTGACCCGTTGCCGACAGTAAAGATTCATGGGCCGAGGTATAGTTACTAATGTGCTGGCAGGCCTTAATGAACGTCGTGGAGCCACATCGTCCTGAATTCAAGATAAATATATTCATTTATGCTAGTACTTAGTGAAATCATTTTTAGCGCATTTTGCCAGCAGGCCAGTTGTCCTGATAGTCCTGTATTGCCAGCAGTATTTTATTTAACTGTTTAAAAACCTGGTCAGGTGCTGTGATCTGTTGAAACGCATTTGAATTATTTTCAAAATTTGACTGAATGTTGTTTAAGAAGCTTCGAAATTTAAGTGAGCTTTGTAGTGCCAGTGCTGTCTGCCGGTAATTGATGCCACCATTGTTGCTTTTATTGAGAGTTGTTCTTTCTATCAGGGATTTTAATTGAAGTATGGTGTTGTGTTTTTCGATGTAGTTGTCTTTGATGGTGTCATAAGTTCATTGAAACCGTCTGTAATGTCGTTTTATCAAGTGTTGCCGGGTAACCGGCTTGCTGATTTCCTCTATGGTGAACAAGCATAATATCACCATAAAACTGACGAATGAATTCTTTGCCAAGGTCAATGTTTTGCTTTGGTGTGATACGCCTGCACGGAATTCTGACTTACCTGTCGATTCTACTGTGCGGTTATGCAGCATAGGCAGGTTTGCGGATACAAATTTGTCGTTTAAGCCTGGTTTTTAATAATCGCCCAGTACCGGCCCGGCCATGCGTAATTTAACGTGGCAAAAGGAATAAAGTGAGTCAAGTGCTTCTGGTTTAATAACATAGTTACCGGTATATACTGTTCTGGCGGCGATGTTTCCAGAAAGCCGTTCTCGTAGTTAAAATATGTCTTTCTGGTGGGGTGTTCGCCATAAAAGAAGTGGCTTAGCTTATCGGAGAAGTCGATAAAGCAGTCGGCGTTATTATGTGTTTCCTGTAGCGTGCATTGGTAGTTGAACGCCTGGTTATTATTTAGAAATCCGAACAGGTTTGCCATGTCATGATAGGCCGCGTCATCATGGTGATCGCTGTCTTTTTTGTGAAACTGGCAATTAACATAGGCTTTAAGTTTTTCGATGCTGCTGAGGAAGTTCTTGATGTCCTGTTGAAAATTTCCTGCCATCACTGAAGGAGAAACGGGCGGGTCGCCGACAACTTTTCCAGTAAGTACTGCTATGTCCTGATTGGAAAATAGTGAATTTAAATAATGGAAATAGTTTACGGCATAGTATTTGTTATCAGAATCTGAGTCTGGTGATGCTGTTGTAATGCAAAATTCCTGATCACTATCTATAAAATAAATTAGTGTGTTTTTATCAGTGATATCCTGACGCAGTTTCAGGTAAGTAATGTTGCGCATGATAGACGCACCCTTATGCGAAAAATTATCGATATTTTTTGTTCTGCACTGGATATTATTTGTCTGCTAGTCCGTTGTGCTGCTGGATGATATTATTTACGAGTTTGAACTGTTCTTCCAGGCCGAAGTAATCAATATTTATGCCCTCGGCAGTGAACTCGGCGCAGTAAGCATGATGTAATTTAATGTTGTTTGATTCTTTGGAATCATCTGCAATAAGTACAGATATTTTAGTGTACTGATTATTTTCATAACCACCATATTCATAACTCTGGCAAAGTGTGAGCAGACTATTTAAGCATTGTTTTAAATGTTGCGGTCTATCGGCTACTGGAATGACGATTTTAAAGTTATATCTATTGTCGCTTGATTTTAATTTATACAGTTGCTCCAGTGCTTTATAAGAATTTTGATACTGCGATAATGTTTTATGCGTCGGCGATGTTAACCATAGTTCTTTTTCATTGGAAATTATTTTTTTTTGAAAAAGAGCGATGACTTTATCAATGGCTTCATCATCTGCTGATTTTGATAGTTTTTTGAAATAAATATCCAGCTCTGCTTTTATTGAAATCAGCTCGGCTGTTTCAATGCCGTTTTCAGTTAGTTGGCTGGCTCAAGGTAGGCTTCATTCTCGGAGGTTTTATTATCTTCTTGATGAGTAATTCGGGAAAGCATTTTTATCAATAATGATTTCGATAAGGTTTATGCCATTGGCAAAATCGGTATCATTGAACAATGAATCAAGACAGTCTTCTGATTCTATTAAAAGGTGGTTAATGTTAAACGACTCTGCCAGCTTGCTGTAATCGGGATTTGCTAAAGTCACAATCGATAAAACGATTGTTATAACTTTGCACCTGGTTTTTTCGTATCAAACCCATGCTGCTGTTGTTGAACAGGATGATGTTTAATGGTATTTGATAATTGACTGCTGTCATGATTTCCATGCAGCACATTTGAAAACCGCCGTCACCAATGATGGCAAACATGGTTGTTTGTTCGGCGAATTGTGCACCGATTGCTGCGGGAATAGCATGTCCCAATGAGGATATGCCCGAGTTTGGATAAAATCGGTTTTTTGTCGAAACCTGGAGCAGGTTTTGCGCAAAAATAATGTTGTCATCAAAAACGGTAATGCCTTCAGGAAAATGCTGGTTCATTTTATTAAAGAATGCTTTAACCAATGAAAATTCTGCCTGAAATATGGCGTTGCCTTCAGCGTTGGCTTTGGCTTCATAGCTGTTTTTATATTCAGTAATATTTTCCAGTTGTTTTTTATTGAGAGACTGGTTTTCAACGCCTTCTATGACACTGTTCAGCGTTTGTTTGATATCGGCATTAATGCTGAGATCGGCCTGGTAGACTTTATTTAACTGCTCATCATTGATGTCGACCTGTACAACGTTTTTGTTGCCAAGCAATTTGTCATTCCATAAATAACTGGTGCGTTCGTTAAAACTGGCACCCAGTACAACGACCAGGTCAGATTTATTGACGATGTAATCAAAAGCATAACCACTGGATGTCACGCCTAAACTTCCAAGGGATAACTCGGAGCATTCATTGATGGTGCCTTTGCCTTTCAGGCTGGAGGTAACGGGAATGTTTAGTGAGCGGCTTAATTTTGTAACTAATGACTGCGCGCCCGATTTGATGCAGCCATAACCGGAAACGATAACCGGCTGTTTGCTGCTGCGCAGTAAATCTATAAAGCGGGCAATTTGCGGCGACGGTTGTTGACTGTCCGGTAAAACGTTTATGCTAGCGAATGCTTGCTGGTCAAAACATTGTCGAGAATATCGAGTTCGACCATTTCTTTTTGCACGTTAAACGGCAGACTGAGTAAAACCGGGCCGGCATTATCCGATAGCAGAATTTTAGATGCCTGGTTGAGCACGTTTTCCAGGTAATCGGTGCGCTCAATAACCCGGCTGTATCGGGTAATACTGTCAAATAAGGCGGTTTGATTAATGCTGCCGCCTTCACCGGAACTTTCCTGCAGTCCGCCTTTACCAAAAATATAGGTCGGTGTTTCGCCAGTGATAATGAGAATGGCCTGCTTGTCGGCATAGGCGTTTGCAATACCCGTTACCAGGTTGGTTGCGCCGGGTCCGGCAGTCGTGATGCAGGCGCCAATATTTGCCCGAGGCGCGTGTGTAACCACAGGCCATAAAGGCGGCGCCCTGTTCATGTTTGGCAAGCACGGATTGTATTGATGAGTCGTACAGGCTGTCGTAAACGGGCAGTATATGTGCGCCGGGCATACCAAAAATGGTATTGATGCCCAGGCGTTCCATGTATTTAACTATTAATTCGCTTACTTGAACTTTCATATACTTATTTGAAATTCAGGTGGTTAGCTGTTTTATATGCCGCTGACTGTATGGTGTATCCGGATCGGATTGGCTAATCACTGTGTCAGACGGCGAATATTAACATTAGATGGGCTGACTATCTCCTTAAGTTTTAAGCAGTATTATGCCGACTATGTCTTGTTGGTCGGGGCGAAGCAATGAGCGGTGCTGATAGAAAAAAAGCACAGAAACCGGCGTTTCAGTGCTTTTAATGTGAGCATTGTAGTGATTAATATTGTTTAGTCAAAGCGTCGAATAACACCGGTGACTACACCCAGCACTTCGCACTTCTTCATTTTTTAGCAGAATGGCTTCCATCTCGCTATTGGCCGGTTGCAGGCGAATGCCGTCAGCTTCAATATAAAACTTTTTCAGTGTGACCTGCTCATTATTTATCAGTGCCACAACAGACTGGCCGTTTTCTGCAGAAAGTTTTCTCTCAACAATAATAATGTCGCCATCCTGAATATTGTCATCAATCATGGAGTGACCGGAAACTTTCAAGGCATAGGTATCTTTACGTACCATGTTTGCGGGTACCTTGATGTGCTCATCATGTTCGACACGCTCAATCGGTTTACCGGCAGTGATTTTTCCTAGCAGGGGTATTTCTACAAGTGTGATTTATTTCGTCATCCAGGTCACTCTTCAATGGCTTCTAATGCAGGTGACCAGACCGGACGGCGATTTTTTGGGAGTAGCAGGCTAATATTGTTCATTGTTTTATTATTTTAGTAGGAATGATTTATTCAATAGCATAGCTTACTATAGCTAAAATGTGTATCCATACATTAACTTATCTACTGCACTTGTGTAAATAAGATGAGCAGTAATAATGTAAATGATAACAAAGCTTAATATTGAAGCAGAAGGGACAGGATTTGAGTCAAATTCGATGTTTTGGCCAGCGATTGCTAAGCCCGTTTCAAGGGGTTATGCAGGTCATTGCTATCGAACACGGTGAAGCAGAAACCACCGATGGTGTTAATTGGGTTTTATACGTTATCCACGAAGATATTGTGTCACACACGGGTATGTCTGAAATTCGTTATGGTAGCTGGAGTCAGCATGACGGGCTCAAATTGTCGATGGTTCGTGGCACCGAATCAAATAACGTGATAGACCGTGTTGGTGAGCAATTAGCCGCGGCGGTAGAAAAATACGCAGGTTCTTTGCCTTTCCCATTAAATGATAATGTTGAATGCTGGTTAATGAGCAGTGATGGTTTGCCATTGGCGCTGATTGATAGCGTGGCCAGTGAAGAGGATAAACAGGTTTACGAATCGCTGAACTGGCATCCGGGTGTTACGGCTTTTCATGACTTTTCAGTCAAGCTTTGGCAATGCAAAAAAATTACAGTCATTGGTTAATAAAAAGGCGGGTGCCCAGGCCCGTACGTTATGGCTGTGCGCGAAACATTCTAGCCATGGTTATTGTGGTGATGCGCTGACAGAGAGCGGTGATATTATTGAAGCATCGCTGTTCCCGCATCGACTTATTACTGGAAAACTGGGATAATGAAGAAGATCCGGGCCTGGTTAAGGGATTACCTGGCATGGCAGGCGCCCTGGTTACTTGCAGCTGGATACTTTTGATGATAAAACGCGTCATCTGCTTGAGTTGCAGGCCTGGCAGCGACCATTATTGTGCGCCAGTCAGTATCATTTATTTGCCTGCGTGCTGGACGAAACACAGTTAAAAGTAGTTCGTGTTCAGGCGAGGTTAATGGGCTACGATAGTCAGGCGCAGGGTGTTGTCGAAACCTTTATTCATACGGGTGATAAAGACAGCTACAGCCCCTGATATCAACCCGGAGGTGATGAGTGGAAAAAGATGAGGAAATAAATGTTCTGGGTGAACCTTTGCAGGCTTGCAGTGAACGGCCATTAACCGGGTTTTTTCGTGATGCCAAGTGCAATACCTGTAATGAAGACGTGGCTTCTCATACCGTGTGCATACAGGCATCAAAAGAATTTCTTGAATATTCACGCTTTAAAGGCAATGATTTATCCACGCCTGTCCCTGAATATGGTTTTGCAGGTGTTAAACCGGGTGACGGCTGGTGTTTATGCGCAGCGAGGTGGCTTGAGGCTTATCAAAGCGGAATGGCGCCGAGGGTCCATTTAATGAAAACACATAAAAGGGCGCTAGAAGTTGTACCATTGGAAAAGCTGCGTGAATATGCAGTCGATTTAAATTGAATACTAGTGCAGTATTAGCTGCGTGTGCTGGAAAACTCTTGAGAGGTGTGCAATGTTTTTATCTTCATTAAATGCGGATACTGGAAAATTAATTATCAGGCTTTGTCTCGGTGGTTTAATGTTATTTCATGGTGTCGCTAAAATAATACATCCGGATTCGCTAAACTTTATTAGTGGCATGCTGACTGCAAACCACTTGCCCGCTATCCTGGTTTATGGTGTTTATATTGGTGAGGTTGTTGCCCCGTTGATGGTAATTGTGGGTTACCGCTCGAGAATCGGTGGTTTATTGATTGCTGTCAATATGCTGTTTGCCCTGTTTCTGGCGCACAGCGGCGATCTCTTTAGCCTGACCCAACATGGCGGCTCGGCTGTTGAATTACAGCTGTTCTATTTACTGACAGCCGCCGCAGTCGTGTTTCTGGGCAGTGGCAGGCTGGCATTCAAACAGGATTGAGATCGGCTGTCGGCCAATAGTAGATTAAAGTCAAAAACTTTCACCACAGAGGCACAGAGGGCACAAAATTTTTCTGGTTAACTGCGCCTACGGCGCATTTAACGATAAGTTGTTTTTCTCTGTGCCTCTGTGGTGAATCGCTTTTAAAGCATCAGCCTATATGCAACTCTTCCATAAAGTAACAGACGCAGTCCTGTCTTATCGCTTTTTCACTGCAGGTGAACATGGAAAGTGTAATGGCTTTTTTAAATAATAATTGATTACCGTTTAATTCAAGATACTCATTGGTTACGTCTTCATTGCTTTCATTGCTGACAACGGCCAGTTTTTCTTTCGAGGAATTAACTGTCGCAAATTCAGTGCCCGGTTGAATCTGGTGGAAATTCCTGTCTTCCAGTTCCGTATTGAGAAAAATATCACTGCTTTCACTGCTTTCAGCGATCACCACTGTCCTGGGAATAGTGACTCGGGCGATGGTATGATAGAGCGTGATCTGGTTACTGTCCTGTGATGTCAAATCGTCCATTTCTAATAGGGTTTCGAGAAATCCCAGTGCATGATCTTCACCGGATTTATCGCCAGATTGCCCGCATTCCAGTACGGCTGAAGGGCAAAAGTCGGCAAAAGCTGAGGACTGTACGCCTTTGGGGCTGGTGAAATAAACAGCGATATCACTGAATTTTGATGCCAGCACCAGGCAGTGAGGATTGAGTATGTTAATGCAGGCGTAATGCGGATTTTTGCCGGTATTGTTGTGTATATCAATACTGGCGAATGGTTTCTTTTTCTGCATGATACGTGTCACCGTTTTCATCATGTCTTTTTCTGCAGAATCATTGTGGTGACTGCCGGGCCAGATTCGATTGTAATCATCCTGCGTATCAAGATGGCGCTGATTTTCTTTTGCCGCGGCAACATTGCCGATAAACAGGGATATTGCCCGGGGTAGAGGGCTGTTCTGGTATTTTTTTAATAAGCGCTGAATCGCATAAAAACCGGTTGTTTCATTACCATGGAGTAATGTGCAAATAAACAGCGGTTGCTTGTTAATGCCGCCCAGATGAAAAAGCGTGGGCGCTGCAAGTATGGCTTCCAGCTCTTCTACTTTAGCGTGAAGCAGTGCATCGGGTATGTGGTTCATTTCGTTTAGCATGCCTGGCTCTCAATCTGTTGTTGCAAAATCCCACTGGTGAACGGGTTTGCCTGAAACCTGGTTTTTCAGGTAGTTTAACGTGAGTTTGGTTCGGTTGTTTTGGTGCTTATTAAGGAAATTTAATTGCCATTGGCTTCCCGTTCTATTTTTTTCGACGCGCTGCTGAATAATGGAAAGGTATCGCTGGCTGTCCTGCTGATCGATGCCTAACCGGTATAAGCCGGTTTCTGCTTCAACCAGCAGTCTGTCAAGAATGATCTTTTGCAGTGTATCGGTGTTTTTGCTGAACCAGCGGGTTTTATGTTTGAGTCCAAGCTGCGCAGCACGGTAAAAATTATTTTTCGCGTCGGCAAAAGGCATGGCGTATTCAGGCGGTTTGTCTGCTGTTGCGTAATAATGTACCAGCCCGTAATAAAAGGCGATATTGGCAATATTATCAATCGTTGTCGGCGCGCTTGCGCATACCCGGTGCTCTATTCGTAAATGCGGCGTGTTATCTTCATCAAATCCAATGAGCGGCCGGTTCCAGCGCCAGATGGTGCCATTGTGTAAACGCAGGTATCTAAGTTTTTCTGCAGCAGTTTGATATTGCACGGGAAGCAATACCGGGAAGTGCTCCAGATTTTCCTGGAAACATTCATACAGCGAGTCGCGTACATAATCAGAGCCGAAACTGACCCGGTGGACCGGCCCGGTGGTTGCGCCGCCATAACCGCCGGTAGGTACGGCCTGTTCAAAAACGGGAATACGTGTTTCCTGCCACAGCCGCCGACCGAATAAGCAGGGTGAATTCGCGCTCACTGCGACCATCGGAGCAGATAATAGTACCGAGGCATTGTAATAACGTGCCGCGACGTGCTGCGGTACCTGAATATGTATTTGTAAGGAGGTGGCGGCAGCTTCAAGCATTACATCTTTATGCCTGACATGTAAATGCTCTTCACCGTTGATTTTTAACTCGATTTCGACACCGTTGCGGTGCCGTAAGACCTGTTCGTTGAGCGCTTTATAGCGATCAAGCAGTGAAATGTTATCGATGGTGAGGTCACTGTCCTGTAAGGTGGGTAATATGCCAATGCCAAGTATATTACTATCAAGAGACTGTGCTACGGTGGCGCACTGTTGCCAAAGCTTGTCTAGCTTTTGCTCAAATATAGATAGAACTTTGTTACCTAAGCGTTCCGGCTCTACATTGAGTTCAATATTGAATTTTGCCAGTTCAGGGCTTAACAGGTCATTATTTGCCTGTTTAAGAAAGGTTTCATTGATAGCAACAGGGTGGCCTGTTTTATTGATTAACCAGGCTTCAAGTTCATAACCTGCCATTAAATCGGCAGCTGAAAATTTATCATTATCAAACCAGCTTTTAAGTAATGCAGTTTCTTCTTTTAGATGAGAAGTAAATTGCAGGTAGTCTGATTTAATAAAACGACTATATTTTATTTCTTCGCCCATATGGCAATTCTAATCTAAAAGTGGTTCAAGGTGAGAGTGTTGTATGGCTGACTATTTTATTTACCGTGATTTACTTGAATTATAAAAAATATAAATCATAATAATTGTTAGAAAAAGTTGTTTACTTTCTCATGCTAAAGCAGTAATAATACTTGCAGGCAAAAAAAGAGGTTTTGAAACGCAGATATTTGGATTTAATTTATTTAATTATTGTATTAACCAACTTCCGAGGTGTATGTATGTCGAGAAAGCATGGTCGAGCGAAAAAACAAAAAAATAAATTACAACAACTAGATTACTTGTCGGAGGATAACGTAGTCATCGACTTCCACCCTCCCTTCACACAACGATTCGTACCATCCCTCTCACTCCCATCAGTCCCGCTCCCTACCGGTAAAACAACTAAAACCCATACAGGCAAAAAATAAGGCGCAAGACCTGTTTATGTCTGCTATTAAAACGCATACATTAATCTTTGGCTTAGGCCCTGCAGGTACCGGTAAAAGCTACTGTACAGCAGCAATGGCAGCGCAGGCGCTAATATCCGGTGATATTGATCGAGTTATTTTTACCCGGCCAGCTGTTGAAGCGGGTAATAGCATGGGCTTTTTGCCAGGAAAACTCGAAGAGAAATTTGATCCTTACTTTGGTGCATTTAAGTCATGCTTAATAAGTAATGCGGGTAAAGGCGTGATTGAGTGTGCCATTAAAAATGGCAATATATCAGTGGAACCTCTGGCTTATATGCGGGGTAAAACCTTTAACCGTACATTTGTTGTACTGGATGAAGCGCAGAACTGTACGCCAGAAGAAATGAAAATGTTTATGACACGTATTGGTATGCAGTCTACAGTGGTGATAAACGGTGATTTAAGCCAGAAAGATATACGTTGTTATTCGGGTTTGCATGATGCTATTAGCCGTGTACACGGTGTAAAAGGTGTTTATGTCCATGAGTTTGATTACGAGGACATTGTACGTAGCGATATCGTGAAAGATATTATTATGTGTTATGAGGATTCTGATCATAAAATGCAGAACTACCGATCATAATATAAATATTTAATTTATAAGTCGGCCATTTAGCACTATCCGTGGGCACGTTTAACGTGCCCACGCAAGGAGTCTTTTGAGCTGGGATTAAATGTCTATACGGTAAGCTGCATGGCAGCTGACGCAGTTTTTCATCAAGCTGGAAAGTTGTTCCATGGCGTGATTTTCATCTTCTAAATCTTCAGCGTCCATGGCAAGCTGGTCAAATTTTTTGTGCGTATCAGAACCTAATTGTTTAAATTGCAATGGTAGTTTCCCAATCAGTGTGCCGGGCACTTCACCTTGTGCTGCCTTGCCGGATTTTCGAGCATGCTCGGCGACAAGTGACATATCATTGTTAGATAAACCCGCAGTAATTTGTTGAACGCTGCTTAAAAACGCTCTCATTTCTGCTAGTACCAGTTTTCTTTCGCCGGCATTTAACAGAATGCTGGCACGTCCATCGCTGCTTTCTGCGACACTGCCCTGAAAGATAAACTTGTAAAAACCAGCGCTAATGACCAGTAACAGTAGGGTAATAATTGCCAGGCATTTTTTATTCATAATTTTAAGTCCGGTTAGATTTTTTCAAGTTTTTCATGTAGCTCAAACCATTCATTTTCAGCACTTTCGTGCGTTTTATCCAGCTCAGCTTTTTCTGAAAGTAATTGCTGAAGTTTTTGTTTGTTAGCTTCAGTGTAAATATTGCCGTCTGATAATTGGCCATTGATGTCAGTCAGCCTGTCTGCGATTTTATGCATTTTATCTTCAAGTGTTTTTACTTTGTTTCTTAAAGGCGCAGTTTTCTTCCTATTTGCGGCTTCCATTTGTTTTCTTTCTTTGTTTGAAACGCCCGTGTTATTGCTTTCGTTGACAGTAGAAGTGATGGCGTTGTTTATCAGTGTTTTATTGTGTTCAGTTAACCATTTAGGGTACTCATCCAGGCTAAGCGGGAATTCAGAAACAGTTTGCTGGTTTACCAGAAGTAATTTATCGCAGCTAACGTTGAGTAGATGCCTGTCATGTGAAACGATCACCATGGCACCAGCAAAATCCTGTAAGGCTTCAGCCAGAGCTTCGCGCATTTCAAGATCGAGGTGATTAGTGGGTTCATCAAGTAATAGCAGGTTAGGTTTCTGGTAAATAATCATTGCCAGAACCAGTCGTGATTTTTCACCGCCGGAAAAGTTCTGTATTTTTGATAGTGCCATATCATTGGAAAAGCCAAAACGACCCAGATAATTTCTCAAGTCTGCTTCTCGTGTGTTTTTATCTATTTGTTGAAGATGCTCAATGGGGGAGTGATCATCATGCAGCTGTTCCAGTTGATGTTGTGCGAAGTAACCAATATTGGTTTCCTTTGCCAGATGATATTCTCCACTTTGAATTTTCAGCTGGTTTGCCAGCACTTTGATAAAAGTGGATTTGCCGGCGCCGTTAGGACCCAGTAAGCCGATTCTGTCACCGGGTAATAATTGAAAGTCGATATTATTTAAAATTTTATTGTCGCCATAGCCGGCATCGACATGTTCCATGTGTAACAGGCTGTTCGGTATCTTTTCGGGTTCGAACAGGGAAAAGTGGAATGGTGAATCAACATGTGCCGGGCCGATGGTTTGCATGCGTTCCAGCGCTTTTAGTCGACTCTGTGCCTGCCTGGCTTTGGTTGCCTGGGCGCGAAAGCGTGAGATGTATGACTGGATATGCGCGATGTTGCGTTGCTGTTTATTGTATTCAGATTGCTGCGCGGCTAGACGCTCTGCGCGCACGCGTTCAAACGCAGTGTAGTTGCCTGTATAAACTTGTATTTTCTGTTGTTCGAGATATGCAATGTGTGTGCATATGTTATTTAAAAAGTCACGATCATGTGAAATCAGCAACAGCGTTCCGCGGTAGGCGGTCAACCAGGATTCGAGCCAGATAATGGTGTCTAAATCGAGATGATTCGTTGGTTCATCAAGCAGCAATAAGTCCGAACGGCACATTAGTGCTTTGCCAAGGTTGAGACGCATGCGCCAACCACCGGAAAATTCGTTTATGCTGCGTGTTTCATCGTTTTGTTTAAAACCCAGCCCGGCAAGCAGCTGGCTGGCACGCGCATTGGCGCTATAGCCATTAATATTGTCAAGCTGTGTGTGTAAGGTTGCAAGCAGGATGCCATTGTTACCGCTTTCAGCTTTATTGATGGCCTGCTGGATTTGTCTGAGTTCAACATCGCCATCAAGTATAAAATCAAGCGCTTTTTGCTCACCGTCAGGTATCTCTTGCGCGACATGTGCGATCACCCAGTTATCAGGGTAGATGCAGTCACCGGTGTCAGCTTGCAGTTGTCTCAGTATCAGTGAAAAAAGGCTGGACTTACCGGTGCCATTGGCGCCAGTCAAGCCAACTTTTTGCCCCGGGTGTATTTGAAAGTTGGCATTTTCAAACAGCAGCTTAACACCACGTCTTACGCCAAGATTAATCGCTTGTAACATGGGCGGGGATTGTAACCTTTAAGCCTGTGATGTGACATAATTAGATTCAATTTTATTAAGCTGTTTTCAATAAGTGTAGAGAGGAAATAATGATAGCTGAGCAACAAAAGGCACCGGGTTTTTCAACGCAAGATCAAAATAATGAAATCATCAATCTTGCTGATTTTAATGGCAAAAAAAACGTGGTTTTATATTTTTATCCGAAGGATGACACACCGGGATGTACCATTGAAGCCAATCAGTTTACTCAATATATCGATGAATATAGCAGTCATGATACGGTCGTTTATGGTGTCAGCAAAGACTCATGTGCCAGCCACGTTGATTTTATCAATAAGTTTGATTTGAAAGTGGGGCTGCTTGCGGATACGGATGGCAAGTGTTGTGAGGATTATGGCGTGTGGCAGGAAAAAGAAAAAAATGGCGTGAAAAAGATGGGCATCGTGCGTGCTACCTTTATTATCGATAAAAAAGGCATTATCCGTTTTGCGGAATATAATGTTGTGCCCGATGGCCATGCACAGGCTGTTCTGGAGAAAATCAAACAGCTTGTGATTTTTTATAAAAAAGGGATGATGAAATAACGAACAAATGATAATTAGCCGCAAAACACGCAAAATACGCAAACAGACGAAATTTAAAAATTCTTTTCTTTGCGTCTGCCTTTGCGTGTTTTGCGGCTAATTTATTTTTGGGGTGTATCTGTTCTTAAATTCCAGCATTCAGCTGTTTCCTAAAATTTCAAATAAGCACCAGCAAAGACACCATCAAAATCGATGTTAGCGTTGGTATCTGAAACGTCATCGAGTTCAAAGCTTAGTTTACGATAACCGGCTTCAAAACCGAGCAGGAAGTTCGTGGTATAGGCAATTTTTGCAGTGAAGTCAGACAGGCTGTTGCCGATCATAAGCAATGTAACTTAATTCACCACTGATGAGCAGCTCAGGCCAGGGTGATGCGCCAACGGCGGCATATAACATGGGTACAGTGGCACTCACTGAATCAGTGGTAGAACTGCCATTGTTAATGTTGTAATCAATTTTTAAATGACGAATGTTTAAACCAAGATCCAGGCTAACGATATTATCTAATACTTCGTAGTAAGCCATTAAGTCCAGCGTTTCAATGGAAAAGTCATTGCTTACCGAACCACTGAATGTTTGTCCATCAAATGTGAATGTTGTGGTTGCCTTGACCAGATTGATCTAGCTTGGTGCTCATTAATTTGACATTGGGAATGACTGGCACGGGGTGTTCGACGGTAATAAAGAAATAACCCTGTGTTTCTTCTTCCCAGAATAAATTATCTTTAATATCGACTTTAGTATCGCCGTTAACAGCGTCAATCGTTTTTTGAATGTTACCGTCAGGGGTTTCGTTCCAGATGCCGCCGCCTGCAGAGATCGATAAAAAATCGGCGTTGACTGTAAACGGCGTGGCAAGCGTTGCCAGACATACAAGTTGTTTAAGTTTCATAAAAATCAGTGGTTGTAGTTTACGGATGGGTTTTTATTTAATTTATTAAGCTAACGATGAGTATAGGCAAAAATGCTGATTTTGAAGCATATAAGTCTTTTAACCGTCGAAAAAGAGTAATATTATTTTTATAAGCAATAACGGCTGCTAAATAATAAGCCGTTCATATTCATTACTAATGTACGTAGGGTTTATTATTATTTATCCTTATACAAATCAAAGAGGTCGTTGAAATGAGTCAAAAAAACCTGTTTGTACGAAAGGCCGTCTCTGGTGCCGAAGGCGACGGTGCAGAAGTTAATCGTTTGTTTCCTGTACCCGGTTTTATGAATTTTGACCCTTTTGTTTTATGGGATGACTTTACGATTTCTCCCGGTGCAGGTTTTCCCGACCATCCACACCGCGGTTTTGAAGGTATTACCTATGTCATTCAGGGATCGGTGAATCATACGGACAACCTGGGCAACAATTCAACCGTGTTTAGTGGCGGATTACAGCGTTTCACCGCCGGTAAGGGGATTATTCATTCGGAAATGCCAGCCGCGGATCAGGAAACGAAAGGCATACAAATGTGGGTAAATTTAGCCGCCGATTTAAAGAAAATAGAGCCTGATTATCAGCAGGTTGCAGCCGATGAGATAGAAGTTCTAAGTATTCCCGGCGGCTATGTCCGCTTATTATCGGCTGAGCAGGGACAATTATCATTGCACACAAAAGTGCTATATCTGGATGTAAAATTAGAGAAAAATCATCAATATAGCGTCAATGTTGATAAGGGGATGCGGGGCTTTATTTACCTTTTAGAAGGTGAGGTGGACGTTTTAGGCGAGTCGGTAAAAAAGGCAGAATGCTGTTTTATAGAAAAACACCATAGCGTAGACATCAGCGCCAGGCAGGATGCGCGTTTCATGATTTGTTTTGGCCTGCCGCATAATCAACCGATTTTCCAGCACGGCAGTTTTGTCGATTGACTGGACGGCTGTCACGCTATCGGCTAAAAACTGAAAACCAGACCAGGGCGGCGATGATAAAAGCAAGAAATACAGCGCTGAACCCATATCTTTTGCGCGCCCTGATAACGGGTGAATTTCGTCGCCATGTCGATCAACCGCCGCTTCCAGTGCCGAGTTGAGTATTTCGATCAGCAGGATAAAAACCAGGCTGGCCATTAAAATGGCTTTATCGGCTAAAGACGGGCCGTAATATAATGCTACCGGCGTCAGTGCCATTGTTAACCATAGTTCCTGCCGGAACGCGGCCTCATGTTTATAGGCAGCTTTGAATCCCAGCCATGAATAACCGGCTGCGTTAATGATTCGAATAAATCCCGTTGCACCTGCTTTTGCCATATGTTTACCGGATATTGATGAGAACACTGTTTTTATGACTATTAACAGGCAACAATTCGGGCATGGTAATAGATGAATATTTTGCTGTTAAATGTTTAATTGTTGAGGTTTTTTACCAATAATCGCACTTAATTTAGTCGATTTAACAGCGATATTTGCGAAATACTTTTCATCGACTTTGTCGCATATTATTTTGTAGCGCCTATTATATATTATGTATATAACCGAGTTGCAATAATGTTGAGGCAAAACCCAGTGAAATTTCGTATTCTATTTTTTCTTGTTATCAGTTTTCTGTCTTTATCTGCCGTTGCAGCTGAAGTGAGCAAAGAGCAGATAAAAGGGCTTGATGAACAGGTTCAGGACATAAAAAAAGATGTGCTGGAGTTAACATCGGAACTATCCCTGCTTGAAGAAAAATTATTATTCCCTTCAAATACACAGGTATCCTTGTTTGTTTCTTTGTCAGGGGATAAAGATTTTATCCTTGATTCCGTACAAATTAAAATGGATAACAAGGTTGTTGCGCAATACCTTTATACGTTCAAGGAACTCGAAGCGTTAAAAGCGGGCGGCGTACAGCGCATATATACCGGCAATATAAAAACCGGTGATCATGCTCTGGTAGCAAGTTTTATTGGCCGAGGGAAAATCGGGTAATGAATATCAGCGCAGTGAAAACTTCACCGTAACAAAAGCGGTTGGTCCGAAATTTGTAGAGATTCAAATTACTGGCAGCAGTGCATCTGACCAAACGGTTTCGTTTAAAGACTGGTAACAATGTTGCGTCGTTTTATACTATTTCTGTCTGCAATGTTGAGCAGCTTGTCGTTGTACGCGGCAAGCGGCTTAAAAGACGTTGAGTTAAGCGATTTGTATTTTGGCGAAATACTTTATTACGCCTATCAGGATGCGCACTTCGATGCGCTGGCACGGCTAGATACTGAATTGTTCCAGTATTATGAGCTCGACGAATCCGAGCTTGATCCCTTTCATCGGCACCTCACACAGGCGGAATTTTCTGTCGGCGACCTGGAAATGCAATATCGCATGAACCAGCGCGCAGGCAAGGCAATACAGGCTGTTTTGGGTGAGGGTGTGGATTTAGCAACGCGCAATCAGGCTGCATTAGCACTGGCACGCGTATTCTACAAAAAAAATGATCCGCTAAATACCTTGTACGCGCTACAGCTTATTCGTGAGCAGCCAGACAGGTCACGTTATGAAGAAAAGTATTCGCTGGACGTGCTTCGTGGTAAAGAACCGGAGTCGTTGAAAACCGATGCGGCCTATCTGCGCGCATTGGCCAATATTGATATAGGGCAATTTACCGAGGCTGCAGACAGCCTTCAATTATTACGAAAAGAAAAAAGTCTGAAAGGCTTTGTTTTATATAATTTAGGTATTGCTTTAATTCAAAGCGGTAAAGAACAGCAAGGTCTTGAGGTTCTTGACGAACTGGGTCAGATGGAGCTTAGTGATGCAGACCTTCTAGCGTTAAAGGATAAAGCCAACCTGAAACTGGCCTATCGTTACCTTGAAAAAGGTGATGCCAGGCAGGCACAAAATTATTTTGAACGTGTTCGACTTGATGGGCCATATTCTAACCAGGCATTGTTAGGCGCTGGCTGGGTATCTGTTGCCCAGGGACATTATGATCGTGCGCTGGTGCCATGGACGCTGCTGCATGAGCGGGCTGAAACAAATAATTCAGTACAGGAAGCCTTAATGGCAGTGCCTTATGCCTATGGAAAACTAAGTGCACACGGTAAAGCCGCAAATTTATATAAGCATGCTATGGATGTGTTTGCTGATGAAATCGTTAGCCTGGATGATTCAATCAAGTCCATTCGTAAGGGAAAGTTTCTTGCAGCGCTGCTTGATGAAAAATCAGAGAAAGATAAAAACTGGGTGGTTAATTTACGTGAATTACCCGAAACACCAGAAACGCGTTACATTCTGCAACTGATGGCCTCTGCCGATTTTCAGGAGTCATATAAAAACTATAAAGACCTTGCAGAATTACGTCATCACCTGGAAAAATGGCTGGCAGATTTAAGAGTCTACGAAGAAATGATCGATATCAGGCGAGCTTACCAGGAGCCGTTATTGCCCGTTGTTGAAGAAGAGTTTAAAAAGCTCGACGCAAGAATAAAACTACGATTAGAGCAGCGTGAAAATCTGGCAACAAAATTAAAAAAAATGCTTATTTCTCCGCGGCCTGAATATTTGGCTACATCAACGGAGCGCCAGGCGCTAGATACCATAATCGCCCTCGAGGAAATAAAAGCGAGCAATGCAGGCGCTATCGATGCTGACCTGGAAAGTCGAATTAAACGTTTACGTGGTGTTTTGCTGTGGCGTGTACACAGTGAATATGATCAGCGTTTGACGGATGCCTATAATAATCTGATTTCCTTAGATGCCATTATTAAAAAACTAAAAATAAGATATCACTCCTTTATTCGCACGCGTCAGGCAGCCACGCAAAGTTATGAAGGTTATATCATACCTATCCGTCAATTACGGACACGCATTTTTGCCGCACAGAGAAAGTTGAATGGTGGTATGGCTAAACAGGGGCGTTTGTTAGAGACCATGGCAATTAACGAACTTGATCGTCGCCGTAAACGCCTTGAAGAATATCAGATAAAAGCGCGTTTTGCCCTGGCTGAAAGTTATGACCGTGCAACAAAAGCCGAGGTTGATTCCGAGATAGAAAAACAGCGTCAACTACAAAAACCTCAAGCTGAGGTAACCACGCCTGCAGTTAACAATAACGGAGTGCTGCCGACAGAAAGCATGCCTGAGTTGACGGCGGAAGTCCCGCAAACAACCTTGGATAATTCTTCAGTGAGTGATGATATACCCAAAGGGGCCACGTCATCATTTAAAGAAAAACTATTGAGTCGATGACTTCATGCGAATGAATAACATCAAACTATTGGCTGTTATTGCAACTTATCTGTTGCTTGCTGCCTGTGCGGCATCAAATACTCAGGGCACCCTGGCAAGTTTGAATGATGTGAAGTTTGAAGTGAAAGAAGAAAAGGTTGATGGCAGTCTGGAAAAAGCCATGGCAAGTTATGAGCAGTTTCTTAAGGAAACGCCAGAAACAGCGATGACACCGGAAGCACTGCGTCGTCTCGCCGATTTAAAAATTCAAAAAGAATATGATAGAGAAGTTAAGGCTGAGGAACAGCAGCAAGCAGAACAATCGATAAAGGCCGCAGTGCCAGGCGTTGTTGCTGAAACACAGGATGGTATAAAAGCTGTCGCTGATAGTGCTGCACAGGCAACTGATATTGAAACGCCCGATACCGGTTTTGTGCCACTTTTTGTTGATGAAAACAGGGAAAGCATTGCAACAAAAGATAGTCCAATCGCAGATTTAAGTGAAACTGAAAAAGCATTTAGTGAACGCGCGGGTAAAAAGATTGATTTAGGCAAGCCGAAGATAAATAAAATTGTAACACCGGGTAAAGATGCAGATGAGCTGCAGGCTGCCGGCGCGAAAGAAGCCATTGAACTTTACAAAGGTCTGCTGAAAAAATATCCGCTGTTTGAACGAAATGACCAGGTACTGTATCAATTGTCACGTGCTTATGAAGAAACAGGGCAGGTTGACGTGGCCATGAAATCTCTTGAGCAGTTAATCAGTAAATACCCGCAGTCGCGTCATATAGATGAAGCACAGTTCCGTCGCGCAGAATATTTTTTCACGCGTAAGAAGTTCCTTGACGCTGAAGAGTCGTATCAATCAGTTATTAACGCGGGAGAAGGTTCGGAGTTTTATGAGTTGGCCCTGTACAAACAAGGCTGGTCATATTTCAAACAGGATATGTATGAGGAAGCGTTAAAAGATTATATTAAAATGCTCGATTATAAAATTGATAATGGATATGATCTCGATAATGTTGAAAATAAAATCGAAAATAAACGTATTGAGGACACCTACAGGGTCATAAGTTTGAGCTTTTCGTATCTTGGCGGTGCCGAGTCAATCGTCGAGTTTTTCGCTAAACATGGCCACCGTTTTTATGAAGCCAGTATATATAGCCATCTGGGGGAGTACTTTTTAACAAAACGCCGATATGCCGACGCTGCCAAGTCTTACCAGACGTATATTGCTGGCAATCCGGTTTCCAAAGAATCACCTTATTTTAATATACGAGTCATTGAGATTTACAAGCAAGGAGGCTTCCCACGCCTGGTTGTAGACGCTAAAAAAGAATTTTCCAAAACGTATAGTTTACGGTCAAATTACTGGACGTTCTTTGACATCAATGCCCACCCAACCGTGTTAGCGTTTTTAAAATCTAATATTATTGATTTGGCAAACCATTATCATGCGTTATACCAGGATAAGCGTTTACACAAACAAAAAGAAGAAAATTACCAGGAAGCGATTTATTGGTATCGAGAATTCCTGGCATCATTCCCAGAAGAGAAAGAATCACCTGCACTAAATAATCAGTTAGCAGGATTATTACTTGAACATAAAGATTTTCTTGATTCGGCAACTGAGTATGAACGTACCGCATATAATTACCCGACTCATGACGATTCCCCAAGTGCCGGTTATGCAGCCGTTTATGCCTATCGAGAATATTTAAAAGTCGCCAATCAATCACAACGCAGTATTATTAAACGTGAAATTATTCGTTCTTCACTTAAATTTACTGACTATTTTCCAGCTCATAAACACGCAGCTGTAGTTCTAGTGGCCGCGGTCGATGATTTATATGCGCTAGAAGATTATGAGCAGGCAATAAAATATGGCCGCCGTGCGGTAAAAATTTACCCCGAGGCAGATAAAAAACTACTACGTTCTGCGTGGATGGTTATCGCGCATGCTTCATTTGATATCACTAATTATAAAGATGCTGAAGATGCATACACGAAAACATTATCTTTAACAGATAAAAAGGATAAAAGTTACGTATCGCTAACTGAAAATCTTGCCGCGTCTGTGTATAAACAAGGTGAACAGGCGAGAAAGCTGGGTGATCATAAGACTGCCGCGGAACATTTTATACGGGTAGCTGTGGTGGCGCCTAATGCGAAAATTCGATCAACGGCAGAATACGATGCAGCGGCTTCGTTAATCGTATTAAAACAATGGTCACAGGTAGCCATTGTGCTGGAGGGATTTAGGCAGTTGTATCCTGACCATAAATTAATGAATGACATTACTAAAAAACTGGCTGTTGCCTATAAAGAAGAGGGAGAATTGCTTAAATCGGCAGCTGAATTTGAGCGTATAGAAAAAGAAAATCCAAAAGAGGAAGGCCTGCGTCGCGAAGCGTTAAATCAGGCTGCCGAGTTGTATGAAAAGGCTGATGCCAAAGACAAAGCCTTGCTGGTTTATTTGAAATTAGTCGATTACTTCCCTAAGCCAATCGAAGATGCAATTGAAGTGCGCCAAAAAATGGCTGAATTATATTTACAGCGCGGTAAACAGAAAAAATATATTGCCGAGCTTAATAAGATTGTGAATACAGATGCAACCGGCGGAAAAGGGCGTACCGATCGTACCCGGTTTCTTGCTGCAAAAGCAGCGCTGGTATTGACTGAGCCAAAACTTCAATCGTTTAAAGCCGTGGCGCTGGTTCAACCTTTCAAGAAAAACCTGAAGAAAAAGAAAAAGCGGATGCGCAGCGCGATTGATGCATATACGAAACTGGTTGATTACCAGGTCGGTGAAGTGACTGCGGCAGCCACCTATTACATTGCGGAAATTTACTATGAATTCAATGTCGCCTTACTTGAGTCAGAAAGGCCAGCGAAATTAAATGATGAGGAGCTAGAGCAATACGAGCTGGTCATTGAAGAGCAGGCGTACCCGTTTGAAGAAAAAGCGATCAGTGTTCATGAAAAAAATATGGAACTGCTTGATGTCGGTATCTACAATGAATGGATTGATAAAAGTATTCTTAAGCTGGCAGCATTGATGCCGGCACGTTACGCTAAGACAGAAAAAAATAGCGAAATTGTTACCTCGATACAAGCTGGCCAGCTTTATGAAAAAATACCAGTTAATAATGCGCCTGCCGAAGTTCCGCAGGATAAGGACAATATTAACGCCGGCTCAACAAGTGAAAAACTTGTAGAAGAGGCAGCTGTCGATGGTGGTCAGGATGGGTAACGCGATAGATATTACAATTCAATGGAGTATTGAGAGATGAAGGATGTTTTATATAAATATTTTGTTTATTTTTTGATGCTGTTGCTGTACGCCTGTGCCAGTGGCGAGGCAAAGCAGGGCTCTGCTGTTTATTCAGCTAAACAGGAGTTTAAGCACATTGACGTTAGTTCAGACGTAGAACTTGATTTTAAAAATGCGATCGCTTTAATGCAGCAGGATAAAAACACGGAAGCTGTTGCTGTGTTAAAAACAGTGATAGAGCGTGAGCAAAGATTACCCGCGCCATATGTCAATATTGCCATTGCTTACAATAAGTTGGGTCAAAGCAATGAAGCCGAACAAAACCTCATCAATGCGCTAAAACTTGATATCGGGCACCCGGTGGCAAATAACGAGCTGGGACAGCTCTACCGAAAAGCGGGTAAGTTTAAGGCAGCGCGTACTGCTTATGAGAATGCGATAAATAATCACCCTGAGTTCCTGGCGGTAAAAAGAAATCTGGGCGTTTTATGCGATTTGTATATGCATGATTTTGAATGTGCGCTGAAACAATATGAAAGCTATCTCGAGTTGCAGCCTGATGATAAGACAGTCGAAATTTGGCTGGCGGATGTTAAAAATCGTACTGCAAAATAATTGAATTAAAAGTTACAGGATTTAAGTTGTAAGTTACAGGTTTTAGACTATAAAACATCTTTATAACTTATAAACTTAGTTTTATCGCAATATCAGAAATGAATGTTAGTGATTGATTACAGGTTTGCCGGGTAACGATATTATGGCCATGAAAGTTATAAAAAATAAAAATTTAGCCGGCTTAATGTTACTAATTCTGCTGCATGAGCCTGTTATGGCTGAAAAAAAAGTGGACTCTGAGGTAAAGGAGCTATCGGGTATTTCAATTATTGGTAATAAGGAAGCACCAAAATCTTTATATATTGTTCCCTGGCAAAATTCCGAAGTAGGTGTAGCAACAAGTTTAAGTTCAGGATTGCTGGATGATAGTATGCGGCCGCTGGACAAAGAAGTATTTTTGCGTGAGCTTGATTTCTATGAATTAAGTCATGGTAAGAATGTACCGTAATTTACAAACGTGATCTTTTATTCACGAATATTATAATGAGGAGCACATGATGGAGACGATCCAGTCTATTGCACAGTTTTTTCAAACCGGCGGTACATTTATGTACCCAATCTTAATTGTTTTTTCTTTTGGTGCGGCAATTTGTATTGAAAGATACATGAAATTGTCAGGCATTGGCAAAGCAAATAAAAATGTTTGGGATAAAGTGCATCCTTTACTTGATGAAGGTAGCTTTGACGACGCCAGGGAAACTATTTCAGGTAATGAATCGGCGATTGCTAATTTGCTAAACATGGGCCTTGCCAGGCAGGGTTCGGTGCGTCGTCGTGATGACATCGAAATTGCCATGGAAGAGAGCATGATGGAAATCATTCCTACGCTGGAAAAACGTACACCCTACATCGCATTATTTGCCAATATTTGTACCTTGCTTGGGCTGCTCGGTACCATTATGGGTTTGATTGAAGCGTTTACCGCGGTGGCAAACGCAGACCCTGCAGAAAAAGCGGATATGTTATCAGCAAGTATTTCGGTTGCCATGAATACCACCGCATTTGGTTTGATGGCAGCGATTCCACTGCTTATTACCCACGCAATGATTTCATCTAAAACGGGCGAAATTATCGATAGTCTTGAAATGGCGTCGGTAAAAACATTAAACATGATTACTGATTTCGCTAAACGTCAGTCGGAACTAGCTGCCAAGAATGGCTAGACGTCATCACTATAAGCGGCCACCAAAAGAGCCGCCTGAACTTAATATAACAACCTTCCTTAATTTAATGGTTGTGCTTGTGCCGTTCCTGCTTATTACGGCCGTATTCTCTCGTATTACTATTCTTGAGTTAACTCTGCCTACCGGGGAAGGCAGTAAAGATGAGAACAAGCCGCAATTAAGTATTGAAGTTATTGTTCGGCAGAAAGGGCTTGAAATAGGTAACGGTAAACAGGTACTGGCAAGATTTCCTTTGCTTAAAGAAGAAGATGTTGATTTACCTGTTGAAGAAGACGGTACTAAAGATATCAGCAAGCTTTATGACCTTAAATTACTGACTGAATTCCTGGTAAAGATAAAGTCAAAATATCCCGATAAAACAGATGCACTCGTGCTGATGGAGCCAGGCATTGAGTATCGCGTATTAATTCGAATAATGGACACCGTACGTACCACTTTTGTTCGCCAGGCGGGCGGAGAAGGTGAAGGTGACGTACTGCAGCAGGTTGTTTTGTTTCCTGATATTTCTATAGGCGACGCGCCATGAATCAAAATCGGCGCATGAAGCGCATGTCGCGTAATAAAAAAGGGGTTAGCAGCGGCGGCTTAAACCTGGTTTCATTAATGGATGTTTTTACCATCCTGGTGTTTTTCCTGCTGGTTAATTCATCATCCAGTGATGTAATGGAGCCACCAAAAAATATTAAACTACCTGTCTCGTTGGTTGAAGCGAAACCTCGTGAAACCGTTATCGTAATGATAACGCCGTCGCAGGTTCTGGTTCAGGGTGAAGCGGTTATTACGACGCAAGAAGTGATTGATAGTAAGGAACCTATTATTGAAGCAGTGATGCAGAGATTGATTCTGCAACAGAAAAAAATTATCGGTATAAATACAAAAGTTGTTGCGCAAAGCAGGGAGGTCACTGTGCTGGCACATCGCACGGTACCGTTCCACTTAATGAAAAAAGTGATGGCTAGTTGTACCAGTGCGGGTTATGGAAAAATTTCACTGGCCGTTGTCCAGAAAGCAAAAAGCAAAGGCTAAGTGATACCAGTGGCAAACGATATTAAAAGTAAACAGGAGGAAATTAATCAAAAGATTGATGACGCCTATAATCGTCTGGAAACATTGCAAGAAAAAGAGTCAGGCCTTAATGAAGAGTTGCAACAACTTAATACATTGCGCCATCGCTATGCGGTACTTAGCGAAGTTAGTGATCAGTTAGAAAAACTCGAAAAACTTGGTGGTGCTGATTTATTTTGGGGAGACAATTATGATCTCGACACTGTTGCTAATCAGCAGAAGCGTGTACGAGACATGGTCATCAATTATGATTCCCGTGTTGCGCAATTACAAAGTGAGCAACAGGTACGTGAAGGTTCAGTTGAAAGCCTGACGGCAAAAATTAACGTCTTAAATGAAGACTCTTTAACACTACAGGAACGTGAAGACGAGCTTGCTGAAGAATTCGTCATTGAGCGTGAGATGGTTAATTTACCATTTCGTCCGATTGATATGCCCTGGAACGGCAATGATAAAGATCAGAAACAATTCAGAAAAATATTACTGATAGTTTTATTTTTCTCGATTTTAATGGGTATCTTAATCCCCATGTGGAATATACCGATACCTGACCGTGTCGAAGTCGTGGAAATTCCTGAACGACTAGCGCAGTTAATCATACCTAAAAAAGAGCCGCCACCACCGCCCAAGGTAGAAAAAAAGGAAGAGAAAAAGCCGGATAAAGAAAAACCTAAAAAGAAAAAGGAAGATAAACCTGTTCCTGAAAAAGCCGTAAAAGCACGTAAAAAGGCCGAGCGTTCTGGTTTAATGGCATTTAAAGATGATTTCGCGGATTTGATTGATAATACGCCGGTAGCCAAGCTGGGCGCCAAGGCGAACATTAGTGGTAATGGCAGCAAGGCCAAGAAAACAACGCGTTCTTTAGTGACGTCTAATGTCGGTGCAGCCAGTGGTGGTATTAATACTGCGTCCTTAAGCCGAAATGTCGGCGGCAGTGGCGAAAGCATGGGCGGCGTTGAATTCTCGCGTGTAGAAAGTTCGATTGGCAGTGACTTCTTTGGTGAGGAGCGCCCATTAAGCGACGGCGTGGGGCCATCACGCACGGATGAAGAGATACAAATCGTGTTCGATCGTTATAAATCTGCGCTTTATCGTATTTATAACCGTGAATTACGTAAAAACCCGACATTACAGGGCAAAATGGTATTGCGCCTGACTATTGAGCCTGATGGTAATGTCAGCGCCTGTGCCGTTGACTCCAGCGATATGGATTCAGTTTCGCTGGATAAGAGCATCGCAGACAGGGTGAAAAAATTCAACTTTGGCGCCAAAGAAGGCGTGCCAGCCATTACTATTCTCTATCCTATCGATTTCTTGCCCGCATCCTAAATTCCTCTCAGCTTTTGAAGTGCAATCTAATTGCCTTCAATGCAGCGCAGCGGATTAAAAAAACTGATTTAAAAATCATATATTCGGTGCGAAATCACGCTTAATTACTATACTTAATCCATATTTTTGAGTGACACCCACATCACGATACTGTCAATTTCTCTATCGTTAATGCTTGGAAATTTAAATGTGAAAAAATTATTTTTCTAAAAGTTTTTTAAAGTGTTAACTAGTGTTCGAGAATAGGAAGCTAATTCATTGGAATCGGCTGCTCGCAAAAGTTTTAATTGCGGGTAGTGTTTTTCTGTGTTCGGCAGGGAATGCATTTGCGGCACCAGATCTTGTATTTACCAACAACTTTATACCAGCTGAACCTGGTAGAACGCATATAGATATCGGCGGTACCTGGAATGGTGCAGCAGAAGTCGCTACCGGGGATGGTTTTACATTATCTATAGAAAACCAGGTTTCTCCTGGTTCTACTCCCGCTTTTGATATTGCTGATATTCCTGTTACCGTACCCCCGGGTTTTGTTTTGGCATCGCTAGCTGTCAGTGTTACTGATTCTGATCCTGGTGTTGCTTGTCCGGATATGAGCGCGACGGCAAGTCAGGGCGGCTCGGGTGGCATTGTAACAATTGATATCGCTTCGAACGCAAGCACGATAATTAATCCAGGTTGTACCTATAATTACACTTTTCGTTTAGAAACAGATACGACTGCTGTCGCTGGCACACCATCTCTAGGCTATAGCGTTTCATACCATGAAGTAGATGGTACTGCTCCGTTTGTAATCGTTCCTTTTACTCCGACTATTGTTGTTAATGAAGGCTTAATTGCGTTAACTAAAACCACTGCCGAATCTTTTCCATTAGACGGTGTTCCGGTTAACTTTAATGTAGCGATTCAAAATACCGGTACCGGCGGTCTGTTCGCTGTGAGTTTGAGTGATCTGTTGGGTACAGGTCTTACGGCAGGCCCAGGTGCTTTACTTAATCCGCCTGCACTACCAACCGGTTCGGTTATTTCTCCAACAGAGTATCGGTTTAATTATATCGCTGCCGGTGAAACAGTTAACGTTAATGTGCAGGCAACTACAAATTTCCCGCTTGCCTCTGCCACCTGTCCCACGCTGAGTAATACTGCATCGGTCGTTGATCGTACATTGATTGTTGCGAATGACTCAGCATCGATTCCTTTTGATCTAGGCGCTTTGTCGATAAGTCATCTTGGTACCAGTCGTTGTGTATTATGTGGCACGGGTACAGTGACATTACGATTAAGCAATGTTAGTGGTGTTGAAGTAGATAATATTGTAATTACAGAAGATCTGCTGGCATCAGAGTTAGGAATTGTTACATCGACCTTTCGTGGTGTTGCAGTAGTTCCGACACAAGCGGGTACGCAATACACATGGGATCTGTCTACTGAAACTATACCTGCCGGTGGCACGGCTGATCTGGTTTTTACCGTTGCTTATGACACCGCTACCTTTGGTATCAACGAAGATCTAGCAAGAAATAATACAAATATTTCTGCCAGTGTCGATTATGGGTTGAGCTGTGGTGTAACACAGCCAACAGAAACCACAGGTATTTTTCCATTAACACTGGATCAACCTTTACCACAAGTTACTAAGCTCGCGCGAAATGTCGATGCAGCACAGCCGAATACGGCTTATGCCGCTACCGTTTTTGGCCATGTTGATGATGATGTTATCTGGCGTGTTCGGGTAGAAAATACCGGCCCGATCAATCTACAGGATGTGGTGCTGGACGATACTATCACCGGCAACTTTGATATCGATTATGTTTGTCCTACAGAATCTGATGCAAATTCAGCGGCCTCTGGTGGTCCGATTGGAGATTGTGATGACATAAGCGGAGGTGTAACAACTGTCGTTAATAACTTTTTGATGAATGATCCGTTTGGTGTCGCGGGATCAGACGATGTGGGTTCAGTACCAGCGTTCGAAGACATTTTTTACGTCGGTAAAATCAGAAGCAGCTGTGGCGTAGAAACTAATAACAACAATATCGAATGGGGTTGTGATGTTGATGGAACTGTCGGTGGTCTAAATAGTGCCGCCTTGTTTACCGGTGCTACCGTGGACAATGCGTTTGCAACATTAAGTTCGGAAGGTACTGGTGCACTCGCCGGAACTTCAGTTACTCACACGGCCCTGGGTACAGACGGTGGAACAGATGTGGGTAGTCGCGGTATCGTTACCATAACGGTAACCAATGATACCGGCGGTACAATGCGTGGACTTGTTATTGATGATGTTTTGCCCGCATCTTATGTCGTCGATAATAGCGCACCTATTACATATGCGTTTACGCCAGCTTTCGGTGCCGCTTACGGCGGTGCTGCAGATGAGATGACGCATAACATCGATCTGACGCCAGCAAATCTATTAACGAATACCGCGCCACAATTTGTTATCACCAGTAATGGCGATACAGGTGATAATGCTGTCGACTTTGATCTTTTCCGTGAGGGTGATACTTTCACCATTACTTATCAGATCGTATTAATTGATCCGACACGGTATGACCTGGTTGCCGATCTTGATACTTCACCGGAACTTGATACCGGCGATGATCCAGACAGTACCTTCAATGTCACCGTAACCAATGGTCTGACGATTACTTATGATGATACCTGTACTTTTACAGGTGGGCCAGATTTATCAAGAAGATACTACATACACTGTCGATGTAGAAGATTTAGATGTATCTATTTCTGATGCACTGTTTATTTTAACTAATGACCCAGGCATACCTTTAGATCTCAATGTTATTCTGACTAACAACGGTGGTCATACTGCAGATAATTATACCGCCTACATTACCTTAGGGCAGGCGATGACCGCGCAATTACCTTTGCCGGCTGGTTGTTCCGCCACGACAAATCCTCCAGAGCATCCAACGCTTCCAGGGAATCCAACGCATCCAACGTGGAACGATCCTGCAGCGATACCTGCGACCGCTGCCGTCTTTGCCTGTGATCGAGGTGCCTTAGCCTCGGGCGCTTCACAGACGATTACATTCTCAGTAATAAAAGCGGCTGGTGCGGTAGATGATGACCTGACCTTCCGCGCCGATGTTATCGGTGAAGTGACATTGTTTGATCTCACACCACTCGATTTACCAGCACCTGCTTCCGTACCAGACACGACGCCGAACCTGCAACTGGCAAATAATTATTCATTAGATGCTGTGCGTTCACGTGTGCTTGGTTTCAACCTGGTGAAAAGTGTCTGGTACTGTGCTGAAGATAATCCAATAGAGCCTGCACCTCCAGTAGATATGCTTTCGCCAGTACCTGGCGCGCCAGTCATCCCGCCACTGACAGGTAACCTGAATTCGCAGATCGGTGAGGATTGTAACTACCGCATCGAATCGGGTGGCTGGTTTGGTTTTGTTACACCCGGTTTTACTTTGATCGAAGTGCAGAATGTTGCAGTAAGCGACGCGCTACCAAACGGTCAGGGCTTTATTCCTTATGATACGGCGGCTACGCCGTTCAACTTTAGTAATACTGGTAATATTGTTCTCGTTGATCCTGTTACCGGTGGTGCTGGCACGACACCGCTGGATGAAACCGATATTACCTGGCGCTTTAATACTGCTACCGGTATTAATGCGGCAGACGAATTTTTCCGCGTTGATTTTAAAACCCGTCTACTGAACGATAATGTAGATCTGGACTACAGTCTTCCACTTGCAGGTCCGAATCTGCACGGTAACCTTAGCACCAATATTGCCAGGTCATCATTTACCGCAGTATTTCAGTCGGACCCGATTGGTGGAGTAATACAACTACCGATTAACATTGATGTCAGTGACACAGTAAATAGCCCCGCTGGATATATTGTGCCACCCGGTTACCCAGATCCATCGGTTCGCACCATCAGTCTGACCGATGTTGAGCCCAACTTACTCGTTGTTAAAGAAGTATGTAACGAAACATTAAATGCCGTTGGTACTGGTTGTGGCGCTTTTAGTACATCGATATCCGACGGTGACACTAATGACTCGTATATCTATCGAATCACCTTAACTAACCAGACTTCTGTTCCGATTCGCACACCCGCCTATAACGTTATCGCTACCGATACCTTGGATAGCTCGGACTTAATGCTGATTGCCGACTTTTTTACGGATGGACTGGACAATGATGGTGATGGTGACATAGATGGATTGGACTTAGATGGTGAAGGCACCATCAGTGAAAATGTTGCCAATGGATTACTGCCAGCGGTAATAACGGTTTCGCATACACACAGTGACGCCCTGGATCAGATTGATCCGGGCGTGGCAAACAGCGTGGTGTTTTATTATCGGGTAGATCCAGATGATGCGATTGCGCCATTACAGCTATTAACCAATACGGTTGGAACTACTTACGATAGCTTAGAAGGTGATTCTGGTAATCAGAATGATCCGCAGGTAACAAACACCAACGTGGGCACCGCGGGTAGTGCGCGTGTTTATTCATCCATCGATGCTACTGCTGATGTACGGATGATTCCACTGATCGCACAGCCTAAAGCCGTTATTGCATTAGCCAATACGCCACCACCGCTCGGCGCCCCGCCACATAATGTTGTTGTCGGTGAAGAAATTCAGTACGAGCTAACTGCGCAGTTGCCGGTGGCTAATCTCCGTAGTTTTAAAATTCGCGATGAGTTACCCGAAGGTTTAACTTGTATTGAAGCACCGAGTATTTCTTTAGAGTCGCCGGATTATGCAGCGGCGGGTTTTAATCCAGGTACAACAATAACTGGGCCGATAGTCCCGACGTGTAACGACTCGGTCGTTGAATGGGATTTTGGTGATCAGGAATTGACCATGTCACCGGGTATTACACGTTTTGATTTTATTATTAATTTTATCGCGCGTGTAGAAAATACCGGATTTACTAATGATGGCGTTGCCATTACAAACGGCGGTGGTGCCGGTGTTGATCCAGTCACCTGTACCGGTGGCGTTGCGGTCTGTTATATCAATGAAACGCCTTCGGCAGTAGCGTTAAATTTTGCGCCAGTTAGCGTGACAGTGACTGAACCTACCATCGTGTTAACAAAATCATTTGCCGTGGCTAATAGCGATGCTGCAGATATATTAACAGTAACCGTCACGGCAGAAAATACCGGTAGCGCACCTGCTTATAACTTACAGGTGCTGGATGATCTGCTGCTCACTGACATGACCTATATTAATGACAGCATGGCTGGTGTGGATGCGCCGGATGATGATGGTGTCATAGCTGACAGTAAATCACCAATTTTTAGCTGGTTGTCGGCAAATCCTGATTATGAAATTCTGCCGGGAGTTGCGAATACAAAAACTTTTACCTTCCAGGTACAGGTGGATACCAGCGCGCAACCGTTGGAAATTTTAGATAACACGATTCAGGCAAAATGGGACTCGTTACCGGGGCAAACCTCTGTACTTAACTCTGCTGGCCGGCTTGACTCGATAGGCGTGACCGGTGCGGATGGCGGCATACTCGGTTTAAGAAACGGTGCCGTGCCGAATGTAGGTGCGCCAGCAAATGCGCCTAACGATTATGAAGCAACAGCGACTGATTCTACTTCGGTATTGCCGTTGACCATGACGAAAACGGATTTAACACCTGCGGTTATTCCAACTATCGGTGCGCATAAAAATTTCCAGATCGAAATAAGCCTTACCGGAAGGTACAACGAATAATGTTGTAGTGACTGATAACCTGATTTTCAGTGGTTTAAGTTATGCCTTGTCACATAATGCAACTTACGATGTTACGTATGAGTTTTTTGACATCGACACGATCAATACTGCGGCACCGGATGAAGCTGCATTTACTTCTTTCCCGGCCGTTGATGCTACCGGTAGTGTGGTGTGGAACATTGGTACGGTAGTAACGCTTACTGAAGACGACTCGGCCGTTAATCTAAGAAATCCAACCATTCGTATTAATTATTTCGCGCGGGTAAATAACGATACGCTTACCGATGTTGGTGGCACGCTGCAGAACACAGCAACATTAAATTATCAGAACGGTGAAGTACCTGCGACCACAGAAGCCATTCTTGATAACACGCCTGTAGAAACCGTCGTCGAACCTGACCTGACGGTTACGCGCACGGTGATTAACCGAACACTGGGTAAAGCCACTACTGATCTACCGGATGCGGGTGATATTCTTGAATACGCCATTACGATTACTAACGGTGGAAACGCTACCGCATTTGATGTCAACCTGGTGGAAACATTATCGCCGGAATTATTATTTGATAATACCTTCACCGTTACCGCAATAATCGGTGTCACACCGGTTGCTCTTTTTGTAGATACACCAACAGGTGCACTTCCCGGTACCGGGCCATTAACCTGGGGTAGAGATAATGCCGACAACACATTAGATATTCCTGCGACGGAATCATTAGTATTGACCTATCGTGCGGTAGTGCAGAACACAACAGAACCTAATACGCTTATTAGCAATAGCGTGTTAGTTGATTGGACATCACTGGATGATATTGATTTAAGTAGTCCCTTTGAGAGAACCGGTGGTACCTGCCCTATTATTGCTGCTCCCGATGATTATTGTATAGCCGACACTCCCGTCGATATAAATACCATCGATGCGAACAGCATAGTTAAGACAGTTATTTTAGATACATACGATACAGGTCTGAGTACGGCAATAGACAGTGAGGTACGCATTGGCGATATTGTAACGTATCAGATAGATGTTGCCATCCAGGAAGGTACGACCGAAGACGTTAACATACAGGACATTATTCCTGGCGGCATGGCTTTTGTTGAAGTAGTGAGCATCAATAATGATACGTTAGCCGATTATGATCCACAGCCGGGCAGCGGTTCTAACTTTACTTATGGCACCTTAACCGCGGGTGATTTTCCTGCAGTTAATGCGACCGGAACGGTTAACTGGAATTTTGGTACCATCGTTAATGACGCTGCAGGCGATGCAACAACCGATACTATCGTCATCGTTTACCGAGCACGTGTTGTTGACAATGAAGTTACCACTATCACACAAGCCCCGACAACGCCACTGACCAACACCGTTGACTTAACTTACATCGATGGATTAGGTGCCGGTTCGCCGAGCGTGCCGCGACTAACCGATACAGCCGTTGTTACTGTTTTGCAACCAGTAATGGACGCATTAACAAAAGTCGACCGTGACGGTGTCCCGATCCATAACGATCCGGTGAACGTTGCCACCGATATAATTAATTTCCGCCTGGAAAGTTGTAATACCACCGGCCTGGCTCCTGCCTATGGTTTATTGGTGACTGATACCTTAGCGATGCAGTATGACGAAGGCAGTATTACAGTACCTGTGGTTACCATTGGCGGTGTTCTAGCAACAGAAGGCGCGGCAAACGATTACGTTTATACACCACCGGCAGTACGCGGTGGTGATATGGTGTTCACTTTCGCCACGCCAGTTGATCCGGGTGAATGTGTAAACATCGATTTTGATATCGGTTTTTATACCGACTTTGGTTTTGGTACCTGGGATAACAGTGTAACGGTTAACGAATATTATTCATTACCACCTGCAGATGCGCAGTTGTATGCCCCACTAGGACCTGCCATATTTACTCTGAGTAATCCTGCGACTGCTTTTGTTCCACCAGTAAAAGTTAAAACATCAGCCGACGATGCAGCTGTTGGTGACGAAGTGATATATACCATCACAGTGCCAGGCGCTGTGAGTGGTGCATCGATTTATGATGTAACAGTTTCTGATGATTTGGACGCGAGTCTGGTTTTTGTTAGTGCGACAGATATAAGCGCGAATGCTTTCACGCTAACCGATAATACGGTTGTGCCTAATCAACTTAGGTTAGTGGTCGATAATATTCCTGCCGGTCAACAAGCCATCATCGAAGTACGTGCGCGCGTTGCTAATAATGCTAGCGCCGATAGTTTAGTGAGTTTTAATAACTCGTCGACTTATACCTATGCCGCATCTCCCGCTGGTGCAACTATTAATGTACCTGGTGTCGGCGTAACTGCAATACCGCTGAACATCGTTGAACCTGCGTTAACTTCGCTTGTGACCGCAATCAATCTTACCAGCCCAGGCATCTTGCCTGTGGCTGGCGACATCGTTGAGATAACCACGACGCTTAACGCGAACGGCAGTATTCTCGGTGATAACTTCTCCGATGCTTTCGATGTTTCATACGATGAAACGCTTAGTTTAGGTCTTGCCTACATCAATGCAACGGCAACGATAACAGGTGTTGCAGCACCGCTACTTGCACCTGTAATCACGGGTGATGGTGTTTCTGCGATGCAGAATCTGCGCTGGAGTCTGGAAGATGGCAATGCAGATATCGATATTCCAGAAGGTAATATTATTCCTGTGGTTATCACCTATCAGGTGAGAGTGCTCGATACGGTACAGAGCAATCAGCCACTAACAAATAATGTGCGCATTGAATGGACCAGTAGAAACGATACCGGGGTCGTTCAAGATGTGAACGAACGAAACGGGTCAGAAATACTGGCGGTAAATGATTATTTTATAAACGATGCGGTAGCAGCTGGTCCGACCACAACTTCTAACGATACCAACATTATTGCCAAATCACGTCTGTTAGATACTTTTGCTGGCGCGATTCCTAATACCGTTCGCATCGGTGACATCGTTGAGTACGAATTACGCTTAACGGTACAACCGGGTACGCATCCTAATGTGGTGGTTGCCGATACTTTACCGCAAGGATTGGCATTCGAAGGAACTGTCAGCATCAACGGTGATAATTCACCTGGTTATACTTCGCCGGTTGTTGGTGCAGGTTCCAACTTTATCTATTCGACGATTACTCCAGCAGATATCGTTGTCGTTGGTGATCCTACGTTAGCTGCAAGCACGGTCAGCTGGGATATCGGCACGTTGGTTAATCAGGGTCTGGGTGATGCGACGACGGACGACCTGGTTATAGTTTATCGTGCCAGAGTATTAAATCTGGTGTACCCACAAACACCAACGACATTCGCTCTTACTAATAATGTTAACTTTAATTTCGATACGTTCACCGGCGCTGAAGTACAGCCGAGCAGTGAAGCGATCAGTCTGTTGCAGCCCGATATAACGATAACAAAAACGGCTGTGCCAGCGGGCGGTATTACACCTGCAGATCCAGCAAATACCATCATCGAAGCCAATGAGTTAATCGATTACACCATCGATATAACCAATAACGGTGATGCGATAGCTTATGACGTTGTCTTGCAGGATGTGATTCCTGTTGGCCTGCGTAATGGTGCGGCTACCATTACTGTTTTGAGTACGCAGCTGTTGGTAGCGGGTACTTCACCGGCTAACCTGCCTCCTGTATACGACCCAGTAACAGGTATTGCCACATGGAATTTCGATAACGGCGTAGCCAACACTTATAATATACCCGCCGGTGATACCTTGCGTATGGTCTATCGTATTCAGGCAGAAGCTGCACTGGGCGCTGGTCTGACCATGACTAATACAGCGCAGGTACTGCGTTATTATTCATTCGATGATGAAGATGTACCGGTATTAGGTGGTATTACCGGTGTGCGTGAAATTTATGAGCCAAGTAATATCTCACAAGTCACCTTCACCACGACTCCGGCGAATGCACTGTTAAAAACCAACCCGGTCGATCTAGACGCATCGATCGGTGAAACATTTACTTATAGTATTTTCGTACCAGACGTTATTCAAGCGACGGCGTTGCATGACGTACAAATTCTTGATGACCTTGGTTTATCTGCCGCCGATTTATTGTTTGTTAGCATCACTAAAGTTTCAGCAGGCGGCACCTGGGTACCAACCAACATAGGTACGCCGACCAGTCTTATTATTGCTGATACAACAAACGGTATTGATATACCCGCAAACGAACAGATCGAGATTGCTGTCACCGTTACTCTGCGTAACACGCCACCAGTACCCCCAGTAAATGTTTCGGGTTTACTGTTTGATAATGCGGCGTCATATACGTTTAATGGGGTGAACGATGACGTGGCAACGGTTTCTGTCGGTGCGGGTAATACCACGCCTACCATGACGGTAGTGGAGCCTGAACTTAATTTAGAAAAACGTGGTACAGCAGGCACTGTGACATTTGGTACTGATATTCCTTATACCCTGGTGGTCGAAAATATTGGTACGGGTCCCGCGTTTGATGCAACGATTATTGATCGCCTGCCTAACGTAGCAGACAACCCGCCATTAACTGGTGGTACCTGTGGTGTTTCGCCGGATATTACAGCACTTAATTTTGATGCGCGTATCACTCTGACTGCGTCTGAAGCGGTAGTAGAGCGAGCATTGCTGTTCGGTACAGATTACACGGTAACTTACACAGCAGCACCGACCTGTGAATTGACGATTATTGCAATAACACCTGAAGCACGTATCGAAGCCGGTGAGAAATTTATTATCTCTTATGGTACTAAATTAGATGCAGCAAGTTCGAGCGGCGCAATGCTTACCAATGTTGCCGGCGTGACTCAGTGGTTTAGTTTAGACACAGCAGGTGCGGGTGCAACCGGTGAAATAAGAGAATACATAAGAGCCTTTACTGCGACACCGACAGCAGCAATCGATCATGAAGACGCATTTACCGTTACCGTAGAAGCACCAATTGTTGATGTTCAGAAAACGGTTATCAACGTGACCACTGGTCAAGACCCGGGAGATGATGCAACGCCGGGTGATACTTTGCGTTATACCGTTGTCGTTAGCAATGGCGGCACTATTGATGCGAGCAATGTAACGATGACCGATATCGTGCCATTAAATGCAAGTTATGTAGCCGATACCGTGTTCCTAAATGGTGTGCCAGTGAATCAACCCGATGGTGGTATCTCACCACTTATCGCTGGTATCGATATTGGCTCTTCTGATCTAGCGCCACCAACACCGGGCAACGGCACAATTACTGCCGGCCAAACCGCGATCTTAACTTTTGATGTGCTGCTTAATGCTGCCATTACCAGCGGTACGGTGATAACTAATCAGGCATTAGTTAATTCGCCGGCGACGGGTGTGCTACCCAGTGATGATCCAAACATCGGTGGACTTGATGATCCGCTGGTTATCGGTGATGAAGATCTGACTTCGACAACTATTACTTCGGCGCCTGCGTTCCTGGTACAGAAAACATCGTTAGATGTGACAGCTGATCCAGCGATACTTTTACCCGGTGAAACATTGCGTTATACACTCACAGTTAAAAACATCGGTCTGGAAGACGGTGTAAATGTTCTGTTGAGAGATTCCATTCCGGCAAACACGACTTACGTTGCCGGTACTACAAGGCTTAATGGAGTTGTGGTTACAGATGCGTCGGCAGGTGTTTCTGCACTGCAAGCAGGCATGTTGATCAATGCACCGGAAAATACTACAGCGGGCTATTTACGTGCCGATACCGATGTCGCCGCAAATAATGTCGCGACGATTACTTTTGACGTTACCGTAAATCTATCTGCAGTAATCGGTACGATTATTTCGAACCAGGGTTTCATCAATGGTGATGGCGCAGGCAGTGGCATCTTCCCGCAACAACCTTCGGATGATCCTACAACACCATTGGTTGACGATCCAACATTAGACATCGTCGGTAATGTTCCTCTCGTTGATGTGATTAAGACCGTTTCGATAATCCTCGATTTTGGAACAACGGGTGTTGTCGATCCTGGAGACAGATTACGTTACACCATTACTGCAAGTAATAACGGTGCCATCCCTGCAACGGGTGTGCAACTTATCGATGCAGTGCCTAATGACACGACTTATGTCGGTAGTTCTACAACGCTGAATGGATTTGCGGTTGCCGACCCTGTGTTAAACGTGTCGCCATTAATTGCCGGTATCGACATTAGTTCGAGTGACCTTCCGCTACCACTACCACTTGCGGGTACTTTGTCGGTGGGAGAGATAGCAACTGTTATCTTCGACGTGGATGTAAATTCAGGCACCATTTTACTTCCGCCAGTGGCTCCGATACCCGGTACTATTATCCGAAATCAGGGCTCTGTAAGCAGTAATGAGTTGCCGGATGAATTGACTGATGCCGATGGTAATGACGCCAATGGTGATCAGCCAACGGATGTCGTTGTGGGTAATGTGCAGCAACTCGCGATTACCAAACAGGTGTTTGTAGTCGGCGGCGGTGAAGCATTGCCGGGCGGTCAGCTTGAATATGTTATTCGCGTGACTAACATCGGTGGTATCGCAGCGAATAATGTGGTCATTACCGATAACATCGATCTGCCGATTGCAGGACAGATGGATTATGTACCGGGTTCTGGTTTGCTGGATGGCCTGGTAGCAGGTGTTGGTTTTGCCGATCCGATTATAATGGCAGATTACTCAGCAACCTACGGCGATCTGCCGCCAGCGGCCGTAACCGAATTACGCTTTAGAGTATTGTTGTCAGGTACACTGGCGATAGGCGAGAACATCTTAAATACAGCGGATGTTAGCTGGAATTCCCCGGCAGTCACTCTCAGCGATAGTGCTTCGATAGACATCGGTGGTACGCCGGGTGCGATAAATTTAAATGGTGAAGTTTGGCACGATGCTGATTTAAGTAATGACATCGGCACAGATGAAACACTGCTGCGTGACTGGCGTGTGCAACTGTATCGAGGCAGTGGTTTACTTGCCACCACGCTAACCGATGTTAATGGTGCGTTCGGTTTTAATGGCCTGCCACCGAATACAGCAGTCGATCCTTATCAGCTGCGATACTTTGCACCTGATGCAATCGCTACCTCGGCATCACTCGGGCAAGCGAACTCCGCGTTTACCGATGGTCCACAACTTATCGACGGTATCTTTGCTGTGTCAGGTTCAAACTTACTTGCTCTGAATTTACCAAGGCAGCCAAACGGTGTGGTTTATGACTCTGTATTAAGGGTACCTGTTGCCGGTGCGCAGTTGACCATGGTGAATCAGACGCGCAGTAATCAAACGCTGCCAGCGGGTTGTTTTGTTGATCCGAATCATCAAAATCAAGTTACCTTAGGTGAAGGTTATTACAAATTCGACTTAAACTTTAGTGATCCTTCACGTTGTGCAGAGGGTGATGATTACGAAATTCAAGTACAGCCTCCGGCTAACGGTTTTATTGGCACGACTTCAGTAATCATTCCTCCGTTTGTGCCAGTTACCGGTGCTGCGATCGATGTACCAAACTGTCCAGGTACGGGTATCGATCAGGTCGGTGGCACGGCATCGTTATGTGAGATCAGCGCAAGCCCATTGCAGCAACCAGCGTCAGTGGCTGCGCGTACACCAGAAACTAATTATTATCTGAAATTCTTACTTAACGCGACAGCGCCAAATTCTGATCAGGCCTTTAATAACCATATCGCGGTTGACTCTGAACAACCTGCTGCGGTTGCGATTTCTAAAGTTTCTGGTCTCTTGAATGTGACGCGTAGTCAGTTAGTGCCTTACACAATTACGATAAGTAATACGCTGCCAGCGAGACTGACTGATTTAAATCTGGTGGATAATTTCCCGGCAGGTTTTAAATATGTCACTGATTCAGCGCGTAATTATTACACCAATAATTTGGGTGTCGATGTTGTCGAGGCAGCCGAGCCGACAATTAATGGTCGCCTGTTAACGTGGACTGATATCACTTTGGAAGTGAATGAGACACGAAAAATTAAATTGCTCTTAATCGTAGGTGCTGGTGTAGGCGAAGATGAGTACGTAAATACAGCGCAAATATTCAATTCGTTAACGAGCGAAGCTTTCTCTGGTGTTGCTTCTGCAACTGTCAGAGTTATTCCAGACCCGACTTTTGACTGTACAGATATCATCGGAAAAGTGTTTGATGATAAAAACATGAATGCCTATCAGGATGATGGCGAAGTAGGTCTACCTGGTGTACAGGTTGCGACTGCACGTGGTCTGCGTGTAACCACAGATACACATGGTCGTTTCCATATTACCTGTGCGGTTGTGCCGAATGAAGTGCGCGGTTCTAACTTCATAATGAAACTTGATGATAGGTCTCTGCCATCAGGTTATCGCGTCACCACAGAGAACCCACGTGTGCAACGCGCGACACGCGGTAAGATGATGAAGTTCAACTTCGGCGCAGCGATTCATCGTGTGGTAAGGCTTGATCTTGCAGACGGTGTATTTGAAAAAGCATCAACCAGGTTACGCCCACAATGGGTGTCACGTATAGAACTGTTAATCACCGAGCTACAGAAAGATGCATCGATATTGCGTTTATCTTATCTTGGTGAAAATGAAAGTGAATCTGATGTCGACGAACGACTTGATGCTGTCGAAGATTTAATTAGTGATCGATGGCAGGAGATCGACTGTTGTTATGATTTAACGATAGAAAAAGAAGTGTTCTGGCGTAAAGGAAAACCGTCAGAGCGGAAGGGGTTTGAGTGATGCTAGCTTCCTTACTTCATAATCGTTTCCGCTTTAACCGGACAACAAACATAACAAAGGCTTTGTTTGTTGCCTTGATGCTGTGCGCCAGTAATACAATTTCGGCCGAAGAATGGTACAGCCTCGAGGAAGATCCTCGTGGCAAAACATCGAGCGCGCCGTTGCAGCTGGAAGATAATGCCTTAGGCGAAAACACGGAAAAACATTTTCCGCCAAACCAGGAGTTCACCCTATGGACACAGGATGAAACTTTCTTTAAACCAAAAGAAGATGACACTGTTGAGATTAAAAAAGTTCTAGAAAAAGAAGTTGAAACGTTTAAGTTAGATAATGCCGTGCCTTCCATCGGTTTCCAGTCCGGTGAGGTGAATATCCCGGACAGTTATGTAGAAAAATTACGTGATGTGCTAAATGAAATGAAAAACCGCACTAACGTGCGCCTGCATTTTATCGGCCATAGTGATTCTGACAAACTGGGACCAGCGCTACGTGTGAAATATATTAATAACATTGGCCTGTCAAAATACCGCGCACAGGAAACAGCCGAATATTTCCAGCGTGAACTGGATTTGCCACCCGACGGTGTTTCCTTCGACGGTGTTGGTGAGGCGCAGCCTATTGCAAGTAATAATACCGAGGCGGGTAAACGTAAAAACCGTCGCGTTGAAGTCCAGGTATGGTATGACGAAGTGACAGAAAAAGCTGTTGAAAAAGAAATCGTTGTGCCGGCCAAAAGTCTTAATCGACTTAAAGTTTGCCGCCAGGAAATGGTCTGTAAATTAAGTTATAAAGAAGGCAATGCGCGACGTGCGCGACTGCAGCATTTGGTGAAAGCATTACGCATTGATCCAGGTCAGGCAGGTGTGCCCGATGAGTTTATTCGGCAGATACGTGAGACCAAAAATAATCTAAGTGACAAGAATAATGTTGTTATTCGTTTTGTCGGCCATACAGACGATCTGCCATTATCCGACGCTGAAAAACGTATTTATGGTGATCATATTAATTTATCAAAAGCGCGCGCACGTTACACCATGCTTGAGGTGCAGGCTAGATTGGGTTTGGCGAATAGTGAATTAAGCAGCAGCGGTAAAGGGCTTAAATACCCGGTTGCTTCAAACGGCACAGAGAAAGGCCGTTCATTTAACAGGCGAGTTGAAGTGGAGTTCTGGTATGACGATCCATTTGAACAATTTACCGAGGAGGCGCAGGCCTGTCCTGAATCAGCTGTTTCTGAAACGGTTACCTTAACGTATGATCCGCCGACAGGGCCGATAAAAGCCATACGTTATAAAGAAGGTAAACCGATAATAGCAGAAGGTTATAGCGAGCGATTGGCACGTTTATTAAAAGAGACTGAAGATAAAGTCGGTGTGCGATTAAGTTTTATTGGTTACACCAATAATGAGCGCATGGATCGGCGTGCAGCGATGGTGTATGGCGATGATATCGGTTTATCTGCTTCGCGCGCACGACGTGCAATGGAAATTATACAGAATGATATGGGCTTGTCAGACAAACAGGTGCAATTTGAAGGCCACGGTTTTGTGCATTCGGATGACGTCGTCAGTACCGGTTTTATTCAGTTTGACAGTTCACGCGTTGAAGTGAAAATTCTATATGATGAGCTCGCGTTATTGGATGACCAGGAAAACCTGGAGATTGAGCGCATTAAGCGCGAAGCTGTGGCACAGAATCCTTATGCATTAAACCTGATGCGCATCACCGTGGATGGTCAACCTTTATATGATCCATATAAACACACTGAAGATATTCAGCGCTGTACCGATGTTGCCCTTGAAGCGGCGGATATCCAGTTTAAATTTAATAACCTGCAAAGAAAACCACGGTTAAATATTACCGCATGGCCAAATACCATTCGTTATCAGGACAAAACTGATACCGATGAAGAAGAAAACAAAGTGCATTTTAAAATGTACAGCAACTACAGTAATTTTATCGAGCGTGCAGAAGTTCGAATCTTTAAACTGAAGCAGTCTATACGCTCTGAACCACTCGCGGTTATTCCGCTTAATGAAAACAACCGGGCAACATGGAAAGCGGAGTTTGATGAAGTTGGCGGTTCTGTTAAACGCCTGGTGTACCTGTTACGCGTTTATGCCAATGGCAACAATGAAGATGACGATTATGATGAAACCATTGCACTGCCGTTATGGGTGGTTGATGAGTTAGATGAAAAAGCTGAAGACAGCACCAGGCTGCTGCTTGATGAAAAAACGGAAGTGGATAAACAACTATTGTCCGGTTACGGTGAAAATCATCTGCACACACAACACATAGAAATTAAAGGCGGCACCGTTACCATTAACGGCGAAAACATACCCCAGGGGCATAATGTCTGGCTGGCGGGAAAACAGGTGCCGGTTAATGAGCAGGGACAGTTTGTTAGTGAAGAACTTTTCCCGCGTGGCATGCATACCATAGAAGTTGCGGTGCTGGACGAAGAGGGCAACGGCGAGCTGTTCTTGCGTGACATGGAATTTTCAAAGAGTGACTGGTTTTATGTCGGTTTGGGCGATGTCACTGCGGCAAAAAACAGAACCACCGGCCCGGCAAAACTGGTTAACCCCGGTGAAGATGCGTTTAATAATGATATAAATGTTGACGGTCGATTCGCCTATTACACAGAAGGCACTTTTGGTGACGACTGGCAGTTGACCAGTAGTGCGGATACGCAGGAAGCACCGTTTGATGAATTGTTTAGCAACTTCCTCGAAAAAAATCCGCGGGCATTATTAAGACGCCTGGATCCGGATCTTTTTTATCCAACATTCGCCGATGATTCAACGCTGGAAGAACGGGCGCCGACCTCGGGTAAATTATATTTACGCCTGCAGCGACACAATAGTTACGGTATTTTAGGTAATTTCACTATCGCTTATCTTGATACCACGCTGTCACAGCTTGATCGTGGGTTATACGGTATTACCGGCCATCATGAAACAGAAGAATATACTTCATTTGGCGAAGAGAAATTCCTGATTGACGGTTTTGCTGCAGAGCCGGGAACGGTTTCCGGCCGCGATGAATTTAGAGGCACCGGTGGCTCGCTTTATTTTCTTCGCCATCAGGATGTTCTAATTGGCTCTGACCGTTTACGAATCGAAGTAAGAGATAAGGATTCCGGTGTGGTTATCGGTGTTAAAAACCTGGTTCCGGTCATTGATTATGACTTCGATTACCTGCAGGGAAGAATATTATTAAGCCAGCCACTGGCCTCTCTTGCTGACGATGGCCTGCTGGTTTCAGACAGTTCACTGAGTGGTAACCCGACTTATTTAGTTTCACGTTATGAATATTCTCCCGGTTTCGAAGAGATCGACACGCTCGCCATTGGTGGCCGCACGCATTACTGGTTTAATGATCACGTCAAACTGGGTGCAACAGTAAGCACGCAAAAACAGGATCAGGAAGACAGTGACCTAAATGGTATTGATTTAACCTTACGTAAAAGTACCGGCACATGGTTACGTCTTGAAGCCGCCAGCAGTGAAGGCCAGGGATCAGATGCGTTAAACTCTATCGACGGCGGTTTTAGTTTTAATGATCTGGGTGGGGCTCTGGATCCGAATGCAAAAAGTAACGCATATCGACTGGAAGGTAGTGCCTTAATAGATGACGTTATATCTGGTGGAAAAGGGTCGGCAACGTTTTATGCGCAACAGAGTGAAGCAGGGTTCTCTGCACCGGGACAACTGACGACAACAGATCTTACCCTGTTCGGTGGACGCTACAATACGGCATTAAGCAAACGACTGGATCTGGATGTCAAACTTGATACACGTGACCAGGAGCAGGCATTAAAAACCGAAGCCCTGGATGTGTCGACATCTTACCAGGCGACTGATCGCTGGCGTTTCAGTGGCGGCGGCCGCTTTGATGCACGTACCGATAATTCCATTACGCTTGCTGATACTCAAAAGCAGGGTGATCGTTTAGATCTTGCTGCTGAAGCGCATTACAATTCCAAAGCCAACTGGACGGCTTATGGTTTTGCACAGGCAACGGCTGCAAAAAATGGTAATCGTGAAGATAATAACCGCATCGGTACCGGCGGCAGTGTCCGTCCGAGCGATCGATTAACTCTGGATGGAGAAGTGTCTGCTGGTGATCAGGGCCTCGGTGCGAAAGCAGGAACCGATTACCTGGTATCAGACCGTACCAATGTTTATACCGCGTATACCTTTGAAAATGCACGTTCAGATAACGGCCTGAGTTCACGCCGTGGCAACTGGAATACCGGTATGCGTTCACGTTATACCGATACCATGAGTGTTTACGGTGAAGAACGTTATACTCACGGCGATGTGCCTACTGGTTTAACCCATGCCTTTGGTGTCGATTACACGCCGAGCGAGCGTTGGAACTTTGGCGGTAATATCGAAGCAGGCGTGCTTGAAGATAAAAACACCGGTGCAGAAACGGAGCGCAGGGCAATTGGTTTGAATGCCGGTTATAACTTTGGCGCCATTGTTTATTCTGCCGCTGTGGAATATCGCGTGGATGATAGCGAAAGCCCGGATACAACAACATCAAAACGTACCACCTGGTTGATGAAAAACAATCTGAAATATCAGGTTGATTCAGACTGGCGATTCCTTGCCAAGGCAAATTTCTCTGAAAGTACCAGTACGCTTGGCGATTTATTCAGCGGCAACTTTACTGAGGTAGTCATGGGTTATGGTTATCGCCCGATTGATAATGACCGTTTAAACACACTGTTTAAATATACTTATTTTTATAATGTACCGTTTGGTGATTTATCGACCACCGATCCATTGACCGGGCAGATCGTTGGCGCCAGTAGTCCGGTCGATTTTATCCAGAAAAGTCATATCCTGTCACTGGATGCTATTTATGATTTAACCCAGCGTTGGAGTCTTGGCGGTAAATATGCCTATCGCCTGGGCCAGGTGGCGCAGGATCGTTTGAATCCAGAATTTTTTGATAGCAGGGCCAGTCTTTACATACTGCGTGCTGACTGGCATTTCACCCATCGCTGGGACGCTTTAATAGAAGCACGTTTACTGGATTTACCCGACGCGCAAGACCGTAGAGAAGGCGCATTACTCGGCCTGTATCGCCATGTCGGGAAAAATATAAAGGTAGGTGTGGGTTACAACTTTACAGACTTCTCCGATGACCTGACGGATCTGGATTTTGATAGCCAGGGCGTGTTTATTAACTTTGTTGGAAAGATTTAAAAGATAGTTGGCAGTTGGCAGTTGGCAGTTGTAAGTTTTTGTAAGAGATCTTAAAAAATGTTTCACCACAGAGGCACAGAGTACACAGAGAAAAATATTTATTTGTTAATTGCGCCGTAGGCGCTTTTAACAAAATAAAATCTCTGTGCTCTCTGTGCCTCTGTGGTGAAATATTTATTGATCTTATTTCTTAAAACTTAAAACTGCCAACTTAAAACTTATGTTTAAAAAAGTTTTTCTTCTAATTCCTGTAAGCGTTCTATGGTGCCGACATCTGTCCATGAACCGGCATAATATTGCCCGCTAACCAGGTCTTCTTCACATTTGTTTCTTATAATCGGCGCTAACGGTACAATACCCGGTTGCTGCTGGGCAAAAAACTCGGTGCTGTAAATGCCGATGCCGCTATAAGTAAACATGATGTCGCCTGTGTTTTTAATCATATTATCGACTAATGCAAAATCACCTTTTAGATTATGAACCGGGTTATTGACTAGAATTAAATGCGCCTGTTCATTATGTTTTAAATCAATTAACGTGGAATAATCAAAGTCACACCAGATGTCGCCATTAACGACAAGAAACGGGCTGTCACCTAGCAGGGGTAATGCATGAATAATGCCGCCAGCGGTTTCCAGCGCTGTACCTTCATCGGAGTATTGAATCGATACGCCAAAACGTGAACCATCACCTAAGGCGTCATGAAGTTTTTCTGCCAGCCACGAGGTATTGATAATAATCTCGTTAAAACCGGCCTTTGCCAGGTTCTCTATATGGTATTCAATCAGCGGTTTACCCGCGACCTGGAGTAAAGGTTTGGGTATTTCATCGGTTAATGGTCGTAAGCGATCGCCCCGGCCTGCAGCAAGTATCATGGCTTTCATTTAATTTTTTCCTCTTGTCTCTTCCAGTAGCTGTTGCAATGGCTGCAACTCTGTATATTTCTCACAGGCATCAACAACATATTTTAAGGTTAACGGTAAATCATCGAGGTATTGTGTCTTACCGTCGCGATAATTTAATCTTGAAAATATGCCTAAAACTTTTAAATGCCGTTGCACGCCCATTAAATCAAACCAGCGCATCAGGGTTGGTTTTTCAATAAAAAAATCCGGTGTTATACGTGCCAGATATAAATCCAGCCAGTGCTCTACTTTTTCAGGCGGCCATTCGATATAACAGTCTTTAAACAGTGAGACAAGGTCATAGGTGATCGGGCCGATCACCGCATCCTGGTAATCAATCACGCCGGGATTATTGCTTTCTGACAGCATAAGATTGCGCGAATGGTAATCGCGGTGCACAAAGACCTGCGGCTGCTCTTCAGCGTTACGGATCAATAAGGTAAATACAGCATGCAGTGCCTGTTTTTGATTCTCATTTAACTGAACGTTGAGATGGCGGTTTAAATACCATGTTTCAAACAGGTCCAGCTCGGTTTGTAACAAGTTTTCGTTATAAGCCGGCAACAGGGCATCGATGCTTTGCATTTTAATTAAGGCGTCGATAGCATCAATATACAGCTGTTCCGCAGTATCGTTATTCAGCAAATCGAGATATGGCGTATCGCCTAAATCATCCAGTAATAAGAAGCCCTGGTGCAGATCCAGGGCAATAATGTCAGGTGCATTGACGCCGCAACTGCGTATCAGTTCGGTGACCTGCACAAAAGGATGGCAGTCTTCTTTTTCCGGCGGTGCATCCATCACGATATACGTTTTATTTTCCTGCGTATTGGTGACACGAAAATATTGCCTGAAGCTGGCATCAGCAGAGGCGACTTTCAGATCGCTATAAGTATTCTCAGCCAGGGTTTCCAGCCATTGTTGAAGTTGAGTGAGACGATCCACGCTAAATACCTGTTATTGTTATAATGTGCAAACTTTGCGAGAGGCAGGTTTTTCCTGCAATGCCCACAAAAAACACATTGTAACCCATGAAAGTCGTAAATTTAATAATTGGTTTAAGAGTATGAATAAATCTGTTGTCGTTGTCGGTCTTGGCGAAATGGGCAGTGTTTTCGCCCGTGGTTTTTTGCGCACTGGCTATACCGTCCATCCTGTTATACGCGGTGTTGAACTGTCATCGCTTGCAGAACGATGCAATCAATCCGGAACTGGTGCTGCTTGCGGTGGCTGAGGCCGATTTGCATGAGCAGTTAGCTAATGTGCCAGATATCTGGAAGGACAGGCTGGTGTTGCTGCAAAACGAATTACTGCCGCGTGACTGGCAGCAATATGGACTTGATCCCACCGTGATATCCGTCTGGTTTGAAAAAAAGAAAGGGCAGGATTCAAAAGTCATCATCCCATCGCCTGTTTATGGCAAACATGCGCAGCAGGTGGCCGATGCCCTGGCTTCCATAGATATCGCCGCTACCGTGCTTGCTGATGAAGCGGCCCTGTTGCACGAGCTGGTGTTGAAAAATGTCTATATTCTTACTACCAATATTGCAGGCCTGGAAGTGGGCGGCAATGTCGGGCAATTGTGGCATGATCATAAGGCGATAGCGAATGATGTGGCCAGTGATGTCATCGCCTTACAGGAAGTTTTAACCGGGCAAAAATTAAACCGGCAGGCGTTAATCGAGGGCATGGTTGAGGCGTTCAACGGTGATCGAGAACATATGTGTATGGGGCGAAGTGCACCGTCACGATTGCTGCGAGCCTTGACCCTGGCAGCAGAGAATGATCTGACACTTAATACCCTGCTAAGAATTTCAAAATTGTAATAGTAATATAGAGACAGAGTTAATAAACAATGAAAATATGGGTGGACGCAGATGCATGTCCTGTGGTGATTAAAGATATATTATGTCGAGCCGCCGAACGTACCAGTGTGCAACTGACGTTTGTTGCAAACCAGGCGGTGAATATTCCCAAATCACGTTTTATTAATTATATTCAGGTGTCACAGGGTTTTGATGTTGCTGACAATGAAATCGTTAAAAGACTGAATGCGGGTGACCTGGTGATTACCAGTGATATTCCGTTGGCCGCAGACGTCATTGAAAAAGGCGGTTTTGCACTTAGCCCTCGCGGTGAAAGTTACACCGCAGATAATATAAAATCGCGTTTAACCATGAGAGATTTTATGGAATCACTGCAGGTCCAGCGGGGTAAACACGGGCGGCCCACCGGCACTCAATCAAAGTGACCGAAAAGCTTTCGCCAATCATCTGGATAAGTTTTTAAGCCGACACGTGAAATAAAACCCTTTTGTGGCAGGCTGATACAGGAACAAAAATGAATGAACATGAAAAAATAAATTATGTTGAATTTCCGGCCGCCGATATCGCAGCGACCAAGAAGTTTTTTAGCGAAGTATTCGGCTGGTCTTTTATCGATTACGGTCCCGAGTATGCAGCCTTTTCAAATGCGGGGCTTGACGGCGGATTCTTCAAATCTGATTTGTCGGCTTCGACTGAAAAAGGCAGTGCGCTTATTGTTTTCTATAGCAAAGCGCTGCAAGACACGTTGACTAAAATAGAAAAAGCAGGCGGAAATATAATAAAACCGGTGTATCCATTTCCGGGCGGCCGCCGTTTTCATTTTGCTGATCCTAACGGTAATGAATACGCGGTTTGGACTGATGTCGAGACAGAGTAACAAGCCCGTTAATTTATCTGAATAATGCTGAAAAGGAAAATTATGCTTAATAACTTTCATGTTTATGACAATAAAGAATCGCTGGCAACGGCGGCTGCCAGTTATATTTTATTAAAAATTAATGATTGCCTGGAGGCGCAGCCTCGTTGCCGCATTGCATTGCCCGGTGGCAGTACACCCGCGCGCTGTTTGCAGCTGCTGTCAAAATTGGACCTGCCCTGGCAACAGATTGACTGGTATGTCGGCGATGAACGCTGTTTGCCCATCGGCCATGAAGAGCGAAACGACACCATGATCAATGAACAGTTGTTTTCGCAAGGCCTGGTTTCTAACCAGCACTTTTTTCCGATTAAAGCGGAACTCGGCGCCAAAAAAGCCGCAGAAGATTACGCCTTATTATTTAATGCTTTTACTGCACTGGATATCGTCATATTAGGCATGGGCGAAGACGGCCATACCGCCAGCCTGTTTCCGCATAACCCGGCATTAGATGATCAACGTGCTGTCGTGCCCGTGTTTAATGCGCCTAAACCACCGCCCGAGCGGGTGTCATTGAGTGTCTCAACAATAGCTGCTGCCGGCATGCGAATTATTCTGGTTGCCGGCGAAGATAAACGAGGCGCATTGGAAGACGTACAGGCCGGCGAAAAACTGCCCGTTAATACCGTTGGCGATAGCATATGGTTTGTTGATGCAGCAGCGGCTGGATAAACGGTTTAATTCAAAATAATAATGTATCGTCGAGTAGGGTGCGCCGTGCGCACCGAAATAAAAACAAGCGAAAAAAATATTTCACCACAGAGGCACAGAGTAGCACAGAGTTTTATTTTGTTAAAAGCGCCTGCGGCGCAATTAACAATTAAGTATTTTTCTCTGTGTACTCTGTGCCTCTGTGGTGAATAATTTCTTAAATTTGTTATTGATAGGATCAATTACGGATTATGGTGCGCACAGCACAGCCCACGACAATTCTTCGTTTTAGCCCTATCTTAAAGCTTGTCTAAATAGTGAGCAAAAGCGGTATTTTGTCAATCTTTGCATATACTTAACTATAAACATAAATATAAAGAGTGTTATCCAGAATATGGATCATTTAAATGAAATATTATAGTTTGGGGATGTGCAACAGTGTCAAACAATCTAATCCAGGTCTGGTTTACCCACGCATGCCAGCAATTAAACGATATTGCCAATGGCTGTCTGTTTTTAAGTGATCAGGCCAGCGAGACTTTTTCACTTGTAGAATCCACCTCCGAAGAATTTGCTCAGTTTAAATATGTGCAGGACAACCTTCAGGCTGTAATTAACCGGCGCAGGACAGTCGTTACACGTAGTCGCAGGGCTGCAGGTTTCGCAGCAGTCAACAAGCTTTACTCAACAGCAATCAATGTCAGCAGCGGCGGTTCAAAGTACTGTTACCGATATCAATGCCAAAAATTACCTGGTTACCGCGCCATTAATCATCAATAAACAAATTATCGGTGCAGTCTGTTTTGAATTTAACTATGAGCCAGGCGCACAATCGCAAGATTTTCTGAGTCGGGTTGAATCATCCATTGCCTGGTTAGCCTGTTTATCGCAATTGCCCATCGCTGACGGTTCGCCGCATGCAGAAACGGCATTGAAAGTCACTGCTATAGCCTTATCGCAATCACAGTCTGCAGAAGCAGCGATGGCGGTAACATCCGAACTGGCCAGCAGGCTGCAATGCGAGCGTGTCAGTATGGGTTTTATTGACGCTCATGATGTGCGTATACATGCTATTTCCAACAGTGCAGATCACGAGACTCGGCAAAACGTTGTTAAACGCATTGAGAATGCAATGCTGGAAGCCATCGATCAGAAAGAAACCATATTATTCCCACCGGAAGCGAATAGTTACTACCGAACCCAGGAGCACGATGTGCTGGTCAGGCAGCATACGGGTGAATATATCTGTACCGTGCCACTGGTCGTTAATGAGGAAGTTATCGGTGCGGTCCTGTTTGAACGGCAGGGTGAAGCGGGTGTTTTTGATGAAAAAACGAAAGAGTTATGTGAACAGCTGGCAGCGCTATTTGCGCCAATATTACAATACCGCCGCTTAAACGACCGGCCTCTCTCGGAAAAACTCAAAGAAGCGAGCAGTGGGTTGCTTTCCGGAATATTTGGTTCTGGTCATCTCGGCCTTAAATTTATAACGTCGTTTATCGTGCTGGTTTTGTTGTTTGCAATATTTATGCAGTGGGATTATAAAATTTCAGCAAACGCCATTCTTGAAGGCGCCATAGAACGAGTGATCACTTCTCCTGAAGATGGATTTATTAAACAGGCATCAGCAAGACCGGGTGATATTGTAGAAACCGGAGCGGCACTGGCAACATTAGATGACCGTGACTTGCAGTTAGAAAAGCTGAAATGGAGCGGTAAACATAAACAGGTATCAAAAGAATACAGAGAAGCCCTGGCTTTGCATGACCTGTCACAAATTGGAATTTTACGTGCACAGTTATCACAGGCAGAAGCGCAACTGGAAATATTAGAACAGAAACTAAGCCGCACTGTTATCGCCGCACCGATATCTGGCGTCGTTGTCAGTGGCGATTACACCCGTGCATTAGGTTCACCAGTAGAGCGGGGACAGATATTATATAAAGTATCACCACTGGATGATTACCGTATTCTGTTGCAGGTTGACGAATCGGAGGTCTCGGATATTAGCGTCGGTATGCCTGGTCAATTGACGCTGTCAGCGGCGGCAGAAGATACATTTGAAATGCAGGTGGTGAAAATCACCCCGGTTGCGACCGCCGAAAATGGCGTTAATTATTTTCAGGTTGAAGCTTCACTGATAACAACACCTGAATTTCTGCGTCCTGGCATGCAGGGCGTCGGCAAGATTGAGGTGGGGCAGCGCCAGGTATTATGGATATGGACGCATAAAATGGCCGAATGGATAAGATTGAAGTTATGGGCCTGGTGGTAGCATGGCAGAGCAGCTTCTTAGTTCGCACTGGTATCGACTTGCGGATGTAAAGTTATCACTGCGCAGTCATGTGCGCGTGCATCAGCATCGTTATCGCAGCACTGTCTGGTATATCTTGCGCGATGAAACAACCGGTAAACACCATCGTTTCAATGAAGCGGCATACAACTTTATTCGCTGCATCGATGGTCAGCGCACTGTCAATGACATCTGGGAAATACTTCAGCAAGAGCTGGCTGATGACGCACCGACTCAGGACGAAGTCATTCGTTTGCTCGGCACATTGCATTTCGCCAATCATCTGATAAGCAATATAACCCCTGATGTTGAGGAGCTGATCGACCGACGCAAGCAGGAACGTAAAAAACGTTTGATTACAAAATTTGGCAATCCCATGTCATTGCGTTTTCCGCTACTGGACCCTGATACCTTCCTGCATAAATTCATGCCATATGTGGCACCACTATTTAGCCGTGTTGCAGGTTTCATCGCATTAATCCTTATTTTATATGCTGCTCTGCAGACAGTGCGCAACTGGGAATTACTCAGTAGTTATGCAGCAGAAAATGCGTTATCACCTTATAACCTGTTTTTGATGTGGCTGGTTTACCCGGTAATAAAAACGCTGCATGAACTGGGGCATGGATTTGCGGTAAAACGATGGGGAGGTGAAGTGCATGAGCTTGGCATAATGTTGTTAGTGCTTATGCCTGTGCCCTATGTCGACTGTTCTGCGGCCTCATCGTTTCGTTCAAAATATCAGCGCATGGCCGTTAGTGCAGCTGGTATTGTCATTGAGTTAGTTCTGGCTTCTATCGCTTTGCTAATTTGGTTAAATGTTCAGCAAGGCCTGGTCAGCGATATTTTATTCAATGTCATGTTGATTGGCGGTGTTTCAACATTACTGTTTAATGGTAATCCGCTGTTAAAGTTTGATGGTTATTTTGTATTGTCAGATGCAGCGGAAATTCCTGGCCTGGGCCCGCGCGCTATCCGATATTTTGGCTACCTGCTTCAAAAATATATATTCAAGGTGCAGAGTCTGCAGTCACCGGTAATGGCAAGCGGTGAATCTGCCTGGTTCCTGGTGTATGGGCCTGCTGCATTTGTCTATAAATTATTTATCATGGTGGCAATCACTTTGTTTGTCGCAAACCAGTATTTCTTTTTTGGTGTGTTATTGGCATTTTGGGCCTTATTCATGCAGCTCGTTATGCCGATTATAAAGTGGCTGAAGTTTTTATTTGGCAGCCCGGTATTGATGCAAAAACGCGAGCGTGCTCTTATTATTACTGCTGCAACGCTTGCCCTGGTAACGGCTTTTATCTTCATCGTTCCGGTACCGCATAACACCGTTACAGAAGGGGTAGTATGGCTGCCGGAAAAATCATTTGTCAGGGCATCCGCCAACGGTTTTGTTGATTCGGTGCTGGTAAAACAGGGTGAGCAGGTTAATAGTGGCGATTCATTAATCGCGACAGATGATCCTCTGATTAATGCCCGGCTTAAATTACTTAAGTCGCAATACCGCGAGCTTGAAATCAAACACAGCACACTGCTTAAAGACGATATCGTACAGGCAGACATAACACAGGATGAGTTGCAGCTAATGCAAGGCAGAATAGCGCATTTGCAGGAACAAATAGCCGAGCTGGTAATGAAAAGTCCGACACAGGGTGAATTCATCATGACGAGTTCCAGCGACATGGAAGGACATTTCGTTAAACAGGGCGACCCTGTGGCTTATGTTCTTAATTATGATGAAGTCAGTATTCGTGTCGTTGTTCCGCAGAATGCCATTGGCCAGGTGAGACAGAATGTCGAGGATGTTGAAATACGTTTTGTCGATCAAATGCACAAAACCTATCACACCGATGTGGCAAGAGAAATTCCGGCGGCAACATACAAGTTGCCGAGTAAGGCATTGGCACAGCAGGGCGGCGGCAATATTCAGACCGACCCATTTGATACGGATGGTGTTAAGACCAAAGATCAATATTTTCAGTTTGATCTGACCGTGCCAGAAAACCTTAAGTTGTCACTTATTGGTCAGCGTGTATACGTGAAAATTAAACACGCTAATGAATCGCTGGCATTGCAGATTTATCGTTCATTTGAAGAGCTGTTTCTGGATGAGCTGGGTAAGGTGTAAGAAAAATGTCCTCACAACTGCAAGCATTAATCAATAAATACCTGACAAACAGTGAATTATTGCTGGCACCACATCCCGGCGTTTATTACGGTCAATATCCAACAAAAACACAGGACGAATCCAGCTGGCTGGAAAAAACAGTGCGGCGCGGCAAAAAACTATGTGCTGATATTGCCAGTCCACATCATAAGGTGCAGCAGGATATGCTTAATCGTGTGCACGCAATTCATAAAGTCATCCAACCCATGAGCGATGCTTTACTGGATAAATGGATTATTGAAGTCAAAGGTCAGTTGCATGGCAAAGGCTTAACAGATGAGCTGATATGTCGTGCCTTTGCCACCATTAAGGAAGTCGCGCAGCGTGAAATGAACATGTCACATTACGACAGCCAGCTACTGGGTGGCTGGATTATGATGCAGGGCATGGTCGCAGAAATGCAAACGGGTGAAGGTAAAACATTAGCCGCAACCTTGCCGGTAGCTTGTGCGGCTATGGCCGGTATGCCGGTACATGTAGTGACGGTCAATGACTACCTGGTTGAACGTGACGCCCAATTAATGCGACCGGTCTATGAAAGATTAGGTTTAACGGTTGCCAGTGTTATTGATGGCATGAGTGAGCCGGATCGTCAGCAGGCTTATCGTTGCGATATTACCTACTGCACGAGCCAGCAGCTGGTGTTTGATTATTTGCGCGATCGCATGGTGTTAAAGCAGTACAGCAGCAATCTGGATTTTAAGCTGTCGTCTTTGTATCAGTCAACAGCGGTTAATAAAAAATTATTACTCAGAGGTTTGTGTTTTGCTGTCGTCGATGAAGCCGACAGTGTGTTTATCGATGAAGCCAGAACACCATTAATCCTGTCATGCAAATCTGAAAATAACCAGCAAGAAGAAATCCATCGGGAAGCTGTCTGGCTGGCAAGGCAGCTGGATAATGTTATCTACTATACAGTTGATGACCGGGCAAAACAGGCTTTACTGACTGAAAAAGGTGAAGCTTATATACAGGAGCTAAGCGCAAATATGAGTGGTATCTGGCAGGGCGAGCGCAGAAGAAAAGCACTGGTTGAACAGGCATTATCAGCGCTGCATTGTTATAAAAAAGACCAACAGTACATCATTGTTGAAGGCGAGATACACATCATTGACGAGAATACCGGCCGTCCAATGCCAGATCGATCATGGGAAGCCGGTTTACATCAAATGATCGAAGAAAAAGAAGAATGTGAACAAAGCGGACAAAATCAAACCATAGCAAGAATTAGTTACCAGCGTTTTTTCTCAAGGTATTTAAAACTGTCTGGCATGACGGGCACGGCATCGGAGGTGGCGGGTGAATTATGGAGTACCTTTGGTTTAGCGGTGCACCAGGTGCCAACACACAAACCTTTACGCCGAAAATACGAAAAAACATTTATCTACTATACTCATGAAGAGAAGTGGCAAGCCGTGGTTGATGATGTTTTAACTCAGCAGGCACTAAACAGGCCGGTGTTGATTGGTGTGCGCACGGTTAAGGATTCTGAATACATCAGTGAATTGTTAACACTTAAACAATGTCAGCATCAGGTATTGAATGCCAAACACCATGCAGAAGAAGCTGAAATTGTTTCAGGCGCAGGCAGGGCTGCCAGCGTTACGGTAGCGACAAATATGGCTGGCCGCGGCACAGATATTAAACTGGATGCCACAGCAGAACAGGCGGGCGGTTTGCATGTAATCTGTTGTGAAAAAAATGATTCAAGAAGAATAGATCGCCAGCTCGCAGGCCGAAGTGCAAGGCAGGGTGACCCGGGCAGTTATAAGGTTATTTGCTCGATTGAAGATGATGCGGTGGTCAAGTATTTCAGCGGTATTTTATTAATGCTGCTGCGTTATCGAATAAAACGGCAATTGCCCTTTGGTGAAACAGTACAGCCTTACAGGTTGGCTCGTTCATTAATAAATTTATCGCAAAGAAGAATAGAGTATTACCACCGTCAAATTCGAAAAGCCATGATGAAAGTTGATGTTAAACGAGAATCTATGTTGGCTTTTACCGGTGAATCAGAGTAGGTATTGAAAGATGTTTAATAAAATACAAGTGAAAGTTATAATTGCCAGCCTGCTATGGTTAATCAATAGCGCTGTTGTTGCAGAAGAAATAGCCCCTATTGACTGTATGATTGAACCCAATGTAATGGTCGAACTAAGCAGTTCGGTTAGCGGTGTGCTCGGAACCTTGTCCGTTGATAAAAGTGATGAGGTTAAAAAAGGGCAGGTCATTGCCACCTTAAAATCAGATATTGAACAGGTGAATGTCAAAACCAGTGCGCAGCGCCTGAAACTAAGTCGGAAAGAATACGGAAGAGCCAAAGAATTGTACGATGCAAACGCTATAACACAAAGCGAAAAAGAACAGTCCGACAATGATAATAAGCTCGCTGAACTGGAATTATCTTATGCTAAAACCAATCTCGCTTTACGGCAGATCAAAAGCCCGATAGATGGTGTTGTCGTCAGACGTTATTTTACACCGGGTGAGTTCGTCGCAAATAAACCCATCATTAAACTGGCGCAGCTTAATCCGTTAAAGATTGAGGTGGTTTCATCCGTTGAAAATTACGGAAAAATCGTTAAAGGCATGCACGCTAAAATTTTTCCAGAATTTGGTGAGTATAATGAACTGGTCGCAGAAGTCGTGGTGGTTGATAAAGTGATTGATGCCGCCAGTGGTACCTTTGGTGTAAGACTGGAGCTTGATAACAAAGATTACGCGATACCGGGTGGCCTGAAGTGCAAAGTGCAATTTATGCTTGATAGCCGCAATGCAGACAGTACGAATCCAGCTGCAACAAAAGTCGCCGCAACAAAACCTGAATAACAGAACCTGCAAAAACCATTACTCCGCAAATGCACGCAAGTGCTGTAGAGCGTGCTGCGCGCACCGGAGATTAAAAATTATCATTCCGCAAATGCACGCAAATAAACGCAAATAAAAACTTTAAAGTAATAAGTCGTTTCTAACAACCTGGACAATAGTAAAGATTGACCACGCTAATCCGTAAGGTGCGCACGGCGCACCCTACAGCACTATCTTGTCGTCTTGAACAATAGTGAAAGATCTTAATGGCCTATTATATTATGCAACTGGCAAGATCCTTCGCAGTCGCTCAGGACGACACCAATTAATATTATTTTTTATTAGCGTTAATTTGCGTGCATTTGCGGAGTAATATTTTTTCATTTTATAGCTCGGTGTGCACGGCACACCCTGCAGCACTATCTTGTCATCTTGAACGATAGTGAAAGATCTTAATAGCCTATTATATTATGCAACTGGCAAGATTCTTCGCAGTCGCTCGGGATGTCACACAAATAATATTATTTTTTATTTGCGTTAATTTGCGTGCATTTGCGGAATAATATTTTTAATTTTATGACGTGCTGTGCGCACGGCGCACCCTGCAAAAAAATTATTTTATCTTCGCCCGACCACCCTTAAATTAAGCGTTTTTGATTGTATTTCGACGCTCTTCTGGCTTATTGCAGGCATTGAACTATCAATAATGCCTAAATATTCCGTTTATCTATGTAAAACAACTGTTTGTCACTTTAAACACGGTAATTTATCAATAATAAACTAAGCTTTAGACATCAGTTTTTACATAGCTGCCGATATTTAAATGTACCAAATTATTATATATCCAGCCGGAGAGTGGTGCTCTGGTTAAACATATAAATATGGGCTGAAATTCTATTGAAGAAAAAGAGTAGTTTCAGCAGCGCCAGTCTGGTTTTTGAGGAGTTAGAACCCAGGTTATTATTATCAGCAGACGGATTGGCTGTTATAACAGAATCCAGCGTTGCGACAGTGCAGGAACTTGTTCTCGGAAATAACGAGTTAGATACATTGATTGTTCAGCAACAGGCTGAGCAAACGTCTGTTGTCGTACCGGCAAAACACCACGGCAGTGAACTGGTCATCATCGATTCACGCGCACCCAACTTCCAGCAATTACATAACGACATTATCCATGCTCAGCAGCAGGGCAGAGATATCCAGGTTGTTGTGCTTGATGCGCATCGCGATGGCATTGAGCAGATCTCTGAAGCACTCACCCGATACAATCAATTAGATGCGGTGCATATCGTTTCTCATGGCGAGGGCGGCAAACTGCAAGTGGGTGCGACACAGCTCGATAAACAAAACCTTAATCAGCGTTCAGAAGAAATCAAACAATGGCAACAGGCCTTTGTTAACAGCGGCGACTTATTGCTCTATGGCTGTAATCTTGCAAGCACAGAAAATGGTCAGTCACTGGTTAATGACCTGGCAAAACAAACAGGCGCCGATGTTGCTGCCAGTGATGATTTAACCGGCAACAATATACTCGGTGGTGACTGGGACCTGGAATACCAGACCGGTGATATTGAATCCAGCCTTGCATTTTCAGAAGACGTCCAGCAAAACTGGCAGGGTACGCTGGACGGTGCAGCGCAGGCAGCGGCAGAAGCCGAGAAAATAAGCATCGAAGCAGATCAGCAGCAGGAACAGCAGGCTGAAACGGAACTGGTGCAGCAGGAAGCGGTGATTAATGAAGAAGAGGCGACCGCAGCCAAAGTAGAAGAAGAACAGCAAACCGTCATCGCACAAGAACAAAACCTGGAAATCGTATTCATCGATGAATCTGTCGATGACTACCAGGTCTTTATCGATGATCTCAATAACAGAAACGATGGTTCAGTTCATTTTGAAGTTGTTTTACTTGATAGCGATCGTGACGGTATAGAACAGATCAGTGAAACATTGTCAACTTACAACGATGTTGATGCGGTACATATTCTTTCGCATGGTAACGACGGCTCAATCAAATTAGGTAACACCTGGCTGAATACGAATAATCTTGATGAATACAGTGACAGTATTAATGACTGGGGCAGTTCACTGGATGAAAGTGCTGACATACTGATATATGGCTGTAATCTTGCAGAAAGTGAAAGTGGTGAACAGTTTGTTAACCAGCTGGCGCTACTTACCGGCGCTGATGTAGCCGCATCGGATGACAATACGGGTCACGCATCACTAGGGTGGTGACTGGGAGCTGGAATATCAGCAGGGCGAAATCGAATCATCTGTTGCCAGGAGTGAAATACAGAGTAGCTGGTCAGAGGTACTGGTTACCTTTGTTGACACCACTGCGGATACAGTCGATGACAATCCGGGTAATGGCGTCGCTGAAGATGCATCGGGCAACACCTCGTTACGTGCAGCGATAGAAGAAGCCAATGCACTGGGCGGAACCGATACCATTACCATCGGGGCGGGCACCTTCACGCTTAGTAACGGCCAGCTGGTGATCAGCAGTGATATCACCATCACCGGTGCAGGTGTAGACCAGACGTTCATCGATGGTAACGCACTTGGCAAAATATTCGGTATTACCTCCGGCACGGTCACCATCTCTAATCTGACCATCCAGAATGGTTTGGCTGCAAATGGTGGTGGTATTGCAATGGGTTCTGCTGCGAATGTCACGTTGATTAACGGTCGAGATGAGCGGCAACACCTCTACCACTCAAGGCGGCGCAATCAAGGTCAGTGGAGGAACGCTGTCACTGACCGATGTCACGCTGGATGGCAACAGCGCAGCGCAGGCGGTGGCGGATCCACGACGCCGGCGGACCGCAACGCTGACCGGTGTGACCATCAGCAACAATACCGGCGACACCAACGCCGGCGGTATCTGGACGCAACCGGCGGCAGGTCTGACCCTCAATCTGACCAACGTCACCATCAGCGGCAACACCGCGACCGGCGGCAGCGGCGGCGGTCTGTACATTGCCAAGCTGGCCAACCTGACAAACATCACGGTTAATCCACAAACACCGCCAGCACGGGTGCCGGTATCCACGAGACCGGCGGTGGTGCCACCACCAATATAAGTAATTCCATTGTCGCCGGCAATATTGACAGCAACGATGTCGATGACCCGGATCTCACCGGGAACATACCTCGGGTGGTTATAACCTGACGGCACCAAGGGCAGCGCCACTTTGACCGTCACCGGTGACCGACAGGTACATCGGGTAGTCCCACGACGATTGCTCGGCGAATTGGCCGACAACGGCGGCCCGTCAATGCACATGCACTGCTGGCAGGCAGACGGCGACTGATCCAGTCACGATTGTTGGTGCGCCGGTGACAGATCAGCCAGGCAATACGCGTTATGCGACACCTCGTATCGGTGGAGACCAATATGAAACTTTGATGAAGGCCGTGCCGGTTAACTCTGTTCCCGGACCCCAGTCAGTTAACGAAGACACAGCTTTGGTCTTCAACGCGGCAAACGGAAACCTGATTTCGATCAGCGATGCGGACGCAGGCACAGATGAATTGTCTGTCGCGCTCTCGGTAAATGATGGAACGCTGACTTTGTCAGGCACGACCGGCCTTACTTTCGTGGCCGGAAGTAACGGCAACGCGACGATGACCGTGACCGGCACGCTAAACGACCTCAATGCGGCCCTGGACGGCATGAGCTTTCTGGGTGATCCCGATTTTTCCGGGTGCTGTCTCCCTGGAGATGATGACCCACGACGATACCGGTCTGATCGCTCAGTACTCGTTTGACGACCTAACCTACCTCGGCAACGATGCCGGTGCGGTGGGTTCAAACGACGGCGTCTTGAATGGCCCGAACACCGGTCAACGATGCCACTCGAGGGGACGTGTTGAGTTTTGACGGTGTTGACGATGGCGTACAGATTTCCGGACTCTCGGGCAACCGGCTGACGTCACGCTTAGCGCCTGGATCAACTTCACCAAGGCCGACCCCGGTGAGGTCATATCACTGGGCGGTCGAGCGGTATTACGAGCAGGTGATTGGGCGCGGCTGATGGTGTACGGGATATCGTATTACTACGGTTCCTGGGCAACTCGGGATTTCAGTACCCCGATTACGGACTGCAGGCGCTATGTTGCGTTTGTGATCGACGATACCAATGATATGGGGTATGTCTACCACGAGTGTTGAAGTCGCGAGCGCTGCAATGGCCACATCGATCACCCAGGCGTGGATGCGACACCTACATTCGGGTAGCTCCCACCGATCCGACCAACTTTTTCTTCGAGGGAATGATCCACGATGCACGCATCTACGACCGTGTTTTGACGGCTGGAGAACTAGCGGAGGTGATGAGTGCACCACCCCGCAGCGAGACGGTAGCGTGGCGATCACTGTCAATGCCGTTAACGATGCACCAGTCGCAAATGCTGGCGGACCGTATAACATATCGGAAGGTGATGGTATAACCTTAGATGCTTCAGCTTCATCTGACCTCGACCTCGATACATTGACCTATTCTTGGGATATCAATAACGATACTGTGTTTGATGATGTTACCGGTGTATCACCGACCTTGACCTGGGCACAGTTACAAAGTTTTGGCATAAATGATGATGGTGTATATACCATCACGGTCAAGGCTGACGATGGAACGGTTAGCAACAGTGCATCAACAACAATCACTGTTGATAATGTTGCTCCTACACTAATAGCTACTGGTACCGGTTCCGCGCTGGAAGGTGCTGCATACACACTGAATTTATCCGCGATTGATCCAGGTGACGATACCATTGCAAGTTGGACTATCAACTGGGGTGATGGGGATATTGAAACTATTGCGGGCAATCCCGCATCAGTGACACATGTTTATGATGAGCCGGGCTTTACCTATAGTGTTACGGTATCTGCGCAGGATGAAGATGGTGTTTTCTTCGATTCAGCACTGTTGGTTGCCAGCGCTGCAACCGGTACAGACGGTTTCGTCATTCGTTATGGTTACGATCCGTTAACCGGAGCTGCGGATCTTGCGAATATACAGATTATCAATACCACCACTCCTTCAGATCTTGACTGGGCTGGTGATGTTATTGTTGGTCCTGATGGATTTATCTATGTCACTGGTTATCAATCAAATAATGTTGTGCGTTTCAATGCAGGAACCGGGCTGCAGGACGCAGGTTTTGAAATATCCACCAGTCAACCAGTTGCCATTTCATTTGGGCCAGATGGAAATCTTTACGTCGTCAGTGATACAAAAATAATCAAGAGTTATGACGTTTCGAATCCAGCTACCGCAATTAATAGCTGGACCATTTCCTATACACCAGAAGAAATGACTTTCGGTCCAGATGGCAAGTTATATATAGGCGATTATGTATCGCCCGGTAGAATATACCAGCATGACATCACAGATATGGTATGGACCGATGATGCGGTATTTACTACTGGAATGCCTGCTGCCAGCACGAGAACAGAACAGTTCGCCTTCGGTCCTGATGGCAATCTTTATGTTTCCAGGCTTAGTGGTGAGATTCTGCGTTTCAACGGAACTACCGGCGCCTACATCGATATCTTTGCAACGCCTGGAACACAGGGTGCCGGATGGCCTAATGGCCCAACCGGTGTTGCTTTCGGTCCTGATGGGAACCTGTATGTTACTCGTGTAGATAGTGTCATTCGTTATGATGGAACGACCGGGGCGTATATTGATGATTTTGTGCCAGCAGGTAACGGTGTCGTCAATCCATGGTTCACAACATTTACACCTAACCATCAGGTGTATGTACAGAATTCTGCACCAACTCTGGCAAATGGCACTCTCGCTGGTACGTTTGAAGACGATACTAATCCGGCAGGCCAGACTATCGCCTCCATCTTTACGGGTAAATTCACCGATCTGAATGGCACTTTTAATGGTATCGCAGTTGTTGGTAATCCTGAACTCGCTGCTGAGGGTTTATGGCAATACTCAACCGATAGCGGCACTACCTGGTACGATATTAGTGCCGTTGCTGATGATGCCACTGCACTTGTATTGGAAACATCATCGCTGATCAGATTCCTGCCAGCAACTGACTTCAATGGTAATCCAGGTACACTTGAAGTGCGCGCGCTGGATAACATGTATTTTGGAGACTACACAGATGGTGCTACTCGTAATAATATTGATGCCAGTAGTAATGGTAATGGAACTCCACTTGCGGTTACTACTACTACGATCGCGACAATAATCAATGCAGTCAACGATGCGCCGGTACTTGATACAATCGGCACGCCAACACTCACTCAGATCGATGAGGGTGATACCAATAATTCAGGCGACAGCGTCGCCAGCATCATCGCCAGTGCCAGTGGCGACCCTATCACCGATGTGGATGCATCAGCAGTTGAAGGCATCGCCATCACCTGGGCCGACAACAGTAATGGTGCCTGGGAATATTCCACCGACGGCGGCAGCAACTGGTTCGCCATCGGGACGGTGAGCGACAGCTCGGCTTTGCTGCTCACCGACGACGCCAACAACCGCATCCGCTTCGTACCGGCAACCAACTACAATGGCGCCGCCCAGTTCAGCTATCGCGCCTGGGACCAGACGGACAGCAATGCCAATGCAACGGCCGATGTGGATGTATCGACCAACGGCACCACCATGGCCTACAGTACCGCGACCGAGACAGCGGACATCATCATTCAGCCGGTGCAGGTGATACTGTACATGTCCACCAGTGGCGATGTCAGCGTCAGTGACTCACCGGGACTGGATAGTTGGGCCGCCGGCGAGGTGCTCGCCCTGGGTGATCCGAACGCCAGCTTCGAGCCGGGTACGACGGACGGCACGTTCTACAGTTTCCTGGATCTGCGCAACTTCAACACGGGCACGATCGATCCCGCGATCGACGGCATTCACCAGGTCAGCAAGAATACGACCATCGGTGGCAATGGTGGGCCCAGCATGGACCTGTTCGTCGGTGACATTCTGTTCGCGATCAATTCCAACAGCGTACAGCTCACCGGCTCCGACCTGGTGGAGATCACCACCAACAAGAAAGACCTGCTCATGTTCCGGGCGGACACACCGGGCGACTACAGCACAGGTACTTTCAGCGTGGTGCTCGACAATTTCTCCACCAACGAGGTCGAGGGTATCACGCTGGTCGAGGTTGACACCATGGTGGGGGATACGCTGTTGCAGGCCGGCACTTTCCTCTACAACCCCGGCAACAGCCGTGACATCTTTCACTACACCGCGGATGGTGTCGGTGCGGGTACAACAACGGGTGTGACCACGACACTGATCGCGGGCAATGACATTAACATGACCAGTGCCAGCGCCAAGGTCTCCGGTATCGATCTGATCGAGGCCGACGTCACTCTCGGCGATACCAGCCTGACCGCCGGCAACATCCTGGTGACCCTGGACGGTAATGATGCCGGCGTTGGCAACAACAACCTGTCGGTCACCTCCAACGACGTGTTCTACCTGGATGTCACTACCACGACCATGGGGGTGACGAGCACAACGACGGCCAATGCCTATCTCCTGATCGAGGGCGCAGACCTCAATCTCGATACCGCAAGCGAGGAAATCACCGCTATCAGCCTCGATATCAAGTTCGGCAGCGGCAACGAGGACCCGGATATTTCCTTCCCGGGCAGTTCGATTAACTACACGGAAAACGATCCCGCTGTCATCATTGATGCCGGTGCGACCGTGGTCGATCCTGATAGCTTTGATTTCGGTACAGGTATTCTGCGTGCGGACTTCAGTTCTGGTGGCATGGCGGATGATCGCCTGGCGATCAATAACGAAGGCACTGGCGCGGGCCAGGTTGGTGTGACTGGCAACGTTGTCACTTATTCTAATGTCACCATTGGTACCTTCACCGGTGGAACCGGCAGCAACCCGCTGGTTATTAAATTTAATTCCAGCTCATCGCCCGCCGTGGTACAGGCGGTAATGCGCAACATCACTTATGAGAATGTCGGGGATAACCTGACTACCACACCACGCACTATACGTTTTATTGTGACCGATGGTGACGGCGGCACCAGTAACATCGAGAACAAGACTATTAATACGTTCGTGGTCAATGACTCTCCAACGATTGCGACCAATATAGGCATGACTGTTGCTGAGGGATCTACCGGCACCGTCATAACCACAGCGATGTTGAACGAGGGAGACCCGGATGATAGCGGCAGTGGCGTGACATATACTGTCACAACCATTCCGGCTAACGGATCCATGTATCTCAGCGGTGTTGCACTCAATAATAATGATACTTTTACCCAGGCTGATATTGATGCTGGCCTTATTACATATGATCATGATGGATCACAGAATCTCAGTGACAGTTTCACATTCTCAATCGCCGATGGTGGTGAGGATGGCGCAACGGCATTATCTGGCCAGGTATTTAGTGTTACGGTTACTAATGTTAACGATGCGCCTACGGGAACAGTAAGTATTGCAGGCGTTGCCACCGAAGACCAAATCCTGACCGCGAGTAACACGTTAGCGGATGCCGACGGCCTAGGTGCAGTAAGTTACCAGTGGCAGCGCGGTGGTTCAGATATCGCCGGTGCAACAAATACAACGTACACATTAACGGATGCGGATGTTGGCGCAACGATTACTGTTGTTGCCAGTTACACCGATGGTGAAGGCACTGCAGAAAGTGTCAGCAGTGCTGGTGTTGGCCCAATCGCCAACATCAATGATGCACCAACTGGCGCAGTGAGTATCGCGGGTGTTGCAACAGAAGATCAAATATTAACTGCAAGTAACACATTATCTGATGCTGATGGCATGGGCACTGTAAGTTATCAGTGGCAACGCGGTGGTTCAAACATTGCCGGTGCAACAAATACAACGTACACATTAACCGACGCCGATGTTGGTACTACGATAACAGTTGTTGCGAGCTATACCGACGGTAACAGTACCAATGAGTCTGTAAGCAGTGCAGGTGTTGGCCCGATTGCAAATGTTAACGATGCACCAACAGGAACTGTGAGCATTGCAGGCGTTGCCACAGAAGATCAAATATTAACAGCTTCAAATACATTAGCCGATGCCGATGGCATGGGCACAGTAAGTTATCAATGGCAGCGCGGTGGTTCAGACATTGCTGGAGCAACTGCCGGTACCTATACATTAACCGATGCAGATGTTGGCACAACGATTACCGTGGTGGCCAGTTACACCGACGGTAACAGTACAATTGAATCAGTAAGCAGTGCAGGCGTAGGCCCAATCGCCAACATCAATGATGTGCCTACAGGTGCAGTCAACATCGCGGGTGTTGCAACTGAAAACCAAATATTAACCGCCTCAAATACCTTAGCGGACGCTGATGGTTTAGGTGCGATCACTTACCAGTGGCAACGTGGTGGTTCTAACATTGCCGGTGCAACAGCTTCAACCTATACATTAACCGACGCCGATGTTGGCGCAACGATTACGGTGGTTGCCAGTTACACCGATGGTAATAGCACCAATGAGTCTGTAAGCAGTGCGGGTGTTGGCCCAATCGCTAACATAAATGATGCGCCAACAGGTACAGTTAACATCGCGGGTGTTGCCTCAGAAGATCAAATATTAACCGCCTCAAATACCTTAGCGGACGCTGATGGTTTAGGTGTGATCACTTACCAATGGCAGCGCGGTGGTTCAGACATTGCAGGTGCAACCGCCGGTACCTATACATTAACCGATGCAGATGTTGGCGCAACGATTACCGTGGTTGCCAGTTACACCGATGGCAACAGTACTTTAGAAAGTGAGAGCAGTGCAGGTGTTGGACCGATTGCAAATGTTAACGATGCACCGACTGGCACAGTGAGTATTGCAGGCATACCAACCGAAGATCAAATACTAACAGCAAGTAATACCCTGGCCGATGATGATGGTTTAGGTACCATTACTTACCAATGGCAACGAGGTGGTTCTAACATTTCCGGTGCAACAAATACAACGTACACATTAACCGATGCCGATGTTGGTACGACGATTACGGTGGTTGCCAGTTACACCGATGGCAACAGTACAAACGAGTCTGCAAGTAGCGCTGGTGTTGGCCCGATTGCGAATGTTAACGATGTGCCAACAGGTACTGTGAGCATCGCGGGTATTGCAACAGAAGATCAAATACTAACAGCAAGTAATACCCTGGCCGATGATGATGGTTTAGGCACGATCACTTACCAATGGCAACGTGGTGGTTCTAACATTGCCGGTGCAACAGCTTCAACCTATACATTAACTGACGCCGATGTTGGTGCAACGATTACGGTGGTTGCCAGTTACACTGATGGTAATAGCACGAATGAGTCTGTTTCTAGTGCTGGCGTTGGTCCTATTGCTAATGTGAACGATTTACCAACCGGAACAGTGAGCATTGCAGGCACACCAACAGAAGATCAAATATTAACAGCTAGTAACACATTAGCTGATACAGACGGCATGGGTACGGTGAGTTACCAATGGCAGCGCGGTGGTTCAGACATTGCCGGCGCAACAAATACAACGTACACATTAACTGACGCGGATGTGGGTGCAACGATAACAGTTGTTGCCAGCTATACCGATGGCAACAGTACTTTAGAAAGTGTTAGCAGTGCAGGTGTAGGCCCAATCGCAAACATCAACGATGCGCCGACTGGTACAGTGAGCATTGCAGGCACACCAACAGAAGATCAAATCTTAACGGCATCGAATGCATTAGCTGATGACGATGGTTTAGGTGCCATTACTTATCAATGGCAGCGCGGTGGCTCAGACATAGCCGGTGAAACAAATACAACGTATACCTTAACCGATGCGGATGTGGACGCAACCATTACCGTTGTTGCCAGTTACACCGATGGCAACAGTGCCAATGAGTCTGTAAGCAGTGCAGGCGTAGGCCCAATCGCGAACATCAATGATGCACCAACAGGAACTGTCAACATTGCAGGCACACCAACAGAAGATCAAATACTAACAGCAAGTAACACTTTAGCGGATGCCGATGGTTTAGGCACTATCACTTATCAGTGGCAACGCGGTGGTTCTGATATTGCTGGTGCAACTGCCGGTACCTATACATTAACCGATGCAGATGTTGGCACAACAATTACGGTAGTCGCCAGTTACACCGATGGCAACAGCACTTTAGAAAGTGTAAGCAGCACTAGTGTTGGCCCGATTGCGAATGTTAACGATGTGCCAACAGGTACTGTGAGCATCGCGGGTGTTGCAACAGAAGATCAAATATTAACTGCAAGTAACACATTATCTGATGATGATGGCATGGGCACTGTAAGTTATCAGTGGCAAAGCGGTGGTTCAGATATTGCTGGTGCAACCGCCGGTACTTATACATTAACTGACGCGGATGTCGGCGCAACGATTACAGTGGTTGCGAGCTATACCGATGGCAACAGTACCAATGAGTCTGTAAGTAGTGCAGGCGTTGGTCCAATCGCTAACATCAATGATGCACCCACTGGCGCTGTGAGCATTGCCGGTGTTGCAACAGAAGATCAAATCCTAACAGCAAGTAACACCCTGGCAGATGCCGACGGTTTAGGCACTATCACTTATCAATGGCAACGCGGTGGTTCTGATATCGCGGGTGCAACAAATACAACGTACACATTAACGGATGCAGATGTTGGCGCAACCATTACCGTGGTCGCCAGTTACACCGACGGTAACAGTGCCAATGAGTCTGTAAACAGTGCAGGCGTAGGCCCAATCGCTAACATCAATGATGTGCCTACAGGTGCAGTCAACATCGCGGGTGTTGCAACTGAAGACCAAATATTAACCGCCTCAAATACCTTAGCCGATGCAGACGGCATGGGCACTGTAAGTTATCAGTGGCAACGTGGTGGATCAGACATTGCCGGTGCAACAGCTTCAACCTATACATTAAGTGACGCCGATGTTGGCGCAACAATTACGGTAGTCGCCAGTTACACCGATGGCAACAGTACTGCGGAAAGTATGAGTAGCGCAGGCGTAGGTCCGGTTGCGAATATTAACGATGCACCGACTGGAACAGTCAGTATTGCAGGAACACCAACAGAAGATCAAGTTCTAACAGCAAGTAATACCCTGGCCGATGCTGATGGTTTAGGTGCTATTACTTACCAATGGCAACGCGGTGGCTCAGACATTGCTGGTGCAACAGCCGGTACTTACACATTAACGGATGCGGATGTTGGCGCAACGATTACCGTGGTCGCCAGTTACACCGACGGTAACAGTACCAATGAGTCTGTAAACAGTGCAGGTGTAGGCCCAATCGCTAACATCAATGATGCGCCTACTGGTGCAGTCAACATCGCGGGTGTTGCAACTGAAGACCAAATATTAACCGCTTCAAATACGTTAGCCGATGCAGACGGTATGGGCACTGTAAGTTACCAATGGCAGCGCGGTGGATCTGATATTGCCGGTGCAACCGCAGGTACCTATACATTAGCCGACGCGGATGTTGGTACTACGATAACAGTGGTTGCCAGTTACACCGATGGTAACAGTACTTTAGAAAGTGAGAGTAGCGCAGGTGTTGGCCCGATTGCTAACATCAATGATACACCGACTGGCACAGTAAGCATTGCGGGTACACCAACAGAAGATCAAATCCTAACAGCAAGTAACACCCTGGCAGATGCCGACGGTTTAGGCACTATCACTTATCAATGGCAACGCGGTGGTTCTGATATCGCGGGTGCAACAAATACAACGTACACATTAACGGATGCAGATGTTGGCGCAACGATTACCGTGGTCGCCAGTTACACCGACGGTAACAGTGCCAATGAGTCTGTAAACAGTGCAGGCGTAGGCCCAATCGCGAACATCAATGATGTGCCAACAGGAACTGTGAGTATTGCAGGTGTTGCCACAGAAGATCAAATATTAACGGTAAGTAACACATTAGCTGATGCAGATGGTTTAGGTACGATCACTTATCAGTGGCAACGTGGTGGATCTGATATCGCGGGTTCAACAAATACAACGTACACATTAACTGACGCCGATGTTGGTGCAACGATTACCGTGGTTGCAAGTTACACCGATGGCAGCAGCACAAACGAATCAGTAAGCAGTGCTGGTGTTGGCCCAATCGCCAACATCAACGACATTCCAAGCGGCAGCGTATTAATTGATAACACCACACCAGCTGAAGGCGATACATTAACGGCGAGTAATAGCCTGGCGGATGCTGATGGACTCAGTGGAGCGATCACTTATCAGTGGCAACGTGATGGCATAGACATAGTTGGTGAAACCGGTAACACTTATACCACGGCGCCAGCCGACGTTGGTGCAGTTATATCGGTTATTGCAAGTTATACCGATGATCAAAGTACAGCAGAAAATGTTAGCAGTGCTGCAACTGCTGCGGTCACTAATGTAAATAATACACCAACCGGTGTTGTTAGCATCGCTGGTACACCTACTGAAGACCAAATATTAACTGCCTCAAATACTTTAGCAGATGTTGATGGCATGGGCGCAGTGAGTTATCAGTGGCAACGTGGTGGTTCTGACATTGTCGGTGCAACTGCAAGTACATACACATTAACTGACGCCGATGTCGGCGCAACCATTACCGTGGTCGCAAGTTACACGGATGGAAACAGTACCAATGAATCTGTTTCAAGTGCTGGTGTAGGACCAATCGCTAACATCAATGATGCACCGACTGGCACAGTAAGCATTGCAGGAACACCAACCGAAGATCAGATATTAACAGCTTCAAATACCTTGGCAGACGCCGATGGTTTAGGTGCCATTACTTACCAATGGCAACGTGGTGGATCAGACATTACTGGTGCAACAGCTTCAACGTACACATTAACCGACGCCGATGTGGGTGCAACGATTACCGTGGTTGCCAGTTACACCGATGGTAATAGTACGAATGAATCTGTAAGTAGTGCAGGCGTAGGACCAATCGCTAACATCAATGATGCACCCACTGGAGCAGTGAGTATTGCCGGTGTTGCAACAGAAGATCAAATCCTAACAGTAAGTAACACCCTGGCAGACGCCGATGGTTTAGGTGCTATCACTTATCAATGGCAACGCGGTGGTTCAAACATTGCCGGTGCAACAGCTTCAACGTACACATTAACTGACGCCGATGTTGGTGCAACGATTACCGTGGTTGCCAGTTACACTGACGGTAATAGTACGAATGAATCTGTAAGTAGTGCAGGCGTAGGACCAATCGCTAACATCAATGATGCACCCACTGGCGCAGTGAGCATTGCCGGTGTTGCAACAGAAGATCAAATTTTGACAGCAAGTAACACCCTGGCAGATGCCGATGGTTTAGGTGTGATTACTTATCAATGGCAACGCGGTGGTTCAAACATTGCCGGTGCAACTAATACAACTTATACATTAAACGATGCAGATGTTGGTGCAACGATTACCGTAGTGGCCAGTTACACCGATGGTAATAGTACAAACGAATCAGTCAGTAGTGCAGGCGTAGGTCCCATCGCGAACATCAACGATGTACCCACTGGCTCAGTGAGCATTGCCGGTGTTGCAACAGAAGATCAAATCCTAACTGCAAGCAACACCCTGGCAGATGCAGATGGTTTAGGTGCGATTACTTATCAATGGCAGCGCGGTGGTTCAAACATTGCCGGCGCAACTAATACAACTTATACCTTAACCGATGCGGATGTTGGCACTACTATAACAGTGGTCGCCAGTTACACAGACGGCAATAGTACCAATGAATCTGTCTCAAGCGCAGGCGTAGGACCAATCGCTAACATCAATGATGCACCGACTGGCACAGTAAGCATTGCGGGTACACCAACAGAAGATCAAATCCTAACAGCAAGTAACACCCTGGCAGATGCCGACGGTTTAGGCACTATCACTTATCAATGGCAACGCGGTGGTTCTGATATCGCGGGTGCAACAAATACAACGTACACATTAACGGATGCAGATGTTGGCGCAACGATTACCGTGGTCGCCAGTTACACCGACGGTAACAGTGCCAATGAGTCTGTAAACAGTGCAGGCGTAGGCCCAATCGCGAACATCAATGATGCACCAACAGGAACTGTCAACATTGCAGGCACACCAACAGAAGATCAAATACTAACAGCAAGTAACACTTTAGCGGATGCCGATGGTTTAGGTGCTATCACTTATCAATGGCAACGCGGTGGTTCAGACATTTCCGGTGCAACAACTTCAACCTATACATTAACCGATGCGGATGTTGGTACTACGATAACAGTTGTTGCGAGCTATACCGACGGTAACAGTACCAATGAGTCTGTAAGCAGTGCTGGCGTAGGTCCGATTGCTAATGTTAACGATGCACCAACCGGTACAGTGAGCATTGCAGGAACACCAACCGAAGACCAAATTTTAACCGCAAGCAACACCCTGGCAGACGCTGATGGTTTAGGTGCGATCACTTATCAATGGCAACGTGGTGGTTCTGATATTGCTGGTGCAACTGCCGGTACCTATACATTAACCGATGCAGATGTTGGCACAACGATTACCGTGGTGGCTAGTTACACCGATGGCAACAGCACTTTAGAAAGTGTAAGCAGCACTGGTGTTGGCCCGATTGCGAATGTTAACGATGTGCCAACAGGTACTGTGAGCATCGCGGGTGTTGCAACAGAAGATCAAATACTAACAGCAAGTAACACATTATCTGATGATGATGGCATGGGCACTGTAAGTTATCAGTGGCAACGCGGTGGTTCAAACATTGCCGGTGCAACAAATACAACATACACATTAACCGATGCCGATGTCGGCACAACGATCACGGTTGTTGCCAGTTACACCGATGGTAATAGCACGAATGAATCTGTATCTAGTGCAGGCGTAGGCCCAATCGCCAACATCAATGATGTGCCTACAGGAACTGTAAGCATTGCAGGAACACCAACTGAAGATCAAATATTAACAGCAAGTAACACTTTAGCTGATGCTGATGGCATGGGTACGGTGAGTTACCAATGGCAACGCGGTGGTTCTGATATTGCCGGTGCAACTGCCGGTACCTATACATTAACCGATGCAGATGTTGGCACAACGATTACCGTGGTGGCTAGTTATACCGATGGTAATAGTACGAATGAGTCAGTAAGCAGCGCAGGCGTTGGCCCAATCGCCAACATCAATGATGTGCCTACAGGAACTGTAAGCATTGCAGGAACACCAACTGAAGATCAAATATTAACAGCAAGTAACACTTTAGCTGATGCTGATGGCATGGGTACGGTGAGTTACCAATGGCAACGCGGTGGTTCTGATATCGCGGGTGCAACAGCTTCAACCTATACATTAACGGATGCCGATGTTGGCGCAACCATTACGGTTGTCGCCAGTTACACCGATGGAAACAGTACAAACGAGTCTGTAAGCAGTGCAGGTGTTGGCCCGATTGCTAACATCAATGATACACCGACTGGCACAGTAAGCATTGCGGGTACACCAACAGAAGATCAAGTTCTAACAGCAAGTAACACCCTGGCCGATGCCGATGGTTTAGGTACCATTACTTACCAATGGCAACGCGGTGGTTCAGACATTGCTGGAGCAACTGCCGGTACCTATACATTAACCGATGCAGATGTTGGCACAACGATTACCGTGGTGGCCAGTTACACCGATGGTAATAGTACAGTTGAATCTGTCTCCAGTGCAGGCGTTGGTCCGATTGCTAATGTGAACGATGCACCGACTGGAACAGTCAGTATTGCAGGAACACCAACAGAAGACCAAATTCTAACTGCATCAAATACTTTGGCTGATGCCGATGGTTTAGGTGCTATTACTTATCAGTGGCAACGCGGTGGTTCAGACATTGCCGGTGCAACAAATACAACGTATGCATTAACCGATGCCGATGTTGGTACTACGATAACAGTCGTTGCCAGTTACACCGATGGCAACAGTACAAACGAGTCTGTAAGTAGTGCGGGCGTAGGCCCAATCGCTAACATTAACGATGTACCGACTGGCGCAGTGAACATTGCAGGCGTTGCTACTGAAGATCAAATATTAACCGCCTCAAATACGTTAGCCGATGCAGATGGTTTAGGCACCATTACTTATCAATGGCAACGTGGCGGTTCTGATATCGCTGGCGCAACAACTTCAACCTACACATTAACCGACGCGGATGTCGGTGCCACCATTACGGTTGTTGCCAGTTACACCGACGGTAACAGCACTTTAGAAAGTGTAAGTAGTGCAGGCGTAGGCCCAATCGCCAATGTGAATGACCCGGCGATTATTAGTGGAGCTGATACAGGTAATGTGACTGAAGATGTTGATCCAGATGCTGATAATTTACTGGAGACTTCAGGTGTATTAACGATTACGGATATCGATGCAGGTGAGGCGAGTTTTACAGCAGGTACGCTTTCAGGGCTGTATGGCAATTTAACGATTAATGCTGCGGGTAACTGGACTTATGCGGCTGACAATACCCAGGCTGTCATTCAAAGTCTTGCAGCATCTGACACATTAACAGACACGATCAGTGTGACATCATTAGATGGCACAACACACGATGTCATTATTACAATCGGTGGTGTTAACGATGCACCTACGGCACTAAACGATACGCCTGCAGCAGTAAACGAGGGCGGTACAGCAATATTTGATCTGGCTGCAAATGATTTTGATATAGATGGCAGTCTCGATTTAAACAGTATCAGCATTGTAAGCGCGCCAGCTAATGGAAGTTTGATTATTAATGGCGATGGCACGGTTAGCTATACGCATAATGGCAGTGAAACGTTAAGTGATAGTTTTAGTTACACCATCGCCGATATTAATGGTGCTATTTCAAATACTGCAATGGTAAATATCAGTATTAACGCATTAAATGATAATCCTGTTGCAAATAATGACGTGACTAGCCTTAATGAAGGTGGCGTAGTTATCATTGATCTGGCAGCTAATGACACGGATGCAGATAATGTTATTGACCTTAACAGTATAGGCATTACTGCTGCACCTGTAAATGGAGCCATTGTTGTAAATGCTGATGGTACGGTAACTTATACGCATGATGGTAGTGAAACCTTAAGTGACAGCTTTAGTTACACCATATCTGATATTGGTGGCGCGATATCTAATATGGCTACTGTTACTATCAGCGTTATACCGACAAATGAAGCCCCTACAACAATAGGTATTATTGATGTAACGGTTAATGAGGACGCAGCAAATACAACAGTAAATCTAAATGCAGTATTTAATGATGTGGATAATCCAGATTCTGAATTAACTTACAGCGTTGTTGGTAATACCAATATTGGATTGTTTACCAGTGCTAGCATTAATGCGGCTACTGGTGAGCTAACACTGGATTATGCCGCCAATATGAATGGTTCAACGCAAATCTCCATTCGTGCGACTGATTTAGCGGGCGCCAGTGTCGATACTTTATTTACCGTGACTGTGTCGCCCGTGAATGATACGCCTGCCCTGGCTGTAAATGATGGCGCTCTGCTAACGGATTCATCAGAAATGATTATCAATAATGGACAGTTGAGTACATCTGATGTCGATAATACCGCAACTGAAGTTCAGTACATTATTACAGCACTGCCAGACAGTGGAGTGCTGATGCTGAGTGGTGTTGCAATGCAGCTCAATGATACATTTACTGAAGATGATTTGGCTAGTAATCGTATTAGTTACCAAATGGGTGCAAGCACTACGGTAAATGACCAGTTCATGTTCACTGTAACGGATGGCAGTAGTGCATTGACTAATAATCAATTTAATATTGTGGTTCAGTTGAGCATACCGCTAGAACCACCTGATGAGCAAACTGATCCTGTTGATATTGTTACACCTGTAGTTGACTCAACCACTCCTGGTGTAACCACCAATCAGGTATCAGGCGTGCCTGATGAAATCACTTATACCGCTATAAATTCGATTACTGATAATAGTATACCTCAGCAACCGCTGCAATTATCTACTGTGCCTCTGCCTCAGGACATAGCAAGTAATGAATCTATGGAAGATTACTATGTGCCGGTAGAAAATAAAGACTATGCCGACAACAATATACGCACAGTCGCTGATATTCAGATTAAATCCATGCGCGCATTATTAACAGCGATTGATCACATGAAGGATGGAATGGGCGAGAACATGAATGCTGTTGAGTTTACATCAGCGGCTGTTTCAAGCTCAGGTATGGTGCTAACAACCGGCGTGGTTGCATGGGTATTACGCAGTGGCGCTATGATGGCAAGCATGATTTCTACTATACCATTATGGAAAGGTTACGATCCGTTGACACTATTGGCTTATCGTGATGATGAAGATGAAAATAATGCTGAAGATAATAAGGACGATGAGTTGGAAGTATTAGATATTAAAAAGCTTAAAGCGGAAATAGATAAGTATTCAAAATTGGATAATTTGTTTGATAGAGCAGAGGTTGGAAAGTAATAGCATGTTTAAGATAAGCCCAGCGGTGCGTATTAGTTTTGGTTTGGTGATGTTCACGCTAAGCGTGATATTGATTGCTGACTTGTTTGGTATTTTACCCAAACAAGATCTAATAATGATGGATGCGCGCAAGAAATCATGTGAAGTGCTGGCAGTTCAAATGTCTTACGCTGCCTCACGTTCAGATTTTGAGGTTGCCAGAACATCATTAGAACTATTTGTCAGTCGAAATGATGATGTCATTGCGGCTTCTATGAGTAAGCTGGATGGCAGTGTTATTGCAGAGTACGGTAAGTTTGTTGAATTTGATAGCGCCAGTCAAAATAACAAGTCACAGCAAAACATGGTTATTGTCCCAATTTATGCGGGCGCGGAGAAATGGGGTGCTGTTAACGTTGAATTTGAATCCTTATATTCGTCCAGCATAATTCCAGGTTTTACCAATTCTATTTTAGGTTTACTGTTATTTTTGACGCTGTCGTGTTTTTTTGGGTTCATGTTTATTCTAAGAAAATCGCTAACAGTCCTTAACCCCAAAGCAGTCATGCCGGACCGCGTACGCACGGCTTTTAACACTCTTGCCGAAGGTGTCATGATTCTGGATGATAAAGAACGAATAATTATGGCCAATAATTCGTTTGCCAGCAAAATTAATCAAGATTCTGATGAATTGTTAGGCGTTAAGGTGTCTAGCTTGAAATGGAAGCACGTAAACAAAAAGTTGCAGAAAGAAAACGATTCTATGCCCTGGAAATATGCAGTACGAGATGGTGTGAAACAAATGGGTATTGCATTGAATTTAGCGATAAAAGGTACAGGTGTACGCACACTCTCTACCAATTGTGCTCCAATTCAAGACGAAAAAGGTAAAATTCGAGGTGCACTTGTAACTTTAGATGACATAACAGAAGTTGAAGAGACTAATGTGAAGCTCGAAAATGCCGTAACGACACTCAAAGATAATGAGGCGGAGATAAGTCAAAAAAATAACCAGCTGCAAATATTGGCGACGCGTGATCCTTTGACAGGCTGTTATAACAGACGTGCATATTTTGATTTATCTGAAAAAGCATTAGAAGGCGCAGAGGAAAGTGGTGCACCTGTTTCCGTTATTATGGCGGATATCGATCATTTTAAATCTTTTAATGACCGTTTTGGTCACTCTGTAGGTGATGAGGCTATACGGCTGGTCTCAGACGTGTTTAATAATTACTGTGGTGTAGAAGGCGCTATTGTTGGGCGTTATGGTGGAGAGGAATTTTGTATAACTTTGCCAAATACAGATGATACTTTAGCAATAACTATTGCCGAAAATTTGCGTCAAATCATACAAAAAAACAGTAAAGGGTTCTGTGCTAAAGATGTCGTCGTCACTGCAAGTTTTGGTGTGTCATGTAACAATGATGCTAACAGTAGTTGTGCTGAATTACTTGAATTTGCAGATCAGGCGCTCTACGTTGCTAAAGAAAGTGGCAGGAACAGGGTTGTTAGCTGGAAACAAGAGGAGGCGGCTGACAGTGTCAACGATGCTAAGGTAATTAATCTTAGCGACAGATTGCCAACTTCGGACAATATCGTTCAATCTCAAGATGAGACCAATGTTGCCTTATTGCAGCAGCGTGTTAAAGAGATGGAAATTGAAATGCAAAGCTTACAAGTTAATGACAGTCCAGATGAGAAAGAAAGCAGTAAGTATGTTGACCCAATAACCAAGCTACCAAGCAGAGTCATTCTTGATGATAGAATAAGCCAGGCCATGGAGTTTTCAAAACGGACAGATAAGCTCATGTCAGTGGTGGTGTTAGATATTGATATGTTTAGTCGTGTTAATGCCACTATGGGTAAAGTCGTTGGTAATGAATTCCTCAGAGCAGTCGGTCATAGATTAAAAGATATATTACGTCGCTCAGATACCGTTGCATCAATGATGTCGGAAGGGCAGGCCGGACCCTCTTTTTCACGACTGCATAATGATGAGTTTGCATTGTTATTGACCGGTCTTCATGATGTTGAATCCCTTACTCATATCATCAAACGAATTCAAAGTAAGTTTTCTGGAAAAATAGAGGTCTCAGGCAACGAAATATACGTTTCAACAAGTATTGGCATGTCAGTCTTTCCACAAGATGGCAACACAGCTGAGGATCTGATTACAAACGCACGTCGCGCTCAGGAGCAGGCAAAAAGATTAACGGGTAGAAACAATTTCCAGCTGTATTCACTGGACTACAATCGTAAAATTATTGATCAATTGCAAATAGAAGTCGAGTTGCATAATGCGATTGAGCTAGACCAGCTTGAATTAATGTATCAGCCCAAGATGAATATAGGTACAGGTGCTATTAATTGTTTGGAAGCGTTGGTACGCTGGAATCACCCGGTTAAAGGTATGATCTTTCCAGATGTGTTTATACCTGTGGCTGAAAAAACAGGCTTAATCTTAGAAATGGGACGATGGTGTTTGTATGCTGCATGTGTCCAGGCAAAACAATGGGTAGATATGGGGGCGCATAATATCCGTGTTGCAGTCAATGTGTCAGCTCAAGAATTTACTGATGAAAACTTTAAAAAGAATATTATACAGGCGCTGAAAGAGGCACAGTTAGACGCTGCGCATTTAGAAATAGAATTGACAGAAAGTACGATCATGGAATCGCCGGAAACTGCGTACCACATAATTGAGGATTTACGTTATCTTGGCATTACCGTTACTTTGGATGACTTTGGTACGGGTTATTCATCTTTAAGTTACTTTGGACGTATGGAGATTGACTGGCTTAAACTGGATCGATCATTCCTGCTGGAAGCGATGGATAATACACGTTCAAGTATCATGTATGCAGCCATTGTCCGCATGGCGCACGAGACCAGTGTGAAGGTCGTATCAGAAGGTGTGGAAACAGAAGAGCAGCTTGAATACATAAAGAGTTTGAATGTCGATCAGTTACAGGGTTATATACTGAGTAAACCCATCCATGTGGCTGAAGTTATAAGTTTACTTTTCCCTGCGCAATATGAGCGCACAATAGAGATAGAGCAAAATGAGAATAGTGCGGCGCAAGAATGATAACTGGTTAAATTAAATCAAGATTCCGCACAAGCGAAAAGTTATGTAGGGTGCGCCATGCGCACCGAAATTAAAACATCCTATTTTGTCATCCTGAACGACGGTGAAGGATGATCGCGCTAAGCCGTAGGGTGCGCTGTGCGCCCGAAATCAAAACATTCTTTTGTCATCCTGAACGATAGTGAAGGATCTTGCCACCTGTATAATATTTAGGCCATTAAGATCTTTCACTATTGTTCAAGATGACACTTAAGCGAATAGCAATGCATATGTCCATGGATGGACGGTAGTACGATTGCATGGATGGAATCGGTAGAGTCGAGTCGGGAACAGAGACCGAGAACAATGCATCGTTACACGGATGTAACTTATTAGGGCAACGCAGGAGCAGTTGCCGAGGAGCAATTGTCGAGGAGCAATTGCCGAGGAGCCGTTATCGAGGAGACCAAGTCGAGCTATTGTCGAGGAGCTATGGTCGAGGCCAGCATCCATTTAACAGGTGAGTATGGGTTATTTGGATTAATGCCAATATGAACAATGGATACCGGCTAGAAGCATGCCGGCATGACGGTATTCTATTTAAACCATTGGTTGATGGTGACTAAGTCATCTTTATTCAGCTGGCCGCTAATATTTTTTAACTGCAAATAGTTTAAAGCATAATTATATCTATCTGCAGAATAGTCCCGTTTTGTTTTATATAACTCACGTTGCGCGTCGAGTACATCTGCAGTGGTTCGAGCGCCCGCTTTATAGCCTTTGGTGATTGCTGTCAGGGCCGCTTTCGTTGAGACAACTGCTTGTTTGAGTGCATTGACACGGTTTAGTGAATTTGTAATGGCGCGAAATGCTTTTCGTGTTTGTCGTACTACCTTACGCTGTGTTTGCTGTAGACGATATCTGGATTCTTCCAGTTTCAGATGGGCAGAACGAACGCGTGAGCTAATTTGTCCACCGTTGTAAATAGGTATATCCAGTTCCAGTCCGATTGATTTGTCATCTGTATTGCTATCGCCAAATCGTCCGCCCGTTTCTGCATTACGGTATGTTGCGACTAAATCGAGTGTTGGATAATGTCCCGATTTTTGCTGCTCTATTTCGTGTTTGTGCGTCAAAATAGTAAATTGCTCTGCCTGTAGTTGTGAATTATTTGTGCTGGCGGTTTCAACCCAGTGTTTCAGCTCAGCGGGTTCTAATTGTGCGGGGACAAAAGAAGGTGAAAGTTTGGCTATTTGAGAATGTGCCATGCCTGTTAGCTGTGTTAAACCTTCAAGTGCATCTTTGTAATCATCCTGAGCGAGTATAACCTCAGCAAAGGATAAGTCATATGAAGCCTGAACTTCGAGTAAATCAGTTTTTGTGCTTTTGCCGAGTTTGTATCTTTGTTTGATAATCGCCAGCTGTTCTGTGATCGCCTGTTTCTCAGCGTTGGTAAAGTCGAGATTGTCCTGCGCAGATAATACTTCAAAATAGGTTGTTGCAACGCTCATAATAACTGCCTGATGCGCCATTTTGTGCTCGATTTCAGCAACCAGAAATTCAGCATTAGCAATATCAATTTTTGAGAACTTATCTTTACTGTATAACGACTGTTTGAGTTCGAGCTGTATTCTGTGACTGTCAAAATAAGTGACTCCAGAAGAACCGACACCAGTGGTATCAACATCTTCCCGATTACGTGCTATTTCTGTGCTTAAGTCTATTTCAGGATACAGACCACCTTTTGACAGTGATTTATTTTCTTCTTTTGCCCGGAAAAGTGCATGCGCTATACTCAGAGATGGATCATTTTTAACTGCAATATCGTAAATTTGCAAAGGCGTTTCAGGCGAGGTTGCAGTTGCAGCTATTGTTGTGGATGAATACAGCTGAATGATAGCGAGTAAGAAAATGGTGGATATGTTTAGTGGGTTACGAATATAAGGCATTGATAATAAAGCTATTAGGGTGATAAAGAATGTCCGAGATACTAGCAGAATTAGCTATAAGGGTCTATTTTTAACTGGATTTGTTAATCATCGGTGCGCCGTGCGCACCGAAATAAAAACAAGCGAAAAAAATATTTCACCACAGAGGCACAGAGAGCACAGAGTTTTATTTTGTTAAAAGCGCCTGCGGCGCAATTAACAATCAAGTATTTTTCTCTGTGTACTCTGTGCCTCTGTGGTGAATAATTTCTTAATTTTTTTATTGATAGGATCAATAACGGATTCACGGCGCACCCTACGATAATGCTTAGATATTACTAATCCATAGTACCTGGTAGGGCTGTATTTCTAAAAGTTCATCTTCATCATCAAAATTCTTTCCGCTGATCAGGTCTTTCCAGTGATCCGTCAAGATGAGATTTAGATCTTTTAGCAATAGTGACTGAGTGACATCGCTGATATTGTATATACAGAAGATGCTTTGACTGCGGTTTACGCTTTGCCGCCAGAAACCAAATAACTGCTCACCCATGTGCAGGGTAAACTGCGTGGCATTGGGATGAAACGCTTTCTGTTGCTGCCGGATCTGGATAATCTGTTGCAGTGAAGTGAACACCTGATGATGTGCAGAGCTGCTGTCGTCGAGGCTGTTTTGTAATTCATCGTAATCCCACTGGTGACGGTTGATGGCACGATTTTGACCGCTGCTTTCGAGTTTTTCATAATCGTTTTTAGTGCCCAGCAGGCTATGGATGTAAATTGCTGGCACGCCTTCCAGTGCGAGCATAATGGCGTGGGCACAGATGAATCGCTGCAGGCCCCACTGATCAGGGCCTCTGGTGGTGCCCTGCAAGGCATCAAACAGGGCGATGTTTATTTCATACGGCCGTTTAATACCATTTTCACCCGTACGCCAGGATATTTTTCCGCCAAAACTTTGCATGCAGTTAACCAGTGAAGCGATTTCTTCTTCATTGAGCAATCCTTCCGCCGGGCGCAGGCCGATGCCATCATGTGAGGCGATAAAGTTGAAATAAGCGGTACCATTCTGCGCCGGCGGCATGCTCATTTGCCATTGTTTTAAGTAATGGCAATTGCCGGTAACCAGTGTATTAAGCAGTAATGGCGGCAACGAAAAGTTGTAGATCATGTGTGCTTCGTTGGCGTTGCCAAAATAACTCAGGTTTTCCCGGTTGGGTATATTGGTCTCGGTGATGATAATGGCGTCAGTGCGTCTGTGTTCGACAAGCGTGCGCAGCAACCTCACAATTTCATGTGTTTCGGCAAGGTTTAAACAGTTCGTGCCGATTTTTTTCCAGAGAAAAGCCACCGCATCAAGGCGAAATGTGCGTACCCCCATATCCAGGTATGAACGAACGATGCGCATAAATTCTTTTAACACATTGGCGTTTTTAAAGTTAAGGTCAACCTGGTCGTGACTGAAGGTGCACCAGACGTGTTTCGTGCCGTTGGCGGTTTCAACTTCGCTTAACAGTGGGCTGGTGCGGGGGCGAACGACCTGAGAAACGGCTGCATTTTTCGGCACCTCAATAAAATAATCGTGACCCGTTCCCTGGCCTTTAATGAAATTCTTAAACCATTGGCTTTCACTGGAGCAATGATTAATGACCAGGTCAGCCATCAGGTCGTAGTTGGTGGCAATCGCTTGAATGTCGTGCCAGTCGCCGAGTGATTCATTGACGGCTAAAAAGTCGATGACGGCAAATCCGTCGTCGGAGCTATACGGGGAAAAAGGCAGAATATGCACGCCACTGATAAAATCGCTGACCCGGCTTTGCAGAAATTTATTCAGCGTTTGTAGCGGTGCTAAGCCTTTTTCGGTAATACTGTCACCATAAGTGATCAGCGTGATTTCTTTTTCATCCCAATGATTGGTATGTGGCGTCGTAGCTTCGAAGTCCTTTTGTAAGGACATGATGTCAATGAGTTCATCAGCCAGTGTGACCAGGTTGTGTTTGACTTCTACCGACTCGTAGATGATTTCCAGGTGGTGAAGAATATTCTGTTTCAGCGAATTTAGCTGTTCATCCGATGGTTTCATATAGTCATTCAGTCTCAGCCAGCGAATTCTTTATTATCTTCTTCGACCGCGTTGCGCAGGCGTTCGAAAACATCGGGCATGGCACTTTGCACCCGGTTCCAGCAGGGAATGAAGGGGGTTTCCATCGGGTTATCAAGAAACGCCTGGCCCGCTTCCATGATGTTGCCGGCAAACATTTCTACTGCCTGTTCTTCCTTGTGAATATCAATCGCCAGGCCGTTCATTAGGGCATCATTGCGGTAGGTTTCGACAAAATCCAGCGCAATGCGATAGTAGGTGGCCTTGAGTGTGCGGAAGGTTTCTGGATTCAATACTTCACCCTGCGTCGCCAGTTTGCGAAACATTGCTTTGGCAATATCTATCGACATTTTTGATAAACCGACTTTCTGATCATCCAGTGATACCTGCTGGTGTTTGTGGTCATAAACCTCGGTAATGTCTACCTGGCACAGCCGGTTGTGGGAGTAGTTGCGGTGCATTTCGGAAAGCACACCAATTTCAAGGCCCCAGTCACTGGGAATACGCAGGTCGCTAAGCACATCACGTCGAAAAGAAAATTCTCCCGCCAGTGCATAGCGAAAACTGTCCATATAATCGAGGTAGTCATTGTTGCCAATAACGCGTTTCAAGGAACGTATTAAGGGTGTCACTAACAGGCGGTTAACACGTCCGTGGATGCGACCATTGGCTGCACGGGCATAATAACCTTTGCAGAATTCGTAATTGAACATCGGGTTGGCAACCGGGTAGATCAGTCGCGCCAGTAATTCGCGGCTATAGGTGACGATGTCACAGTCATGCAGGGCGATTGATTCGGCCCTGCCCGAGGCCAGAATATAACCCATGCAGTACCAGACGTTGCGACCCTTGCCGAATTCTTTGGGAGCCAGCCCTAAGGTTTTTAATTCTGCATCCAGTGCTTTCAGTCGCGGGCCGTCATTCCACAGTACGCGATGGTGCTGTGGCAGTTTTGAAAAAAACTTGAGGGCATGGCGGTACTGGGCTTCATCCGCTTTATCCAGTCCAATCACAATTTCAGATAAATAAGGGACTTCCTTAATTTTATTGATAATGTCTGGCAGGGCTTCGCTTTCCAGCTCGGAAAATAAAGACGGCAGTAACAGGCCCATTGGGCGATGTTGGCTGAAACGCAATAAATCGGTTTCAAGATCACTAAGCGGACGACTTGACAGGTTATGCAGTGTAGTAATGATGCCATTCTGGTGAAAATCGGCCATCTGTATTTCTTCCCTTTATCGCTTTGAGCTTGAGCTTAAATTTTTAGATTATTCTGATCAGGTAATAAGCCTAACATGTTTTTTACACCCTCTACCCAGCCTCGGGGGCCAACGGCAGTTGATTGGTAGCAATTGTTATGTGGATTAATTTTAGGCATTGCATGTACCGGTGAGCGAATAATCAACGCCATGTCAGCGGCCTCAAGCATGGCGATGTCGTTTTGGCTATCGCCAATCGCCAGCGTGGTGAACGAGGATTCTGGCCGTGCCGCCCGGTAACGTTTTGCCAGCCATTGTAAGGCCTGGCCTTTATTGCACTTGCCGGAGACATGCATAAAACGACCGCCTTGCAAGATATCAGCGCCCCGTTTTTCGAGTTGTTCAATAAAGGCCTGCCTGTTTTTTTCTGTGCCGTGCCATGCCACCGGTTCACCGTATTCTCGCTGAGCAGCAAGTATTGCCGATTCATGATCCAGGCCGGTCATTTGTTTAATGCCTTCGATGCCGGCCTCTGCAAAGGTGGTGAAACTGTCGCCAAATTCCTGCTGCAGCGATGCAATGAGTGCCTGCCAGTGTTGCCTGGGTAAGGTGAATTCCTTAACCAGGAAGCCACCTTTGTTACTTGTATTATCTGGACTTTCTGGAAAGTAACCTTCAGGGATATAAACGGCAGCACCGTTCTCGGCGATAAAAGGGTGTGTGTTATTGAGCTCGTCTCGTAGTTTGATCAGTTCGGCCGAGGTTTTGCTGGTGGCAGGAATCACCGGTATTTGTTTCGCTTCCAGCTCAGCCAGAAGTTCATCGGCATCGGCATGACTGTAATCGTAATGGTCGAGCAGGGAGCCATCCATATCGGTAAATATCAGAAAATGGTTGTCGCTGAAACGGGTGTTCATCAGGCGAGTTTAACCGGGTTTGAAAGGCTGGTGATTTCTCTGTGTTTATCCAGTTCGAATAAAAAATGCATTTTCTCTGGCAGGGCGTTTAATGTGTGTTCGGTAATACGCTGGTAATGCTGGATAAATCTTGCGATTTCATCAGCACTCATTACGCCTGATGATGGCACCTGTGCCTGTTGCAGTATCGCCTGTTTTAATTTTTCTTCCTGCTGCAGGCGCCAGTCAAAGACACATTCGAACGACGGTGCTTTCAGCATGACCCAGATATCAACCTGCGAAAACAGTGCCGGGTAGTTTTGCTGTAACTGCTGGTTGGCATAACTGCGCCAGATTTTGTCAGGATCTTCATCCGCTTCAAGCGTATTGACGGCTAGCGTCAGCTGGTTTTCTGACTGTGCCGGTGAGCCAACACACCAGCCTTCGAGGATGATGACATCAAGTGGTGTATTGACCGTTTGCCATTGTTCCTGCGGCGCGCGATCATCTTGCGACTTGTCAAAACGCGGAATTTTTACCGGGCCATTATCGCCCTTAAGTGCGGACAGTGTTTTTAATGCCAGCTTGATATCGTGTGTTCCCGGTACACCACGTGTCGCCAGCAGCGGATGAATTTGCTCTGCCAGTGCTTCGCGTTCTTTGCGGGTCAGGTAAAAATCATCGATGGATAATGGCAGCACAGAAATATCGTTTAACTGCGGCAACACACATTGCAAAAGATCAGCCAGCGTGCTTTTTCCCGAACCTTGCGATCCATTAATGCCAACGACAATGGGGCAGTACCGCCGCTTTTTAATCGACAGGATACGTTCTGCCAGCGGCACGAACCACGTCTCAGCGACTTGACTGTAGCGATCAGGTAACTTGTGCTTTTCGATAAAGGCGGATAAATCCAGCGCTACAGTCATATTTAAATTTTATTAATAAGGGTGACCAGGGGGTTTTATTGCACTATTTATGTCAAATTATACAACGTGACAGGTCATTTGATTGATGTCATTCTACTATTAGGCCGGTGGTAAAACATCAGCTTTTAATGGTTTTGTTGGTTATAGTGAATACCGTACGGATTATGTTAATCAGGGTTGAAAAAATCGATGAACACAGAATTAAAAATTGGACTGGCGCTCGGTAGTGGTTCGTCGCGAGGGTGGGCGCACATAGGCATTATAAATGCACTGTCAGAACTCGGCATAGAGCCTGACGTGGTATGCGGAACCTCGGTCGGTGCCATGGTGGGTGCCTCTTATGTGAGCGGTAATATGGAAAAACTGCAGGCATGGGCGTGTTCAGTCTCTAAGCTTGATGTGGCAAAATTTTTTGATATCAATACCTCGATGACGGGGTTTGTGCATACAAAAAGATTTCATGCTTATTTAAATGAAAATGTAGCCAGTGATGAGATTGTCATTGAGAATCTGGCGAAAGTTTATGCGGCTGTTTCCACGGACCTGGAAACGGGGAGGGAGATCTGGTTTACACAAGGCTCTATCATTCAGGCGGTTTGGGCGTCAATGGCGATGCCCGGTCTTTTTCCAGCGATTAGAAACGATAATCGCTGGCTGGTTGATGGTGGCCTGGTCAACCCGGTACCGGTATCTGTTTGCCGTGCCCTGGGCGCTGATATTGTTATCGCGGTGAACTTAAATGGTGATATTGTGGGAAAACATTTAGTGAAATTTAAACCGATTAAAAAACAAAATAATGGTGTTGCAGGAAAAATTAATGATCTGGTGAAAGAGTATACGAATTTTTCCATGTTTAATAATAAGAACGGCGAGTCGCCACCGAGTTTAATGGATGCGATTGCTGGATCTATTAATATAACGCAGGACCGATTAACAAGAAGCCGAATGGCAGGCGATCCTCCCGATGTTGTGCTTTCACCTCGATTGCCCGATATTGGTCAGCTGGAATTGTATCGGGCCAATGAAGCCATCACTGAAGGCAAGAACTGTGTGTTAAGGAAAAGAGCCGAGATTGAATATATATTGGGTAAAACCTGAACAATAAATGACTGAAGTGTTAGCAAAAATTGTCTGCAACGTACCTTATGCAGGCCTACAGGCTCAGTGCGTGAGGCGTACAGTTAAAAAGATTAAAAGCATTTCACCACAGATTAGGGCAGGACGCCCGTAAGTAGAATAATGCAGGAGCGATTATCGAGGCACAGAGGACACAGAGAAAAGCTTTTATAGGAGGTATAAAAAACACGAAAGATGTGAAGTGCAATTACAAACCTAACAGAGTACCGTCATGCCGGCGCAGGCCGGTATCCATCGTTCATACTGGCATTAATCCTGATAACTTATACTCACCTGATAAATGGATACCGGCCTACGCCGGCATGACGATATAAAAGATTTGGGACTGTCCCAGATAACAAACTCTACCGATTCCATCCTTGGCATCGTATTTACGGGCGTCCTGCTGTAATGAGTCGTTCTACCGCTTACATCCATAGACAATCGGCGAATAACGCAAAAGACGCAAAAATATATTCGTAGGCCGTGATAAGACTTTGTTGTTCACGGCGTTTTTGTCAGATATTGCCTGCAACGTACCTTATGCAGGCCTACAGGCTGGTGGTAGAGCAGCGCATGACTCAACGGTAGGGATTATCGTGGACCTTTAATAAGTAGTTTTGGCGGTAAACCTTCGTCAACTGAACTGCAAATGATGGCGCCGTACTCAATTTTAAGACGGCTATAAACATCATCCAGTGACATTTTCAGTATGTTAGCGGTAATCGCGCGTGCGACACCGGCGTGCGCCACAATTAATACGTGTTGACCTTGATGCTCTTGAAGAATAGTTTGATAAGCCGTCCAGACACGTTCTGAGAATGTTTCCAGTGGTTCTGCGCCTCTGGGTCGATTATGTACCGGGTCCTGGTAAAAGTGGTTCAAGGCTTCACTGTCTTCGGCCAAAATATCTTCCGGGGTTTTTCCTTCCCAGTCGCCGAAGCCTATTTCTTTTATGTTTTCGTCAATGTTATACGTTATATGTAAATCATTGGCCAGTTCCTGGCTAAATTCAAGGCAGCGTTTTAACGGTGAAGAAACAATGTGTTGCCATTGCGGTGTTTCAGGAACAGCGGCCCGCATTTGAACCCAGCCCTTTTCTGTCAAAGGATCATCGATACTGTAACCACGGTATCGTCTGCCGCCTACCGGTTCGCCATGCCTGATTACGTCAATATAGGTTGTCATTGCAGTGTCTATTCCTTTTCCTTTAGGTAAAGATTCCGCCTAAAGTTAATATCGCCAGTATTCCTATCCAGACAATAACAGCCCGCATAACCAGCGCCTGTGCCGCATGAACAGTGGCCAGTTCAGTGACCATTTCAAGATTATGTATGGCGCCTAGCCCGGTAGAAACTAATACTTCTTTGTTGCCCTGTGAAATATCGGAAGTATAGGCTTTGTCTTTATAGGCATGATAGGCACCATCAAAATTTCCTGAAAGTGCATAACCGGCAGCCAGCATGCGCGCAGGAAGCCAGGCCATGATGGCATGAATAAACGCTGAAAACTCGGCCAGTTCTTCTGATTCAATTTGTTTGCTCAGTTCTGAAATCAGGCGATAAAGCATGGCGCCAAATGGACCCAAAATAAGGAACCAGAAGATGGTGGCAAATATGCGCTCATTAGCAACATTTAATATCGAACGCGTAACATCGCTGATTTGCTGATCGGGTGAAGAGGATGCAGCGGTATCAGTAATGGTGCCGGCATAATGCAAAGCTTCATCTTCATCACCCAGTGTTCGGGCTTGAATATAAGCTTCGATATCGGTGCTTAAGCAGGCGGGTCCCAGGCAATAAATAAAGACGATAATGCCAAAGATGAAACCGGGTAAATTAAATAAAAAATCATGCAGTAGAATTTGAATGGCCAGCAGCAACGATACCGGTAAGGCTAGAATCAAAAAAAACTGCAGCGGCGGCCAACGTTTTCCGCTGACACGCTGGATCGTCTGGACATAAAATTCAAACCAGGTCATATCACGCAAATCGTGCAACTGGCGGAATGTTCGATCAAGAAACAGACCAAGAATGATAGATATTAAAGCCATAAGCGAAAAACTGTTTGTTATTTATTGTATAACTATAGCTGTTTATGTGTAAATTTGCCTGCTAGAGCATTCAAACGTATATCTCCGGGCAGTTGTATAGTTTGTCCCAGTTAAAGCCGGTTCCAGGATCCGTTTTACGTCCGGGTGCGATATCGCTATGGCCGGTAATATGATCGGAAATAGCGGGATACGCCGCCTGCAGTGCGCTGATTATTGCGGCAAGCTGGGTGTACTGCACCTCTTCAAATTCATCTGTATCAGTGCCTTCCAGTTCGATGCCAATAGAGAAATCATTGCAGCAATCTCGACCCTGGTAACTCGACTGCCCTGCGTGCCAGGCGCGTTCATGAAAAGGTACAAACTGGACGATTTCACCCGAACGTTTAATCAGAACATGGGAAGAAACCTGCATGTCATGTATTTCTTTAAAATAAGGGTGTTCGTTTTTATCCAGTTGATTCTGGAAAAACCGTTCAATCGCGTCACCGCCGTATTCACCGGGTGGCAGACTGATTGAATGTACCACAACTAAATCAATTGCCGAGTTTTCCGGGCGGGCATCTTTGTTTGGCGAGGAGCATTGTTTGCAATGATCCAGTAGACCGGTTTTTTTGTTTATTTCCATGGTGTGATTATAACTGCAGAGCAGAGAGTTTTGTTACACGGTTTGTAGTTTCGCTTGTCGAGGCACAGAGAAAAGCTTTTGAGGGACATAGAAATGCGAAAGACGTGAATTATAATGACAAACAAATAGAATACCGTCATGCCGGCATGCTTCTAGCCGGTATCCATTGTTCATATTGGTATCAATCCGACGCTGCTATTAACTGTCTGATGAATTCAGTATATTCGACGTTACCCCATTCACGTCCACCAATCGCCTGGTATTTGATTTCACCCTTTGGGTTTATTAAAAAGGAAGTGGGCAGTCCGCGAGGTTTCCATGCTTCGGTGACCAGTCCGTCTACATCCATTAAGCTATTTAATTCAATATCAATCGCTGCCAAAAACTCAAAGATGGTATCTTCATCTTCAGCAGTATTTACCATAATAATTTGGAATTTTTCATCTTGCACGGTTTCCGACAATTTTTGTATCGCCGGCATTTCTTCACGACAGGGTCCGCACCAGCTTGCCCAGAAGTGTAGAAACACCCAGTGTCCTTTTGTCTGTTTTAATTCAAACGTTTCACCATCAATATCCTGTAATGTAAAGTTTTGTGCTGACCCAATATCATAATGCCTAATGCCAAATGGTACCTTGATATCACTGGCCGTATTGTTCGCTAATGCTGCTTCGGTAATGCAAAAGCTAAATACGATAATTAATCGTGTTAACGTTTTTGATGGGTTTTTCATTGTGCATCCTCGGCACAAAAAAGTTTATCTGTGCTTATGGTTATTTTTTTACCCTGTTTGTTTTCACCGGTGGCGAATGTGGCGGTGATGCTGACAGGTTTATCGGTAAAGGGTAAAACAATATTGCCACCTTCATGTTCGCCTGGAAGGTAATCCAGTGTTTCAGGAATTAAAGTCCAGCGAAAAGTTGATTGTTTATTGAGCGGTATGCCCATGTCTTGCCATCGTTTTTTCCAGGCGTCACGATGGTCACGATTTATCGCTTTGCCTGCGGCAGAAAATTCCCAGCGAGATAAGTCTAACCAGATCTTGGTATTGCTTGTATTGAGTATGCCCACGGTAATGAAACATTGTTGCTTAAGTAAATCGCGCATTTTTTCGGGAAAACCGCGCGCCTCATAAAATGAGGCCATCTGATTGGGTGTTCGTGGCGTGAAGTCAATTTCGAGATCAGCTGTTTTGACGATGACCGGTTGCACTACCTGCATGCTGGCGATGACTAGCGTTATGGGAAGGATGCTAAGCATGGTTTTCTCTCATGGTTACGCCTATCTAAAGCTTGCTACGTTCGTAACATCAGTGCCAAGATAAAGCATTCATATTTAACAGTAGAGTAGCATGGTCACTGAGTTATTGAATAACATCTGGCGGGTTTTTCTCGATACAGCGTTCTGGTTGTTGATTGGTCTGCTGGCCGCAGGATTCATTAAATCCTTCATTTCAGAAGCAGCCATGAAACGCTGGGTTGGTGGACGTGGCTTATCTTCTATTTTGCGAGCTGCCCTTTTTGGTGCGCCATTGCCTTTGTGTTCCTGCGGTGTATTGCCTGCAGCCATTGGCCTGCGGCGCGCGGGCGCATCAAAAGAAGCCACTGTATCTTTCCTGATTTCAACACCCGAGACCAGCGTCGATTCGGTAGCAGTGACCTATGCTTTAATGGGACCGGTAATGGCGATCTTTCGCCCGTTTGCCGCGTTAGTCAATGCAGTTGGTACCGGCTTGTTAACAACCTTAGTGGCAGACGATTCCCTGGCTGAAAAGTCAGCTGAGAATGATGGGCAAACCGTGGCCAAAAGCTGCTGCTCATCCAAAGACGCGGCAAAGGCGCAGGCGGTGGCCTCATCATGTTGTGTCTCGACGCCGGAAACGACTGAAGCCTCCTGCTGCTCTGAAAAACAAGAAGACACTGATAACCATCAGCCAGACAAATCCGGATCCAGTAAATTTTGGCAGGTTTTATCTTATGCCGGCGCTGATTTGCTGGATGACATATCAAAATGGATGGCATTCGGTATTATACTGGCAGGCATCATGCTGACCTTTATTCCGCCCGACTGGCTGGCGCAATGGGGAGGCGGATTACCCGCAATGTTAGTCATGCTGGCGGTCGGTGTACCAATGTATATCTGCGCTGTGGCATCCACGCCTGTTGCCGCGGGGTTATTAGTGGCAGGTGTATCGCCCGGTGCGGTGCTGGTTTTTCTTCTTGTCGGTCCGGCAACCAATATTGCCAGTTTTGCCTTGCTTAAGCAGGAACTGGGTTTCAGAGTAACACTGATCTATTTATTCGGTCTCTCCGTTATCAGTTTGATGATGGGGATACTGCTGGAATGGTTGTTGCTTAGCCAGCAGTGGCAGATCGAAGCCCGAGTGGGAGAGGCGCATGCCATGCTGCCCGGCATGGTTTCCTGGATCAGTGCGTTTATTTTGATCTTGCTGGCAATAAAACCGTTGAGAAGGGCGATTATTCCGCAATTAGGCTAGTTGCTATTTGTGTCATCGAATAAACGGGGTAAGGCCTGATCCCGGTCTGGACCAGAGAGGGTTGGTCGGGGTGAGAGGAATTGAACCTCCGACCTCTTCGTCCCGAACGAAGCGCGCTACCAGGCTGCGCTACACCCCGAAATATTCAGATTAAAGGACTCGGTCTAATCTCGCCACTTTTACCCTTTATTTAAACCGTCCCGTTTAAATTGTTACGGGCTCGAAGTCAATTAGCGTATCCACATCCGCCTCATAATCAATACCGTCAATACCAAAGCCAAATAGTTTTAAAAACTCATCCTTGTAGCCCTGGTAATCGGTTAATTTGAAAAGGTTTTCATTGTTTACCTGAGGCCAAAGTTCTTTAACTTTGTTTTGTACATCCTCACGCAGCTCCCAGTCATCCATACGGATACGCACAGCATCATCCAGGTCTGCGCCGCCATCTTTATATAACTGGCTACGGAACATGCGATTGATTTGCTCGATGCAGCCTTCGTGAATAGCCAGTTCTTTCATTACCTTAAAGCCAATGGCTATATATAAAGGCATGACCGGTATGGCCGCAGACGCCTGCGTGACAACACTCTTAAGCACGGCAACATTCGCTGTGCCATTAATATCGGCAAGTGATTGGCGCAAAACGCCTGCTGCGCGATCCATATCTTCTTTGGCTTTACCTAATGCACCGTGCCAGTAAATAGGCCAGGTAATATCGGTGCCGATGTAACTGTATGAGACGGTTTTAACGCCATCAGCTAATACGTCGGCAGCTTTCAATGCACTCATCCATAGTTCCCAGTCTTCACCGCCCATCACGGTAACGGTGTTTTGTATCTCTTCTTCAGTTGCCGGCTCAATTTCAGCCTCGATGAGGATATCTTTGCTGGTATCGACAGCAGTCGCTCTGTAAGTATCGCCGATTGGTTTTAATACTGAGCGAATGACTTCACCGCTGTCTGGCAGTTTGCGTACAGGCGAGGCCAGTGAGTAAACCACAAGGTCAACCTGGCCTAAGTCGGCTTTAATTATTTCGATGGCGTTAGCGCGCATTTCATTTGAAAAAGCATCGCCATTGATGCTCCTGGCATAAAGGCCTTCAGCGTGCGCGGCTTTTTCAAATGCACCTGAGTTATACCAGCCGGCAGAACCGGGTTTTGTCTCGGTAGCCGGTTTTTCCAGGAATACCCCCAGTGTTGCTGCACCTGAACCAAAGGCAGCGGTAATACGCGATGCCAGGCCATAACCGGTAGATGCACCGATCACCAAAACCTTTTTAGGGCCGTTTATAATAGTGCCATCGGCTTTTACGCGCGCTATCTGCTCCTTGATATGGGCTTCGCAACCCGTTGGATGCGCTGTTGTACAGATAAAACCGCGAGTTTTTGCTTTGATAATCACGTTAAATATTTCCGTTTTAGGTTTAAATTAAAAATTAGGGGTAGGCTGAACATCGCACAGTTTAACGGATACATTAAATCAGAAACAGTAGCATCCCGCATGAAAGCTTGATCAGGCATCCCTTTTGTAGTCCGGTTATTATTAATGTGTTTATATACCCTTAACAAGATGCATTCATCGAGATATGTTAACAGAACAAATGACAGCCGCCTTTTTTCCTGAGAAGTCGTAAAAATTAGTCGAGGCATGCCGTTTTCGCAGAATGAGCGGCTTAGCGTCGACAATCGGGGTGGGGGGCAGTCCGGCTTGATGAAACGTATTTTTTATTGACTCAGGTCATTGCATTTATAGCTAGGTCGTGAAATATTTATTACGGTGCCAGTGTTTTTAACTGGATGATGAACGATAAACTGGATCGAAAGGATCAGATCAATCTCGATCTTGCTGGGAATCGTGAAATGCTCACTGGCTTAATCGTCAGCGCAGCTTAGACCGGGGATCGTGTAATGGTTGAGTTACAGAAAGTGGCGGATCATCCGGTCATTGAAAACGTGGTGTTTCATGTCCACGGTGTCACCAAAATTTACCAGATGGGTGAAGTGCAGGTGCGTGCCCTGCGCGGTATTGATCTCGATCTATACAAAGGCGAGTTCACCGTTTTGTTAGGTGCGTCCGGCAGCGGTAAATCCACCCTGTTAAATATTCTTGGCGGACTGGACTCGCCTAGCGAAGGTCATGTGCTCTATGGTGACCGCGATCTGACCCGGGCCAGCGAAAAAGAATTGACGGCATACCGACGTTATCATGTTGGTTTCGTCTTCCAGTTTTATAACCTCATCCCCAGCCTGACGGCAGTTGAAAATATTGCCGTGGTCACCGAGATTGCAAAATCACCGATGCGGCCGGAAGAAGCGCTGAAGCTGGTTGACCTGGGTGACCGTCTACACCATTTCCCGGCACAGCTTTCCGGCGGTGAGCAGCAGCGTGTTGCCATCGCCCGCGCCATCGCGAAAAATCCCGACGTGCTGTTATGCGATGAACCCACCGGCGCGCTTGACTCCAAAACCGGCATTGTCGTGCTCGAAGCGCTGCAGCGGGTTAACCAGGAGCTGGGCACCACCACCGCGGTAATCACGCACAATGCGGGCATCGCGCAGATGGCGGACCGGGTGATCCACCTCGCCGACGGCCGAATCAGCCAGGTCGATGTCAACGAAACCCGGCTCGAGCCGAGCCAGCTTAGCTGGTAACTATGAGTATTCTCACGGCATGAAAGCACTCGACATAAAACTCTGGCGGGAACTGTGGGACATGCGCATGCAGGCGCTTGCCATCGCCATGGTTATTGTCAGCGGCGTTGGCATTTTCATCATGTCGTTGAGCACGCTCGACTCTCTCTATGAAACCCGCGAAAGCTATTACCGTGACCAGCACTTCGCCCATATCTTTGCCTCGCTGAAACGCGCACCGCTGTCACTGGTAAAACGCATCGAAGAAATCCCCGGTGTCGATAAGGTAGAGACCCGCGTGGTCGCTTATGTGAACCTCGATGTCGAAGGCTTCGAAGACCCGATCAGCGGCCATATCCTGTCGTTGCCCGATAACAGCCGAGGACTGCTCAACCAGATCTACCTGCGCGAGGGCCGTCTGCCCGAGCCGGGCCGCGATAACGAAATCGTGCTCAGCGAAGAGTTTGTCCAGGCGCATAAATTGCAGCCCGGCGACAAGATCAGCGCCACCATCAACGGCCGGCGCAAGGCACTCACCATCGTCGGCATCGCGCTGTCGCCGGAGTTTATTTACCAGATCGCGCCCGGCGCCATGTTCCCTGACCCTCTGCGCTACGGCGTACTGTGGATAGCGCGGCAACCGCTGGCCACGGCGTATGATATGGAAGGCGCGTTCAACAATGTTTCCCTGACACTGACCAGGACCATGGGCAAGGGCGACAATGAGCAAGCCAGTATTGAGCGGGCCTCCAATGAGCAAGATGTCATCGACCGCCTTGATGACGTCCTGAAAAATTACGGCGGCATCGGCACCATCGGCCGTAAGGATCAGTTCTCCAACCGTTTCCTCACCGAAGAGCTCAAACAGCAGCGCACCATCGCGACCATCTTCCCGGTCATCTTTTTCGGCGTCGCCGCCTTCCTGCTCAACGTGGTCATCAGTCGTCTCATCAGCCTGCAGCGTGAAGAGGTCGCCACGCTGAAAGCCTTTGGTTACAGCGATATTGCCGTCGGCATGCACTTCATCAAACTGGTACTGCTCATCGTCAGCCTCGGCGTTATCATCGGCATCGGTGTCGGCATCTGGATGGGCAAGGGCATGAGTAACATCTACATGATGATGTATAGCCTGCCTTACATGATCTACGTGCTAAAACCCCAGGTCATCATCGCCGCGGCGCTGATCAGTATGGCGGTTGCCGTCATGGGCACGCTGTACGCGGTATACCGTGCGGCAAGGCTGCCGCCGGCACAGGCGATGCAGCCGGAACTGCCGGCAAAATTTCATACCACGCTGGCCGAGCGTATGGGTCTGCAGCGCTGGCTGTCGCAACCCACGCGCATGATTCTGCGCCATGTCGAACGCCGCCCGCTGAAGTCGCTGATGACTACGCTCGGCATCGCCATGGCCTGCGGCATCATGATGGTCAGCGGTTTCCAGGAAGGCGCCATCAACTACATGGTGGAGATACAGTACGGCTTGAGTCAGCGCGAAGACATGATCGCCATCTATACCGAACCGGCATCGAAGCGTTCACTGTATTCACTGCAGAGCCTGCAGGGCGTGGAACATGCCGAAGGTTTTCGCGTGGTGCCGGCAATGCTAAAGTTTGAACACCGTTTCTACCGCACCGCCGTGCATGGCATCGATCCCGACGGCAGCCTGATGCGGCTGCTCGATACCGATCTGAACATCATCGAACTGCCGGAAGACGGCATCATCCTCACCGATTACCTGGCCGAATTGCTGCACATAAAAACCGGTGACCTGCTCACCATTGAAGTGCTGGAAGGGCAGCGGCCGAACGTGCAGGTGCCGGTGGTTGGTACCGCCAAACAATACCTGGGCGTTAACGGTTACATGCGCACCGAGTCGCTTAATGCGCTGTTAAAAGAAGGTTATGCATTAACCGGCGCATTGCTGAAAGTCGATCAGCGCTACCAGCGTGATGTTTATGCCGAACTCAAGGAAATGCCGCGGGTAGCCGGCGTGGTTGAACATAAATCAGCGATCAAATCGTTCTACGACACCATCGCCGAAACCATCCTGTTCTTTACCTTCATCACCACGATCCTCGGTTCCAGTATCGCTTTCGGCGTTATCTATAACAGCATGCGCATCGCACTGTCCGAGCGTAACCGTGAACTGGCCAGCCTGCGCGTGCTCGGTTTCGAGCGCAACGAAGTCGCCTATATATTGCTGGGCGAAATGGCGTTGTTTACACTTATTGCCATCCCTTTGGGTTTCCTCATCGGTTATGGCCTGTGTGCCTACATGGCCTTCGAATTCGATAGCGATCTGTATCGTATACCGCTAGTGCTGGGCATCAATGTTTATGCTTTTTCAGCGCTGGTGGTTATTCTGTCATCAATCGTTTCTGCCATAATGATCTGGCGCAACCTGGCCGATCTCGATATGGTAGCCGTACTCAAGAGTAAGGAGTAACCAATGAACAACCCTTTGCGAAAACATCCTGTCATCAGTTCCATCGCGGTATTGATCGTCATCCTGCTGATCTGGGGTTTCTGGCCACAGCCGGTATTCGTTGAAGCCATCGCAGCAAAACGCGCACCGCTGACCATCACCATCGAAGAAGAAGGCCGTACCCGGGTGGTTGACCGCTATGTCATCTCGGCACCGGTCGATGGCGTTGCCTGTCGCCAGGACCTTAATGTCGGCGACGAGGTAAAACAGGGCCAGGTACTGCTGGGTATTACCCCGCTGGAATCACAGGTACTCGATCCGCGCAGCCGGGCACAAACCAAAGCACAGGTAGCCGCGGCCGAATCAGCATTGCATGCCGCCGAACAGCAGGCCGAAGCAGCAGAGGCGTCCGCGAAACTGGCTGTGATCGAACATGAGCGTCTTAAGCCGCTGGTGGAGAAAGGCGTGATATCAACCGATGCTTATGACAAGGCCGCTACCCAGGTAGAGACAACTGCAGCGGCACAACGCTCTGCCGATTTCCAGATCGAAGTCGCGCGTTATGAATTGCAGGCAGCAAAGACCGTGCTGGAATACACCACCGCAGACAGGTTAGCAGCGAAAGGTGACCCTGCAGTACGCATACCAGTGGTGTCACCTGTTGATGGCAGGGTGCTAAAAGTCACCCGCGAATGCGAAGGCCCGGTGCGCACCGGCGATAACCTTCTCGAAGTCGGCGACCCAGCCGTGCTGGAGATCGAAGTCGATGTGCTCTCGGCCGATGCAGTACAAATCAAACCGGGCATGAAAGTACTGTTCGAACGCTGGGGTGGTGAGCAGCCATTGGAAGGTGTGGTGCGACTAATCGAGCCCGTTGGTTTCATGAAAATTTCTGCCCTGGGTGTAGAAGAGCAGCGCGTGCTGGTTATTTCCGATTTTACCTCACCGGCAGAGCAATGGCAGCGTGTGGGTGATGGTTACCGGGTAGAGGCGAGGTTTATTCTCTGGCATGAGGATGATGTGTTGCAGGTACCTGCCAGCAGCCTGTTCCGTTATAAAGAAGGCTGGGCGGTTTTTGCTGTTGAGAATAATCATGCTAAACGGCGAGTGGTTAAGGTTGGGCAGCGTAATGGTTTAACTGCGCAGATACTGGAAGGGGTTGAAGAGAGTGAGGCTGTGGTTAATCATCCGAGTGATGATGTTGAGGATGGTCGGCGGGTGAAGCAGAGGTTGTAACTTAGGCAATAGTTAATAAAACGATGAAAGAATATACGAAGTTCCTAAAAGAAGTCGAAAGCCTGAACAAAAAATACGCCTCGATCTATTTCAACGTCGAGCTAGAAGCACTCGCCATGCCATTCTGGTCATGGGAAGAAATCCAGAAAGGATTAGAGCTAAGGCAAGAGTGGGAAGTAGATAAAGAGCTGATACCGTTCTACGGTGACTGGCATGATCTGTTCTGCCTTAATGGAACCACCGGTGAAATCGTCGCGCTGAATGATGAGCGGGAAGTGTTATGTACGTGGACTTCTGTTAAAGATTTTATGAGTTGTTTGTCAGAGAAAGAGATTGTTTATGATGTTGAGTATATGGAAGGTGAGGTGCATCATTTTGGGGATTCTAAAGGGCGTGAAGTGAAGCATTGAAAAACTGCCGAAGTTGGATTGCGTTTGGTAACCTTGCATTCATTAAGGAATACGCGTAAAAGCTGTTGTTCATCATCTGATTTTCAAAAGAAAACGATGGATTTAAGACTCAAGGGTCATTGGCTCCTTTATGGTAAATGCCATCTAATTTTTAATCCTTTATCGAGATAAATTTACTCGTAATTTGATATCAGACAATGTTTTATTAATCGTTTTTTATACCATATTATCTGATGCTTTGATCTGATGCTTAGCAATTGAAGAATAAAACACTTGAATGGAGAATTACCCAAATGAAAATTAATCTTTTGGTCATTAACTGGCTGCTTACGTCGGCAATCGTCCTGGTTTTTGTCTCGACTAGCGCTGTTGCAGCTGACTGCCCCAAAGACATCAAAGCGGTCACGATCAATGATGCCACGGTGCCAGTTGCAGTACTGGCACTTCGTGTGAACCCATTGACAAAGTGCGAACTCGAAGCTGAAGCAAATGCCTGGCTCTTATTGCTGCAGGAAAAGATTGCTGAAATCAGTAATGCTGAAGTAGCTGCATTCTACAAGAAAGAGGAGATAAAAAAGGCAAAGGCTATCGAAGTGAAATTAGAGGATGTAAAAGAGGCAAAAGAAGGCGCCGACCGTGAACAGGAAAAAGCAGCAGACAAGGAAGCTAAAGAAGCTCTGCAGGAGGCAAAGGAAGTCGAAAAGAAATCCGTTCAGGATGTTTCAGTTCAAAAAGCGATTGCAGATGCAACAAGCAAAGCAAAGGAAGAAGGACGGTCCATTACCCCAACAGACAAAACCAAAGAAGCAAAAGCCGATATCAAGACCGCGCTGGTCAAACATGCCACCGGCCTGATGGCGCAAAGAACCGCGCTCATTGATCGCTTCAAAGTTGTATTGAAAGAGTATGAAGATAAAGGTGGTGACATCAAGGAGTATGATACTTACATCAAAGCCGTTTCAGGAATCAAGGTTGATGTTACTGATGCCAGCGCTACATGGACGACTATTACCGGGTGGATGATGTCAGCCGAGGGCGGCTTACGCTGGATTTTCAATATAATCAAGTTTATCGTTATCGTTTTGGTGTTTTATCTGCTGTCGATTATTGCCGGTAAAGCCGTTAAAAAAGTTACCTCAAAATCGAAGCGTTCATCATCATTACTACGCAAGTTCCTGGTGCTGGGTACACGCCGCCTCGTCCTGTTCATCGGTTTTTTTATCGGCCTGTCTGCACTGGAAATTAATATTGGACCAGTACTCGCCATCATCGGTGCCGCCGGATTTGTTATCGCCTTCGCATTACAGAATTCACTGAGTAATTTTGCCAGCGGAATTCTTATGCTGGTTTATCGCCCTTTTGATATAAGCGATACGATCAAAGTGGCGGGTGTCCTTGGCAAGGTTGAGTCGATGAACCTGCTGTCAACACAGTTGAGGACACCTGATAACCAGCTTGTGATCGTGCCTAACAATTCTGTCTGGGGAGATGTTATTACAAACGTTACTGGCATCACACAACGCCGTGTCGACCTGGTATTTGGTATAGGATATAACGATGATGCTGATAAGGCACAGAAGATCCTGGAAGAGATCGTAAGCGGGAATGAAATGGTCTTAGAAGAACCTAAAGCGATAGTGAAGCTTCATGAGCTCGCTGAGTCATCGGTTAACTTTGTCTGTCGCCCATGGGTTACACCTGAGAACTACTGGGAGGTCTACTGGAATATTACACGCGAGGTAAAACGCCGGTTTGATGCTGAGGGGGTCTCCATACCTTTTCCGCAGAGAGATGTTCATATTTACCAGGAAACTAACTAGAGCCGTTGAAGCGAATTAAAGGGGACGGAGTGAACCTCCCCCGATTTAACGGACACTTTTAATCAGAGACTAAGGTCTCTCAGGGGAATGTCCCAATGACATTAACACTTAAGCCTTATAATACTTATACAAAAGAGTTTAAGCTAGAAGCCCTTCGCATGATGGCCGAGTCAGATCGGCCTGCCAGCAAAATAGCAATGAAACTAGGTATCAGATGAAACCAACCCCATTATCTACACTATCTATTCCGTGAGTGTTATTAGGTTGATTTGCTATCTCGATGTAATGAGAGGACACTGTCGTTATTGTCTGACCTGAAAATACTTGGTCAATTGCCGTCTACATTGCACAAAGTCCTTGATGTTCGTCATAACTCCTTATACGTTAACACCGAAACACCGAAACACCGACACTATCGAGTGGTCGACACTCGATCTGACAGTTACCGGGTTTAGTGATGCCTGAAACTCGATCTGTTGTACCTGACTAATTTTTTCTGACGATACGGTTGCAGAACGATGCGGTCTTCTGTTCCTGCTGCAATGAAGAACACGGTACTGGCAATCCCGCCAGCCCACAATGAATTTTGAAAATAAAGGGTTATATGAACATGTATACCTATGAATGCAACACAAACACACTGAGGGTGACCTCACTCGCGGACAACAGAGGAGATATCAATGACAAACGGTAATAGAGGCCAGGGTTCCTGGAATAGCGGTAACAACCAGGGGCCACCTGATCTCGATGATCTGCTGCGGCAGGGAAAGGACAGGTTATCGCAGCTTTTACCGGGTGGTGGATCACGAGGGCTCATCGTTATGGTCCTGGTCGCAGTGGTTGCGCTCGGTGCATATACGTCTTATTACACGGTGCCGAGCGATTCGGTGGTTGTGGTGCAACGCTTCGGTATGTATCTCAAGGAAGTGCCGCCGGGATTGCATTTCAAACTGCCGCTCGGTATCGATAAAGCGACCATCGTTCCAGTCAAACGGCAGTTGAAGCAGGAATTCGGTTTCTCGACGCCGGGCGGAACCGATCCGTACCAGACACCGCGCGATGGCAGAAAAGAAACCGAAATGGTGACCGGTGATCTCAACGCCGCACTGGTCGAGTGGGTGGTTCAGTACCGCATCTCGGACCCGGTTAAATTTTTGTTCGAGGTTCGTGAGCCGAGAGAAACCCTGCGTTATGTTTCCGAATCTGTGATGCGGGAAGTCGTCGGCGATCGTACCGTGGATGAAGTGATCACCATTGGCCGACAGGAAATCGAAACCGAAGCGCTGGCCAAGATGCAGGAGCTGTCGACCAAATACACCATGGGCATCAGCATTGATCAGGTGCAACTGAAAAACATCAATCCGCCCGCACCGGTGCAGGAATCGTTCAACGAGGTGAACCAGGCGCAGCAGGAAAAAGAGAAGCTTATCAACGAAGCCCGCCGGGATTACAACAAGGTGATACCGTTAGCCGAAGGCGAAAAGGATCAGCGCATCCGCGAGGCCGACGGTTACCGGCTCAAACGTATTAACGAAGCGGAAGGCGATGCTGCCCGTTTCAGCGCGTTGCTAGCGGAATACACCAAGGCCCCTGAAGTTACCCGTCGCCGCATCTATATCGAGACCATGCAGGACGTGATGCCCAACATAAAATCGAAAATAATTATCGATGAACAGGCACGCAGTATTCTGCCGTTGCTGAATCTCGATTCACAGAAGAAGGTTCAGCCATGAAGATCAGCCAGATAGCAATCCTGGTGCTTGTAGTTATCGGCGCCTACGTAACGATGAGTTCGGTCTATACCGTCAGCGAAGTCGAGCAGATGATTATCACCCAATTCGGCAAACCCGTCGGTGAGCCCGTGACGACCGCCGGCTTGAAGTTCAAGACGCCCTTCATACAGGAAGTTAACCCGATCGACAAACGCGTTCTTGAGTGGGACGGCAACCCGTCGGATATGCCGACCAAGGACAAGCTATACATCTCGGTCGACCTGTTCGCACGTTGGCGTATCACCGACCCACTGCAGTACTTTCTGCGGCTGCGCGATGAACGCAGTGCGCAGTCGCGGCTGGATGATATTCTCGGTAGTGAGACCCGCAACGCAATCGCCAAGCACGAGCTGATCGAAATCATCCGCACCACGAAGGACCGCGTACCGTTGCGCGACACCTTCCTGACCGACGCGGAACGCAAGCTGGATATGGGCTCGCTGGTTCCTATTCAGAAAGGACGCAAAATGGTCGAGCAGGAAATCTTTACCGCGGCAGCCGAGAAGGTACGCGTGTTTGGCATCGAACTGTTAGACATCCGCTTCAAACGCATCAACTACAATGACAGCGTGCGCCCGAAAATCTATGATCGCATGATCAGCGAACGCCGTCAGATTGCGGAACGTTTTTTGTCGGAAGGCAACGGCGAGGCCGCACGAATTCGTGGTAATCGTGTGCGTGATCTGAACAAGATACAATCCGAAGCCTATCGGCAGGTCGAGGAAATCCGTGGTGTCGCGGATGCGAAAGCCACCGAGATCTATGCGAAGGCCTACAACCAGAGCCCTGAAGCCGTGGAGTTCTACGAGTTTACGCGCACCATGCAATCCTTTAAGTCGACCATGGCTGATAATACGACGCTTGTCCTAACCACCGACAGTGATCTGTTCAAATTTCTGAAAGGTATGAATCCGGATGGTAAAAATTAAAGGGGACAGAAATTAAGAATTAAAGGGGGCGTGACAAATGATAAGCAATTACAAAAGTAATCAATTCTTATTTGTTACCGACCCCTTTTCGTTTTTGTAGTGAGCGTCATCACTTTGTCATCGGAGCAACACATGAAGACTGAGAAAGAAATCCAGCGTGCCCTTGATACGTGTCAGTTTGCGATTCTCGCTACTCAGTATGATGGCCAGCCGCATGCCAGTCTGATGGCGTTCACACCCGTTGATGGACTCCGATATCTCATCATAGCTACCTATCGCAATACGATGAAGTATCGTAATTTGTTGGAAGACGGACGTGTCGCCATGTTGATAGACAACAGTGCAGCGCTGGGATCAGCCGAACATCGGAACCTTGTTCTAACTGCGCATGGCATCGCATCTGAGGTGCCGAGTTTCGATCATAAAGCAATTGAACAGGCGCATCTAGCAAGGCACAGCAACCTCACTGCTTTTCTAGCTTCACCAGATTGTGTATTGTTGCGCGTGGCTGTAACCACATATGAGGTTGTTGGCGGCACTGACGATGTGCTCTGGTACAAGGTAGAAAGTAATTAATTAAAGGTCTCTGGACCTCCCCCGATTTAACGGACACTTTTAATCAGAGACTAAGGTCTCTCAGAGGAGTGTCCCAATGACATCAACACGTAAGCCTTATAATACTTATACAAAAGAGTTTAAGCTAGAAGCCTTTCGCATGATGGCCAAGTCAGATCGGCCTGCCAGGAATTAAAGGGGTCAATTAAAGGGGTCGGTGACAAATGATAAGCAATTACAAAAGTAAACAATTCTTATTTGTCACCGACCCCTTTAATACTGCCAGGCTGCACTACACCCCGCTATATTTACACGAACTGGCGTGGATATATCTTTCAGTATTTTATCGTCTTATAACCAGATAACAAAGCTGGACAACAAAGCATGACTGATTAATGCGGGATACTGCATTATTTATGATTGTTAATATGCTTGAGTCCTGCCTGTAAATCCGGGTATTGCAGAACAAGTGCAAAATCCTTTAGCAGTTTTTTGTTGTCGATGCGCCTGGATTCCGCCATATAAGACAGCATGCCTGCGGATAACTGACTTTGTGCTTCCGCCAAAGAGATGGCAGGCGGTGCGGCTAAGCCCATCGCTGATGCCACACCGGTAAAGTATTCATGCATGGTGCCGGGGTGGCCATCGCTGACGTTATAGATGCCGGTAATGTTTTGATTGCGCAATGCCTGTTGGCAAACATTGACCAGGTCATGGGCATGGATTCGATTGGTATAGGGTGAGTCTTTTTTATTCACGATAGGCTGCCCGCTTTTGATTCGAGCCAGCGGAATTTTACCGGGGCCATAAATGCCCGCTACGCGCAGGATGACCAGAGGAATGCTGAGACGCTGACAAAACTGCTGTACTTGTTGCTCGGCATCGGCGCGGCGATAAGCGCGCTCGGCGCTCGGCTTCAATGGCGCCGTTTCATCTATCCAGGCGCCTTTGCAATCGCCATAAACGCCCGTGGTGCTGATCAGCACGAACTTTTTTGGTGGTTGTTGTTCGATGGCGCGCAGATAGTTCGTTATCCGCGTATCTGATTTTCCCGTGGGCGGCGGCGGTGCAAGATAGATCAGCAGCTGTCCTGCCAGGTCGATGTCATGCACAGGTTTATCCAGATCCAGTATTTCACAGGCTATGTTTCTGTTTTTGCATTCAGCCAGACTGCTATCGCTGCTGACAAAACTGCTTACGGGTATTTTTTTCTGCAGCAGTTGTTGGGCCAGCAATTTTCCAATATGGCCGCAGCCTGCGATGCGGATTCGCTTGTCATTTAACATGATTTTTTCTTCATAGAATTAAAGGGGACGGTGGGATTTAATTATGATCAATACTGCAAGGTGGTTAAATATTAATCCCTCCGTCCCCATTAATTCACTGCTCCATTAATTATACTTTTATCAAGCATTAAGTCTTCAATGAAATGCGCTGCGAGTTCGTGGCGCCCAGCATATCCGGATTTGGCATAAATCTGCGTTGCCTGTTGGCGGACTGTTTTTTCCTTAACATGGCGTACGTCTGATATTTCTTTCATCGACATACCCTTGATTAGAAGTAAGGCAACTTCGTGTTCTGATGGCGATAAATTCCAGTCGTTAAACTGTTTATTCATGACCTTAAATAGTTCACCCGATAAACGCGCTGTTTTTATTTTTTCAGCCTGTACTTCATCTTTTAGCGAGACGACGCGTTTTAATTCCTGAAACAGAACTACGGTGATGGCCAGGCAGACAATGAGCTCGACGATGATATGCGAATAGCTATCACTGCCGACGCTCAAGTCGTTAATTATATCGTAAGCAAAGAAGATGATTGCCGAAATAAGAACACCGGCAGAAAGATAGTTCTGTAATTTCATAACAGGTGATTATATCAGCCCGTTAAAATCATGCCGGCGTATTATTTAGTGAAGCGCCACATTTTTTTCCAGATGGGGTTGCCGGCCAATGAGTGCACGATTACGGAACCGACATGCAGTATTAAATAAAGTGGTATCAGGCTTTCACCCACTTCATGTGTCTCCTCGAATATTTCATAAAGTGCTCCATGACTGTTTTCATTAATGAAATAAAGCGCCGTTCCTGTTGCGCCCATCCAGGTAAAGAGCATCAGGCCAAACGCTTGCGTTAACCCGGCAAGGCCTTCATGCATACCGCGCTTGGGTGTTTTAAGTCGCAGCAGGCTTTTCACGTCGTCCATAGCCAGTAGCCACTGTCGTTTTGAAAAAGGTGACCAGCTGGAAAAACGCATATCAGCTGAGCCGGTATAACCTCGGATAACACGCAAAATGATAAATGCCATCAGTGATAATCCCAGGTAGGCATGCAGCAGGTAACCGAAACCAGCATCGCTGTGTTCTGCACCTTCTGCGCTGAGGTAGGCGGCTATACCGAATATGGCGAGCCCCATATGTGTAAGCTTGGCGGGTAGTGAGTAACTGTAGTCAGAAGTGTTCATAATGATCTCCATATAGTGATATATGAAAATATAAACAGTAAGTTAAACAATTGAATGAGACAAACACCGCGTTTTGGTCATAATAGGGCATATGCCCTATTTAGTAATAATGGGGGAGCAGGGATTATATTGCGGCGACGCCTGAACAGATAGCTGCTATCCGATAAGGTTAAACATTAGCAATGAAATTAAGGGATTTTGCGGCCTTATTGCAGAAGTACATTGCTCCGCTAATGAATAATCAGCGATTCATAACGGATTGATACTGTATAATCCGCAGATCAAAAATTGACCTGAGAATGACAATGCCATTAATAAAGCCTTTTGCCGGTTTGCGTCCGGTACCTGAGCGCGCTGAAGAAGTTGTAGCGCCGCCCTATGATGTTTTAAATTCTGCCGAAGCGCGAGAACGTGCTGCCGGTCGTCCCTGGAGCTTTCTGCATATTTCCAAAGCTGAAATTGATCTGCCGGAAGGTACTGACCCATATGATCCATCGGTATATGCCAAGTCTGCTGAAAATCTGCAGAACATGCTGCAGGAAGGTATTTTGATCCGGGAAGAAAAACCCTGTTATTACGTCTACCGTTTAATCATGGACGGCCATTCACAGGTAGGACTGGTGGCAGCGGCATCGGTGGCTGATTACGATATCAATCGTGTACGCAAACACGAATATACCCGCCCGGCAAAAGAAGATGACCGTGTGCGCCAGATCGAGGCGTTAAATGCACAGACCGGTCCGGTATTGCTGGCCTATAAATCACAGGCTGATATGGATGCAATTCTGGAAGAAACCACCAAGCAGCCGCCACTGGTTGATGTGACCGCCGATGATGGTGTGCAGCATACTTTCTGGGTTATTGATGATGAAGCCACCATCGAAAAAATCAGTGCCGGTTTTGAAGCCATGGATGCTATCTATATTGCAGATGGTCATCATCGCTCGGCCTCTGCTTCGCGCGTGGCAAAAAGCCATGCTTTAGCCGATAGCGACGGCGATCAGAACAGTGATTATTTCCTGTCGGTGATTTATCCGCATAACCAGATGAATATCCTGGATTACAACCGTGTGATTACTGATTTGAACGGCCTGAGCAAAGATGAGCTGCTGGAAAAAGTAAAAGCCGCGTTTACCGTGACAGAAGAGTCCGCTGCCGTTAAACCCGGCAAAGCGACAGAGTTTGGTATGTATCTTGATGGCCAGTGGTATCGCCTGAATATTAATACGGAACTGGTGCCAAATGACCCGGTGGCGTCACTTGACGTTAGTCTGCTGGCAGATAATCTTATCGAGCCGATTCTGGGTATCGCTGATCAGCGTACCGATAACCGCATCGACTTTGTCGGTGGTATCCGCGGTTTGGGCGAACTGGAAAAACGCGTCAATAGCGGTGAAATGGCCATTGCTTTCTCCTTCTTCCCGACCAGTATGGAAGCGCTGATGGCAGTGGCGGATGCGGGTGAAGTCATGCCGCCGAAATCGACCTGGTTTGAACCGAAACTGGCGGATGGGCTGGTATCCCACGTATTGGATTAAAAACTTAAAAACTTAAAAAATTGAACCACAGACGCCGGCAGGGATGCTGGTGGTAGAGCAATGCAGAGCACTTGCCGGCGTCTGTGGTGAAGTATTTATTTTTAGTTTGTGCGCGTGATTAAGAAAAAGCTCAATTATATTGAGCTTTTTTCTTGCATCTTATTAATAATTAACATATATATTAATTATTAATATATATGTTAATTAAAGGTGAGTTATGAATAAGTCAGACTGGATTCGCCGTATGCGAATAAAGCAGGGATTAAAAGGTTTTCAGCTGGCGGAACGCTTAAATGTCAGTGCGGCCAGGGTATCGGTACTGGAAAAGGATGAAGGCAGGGGAGCGGTGACCTTGAAAATGATGGAAAAAGCAGCCAGAGCCATGGGCTGCCGGTTTGAATACAGGATTGTGGCGCAATCGAATTCGGCGGTGAGCAGTGACCAGTCGAGCACGGTGATGAGTAAAGGCGCGGGGGAGAAACCGCGTTATCGGATTGTCGTTAAATAGTTGATGTTGAATAACGGATCCTAAATAACGGGCCCAGGCAAAATCTAAGACAAATGTCCAAAAGACGATTGTGTAACGTAGTATAATCTCGTTGCTCTGCGAACATAACATTCAAATGCTGGATTTTCCTTTGTATCAGTTACTGCAACAACGCGTCTCCTTATTGTCAGGTTCTGATGTAGAAGAGGCTTTATCAACCTCTAAAATCGGTCTGGAAAAAGAAAGCCTGCGTGTATCGCCTGAAGGCGGTATTTCGCAGACTCCGCACCCGATTGCCTGGGGTTCAGCGCTCACTCATCCGCTAATTACCACCGATTTTTCCGAAGCGCTGACAGAACTGGTTACGCCACCGTGTGATTCAGTCACAGAAGTTATTCAGTCACTCGATGATATTCAGAATTTTGTCTATCGAAATCTGGATAATGAAATACTCTGGGCGACCAGTATGCCCTGCGTAGTCGCAGGAGAAACCAGTATCCCGCTGGCGCAATATGGCTCATCAAATGCAGCGCAGATGAAAACGGCTTATCGCCGTGGACTGGGTTTACGCTATGGCCGTGCAATGCAGGTTATTGCCGGGGTGCATTTTAATTATTCTTTTTCGACATTGTTCTGGCAGCACTATCAGCAGCAGTTAAATAATAAGGATGATTTACAGGATTTTATTTCTGATCAGTACATGGGTGTGGTACGTAATTTATTGCGTTACGGCTGGCTGGTGCCGTATCTGTTTGGCGCATCGCCAGCGGTGTGTAAATCGTTTGTAAATGGCCAGCGTACGATGCTGCAGGAATTTAACGGCAATACTTATTACGAGCCCTATGCGACATCATTGCGTTTAGGCGATATTGGTTACCAGAATAATAAAGAGGATATGACCGGTATCAAAGCCTGTTACGATTCACTGGATGCTTATATCGACAGCATGAAATGCGCAATAAATACGCCATATTCAGGTTATGAAGAAATAGGGGTTAAAGTTGATGGGGAATATCAGCAGCTAAATGCCAATATTCTGCAAATCGAAAATGAATATTACAGTTCGGTTCGGCCAAAGCAGATTCTGCAGGGTAATGAGAAGCCGTCAACAGCATTGAAGAAAAGAGGCATTGCTTATGTTGAGCTGCGTTCGCTTGATGTGAACGCATTTGACCCGCATGGCATTAATTCAGAACAGTTGTATTTTCTTGAAGTATTTATGTTATTTTGTCTGTTACAGCCAAGCCCTGAATTAAGCCAGAGTGAAATTTCAGCCATAGATGAAAACCTGGTCCTGGTTGCCCATAAAGGGCGAAAGCCGGGTCTGCAATTACGGCGTGCGATTCAGCAAAGCTTGATGAAAAGATCAGCCTGCAAGAATGGGCAAGTGAGTTATGTAATGAAATGAAAGCAGTTGCCAGTTTGCTTGATAAAGCCAATTACTGTGAAAATTATTTTTCCAGTGTGAAGTCGCAAATTGCCAGTATCTTTGATCCTGAGTTAACACCGTCTGCAAGGATGCTGGCAGACATGAAAGAGCATGATGAAGGTTTCTTTCACCATGCGCAGCGTATGTCAAAGCATCATCTTCAGTATTATGAGAATCATCCATTGTCAGAAAATAAAGTAGAGATTTTTGAAAAAATGGCAGCAGAATCACTGCAAAAACAAAAACAGATGGAAAGCGATGATTCAATCAGTTTTGATGAGTATCTAGAAAACTATTTTAAAGAGGCATGATATGCTGAAGTTTTTTGATCAAATTCCAATCTTGCCGCTGGCCGTGGTGGCATTTTTTATGCTGCTGGCACCGTTCTCGCCTGAGCCTCATTTACTGGAAAAATCACGCATGTTGGTTAATGGTGAGTTAACAAAGCCGATAGATATTTTTGATCTGTTCTGGCACAGTATCTGGGTAGTATTGTTGGTTATACGTTTAGTGCGAAATAAGCAATCAACACAGAGTGAGTGAATGAGTGTTAACTAAGTTTCTTATTACAATTTTATTATTTATATCTTTTAATGTTGTCGCTAAAGATATCGATGATGCTATCGCGGCGATGCGTTCAGGTGATTTTGCTGAGGCATATTGCATCATGCGGCCATATGCAGAACAGGGTAACGCTGATGCGCAATATAATGTTGGCTGGATGTATTTGAATGGTTACGGTTTGCGCGTTAATGACAATCTTGCGCTGGAATGGTGGAGTAAGGCATCAGCGCAGGGGCATACTGAAGCCAGTTTTTCTATCGGCATGTTATACAGTCTGGGCGAAGGTAAAATTCGTAAGGATTTAAATAAAGCCATTGATTACTATTTACTTGCTGCAAGAGGCGGCCAGGACGATGCCGTAACGATACTGGAGTCGATGATGTTAAGGAATGACAAGGCGATTCGAGGCCGCATGCAAGATATTCTAAAACAGCACGCTTCTTTATTTGGAATAAAGCGTAAAGTAGAAGCCAATAAACTGAATGGTAGAAATGGTCCATCTGTTGAAGATAAGATAGTGACAAGTCTGCTCAAAGGACAGGTCGTATTGGAAATGTTCAAACAGGGAAAATGGAGCCAGGTTGCGCTTCTTGATGAAGGGAAAGGCGATAAAAAGGTTCTGGATCGGACTTTTTGGGTGTACAACCCATTGCTGGAAAAATTAGACTAGCGAATTTAGAGTGTAAAGCGTAGTTAAGATGTGACCCCCCGGACTGACTGAGTTAATGGCTTTAAAGTCCTGCTCTGCAAAAAAGTATTTCACCACAGATTAGGGCAGGACGCCCGTAAGTAGAACAATGCAGGAGCGATTCTATAGTAAAGCCAGCAAGTACGCACGGTATGGAATGTGCTGCATAAGCCTGGGTATTTATATTTTATTAATCAGCGATTACGATACGGGCATTGGCTTGCTGATAATAATTTTCATAATTATCCGCAAGTTTGTTGAGCCAGGTTTTGCGCTTGTTATTGCTTTCTTTCTCTTCAATTTGCCTGGCAAGATGACTAATAACACGCAGTACGTTTAGCTGGCTGACAAGCAAATCTTTCTCGAAATTATCATCATTCACTAAAAATTCTTTGGCGGTAGTCATTCGTATTGAGTCAAGAGTGGTTTTACCGATGGATTCATCAGAAAACGCTTCGAACGTAAAAGCTGGTTTTTCTGTGGCGAGCAGTTCTAATTCTTCAATCGCTATTTCTGAGGTGTCAGCTATTTCATCAATCAGTTTTTTTGTTTTGTCGCTGATGTTCTTAAAAGTGATCACCATTTTTGCACGCCTGATGGTTGTCAGGTGCTGTTCATCTTCAAGAAAAAGTTTTAATGCGCTATAGCCGGGTGCAATAACGACAGCAGTTGCCTGCGTTTTAGTATTGACCACAGGGGTGTCCGATATAACCGGAGCACTTATTAAGCAGGTAATGAATATTAAATTTCTGAGAGAAGACATAAATAAAATGCGTTTGGTTATTTCCGTCAGTAGACTTTTACTTGTGTTAAAAGTTCAATTATGAGTGTTTCGATTAAGGCTGCTTGTCAAGAATGAGATTTCTATTGAGCAGATGGTGCAGGCGGTGATGATATAGAAGTGTGTTTAATGCGGCTTTATGTTGTGCGTCTGGTGCGGCAAAAACATGGCGTGTTTGAGTGTTAAGCTTAACTTTTCTCTTCACCCATCAGCTTTCGAATACGTTTCACATAACCACGTGTTTCTTTTGGTAAATACTTTTTCATTTCGTCCCAGTTTTTTTCCTTGTTGCCGGTACGTTTTGAAGCGTTGAGAATGCTGCCGTAACCGGCATTGTAGCCGGCAAAGGTCATGTATAGTTTGTCCTGGGCCGGTGCATTTTTTATTTTCCGGTAAAGCGTACTGTTGTAATAAATGCCGGCTGCGATATTCCAGTGCGGCGAATCCAGTTGCGCAAAGTGCGGATTTTTTTTGGATATATCACCAAATGTCGCAGGCATAATCTGCATAATACCGCGTGCGCCAACGTGGCTTTCGGCATCATTGTTTAAAGCAGATTCTGCAATGGCCTGGGCTTTAAACCAGTGCCAGTCAAACAAAGGGCCAAAATAGCGTTTGCTGTATTTTTTAAAATGACGGTCGTACTCTTTGGTCCATTTACTGGAATGCACGGGCTCATCAATAAAACTTGCGTGCGTAGTTTGCGCGCTCAGTAGAGCCAGTAGCGTTAAAGACAGTGCAAGATGTTTAAGGTGCATGACCGTTAGTTAATCAGGGCTGAAGTTCAATTCAGCTAAGGCCAAGGCCAATCACCAGGCCCAGAGAAATGCCAAGACCAATGAAGATGCCCATAACCATTAAACCTACTGCTATATTACCCTTGCCAAGTTCATCACTGATATTGAAATCAACCATCTTGTTAAACATGGTGCAGCTTAGTTTCATAAATAACAGTGTTAATAAGCCGCCAATGATGACGTAAATGAAATTTAATATAATGGGTGGAATATCGGTCATAATGCAGCCTGCCTGTGTCTGGTTAATTAATGATTAGTTTTTGCCGCCACCCATGCATTCGGGTGATTCGGCAGTTTTGCCTTTTTTAAACCACTCTTCCATTGTCATTGTGTGCAGTGCGAGCGCATGAATGCCGCCTTCTGACTGTTCTTTGCTGAGTTCGTCCTGTAGCGCCTTGTTAACTAAACGGTGGCGCGCTATCAGCGGTTTGTTATTGAATTCGTCACAAACAATGACAATCTTAAAGTGTGATTCTGATCCTGGCGGAACATTATGCATATAGCTTTCATTCACCACTTCAAGATGTTCGGGTGAAAATGTGTTATTCAGCTTTTGGGTAATAGTGTCTTGTGTGCTCATTGCCAGATAGTAACACAACTGTCAGGACGTTAAAAACGAGTCAGCTGTCAGGTTTTTAACTGCCGCAGAAGGGTGTTTATGGCTTCTCTTGCTTCTGCCATTGCTCATCAAGGTACAGCTGCAAAGGTTTAAAATTGCTTTTGTAATGCATCTTGTTATGGTTTTCAATCCAGTAACCCAGGTATACAAAACTCATTTCCTGCTGTTTTGCATAATCAATTTGTTTGAGTATGCAGTAGGTGCCTAAGCTGCGACTTTCCATTTCAGGCTCAAAAAAACTGTATACCGCCGAGACGCCATCACTCACCATATCGCTGACCGCAATGGCAACCAGGTTTCCCTTTAAACGAAATTCCAGAAACCGGGTATGGCTCCAGTCACAGTATAGAAACTGTTTGAAATCATCCTCGGCGGGATCTGCCATTGAGCCATCGGTATGGCGTGAATTCAGATAACGGCGATATAGCTCAAAATATTCGTCACTGAAGCCAGCGCTGACAACCGTGAGCTGTATGTCCTGGTTGGTTTTCAGGCAGCGCCGTTGTGAGCGGCTGGCGGTGAATTCATCAACCGCAAGCCGGCAGGCAATGCATGCCTGGCAGCCGTGACAATGCGGACGGTAACAGTGTCCGCCGCTGCGACGAAAACCGTGCTGGATTAACTGGTTATAAATGGGCATATTGAGGCGCAATTTAGGGTCGGGCACTAAATTGCGGCTCAATCTGTCTGAATAGTAGCTGCACGGCGATTCAGCGGTGATGTATAGCTGTAAATTGGCGTGAATTCATGGCTGACAGTTTATCGCCTAATCACTTAGAAACAACCGTAAAAGCGCAATAGATGGTACAATGGCCTGCTATTTTTTCCAATATTTAAAGTCATGACAATATCTCGAGAACAACGCATTACTCATCTGCATGAAGCATTAAAACAGCGCATTTTGTTGCTTGATGGTGCCATGGGAACCATGATTCAGCGCCATAAGCTTGATGAGGCCGCCTATCGCGGAGAACGTTTTGCTGACTGGCCCAGTGATTTAAAAGGCAATAATGATTTGCTGGCAATCACGCAGCCGGAGATTATTCGTGGTATTCATGAAGACTATCTGAATGCCGGTGCGGATATTCTGGAAACCAATACCTTCAATGCCACTCGCGTTGCCATGGCTGACTACGACATGCAGGATCTCAGTTACGAGATTAACGTGGCGGCGACAAGGCTTGCACGGCAGGCTGCCGATAACATTGGCACGGATGATAAGCCTCGTTATGTGGCCGGTGTGTTAGGGCCAACAAATCGTACCTGCTCTATTTCACCGGATGTGAACGATCCGAGCTTTCGTAATATCACCTTTGCCGAGTTGTCAGCGGCTTATGCAGAATCAACGCGTGCCTTGATTGAAGGCGGTGCCGATATCATTTTGATCGAAACCATTTTCGATACTTTAAATGCCAAGGCGGCTATTTTTGCAGTAAAACAGGTGTTTGCTGAAGACGCTATTGAATTGCCGATAATGATTTCCGGCACCATTACCGATCAGTCGGGGCGAACACTTACCGGCCAGCTGACGGAAGCTTTTTATAATTCATTACGCCATGCCGAACCGCTTTCCATCGGACTGAACTGCGCGCTGGGCCCAAAAGATTTACGCCAGTACGTGCAGGAAATGTCACGTATATGCGAGGTTTATACTTCGGCGCATCCCAATGCAGGCCTGCCAAATGAAATGGGCGGTTATGATCTGGAGGCCGACGAGATGGCGATAGCCATTGGCGAATGGGCGGACAGCGGGTTTTTAAATATTGTCGGTGGTTGCTGCGGCACGACGCCAGATCATATTCGCGCCTTCGCCAATATTGTGGCGGATAAAAAGCCGCGTGTTGTTCCTAAGTTGCCAGTGGAGTGTCGTTTATCCGGTTTAGAGCCCTTTAATATTGGTGCCGATTCGTTATTTGTTAATGTCGGCGAACGTAACAACGTTACCGGTTCAGCCTTATTCAAACGCCTGATCAAAGAAGAAAATTATGAGCAGGCCTTAAGTGTGGCAGCGCATCAGGTAGAAAATGGTGCGCAGATTATTGATATCAACATGGACGAAGGCATGTTGGAATCAAAAGAAGCGATGGTCAAATTCCTGAATATGATTGCGGTTGAACCGGATATCTCACGCGTACCGGTGATGATTGATTCCTCCAAATGGGACATCATTGAGGCCGGTTTGCAGTGTGTCCAGGGTAAATCCGTGGTTAATTCCATTTCGCTGAAGGAAGGTGAAGCAAGCTTTATCAAGTATGCGCGCCTGGTTCGTCAATACGGTGCAGCGGTTATCGTCATGGCGTTTGATGAAGATGGCCAGGCGGATACCTTTGAGCGCAAAGTCGAAATTTGTACGCGTTCTTATAAAGTACTAACCGAGATTGTGGGGTTTCCGCCAGAGGATATTATTTTTGACCCGAATATTTTTGCGGTTGCTACGGGTATTGAAGAGCACAATAACTACGCCGTTGATTTTATCGAAGCCACTCGTGTCATTAAAAAAACGCTGCCGTATGCCATGGTTTCTGGCGGTGTGTCTAACGTTTCATTTTCCTTCCGCGGTAATAATCCGGTTCGTGAGGCCATTCATTCGGTATTTTTATATCATGCGATTAAAGCCGGCATGGATATGGGCATCGTTAATGCAGCGCAACTGGCGGTGTATGACGATTTACCAGAAGAACTGCGTGAGGTCGTTGAAGATGTTATTCAAAACAGAAGCCCTGATGGGACCGACCGCCTGTTAGATATCGCGCCAAATTATGCCGGTGATGGTAAAACGGCAGAAAGTAAACAGGATCTGAGCTGGCGTGAAAAACCGGTGAAGGAGCGCCTGGCGCATGCCCTGGTAAAAGGCATTACTGAATTTATTGATGAAGATACCGAAGAAGCCAGGCAGCAGGCTGAACGGCCTTTGCATGTTATCGAAGGCCCGTTAATGGACGGCATGAATATTGTCGGTGACTTGTTTGGCGAAGGAAAAATGTTTTTACCGCAGGTAGTGAAGTCTGCCCGTGTCATGAAAAAAGCCGTTGCCTTATTAATGCCTTATCTTGAAGCTGAAAAAGGCGGTGGAATTCAGACCAATGGGAAAATCCTGATGGCCACAGTTAAAGGCGATGTGCATGATATCGGCAAAAATATCGTTGGTGTGGTGCTGCAGTGCAATAACTATGAAGTGATCGATCTGGGTGTCATGGTGCCGGCGGAGACGATTCTGACTGAGGCGAAAAAACACCATGTTGACATTATTGGCCTGTCCGGTTTGATCACCCCGTCACTGGATGAAATGGTGCATATGGCATCAGAGATGGAGCGACTGGAACTAAACATTCCTTTGCTTATCGGCGGCGCAACCACTTCGCGTATTCATACCGCAGTAAAAATCGACCCGAAATATTCCAGTGCCGTGGTATATGTGCCTGATGCATCACGTGCTGTTGGTGTTGCCGGTGATTTATTAAGTGATGAACGTAAAGCTGTTTATATCCAAAATGTAAAAGATGAATATGAGCTCATGCGTGAGCAGCGCAGTAAGCGCACTGCCAGTAGAAAAACATTTACCCTGCAACAGGCGCGTGAAAATGCGTTTAAGGCTGACTGGGAAATTTATACGCCACCGGTGCCAGCGTTTTTAGGCATTAAAGTGTTTGAGGATTATTCACTGGAAGAATTAAGTCATTACATTGACTGGACTCCGTTTTTCCATGCCTGGGAGCTGGCAGGAAAATACCCGAAAATTTTAAACGATGACATCATTGGTGAAGAAGCAACGCGCCTGTTTAATGACGCGCAGGCCATGTTAAAACAGATTATTGATGAAAAATGGCTACAGGCACGTGCAGTGATTGGCTTTTTTCCTGCTAATAATACGGGTGATGATATCGAAATTTATAGCGATGACAGCCGTACAGAAGTAAAAACGGTATTGCATCATTTGCGCCAGCAAATGGCGAAACCTTCGGATAGGCCAAACCGCTGTATTTCTGATTATGTTGCACCGAAAACTTCAGGTAAAAAAGATTATGTGGGTGCATTTGCGGTAACAACGGGCATTGGTATTGATGAGCACGTTAAACGTTTTGAAGATGACCATGATGACTACAGCAGCATTTTATTAAAAGCACTGGCAGACCGTCTCGCAGAAGCTTTTGCTGAACGTATGCATGAGCGTGTGCGAAAAGAATTCTGGGCTTATGCAACAGATGAGAGCTTAACTAACGAAGAGTTAATCGCCGAGAATTATCAGGGTATTCGCCCGGCTCCCGGTTATCCTGCCTGTCCGGATCATACTGAAAAGGCAACCTTATGGTCATTAATTGAGCCGGTTAAAAATGCCGGTATCACCATGACGGAAAGTTTTGCCATGTTACCGACAGCGGCGGTCTCCGGGTTTTATTTCTCGCACCCCGATGCGAAATATTTCGGTACCGGAAAGATACAGAAAGATCAGGTCATTGATTATGCCCGCCGCAAAAACGACGAGCTGAGTGTTGTTGAGCGTTGGCTGGCACCAGTCATCGAAGACTAATGGGCAGCATAGTTTTGTTATGCTGGAATTTATTTTGTGGCAGCACTACCCACAATAACCAGGCCTTACAGGCTAATACCCCGTGGGCATGCCCACCCCTTTACTGTAAAATTCGCCCATGTCTTTAATCCGTCTACGAAATATAAACGTTAGTTTTGGTGGCCCAGTCATTCTGGAGCATATCAGCTTTTCCATTGACGCCGGTGAGCGCCTCTGCCTGCTGGGTCGTAATGGCACAGGAAAATCAACCCTGTTAAAAGTGATTGCCGGTGAAGTCAAAGCCGATAGCGGTGATCTTGAATATAAGCAAAATTTAAAAATTGCGGTGCTTGATCAGGAGCCGAGAGGCGACTTGAGCGGCAGTATCTTTGATGTTGTGGCTATCGGGCTTGGTGATAATGCAAAGTATTTGCAGGATTATCATCATGCGCTGCACGACTTTTCAGAAAACAGTAATGATCAGACCATCGCGGAACTGGAGCGTGCGCAGGACCAGGTGGATATTCATAATGCCTGGCAGCTTAATCAGCAAGTCGAGGAAGTGTTAAGCCGTATGCAGCTCGATGGTGATGCTGATTATGCCTCGCTGTCAGGCGGCATGAAACGTCGCGTATTACTGGCAAAAGCACTGGTCATTAAACCGGATATTCTGTTGCTGGATGAGCCAACAAACCATCTTGATCTCAGTGCAATACAGTGGCTTGAAGAACAGTTATTGAGTTACAGAGGCGCCCTGATGTTCATTACCCATGACCGCTCATTCATGCGTAAATTATCAACACGGATAATTGAGCTGGACCGCGGCAGCCTGACCAGTTACCCGGGAAATTACGACACTTATTTGCGACGCAAGGAAGAAGCGCTGCACGCTGAGGAAGTGTCGAATGCGCACTTTGATAAAAAGCTGGCGCAGGAAGAAGTATGGATAAGGCAGGGAATAAAAGCGCGGCGTACCCGTAATGAAGGCCGGGTGCGTGCATTAGAAAAAATGCGTCTCGAGCGAAACCAGCGGCGCAATCAGATCGGTAAGGTTGCGATGAACGTGGCGTCTGCAGATCGTTCGGGTAAGCTGGTGTCAGAAGCTGAAAATGTGAGTTTTGACTATGATGGCAAGCCATTAATAACCGGCCTGAATACCACTATATTACGTGGCGACAAAATAGGCATAATCGGTCCTAACGGTGCAGGTAAAACAACCTTGCTGCGTTTATTGCTCGGTGAGTTGAAGCCAACAACAGGCAGTATTGTGATTGGCACAAAACTGGAAGTGGCGTATTTTGACCAGTTTCGTGCGCAGCTGGATGATAACGCCAGTGTTATTGATAATCTGTCTCAGGGCAGAGAGTTCGTTGAAATTAATGGCAACAGAAAGCATGTAATCGGTTATTTGCAGGATTTTCTGTTTGCACCAGAGCGCGCGCGTTCACCAGTGAGCATGTTATCAGGCGGTGAGCGTAATCGTTTATTACTGGCCAGGCTGTTTTCCAAGCCGTCGAACATACTGGTGCTTGATGAGCCAACCAATGACCTCGATATAGAAACACTGGAATTACTTGAAGAGCTGGTAATGGAATATAAAGGCACGGTATTAGTGGTGAGCCATGATAGGGAGTTCGTTAATAACGTTGTCACCAGCACCCTGGTGTTTGAGGGTGACGCCCAGGTGAACGAATATGTCGGCGGTTATGATGACTGGCTTCAATACAGGAAGGCGAGCGCTAAATCTGTAAATGATGCTGCTAATGATAATGCAGCCAGTCAGAGTGCAGGACAGAGTAAAGCGAATAAAGCAAAGAAACTCAGTTATAAAGATCAGCGGGAACTGGATGCCTTGCCTGCGCAGATCGAAACGTTTGAAAGCGAAGTTGCGTTGTTACACAAGCTCATGGCAAGTGATACCTTCTACAAGCAGGAAAAGCAAGAAATTAAGAAGCTGCAGGACCAGTTGCAGCATGCAGAAAGTGGTTTATCGCATTGTTATAATCGATGGCAGGAGCTGGAAGCTTAGAGGCAGTTAATAGTGAATAGTGAACAGTGAACAGTGAACAGCTAAAAGCATTCTGTTGTGCGGAATGATGAGTGTGGGATTTGAATATGGTTTCGGGATTAAATTAAAATGATGAGTAAAAAATTTATTGCTATTGTTGTTGCGCTATTTGTTTTGTTGCAGTCGCCTTTGTTGATGGCGGAACAGAATAAATACCGGGGCAAGGTTTTAAAAATTAATGGTGATGTTGAAGTTATTAACGCTAAAGGCGAAACACGTGTCGTTAAAAATGTAGCCGAACCGTTAAATGAAATGGATACTATTGTCACCAAAGAAGGCGCGTTTATTGTGGTGCAGTTTAATGATGGCGCGTTATCAGTGCTGGATGAAAAAAGTCGTTTACGTGTAGAAAAAACCAGGTGGCTTTCTTATCTGGGCGGTAAGGTCTACTTCACTTATAGAAGAGTATTTGGCGAAACGCGTCGTGTTAGAACACGGGCTGCAACAATAAATGTACGCGGTACTACTTTTGTTCTTACTGAAAATAATGAGCATAACGGTGAATCGGTCGCGTTAAAAGAAGGTTTGTTGTTTGTTGAATCAGCAGGGCCTGTCTTTGAGATACACAAACAAAGAGTGCCGAATGGATTTGAGCAAAACCGGCAGCAAACGAGACGTGAGTTTGTTGAGTATCGACGCCAGTTCTTTTTGCATCCTAATCGCGTGATTAAACTGTCAGGCTACAGGGTTGATGAAACCGTAATGACAGAAGCTAGCCAGGCAGACTTTGAATCGTTTGAGGCGAAAGCTGAAGATTCGATCAAGGCGTTTAGAAATAAGACCGGCAATGAGCGCAGATATAAGAACAGATAATAAATTGTATAAGTCTGGAGTGGTTGTGCAAAGCAAGGGCAAAAAAATTTCACCACAGATTAGGGCAGGACGCCCGTAAGTAGAGCAATGCATGGAGCAATTGCCGAGGCACAGAGGGGTCGCTCTTACGCTTCCTGCGTTTGCGACATTAGTGCATCCATGCACGTCACACAGAGAAAAACTTTTATAGTGGGGCTTGAAAAACGGGAAAGACGTGATGAAAATTACAAATTAGATAGAATATCGTCATGCCGGCATGCTTTTAGCCGGTATCCATCGCTCATATTGACATTCATCCTGATAATCAATGCTCACCTGATAAATGGATGCTGGCCTCGGCAATAGCTCCTCGGCAATTGCTCCTGCATTGCTCTACTACCGATCCGTCCATGGACATATGCATTGCTCTACTACCTGCCATCCATGGCAGTATGCGCCAGCATGACGAAATAAAAGTTTTTCTCTGTGCCCTCTGTGCCCTCTGTGCCTCCGTGGTGAAATACTTTTATGGTTTGACTGTGTGAAAAGAGTCTGTAGGCCTGCATAAGGCACGTTGCAGGCTATACCTGAGAAAAACGCTGTGAACACAAGGTATTATTACGCCCTGCAAAAATATGTTTATTTCGCGTCTTTTGCGTTATTCGCGGACCAGGCTTTATCTGTACACAGGTTATTTTTTCACGCCATGCAATAACACCCAGTCATTGTCATATACCGGTGCATCCATTTTGAAATACGTACGGTAAGTCTCTACTACGGTTTCTGCCTGTTCTTTTAAAATGCCGGATAACACGATGTCGCCATTCGTTTTTGTGTGCGCTGCAAGCATGGGGGCAAGTTCGGCGAGTGGGCCACTAAGAATGTTGGCAATAACTATATCGTATTGCGACTTCGCATGCTGTTTTTGGTAGTCGTCAGGTAAATAGGTTTTGATTTTATCTGCAACATGATTAGTCTCTGCATTGTCATGAGTGGCGGTGAGCGCCTGAGGGTCAATATCAACGCCATCGGCATGTGTCGCGCCGAGCAGGCAGGCGGCGATCGCTAATATGCCTGAACCGCATCCATAGTCCAGTATGCTGTTTTTCTCCTTGCCCTTGCCCTGGGCGGGTAAGTGCTGATCCAGCCAGCGCAAGCACAATGATGTGGTGGGGTGAGTGCCGGTGCCAAAGGCCAGCCCCGGGTCGAGTCGAAGATTGATGGCGTCAGGTTCGGGTGGTTCAAGGTGTAACGGGCACACCCATAACCGCTCGCCAAATTGCATGGCATGAAAATGCTCCATCCAGGCACGCGTCCAGTTTTGATCTTCCAGTATTTCCGCACTGCAGCTAAAACTGATGTCGGCAAGGCAGGCTTTGATGTTATCCAGCAATGTTTGCTGATTATCGTTAACGCTGAATAATCCCGTGACAATGACGGTATTCCAGATCGGTGTTTCATTGGGCGCGGGCTCAAGGATGGGCTGGTCTGCTGCATCGGTTAAGGTGACGGTTTGTGCGCCGGCGCTAAACAGGCAGTCTTCAGCGGTTTCTGCGTGGATTTTCGTGGTGCTAATGGCAATTTGTAGCCAGCTCATGGTGGTGTCTGTCTCTGGTAATTTAATATTGAAGGGTGTAGCCTAACCGATATTAAGGTGTATCGGGGTATTGCCCGGACTGCACAATAATGAATTCGTAAATTTAGCTATATGGTTGAATTAATAAGCAATCGACAGGGGAGATTGACTTGGATATACAGGCCTATCAAAGAGCCAAACGTGCCATTAAGGCAATGGATTATAGGGCAGCAGAACGCGATTTCAAGAAGGTATTCGCCTCGATGGATGAGAATGCTGAGCAATATAATGTCGCGCAGTCTTATTATGGTTTGGCGCAGGTTTTAAATGCCGATAACAATGGCCTGCTGCTTTGCCGTGATGCGGCAAGTGGGGAAGTCTTCGACGGTGAGGTGTTTTTAAACCTGGCTTGCGCTGAGTGGCATATTAATAATCGAAAACGAGCCATCGATGCTATTCGCCGCGGGGTAAAAATCGATGCTGAACATACGCAGTTAAATCATGCCTGTGCCAGGCTGGATTGCCGTAAAAAAAGCTGTTTTTCATTTCTGCCTCGTGCACATATGCTCAATCGCTTTTTTGGCCGTTTATTTCGCCGCCCTGCACCACGCTATACAGTACATAGTCTGCTTTATTGAGGCGCCGATTGGTTATTTTTCGTTAGGCAAAAGACTAACCACCAGCGACTGCGATTGGTGTAAAATCCCAGCTGGGAGTTGGCCAGGCAATCGCGCCAGATAATCTTCGGGTTATTTGGGGAGGAAAGTCCGGGCTCCGCAGGACAGAGTGCCAGGTAACGCCTGGGGGGTGAAAGCCTACGGAAAGTGCCGCAGAAAATATACCGCCCGTAGCTGACTTGTTTGGCTGCTGGTAAGGGTGAAAAGGTGCGGTAAGAGCGCACCGCGCAACGGGTAACCGCTTGTGGCAAGGTAAACCCCACTCGGAGCAAGACCAAATAGGGGGACATAATGCGTGGTCCGCGCTGTTCCCGGGTAGGTTGCTTGAGGTGCATGGTGACATGTTGCCCAGATGAATGATTGCCCACGACAGAACCCGGCTTATCGGCTGACTCCCTTTTTTTAGTGTTAAATTGTAACTTTTAACGGCACTTTTTCATAAAGCGCCTGCTTATTCCCTCCAGAAACGATTCAGACTTAAAGTAAATTGTTAGCTACGATAACCAAGCTAATGATTTAAAAAACATATCCAGCATAAGTTTCCCCGGTTTTTCTTCAATGTGGCCTAAGTTGCTGTCAGCTATGGTTTTTTTTGACGTTGGAAGTGGCTAAAAGGCTTGACATTAGGTGGTTGGACTACCTATAGTATCTACATGTGGGGAAAAGTGGGAAATTGTGGGGTATAGCAATCTAGCGTTTCATTACCCCTCTTGAGATAACAGGAAACAATAATAAAAAATGCATTTTCGTGGCATCAATAATATCTCGGTAGACGCTAAAGGCAGAATGGCTATGCCTGCGCGTTATCGCGAGCGCTTGCTTGAAGGCTGTGCTGGCCATCTGGTGGTGACTGTTGATCGCGATCATTGTTTGCTGGTTTACCCTCTCCCTGAGTGGGAAATTATCGAAAGTAAATTAATTGAGTTGCCTAGCTTAAACAAACAAGCGCGTTTATTGCAACGTTTATTAATCGGTCATGCCACTGAGCTGGAAATGGATGCACAGGGCCGGATTTTATTACCCGCCATGTTGCGCGATTTTGCCGGACTGAATAAGAAGGCGGTGTTAATCGGTCAGGGTAAAAAATTAGAAATTTGGGACGAAGATACCTGGACCGAAAGCCAGGAAGAGTGGGTGGCGGCAGTGCAGGCTGATGAAGGTGAGCTTCCTGCCGCACTCGAAGAACTGTCACTTTAAAAATGAGCGACTTTAGCCACCAGGCAGTGCTTTTAGACGAGGCGCTGGAGTCACTCAATATACGTCCGTCAGGTAACTATATTGATGCAACGTTTGGCAGAGGCGGTCATAGCCGCGCCATATTGCAGCAGTTAAATGAAAACGGGAGATTGATTGCATTTGATCAGGATCCCGAGGCAGTCACTTATGCAAAGTTGCAATTTGCTGATGAGCCGCGATTTACCATTGAACACTGTAACTTCAACCAGGTAGCAGATGTGATAGAGCAATATGGTCTGACAGAAAAAATCGATGGCGTGCTGATGGATCTTGGCGTTTCGTCACCGCAACTTGACGATGCTGAACGTGGTTTTAGTTTTTTGCGTTCCGGGCCTTTGGATATGCGTATGGATAGCAGCCAGGGTGAGACAGCGAGGCAATGGCTGGCCAGGGTAAAACCGGAAGACCTGATACGCGTGCTTAAGAAATATGGCGAAGAGAAATTCGCCAAACGAATTGTAACCGCCATCGTGGAAACACGTGCCATACGTGAAATTACGGAAACCGGCGACTTGGCAGAAATTATTTCTAACGCGATCCCGGTAAAAGAAAAACATAAGCATCCCGCAACGCGAAGTTTTCAGGCCATTCGTATTTATTTAAACGAAGAGTTGCAGGCAATCGAACAGGGTTTGAAGGGTGCTTTATCGGTGCTGGCAAAAGGCGGCCGTTTGTCGGTAATCAGTTTTCACTCACTTGAAGACAGAATTGTAAAAAGATTTATGCGGGATGTTACCCGCCGGCCAAAACTGCCAGCCGGGCTACCGGTGATGGAAGCAGATATCGACGTACCCTATCAACTGGTGGCCAAGCCGGTAACTGCAGGGGCAAAGGAGCTGGAGATGAATCCGAGGGCGAGAAGTGCGCGTTTACGAGTACTGGAGAGACGATTATGAATGATAGGCAACGCATTTTAGTTGTGGTCACGATTTTATTTAGCCTGGCACTGTCTTCGGCGATATTGCTGATATTCAGCAAGCATCAAAGCAGGAAGCTTTTTGTGGAGCTGCAACAGCTGAAGTATGAGGTGGATGCGTTGAATACTGAATGGAGTCAGTTGCAGTTAGAGCAGAGCGCCTGGTCGGGGCACGGTCGTATTGAGCGCATTGCAGGTAAACGTTTATCCATGATTATGCCCGGGTCTGGCGACGTGGTGTTTGTAAAACAGTGAAGTCATCAATGAAATCATATCGCCGCAGTCAGTCTGATAGTAAAAATCGGCGCTCAGAGTCATCAATGCTGAGGCGTCGTTTTTCTGCGGCAGTGGTTTTTGTGTTACTGGCAACGGTGTTGTTAGTTAAAACCCTTGATATGCAAATTTTGCACAGTGAGTTTTTTGAAAAACAGGGTGATGCCAGGCAATTGCGAACCGTGGCAATTTCTGCGCACCGTGGTGATATTGTTGACAGAAATGGCGAGCCTTTTGCGGTAAGTGCGCCGGTAAACAGTATCTGGGTGAATCCAAAAGTGGCGAAAGACCATTTAGCGGGTCTCGGCAAGGTAGCTAAACTACTGTCGATTGATGTCATTAGCTTAGAAGATAAAATAAAACGTTATGCGCATCGTGAATTTTTATATTTACAACGCCATGCATCGCCGGAGTTGGCTGAAGAAGTGATGGCGTTAAATGTGCCTGGTGTTTCATTATTAAATGAATACCGTCGATACTACCCAAGCGGTGAAGTGGCGGCGCATGTCGTTGGTTTTTCAGATATTGATGATAATGGCCAGGAAGGCATTGAGTTGGCTTTTAATGAATGGCTGAAAGGTATTCCAGGTAAAAAACGTGTCATTCGTGATCGCCTGGGCAGGGCAATTGACGATGTTGAGCGTATAAAACCTGTCGAGCCGGGAAAAGAAATAAAACTGAGTCTGGATAAAAGACTGCAATACGTGACTTACCGAACATTAAAGGCAGCCGTGTTAAAGCATAACGCCATTGCCGGTTCAGCCGTGGTGATCGATGTGCATAGCGGCGAAGTGCTGGCGATGGTGAATCAGCCTTCATTTAATGTTAACGATAGAAAGCAGTTGCAGCCGCAGGCAACAAGAAATCGTGCGGTAACCGATGTTTTTGAGCCGGGTTCAACCATGAAACCTCTTACCATTGCAGCAGCGCTGGAAAGTGGTCGCTGGAAACCGTTTTATAAAGTTGAAACTGCGCCGGGTTATATCAGTGTAAAAGGTAACACCATCCGCGATCATAAAAATTATGGTGATCTGGATGTTGGTGGTGTGCTGGAAAAGTCCAGCAATGTCGGTATTAGTAAAATTGCATTGGCGATGGATGCTGAGCAGCAATTGTCGATGTATCAGAAGCTGGGATTTGGTGTCATAACGGGGAGTGGATTTCCAGGCGAAGCGAGTGGCCAGCTGTCACTGAATGCCTTAAATAATGATTTCGAAAGAGCGTCGCTGGCATTTGGCTATGGTGTTTCAGTGACGCCGTTACAGCTGGCGCATGCCTATTCAGCGATTGCTGCCGATGGTGTCTTGCGGCCGGTGAATTTTTTGTACGATGAAGAACGTAAGCCGGAAAATTCTGTCGAAGGCAAGCGAGTGATGTCGGTTGAAACAGCGCGTGCAGTACGAAAAATGATGCAACGCGTGGTATCTGATGAAGGTACAGGTAAGCGCGCAGGTGTGGCGAATTACAGTGTTGCGGGTAAAACCGGTACCGTGCATAAGTATATCGCCGGCGGTTATGCTGAAGATCGTTACCTCTCTATTTTTGCCGGCATGGTGCCTGCGGATAAGCCTGAATTAGTCATGGTGGTAATGATTGATGAGCCGAGAAATGGTGAGTATTTTGGCGGCCAGGTTGCTGCACCGGTATTCAGTCAGGTGATGTCCGGGGCAATGCGCTTACTGGATATAGCCCCGGATCAAATTTCAGAAAAACAGTTAATGAATGCAAATGCGCAGACACAGGGCGCATCTATTACAGTCGCAGGGTTTAATAATGCAAAATGAAGTCGCATTAGATTTTTTGCTTGAAGGTTTTATTGATGATGACTTGATTGATCAGTGTCGCAATGTGACAGTGAATGCGCTGGTGCAGGATAACCGTAAGGCGCGCAGTGGTAATTTATTTATCGCGCACCAGGGTTGTAAAACGCATGGTTTATTGTACGCGCAGGACGCAGTTGCCAAAGGCGTAACGGTCGTTTTGTGGGACGGCGATCTGGGCGATGATAATGACAGGCGTAAAGAAATACTCGATTCAATATCAGATAAGGTTTTGTGTATTCAGTGTCATGACCTGAAATATAAAGTTGGCCCTATTGCATCACGTTATTATGAGCAGCCTTCGCTGTCTTTAAACGTGATTGGTGTCACTGGTACCGATGGTAAAACATCAATTGCGCATTTTCTTGCGCAATGTCTTGATGCTTATGATGTTCATTGTGGTGTGCTGGGCACCCTGGGAAATGGTTTTATCAATGACTTGCATCCTACCGGGCTGACCACGGTGGATGCCTTAATGGTACAGAAAACCTTGTCAGAAATACAGCAGGCAGGCGCGAAATACGCGGTAATGGAAGTCTCGTCGCATGGCCTGGATCAGGGCCGAGTGAACGGCGTGGCGTTTGCTGCGGCAATATTCAGTAATATGGCTGAAGACCACCTGGACTATCACGGTACAGTTGATAAATATGCAGCGGCTAAAAAACGCCTGTTTTATACACCGGGATTAGGCGCGGCGGTAATAAATCTTGATGATGAGTTTGGCCGAGCGTTGGCCAAAGAAGTGCGTGATCATGTTTGTGTCTGGGGTTATAGCCTGGAAAAAGACATATCTGCCTATAAGGACTGTGCCGACTATTTTGTGCATGCCACTGAAATTAAACCCTTTGAATGTGGTTACCATCTATCGGTATCTACACCTAAAGGCAGTGGCTGCTTTGATTTGCCGTTACTGGGTAAATTTAATGTTTCTAATGTACTGGCCGTGTTGTCGGCTTTATTGCTCAGCCAGGTTACTTGTCAAAGTGCGGTTAACAGCCTCACTGAGATTAAATCAGTTGATGGCCGTGTAGAGATAATCACCGAAAAAGATAAACCTGTGGTGGTAGTGGATTATGCGCATACTGAACAGGGCCTGGCGGCTGTTTGTTCTTCCATGCGTGACCACTTTAAAGGAAATATCTGGTGCGTGTTCGGTTGTGGTGGCGATCGAGATCGCAGTAAGCGGCCATTAATGGCAAAAGCAGCAGAAAAATATGCCGATAAAATTATTGTTACCACAGATAATCCACGCCATGAAGATCCACAGAAAATTATAGATGAAGTTTTAACCGGCTTTAGCTCACTGCACAATGTTGAATCGGTGCTTGACCGTCGCCAGGCAATTGATATTGCTATTACTAATGCGCAGCCCGGTGACGTGGTATTGCTGGCAGGCAAAGGCCATGAAACCAGCCAGGTTGTTGGTGATGTGCATATTGCGTTTGATGATCGTCGTGTGGCTCACGAGTTATTACAGGTCCGGGAAAGCGGGGTGATTGCGTGATGATGATGTCACAAGTCGCGCAAGCACTTGATGCCACACTGTATGGTAATGATGTGATGATGACGGGTGTGTCAAAAGATACGCGCGATATTCATCACGGTGATTTATATATTGCACTCAAAGGTGAACGTTTTGATGGTCACCAGTTTATTGAAGGTGCCAGCGATGCTGGAGCAATTGCTGCGTTAGTTAGTGAACTGCAGATGGATGGCGTATCACAGAATATTCCGCAAGTGCAGGTAAAAGATACCCGTATTGCCTTAGGTCAGTTGGCTGCTCATTGGCGCCAGGTGTGGCAGCAGCAGAATCCTGACGGCAAACTAATCGCTATTACCGGCAGTAATGGCAAAACCTCGGTTAAAGAAATGTGCCGAAAAATTCTTCTTGATTATACGGGTGCTTCGTCAGTGTTATCAACAAAAGGTAACCTGAATAATGACATTGGCATGCCTATGATGCTGTTGGAGCTAAGGCAGCAGCACCAGTATGCAGTGATTGAAATGGGCGCAAACCACATCGGTGAAATTGATTATTTGACAACTATAGCGAAACCGGATGTGGCTATAGTGAACAATGCCGGGCCTGCACATCTTGAAGGTTTCGGTTCACTGGAAAATATCGCAAAAGCAAAAGCAGAAATTTATAACGGTTTAGCTGAAGACGGCATTGCTGTCATTAATCAGGATGACGTGTTCAGCCCGTTATGGATGCAGTGCTGTTCTGAAAAAAATGTCATTACTTTTTCCATGCTGGATAACAATGCTGATATTTATGCCAGGCAGCTATCCGATGGTCATTATCAGGTTTTCACGCGCAAGGGCAGGCTGAATTGGCGCTTAAAGTACCCGGTAAACATAATGTAATGAATGCGCTGGCAGCCATTGCCGCAACCTTGTCGGTGGCCGTACCGTTGCCGTCAATTGTGGCGTCTTTAGCTGAGTTTGAAAATATTCAAGGCCGATTAACGACTGTTCAATCAGTGGCAGGGTACCAGGTTATTGATGATAGCTACAATGCTAATCCGCTTTCAGTGTCAGCCGCTATTGAAGTGCTGGCGAATATGCCGTCGCCAACAGTCCTGGTTTTAGGTGACATGGCTGAGCTTGGTGAAAATGCCAGACAGTTACACGTTGAAATTGGTAAGCAAGGCGAAAAATGCAGGTATTGATGCTTTATATGCAACAGGAAAGTTAAGTAAAAATACAGTCAATGCCTTTGGTGAAAACGGATTTTATTTTGAAAATAAAAATGAGTTGATTAATGTCTTGACAGGAAAAACTGACAGGCAAGTGAGGTGGTGTTAGTTAAAGGTTCTCGAAGTGCGGCTATGGAAGAAGTAGTTGAACGGATATTGACCCGTGAAAATAATAATAAGAGGGTGAACTAATGTTTTTAACATTAGCTGAATATCTACAACAATATGAAAGCGGGTTTTCCGTTTTTCAATATATTACTTTGCGTGCCATTCTTGGCACCATTACCGCACTGGTTTTATCCCTGGTGATCGGGCCATACATGATACGTAAACTTGCCAGTTATAAAATTGGGCAGCAGGTACGTGATGATGGCCCGCAATCACATTTGTCAAAAGCGGGTACGCCTACTATGGGCGGCGCGTATGATCCTGGTTGCTATTGCGATCAGTGTTTTGTTGTGGAGTGATTTGTCCAGTGAAAAAGTCTGGGTCGTACTGGGTGTCACCCTGTCCTTTGGCTTGATTGGTGGTGTCGACGATTATAAAAAACTGGTTTACGGAAACTCTAAAGGTTTATCGGCTAAAGCAAAATATTTCTGGCAAACCGTTTTTGGATTTATTGCCGCGTATTTTATTTTCGTTAGTGCAAAGACACCGATTGAAACAACCTTAATTGTTCCATTTATGAAAGATGTTTTGATTCCCTTAGGTGGCGCGTTTGTAGTGCTGGCTTACCTGGTCATTGTCGGAAGCAGTAACGCTGTTAATTTAACCGATGGTCTTGATGGTCTGGCGATTATGCCAACCGTCATGGTGGCCGGTGCACTCGGTGTTTTTGCTTATCTGGCCGGGCATGCAACGTTTGCAAATTATTTGGGTATTCCTTATGTCGCAGGCGTCGGCGAATTAAGCATATTTTGTGGCGCACTGGTCGGTGCCGGTCTAGGTTTTTTGTGGTTTAACACCTTATCCAGCCATGGTCTTTATGGGTGATGTCGGTGCGCTGGCTTTAGGCGCGGCACTGGGTGTGGTTGCTATTTATGTCAGGCAGGAACTGGTGCTTGTCATTATGGGCGGTATTTTTGTCATGGAAACAGTGTCCGTCATTTTGCAGGTAGCTTCTTTTAAATTAACCGGAAAGCGTATTTTCAAAATGGCGCCAATTCATCACCATTTCGAATTAAAAGGCTGGCCAGAGCCAAGAGTTATTGTTCGTTTCTGGATTATTACGGTAGTACTGGTATTAATTGGTCTTGCTTCACTCAAGGTACGTTAAGAGTGCAGGCCTGATAAAAACTATATGAGCGCATTAAACATAATGACTGTAGATTCCCAACAAGCTGCTTATACCCTGGTCGTTGGACTGGGTAAAACAGGTTTGTCTGTGGTGCGCTATTTGCGTGCGCGGGGTGAAACAGTGATTGTTGTTGATAGCCGTGATATTCCGCCAGGCTTGCGAGATTTTAAAAACGAATACAGTGATGTTGAGTGCCACACTGGAAAATTTGATGTATCACTGTTTGTTAACGCTCGCCGGATAGTCGTTAGTCCCGGTGTTGCATTGGCTGAGCCTGCACTTGTTGAAGCAAGTAAAAGGAAAGTTGAAATAATTGGTGATATCGATTTATTTGCTGCTGAAGTAAAAGCGCCTGTTGTTGCTATCACTGGTTCAAACGGTAAAACGACAGTCACTACATTGTTGGCATTAATGGCATCACAGGCGGGTTTGAATGCAGTTGCCAGCGGTAATATTGGTTTGCCTGTACTTGATTCACTGGATGATGCTGTTGATTTGTATGTGCTTGAGCTGTCCAGTTTTCAATTAGAAACTTTGCAGCATTTATCGATGAAGGCAGCGGTTGTATTAAATGTTAGTGCTGATCATCTTGATCGTTATGAAAATGTTGCTGCTTACGCGAAGAGTAAACAGCTTATTTACCATAATGCTGATGTTCTGGTATTGAATAAAGATGATGTTCTGGCCAGTTCTTACCAGGGTGTTAGCGTTAATGCCCCGGAAAATAAAAAATTAAGTTTTACATTAGCAAAGCCTCAGCAAGATGAGTTTGGCATTTGTGAAGTTTATAACGATGAAAAAGAAAGGCCATCACAATACTTGTGTTTTGCCGAACGGCCATTAATTGCTATTGAGCAGTTAAAAATTAAAGGTGCGCACAATTTGCAGAATGCACTGGCGGCTCTGGCGCTGGGTTATGCGGCAGGTATCTCACTGGATAGCATGATTGATACTTTAAAAGTGTTTAAAGGCCTGCCGCATCGCACACAATTTATTGCTGAAATTAATGGCGTTAGCTTTATTAACGATTCGAAGGCGACAAATGTCGGTGCCACCAGGGCCGCGCTGGTCGGTTTGCAGGGTAAGCATGTGCTGATTGCGGGCGGTGAGGCTAAAGGCGCTGATTTCTCTGAATTGGCCGATGTCATTAAAAAACATTGTCGTGCTGTAGTTTTGCTTGGTAAAGATGCCGAAATGATCAAAGCTGTTATAGCCGGCTGAAATTCCAGTTGAGTTGGCAGCTGGATATGAAGTCTGCAGTTCAGGCTGCGCAATCATTGGCAAAACCGGGTGACAATGTACTGCTGGCACCGGCATGTGCCAGTTTTGATATGTTTGATAATTTCGAACACCGTGGTGATGTTTTCATACAGTCTGTTAATGACCTGTTAGCAGAGGCAGCATCATAATGAGTGTTACTGCAGACATGTTTTCGAAATTGTATTCCCTGGCGCCAACGCGAAACGGACTGTTTAGCCGGTTTGGATTGAAGTTTGATATTGATGATCTTGATCCGGTTTTGGCGATAGTGTTTGTTTCATTGCTTACCATTGGCATCATCATGGTGGCGTCATCTTCCATTAGTGTGGCGGACAGAAATTTTTCTAATCCCTTTTATTATTTACAACGTCAGCTTGTTTTTGTTGTGATTGGCGTGTTTGCAGCATTAAGTGTTTTTAAAATTCGACTGGTGCAGTGGGAAAAGTCTGGCATGTCATTGCTGCTTTTTGCCTTGTTTTTGCTGCTACTGGTGTTGTTGCCTGGTGTCGGTAAAACCGTTAATGGCAGTACCCGCTGGTTGCCAATGGGAATGTTTAATTTACAGGTGTCCGAGCTGGTTAAGTTGTTTCTGGTCGTTTATGTGGCGGGTTATCTAGTGCGCCACGGCGAGGCAGTGCGCAGTTCATTGCTGGGGTTCCTGAAGCCGATGGTGATGGTCGGTTTTGCTGGCTTGTTGCTGCTAATGGAGCCGGATTTTGGTGCCACAGTCGTCATTATGGGTACCGTACTTGCTATGACGTTTTTAGCGGGCGCCAGGTTTAGTCAGTTTATATCGTTTGTCTTTATTTTTGCCTGTGCCGCGCTGCTACTGATTGTAACGTCGCCGTACCGTATGCAGCGGTTGATTTCATTCGCTAATCCGTGGGCCGATCCATTTGATAGCGGTTTTCAGTTAACACAATCTTTAATTGCGATTGGCACAGGTGGCTGGTTCGGTACCGGCTTAGGCGGCAGCGTGCAGAAATTATTTTATCTGCCGGAATCACATACTGACTTTTTATTTGCCGTTTTGTCTGAAGAGTTAGGCTTTATTGGTGTTACCGTGGTTATTTTGTTGTATAGCGTGCTGTTCTTCCGCTCCTTAAAAATTGCTGCACAAGCTGAGGCCGTGGGAAATTATTTTGCCGCATATATGGCTTACGGCATTGGTATCTGGTTATCAATGCAGGCAGTAATCAATATGGGTGTAAATGTTGGTTTACTGCCGACCAAAGGACTGACCTTGCCATTAATGAGTTATGGCGGCAGCAGTTTAATTGTGAGTTGCATGGCAATTGGTTTATTGATGCGTATTTATTTCGAAACCAATGGTGTGGCCAGGCAGGCTAAAAAGCATGCTGGAAAACAGGACCGTAGAACATCTTCTCGCCGCCGGCGAAAAAATACGGGAGCGCTAATATCATGATAGATGTGCGCCCGGTTTTAATTATGGCAGGCGGCACCGGTGGCCATGTTTTCCCAGCGCTGGCGGTTGCTGATGAATTGCGTATGCGCGGCATTCCTGTGGTATGGCTGGGTACCAGGGCAGGTATTGAATCTCGTATCGTGCCACAGGCGGGTTACCCGATTGAGTGGCTGAGCATAACCGGCCTTCGCGGTAAAAATACAATAACGCTAATACTTGCGCCAGCTCGTTTGCTTATTGCTTGCTGGCAGGCGCTTCTGGTTTTATTAAAAAGAAAACCCTGTGTTGTGCTGGGTATGGGTGGCTTTGCTTCTGGCCCCGGTGGATTGATGGCATGGTTAATCAGAAAACCGCTGCTGGTCCATGAACAAAACGCCATCCCTGGATTTACTAATAAGGTTTTAGCAAAATTTGCATCAAACGTGTTGCAGGCGTTCCCTGCAGTATTTAAAAAAGCTGTAACGACAGGTAATCCAGTAAGGCAGGCGATCTGTGAAATTAGCGAACCCGAAAAGCGAATTGCCTCGCGGCGCAGCCAGCAGGGCTTACATTTGCTGGTTATCGGCGGCAGTCTGGGTGCAGTTAAACTGAATGAAATACTTCCACAGGCGCTGGCAAAAATCGACAATAGTCGACGTCCCGAGGTGTTTCATCAAACAGGCCTGAAAAATATTGAATCTACAAAAGCCGGTTACAGCGAAGCCGGTGTAGCAGCAAGAGTCGAAGCATTTATTGATGATATGCCGGCTGCTTACGAATGGGCTGATCTTGTTATTTGTCGTGCAGGTGCAATGACTGTGTTTGAACTGGCCGCTGTTGGCATCGCGTCAGTGCTCGTGCCTTATCCGTTTGCTGTTGATGACCATCAAACCGCCAACGCTTTTTATCTGGAAAAAGCAGGCGCAGCGATTATCAAGCAGCAGGATGAATTAACTGCTGACTGGCTGGTAGAAGTGATAAATGATTTTTCTGACAATCGCCAAAAATTATTAGCGATGGCGATAGCCGCACGTAAATTAGCGATGCCATATTCAGCGAAAACCATTGCCGATGCCTGTTTGACTGCGGGGGGCGTTGTTTAATGTCACGGCCTGAAGCGCAATAATGAAAAAACGCATGAAAATTTCATGCGTCGCATCCGTAAAGTACATTTTGTCGGTATTGGTGGTGCAGGTATGAGTGGCATTGCTGATGTAATGCATACCCTGGGTTATCAGGTGAGTGGTTCAGATATTGCAAGCAATGCTGTTACTGAGAGACTGCAAGATTTGGGTGTAAAAGTTTATCACTCGCATACTGCTGAAAATATTGTCGATGTCGATGTGGTTGTAACATCAACCGCCATTGATAAAAGCAATGTTGAAGTCGAGGCGGCCAAAGCACACCTTATTCCAGTTGTGCCACGGGCAGAAATGCTGGCCGAGTTAATGCGTTTCAGCCATGGTATTGCTGTTGCAGGAACCCACGGAAAAACTACCACAACGTCATTAGTGACCAGTGTGCTGGCAGAAGCAGGGCTGGATCCTACTTATGTTATTGGTGGAAAACTGAACAGTTCAGCAACGCATGCGCGTTTAGGTAAAGGCAAATACCTGGTTGCAGAAGCGGATGAAAGTGATGCCTCCTTTTTGTATTTGCAGCCCATGATAGCTATCGTTACCAATGTTGATGCTGACCATTTGCCAACCTATGGCGGTGATTTTTCTCGGCTAAAACAGGCGTTTGTTGAGTTTTTGCATCATTTGCCTTTTTACGGCCTGGCTGTTGTTTGTGTTGATGATGAAGAAGCGCGCAGTTTGTTATCAGATATAACGCGCCCGGTGATTCGTTATGGCATTGATTTTGATGCGGATGTTTGTGCTTCAAATATCCGTTACCAGGGCACGAAAAGTGTTTTTGATGTCATGCTGCCAGACGCCGATTCACCGGTTGAAATAACGTTAAATATGCCTGGCCGTCATAATGTTTTAAATGCACTGGCGGCAATTTGTGTGGCTTATGAGCTTGGTGTTTCTGTAGCAGATATGCAAAAAGCGTTGTCCAGCTTTGAAGGCATCGGTCGCCGCATGCATATGTATGGTGAAATCAATGTGTCGAAAAATGTTGTTACGCTGGTTGATGATTATGCGCATCATCCAACTGAAGTGGCAGCAACATTAAGAGCAAGCAAAAATGCATGGCCGGAGAAAAGACTGGTTGCTGTTTTTCAGCCGCACCGTTACACCCGGACACGTGACTTGTTTGAAGATTTTTCACAGGTGTTGTCTGATTGTGATGTATTAATACTAACGGAAGTTTATGCCGCCGGTGAAGAAGTTATTGCCGGCGCAGACGGTAGAGCATTGTGTGCCGCAATTCGTGCACGTGGAAAAGTTAATCCTATTTTCATTGAAGATGTTGAAAAGCTGGGAACTGATTTACCGTCAATTTTGCAGGACGATGATCTTGTCTTAACAATGGGGGCCGGCAGTATCGGCCGTGTTGCATCGCAGCTGAAGGCGTCACTGGGTGGCGCTGTGTAATGGCTAAGTGTATGAACATGAACAGTGATTTAGATAATATAACGCTTGTTAAAAACGAGCCAATGTCAGGACACACCAGCTGGCGTACAGGCGGCACTGCCCGCCAATATGTCCGAGCAGAATCATTAACTGCGCTGGCAGCATTTATTGCATCATTGCCCGAGAGTGAAAAGATTTTATGGCTAGGTCTGGGAAGTAATACGTTAGTACGAGATGGTGGCTTTGATGGAACAGTCATCGCGACACAGGGTGTAATGTCGCAACTGGAACTTGTCGACGATACCACGGTTTATGTTGGTGCCGGCGTGAGCAGTGCAAAGCTTGCGCGTTTTTGTAGCAAACATCAGCTAACCGGCGCTGAATTTTTTGCCGGAATCCCGGGCCTGGTAGGCGGCGCATTAGCAATGAATGCAGGGGCATTCGGTGGAGAAACATGGCCACTGGTGGTTGAGGTTGAAACATTAAACCGCAAGGGTGAAGTCACAAAACGTGCCGCCAGTGAGTTTGAATATTCTTATCGTCATGTTGCCGGCCCAGTCGATGAATGGTTCGTCAGTGCCACACTTAAACTGAAAAAGCAGGCGCAGGCTAAGAAATCAGCAGCGCAGTCCGACTCCTCAGATAACACTATAGATATCAAGCAGTTGCTTGCCAGGAGGGCGGCAACTCAGCCAACAGGAGTTGCCAGTTGCGGAAGTGTATTTCGCAATCCTGAAGGCGCCTATGCCGCACAATTGATTGAAAACTGTGGATTAAAGGGCAAGCGCATTGGTGGCGCCGTGATTTCTATGAAACACGCGAACTTTATTATTAATGATAAGAATGCAACGACATCTGATATCGAATCGCTTATCCGGTTTATACAAAAAACAGTCAAAGATGAGTGCGGTATTGAATTACAGGCGGAAGTTAAAATTGTTGGTGAGCCGGGCGGTAAAAGTCTGGCTGAAGACGAACTGTCAGGAGACGGGCAATAATGTCAGTAGAGGTAACACAATTTGGCAAAGTTGCCGTTTTGATGGGCGGTTTATCAGCTGAACGCGAGATATCATTATTGAGTGGTAACGCTGTGTTGGCCGCATTAAAGGAACGAGGTGTTGATGCGCATGGTGTTGATGTTAACGAAAACATAATAAAAGAACTTGATAAAGGCGATTTTCAACGCGCCTTTATTGCGTTACATGGCCGTGGTGGTGAAGACGGCACCATGCAGGGTTTGCTTGAAGTAATGCAGCTGCCCTACACAGGTTCTGGCGTCACGGCGTCATCAATAGCCATGGATAAATTAAAAACGAAACAAATTTGGCGGTCTATGGGCTTACCAACCCCGGAGTATTACATTATTGATTCTGAGCAAAGTTGCGAAAAGGCATTTGAAGCTCTTGATTTGCCATTAATTATCAAACCAGTGCTTGAAGGTTCGAGTATCGGTATGAGTAAAGTTGAAAAAAAAGAAGAACTTTTACGTGCGTGGAGAAAAGCGCAGCAATGCGGCGGCACAGTGATTGCGGAACGCTGGATTGAAGGTGATGAGTACACCGCCGCTATGCTGGATGACCAGGTTCTGCCCATGATAAAACTTAAAACGACGCACAAGTTTTATGATTATGAAGCCAAATATAATGCTGATGATACACAGTATATTTGTCCCTGCGGATTAGCTGAAGATGTTGAGTCCAAGTTTGCAGAGTTGAGCAGAAAAGCATTTGATGCTGTTGATGCAGCAGCCTGGGGACGGGTAGATTTCATCGTTGATCATAATAACCAGCCATGGTTGATCGAAATAAATACAGTGCCTGGATTGACTGGTCATTCATTGGTGCCAATGGCAGCAAAGCAGGCAGGTTTTTCTTTTGAAGATCTGGTTGTGAAAATATTATCGATGGCAACTTGCAAGTCTTGTTCATCAGAGCAACGATAAAAAATTATTGAATAATGAAAAGAAAAAATAAAACATCGCCGATTAAACATATTGTGAAAACACTGCCTGTGCTTCTGGGTTTTGTGGTTCTGATATATGCGGCGATGTTTCTTAGAGATATTGAAATACCAACAGTATTGCCAATAAATGAGGTGCAGGTCTCTGGTGAGCTGCGATTTTTAAATAAAGAAGAGATCAGGGCAATCGTCAAAGAAAATATTACGGGCGGTTACTTTACTGTTGATTTGAGTAACGTGCGCAAGCTTTTATCGCATAAGCCATGGGTGAAAAGCGTTTCTATACGAAGGCAGTGGCCAGCCAGTTTGAATGTATTCATTGTTGAGCAGGTAGCTGTGGCCTATTGGAATAATGATGCATATTTAAGTGAAAAAGGTGATGTTTTTAAACCCTTTTATATCGATAAAACGTTAAACTTACCGAGCTTAAATGGGCCAGAAGGGCAGCATCAAAATGTGTGGGAGTTTATGAATATTCTTTATAAGGAAACGGCCTTGCTAGATTATGAAGTAGTACGATTGGTTCTTGACGAAAGACGGGCATGGCAGCTGGTCATAACGCCGAACGACGATGCGTCTAATGAAAAAATTGATGTCAAGTTAGGGCGTTTTGATACAGCTAAACGTATGCAAAGATTTGTTCGCATATTGCCTGCATTAGCGCTGGATCATGGCTTGATGAATAACAGATTGTCAGAAAATAAAATAAAATATATTGATATGCGTTATCCAAATGGGTTTGCCGTGCAACTGATCGAAAACCAGGCAGCCAGCAGTAATCGTGTGCCGAAACAAAGGATTGAGGCCTGAACTAATGACAAAAAAGTCTGATAAAAATATGTTAATCGGCCTGGATATTGGAACCTCGAAAGTGGTAGCCATTGTTGGGGAAGTAACTGAAAACGGCCAGATTGAAATTATTGGCCTGGGCTCAAATCCATCTAACGGTTTGAAAAAAGGTGTGGTGGTTAACATCGAATCAACCGTGCAGTCCATTCAGCATGCCGTTGAAGAAGCTGAGCTGATGGCAGGCTGTGAAATTAATTCTGTTTACGTCGGCATTGCCGGCAGTCATATCCGCAGTTTAAATTCACATGGTATTGTCGCTATTCGTGAGCGCGAGGTAACCAGTGGCGATTTAGACAGGGTCATTGATGCTGCTCGTGCAGTTGCCATTCCTGCCGATCAACGTGTACTGCATATATTGCCGCAGGAATTTATTATTGATGACCAGGAAGGTATACGTGAGCCGATTGGTATGTCCGGGGTTCGCCTGGAAGCAAAAGTACACCTGGTTACCGGTGCCGTAGGTGCGGCGCAAAATATTATTAAATGTATTCGACGATGCGGTCTCGACGTTGATGACATTATCCTGGAGCAACTGGCATCCAGTTATTCGGTGCTTACCGAAGATGAAAAAGAACTGGGCGTTTGCCTGGTCGATATTGGCGGTGGCACTACCGATATTGCTGTTTTCTCTGATGGCGCAATTCGTCATACAGCGGTCATTCCAATTGCCGGTGACCAGGTGACGAATGATATTGCTGTCGCCTTACGTACGCCAACGCAATATGCCAATGAAATAAAAATTAAATACGCATGTGCCTTGCGGCAGTTGGCAAATCCTGAAGAAACAATTGAAGTGCCCAGTGTTGGTGACCGGCCGCCACGAAAACTGTCGCGTCAAACATTAGCGGAAGTTGTTGAGCCGCGATATGAAGAATTACTTAATTTGGTACATGCAGAATTACGCCGCAGTGGTTTTGAAGAAATCATTGCTGCGGGTGTTGTCTTAACAGGGGGCAGCTCAAAAATGGAAGGTGTTATTGATTTAGCCGAAGAAATATTCCATGCCCCTGTACGCCTTGGTTTGCCACAATATGTCGAGGGTTTATCTGACGTGGTAAATAATCCGATTTATGCAACTGGTGTTGGTTTATTGCTGTTTGGTAATCAGCATAGAAACAATGGCACCAGCCATATCATGATGGAAGGTGGTGTTAAAGGAGTTTTTGAACGAATGAAAAGCTGGTTTAAGGGAAACTTTTAACTCATAGAATCTTTAACAGACTAAATATAAGTGGCAACAATAAATTAAAAAAACAAATGAAAACAAACCTAAAAAATAAAAAATATATAAATTCAGAGGAGAAAAGTCATGCCTATATTTGAATTGATGGATTCAGGTGCACAAAATGCAGTAATAAAGGTCATCGGTGTTGGTGGTGGTGGTGGCAATGCTGTTCAACATATGGTGAAGAGCGGTATCAACGGTGTTGATTTTATCTGTACAAATACTGATGCGCAGGCGTTGGGCCGGTTTGATGGCGCCAAGTCTTTACAGATTGGCAGCAACATAACAAAAGGTCTGGGTGCGGGAGCTACACCTGAAGTGGGTCAGCAAGCAGCGCTTGAAGATCGCGAATTAATTCAGGAAGCAGTCGCAAACTCTGATATGTTATTTGTAACCGCAGGAATGGGTGGCGGCACCGGAACAGGCGCCGCACCAGTAGTCGCGCAAATCGCACGAGAAATGGGCATATTGGTTGTTGGCGTGGTGACTAAGCCATTTGCTTTTGAAGGCTCAGCCAGAATGAAAATTGCGATGCAGGGCATTAAAGAATTAAGTGGCCACGTGGATTCTTTAATTACCATTCCGAATGATAAATTGCTCGATGTTTATGGCCGTGATTTTGATTTAATGAATGCATTTAGCGGGGCAAACGATGTACTTTGCGGTGCAGTACAAGGTATTACGGAACTGATTACAAACCCGGGTGTCATTAATGTTGACTTTGCTGACGTAAGAACAGTGATGTCGAAAATGGGTATGGGTATGATGGGCTCTGGTCGAGCCATTGGTGAAGAACGCGCCAGAGAAGCCGCTGAAGCTGCCATTGCCAGCCCATTACTTGAAGATGTTAATTTGTCCGGGGCACGTGGAATACTGGTTAACGTTACTGGTGCGAATATGACACTGGGTGAATTCCAGGATATTGGCGCAGTCGTTAATGCTTTTGCTTCTGATGACGCGACTGTCGTTATGGGTACGGCAATTGATGAGTCACTGGATGGCGAAATCAGGGTTACCGTGGTAGCGACTGGACTGGGTAATGTTAATAAAATGCCAGCACCAATGCCGGTACCTGCTGCTGAAATTAAAGTAGTAAAAGAAACACCGGTTGAAATTGAACCATCATATGTAAACTATGATCAACCGCCAGCAAAAAGAAAGGCGCAGGCCGTTTGCAGTTCGGTAACAAGCAATGGTGAATATGATGAAGATATGCTGGATATACCGGCATTTTTACGCCGACAAGCAGATTAATGCCGGGTTTCTATCATAAGTAATTGATTATTAACTATGTTGAGATGATAGTTACGGTGGTTTAACGCTGCTTATTTTGGATAACAATAATATTGTTGCGCGCTGTGGTTTTATGGCGAGCTTCCAATTTAGCCGGTAAATATGTGATAATAGTGCGTTTTTGTAGAAAATTGCGGCTACAACTTTGCTGTTGGGCATGGGATTTGAAATTTTGATTAGACAACGAACGTTAAAAAATGTAATTCGAGCAACAGGCGTCGGTTTGCACTCAGGTGAAAAAGTATACTTGACCTTACGCCCGGCTCAGCCAAACACGGGTGTTATTTTTCGTCGAGTTGACTTAAATGAACCCGTGGAAATTAAAGCCAATGCGCGAAATGTTGGCGCAACATTGTTGTCGACAACGCTGGAACAGGATGGTGTCAGTGTTTCTACAGTAGAGCATTTATTATCGGCGATGGCCGGTTTAGGTATCGATAATGCATACGTTGATGTCAGTGCTGCAGAAGTGCCTATTATGGATGGAAGTTCCGGTCCATTTGTATTTTTAATTCAGTCTGCTGGCATCGTTGAACAAGATGCAGCCAAGGTTTTTGTTCGTATTAAAAAGTCAGTGGTTGTTGAGGAAGAAGGTAAGTGGGCACGCTTTGATCCTTTTGATGGATTTAAAGTTAGTTTCGCTATTGACTTTGATCACCCTGCTTTTAAAGATTCACCTTGTACGGCAGAGATTGATTTTTCAACGACATCATTTGTAAAAGAAGTCAGTCGTGCGCGCACATTTGGTTTTATGAGCGATATTGAAGCCTTGCGTAAAAACAATCTGGCTTTGGGTGGCAGTATTGATAATGCTATCGTTGTTGACGAGTACCGTGTATTGAATGAAGACGGCTTGCGTTACGAAGATGAATTCGTTAAACATAAAATTCTAGACGCTATTGGTGACCTGTACCTGTTAGGACACAGTTCTATTGGTGCTTTTTCTGGTTACCGTTCCGGGCATGCACTGAATAATAAATTATTAAAAGCATTATGCGCAGATAAAAGCGCCTGGGAAGAAGTGACGTTTGAAGATGAAAAAGCGTCTTCACCCATTTCATATACCCAACCGCTGCAAACATTTTAAGCGTTTACAGGTTTCGTCATAGTATTCAGATGCAGGGAATCAATGGCAGGTTATTTTTTTGTTTTTGCCGTTTTGCTGTGACTGGCAATCTTCAATAACGACGCTTTCAGCTGTGGATGGCTAATGCTATCAGCAGATTGAGCTAATACCTCCGCTGTTTTTTCACTTATTTGCAACTTCTTTTTTTTCTTTCTGTCCGAAAGGCGTTGGCTGCAAGTCGATTGATTAACCTGAGCTGCGTTGTAGCGTGTGCTAATCTGGATGTGATGAATAAGCGGCTCTTGAATAGGCGCCGTATGCTCGGGGCCAAGCTCAGATTGCAGTGGATTGTCGCGTAAAAATTGCAGAATTTGTGGGCTAAGCTGGCGTAGTTTGGTTGTCCATACCGGAGAGTCAGCGATTAGCATTAAAATTTGATTGCGAATATTGGCAACTTCAACGTGTTGTCGGCACTCGATGGGTAATATTTTGTGCAATAAGTGGGTATATTGGGTCAATTTTCTGACCTTAGTCACTATTTTTGGATTAATTTGCTCGTTTAGTGGCTTCATAAGGCTAAATGTCCAACAACTTGTTTATACTCTCTTTATGTCTATACTTATAGTCTCAGGAACCGATATATACATATATGAACATTATTTTTGTAGGAAAATTCAGAGGTAGACCACTACGTTGCCAGCTCGATGGCAAACGTCAGGTATTATTCTGCTCCTCTATTATAAGCCTTTTTGTCGGTTTATTGGTTGGCACCGGGTACTGGTATGGCCATACGCATGCGGCCATGAACGGGCTGGTTGCGCTGGGAGATGACATTTCCGAACAAAAGTTACTCATTAATGAAGCGCGGCTGTCAGCCGAATCCGAACTGGATGCACTTGCGGCCCGTTTAGGAAAAATGCAGGCCAACGTGATACGCCTCAATGCTTTGGGTCAGCGTCTGGTCAAAGTGGCCAAACTTGACGGAAAAGAATTCAATTTTAAAAATGCACCTTCTTATGGCGGACCTGCAGAATCAGAAAGTGTTGCCGGCATCGATTTTGACAGTGTTATTGCACACCTTGATAAGCAGCTGAGCAGCCGTGAAGAGCAGCTTGAAGTGCTTGAAGAAGTTATCATGAATCGCCAGTTACGAAGTGAGTCAAAACCGCGTGGCCGGCCAATTACCAATGGCTGGACATCATCGTATTATGGTAAACGCACAGACCCATTTTCCGGCAAGCTGGCTATGCATAAGGGAATGGATTTTGCGGGTAAAGAAGGCAGCGAAATTATTGCCGTCGCCGGCGGTGTGGTTACCTGGGCGGGTGAGCGTTATGGATATGGGGAACTTATAGAAATAAACCATGGAAATGGTTACAGTACACGCTATGGGCATAATGCCAAGCTGCTAGTTGAAGTGGGTGATAGTGTTGAGAAAGGACAGGCTATCTCAAATATGGGCTCAACAGGCCGTTCGACTGGTCCACATGTTCATTTTGAAGTGCTTAAAAATGACAGACAGGTGAATCCATCTAAATTTGTCGCTTTACAATAAAAGCCTGGCAATCTCTAAAAGCCTGGCAATCTGTAAATATGCGCCAGTAATCGGCCATTGCGGACTGTTAGCTTTCAATTTTATATGACCCATCCGCGGTTCTCAGGCATAATATGCCGTATTTTTATTACCATGAAGGCAATTTCCGGGAAGGGAATATCGTCGCCATCATGTCACAAAGTCACAGGTTAAATATTTAAAATGATATTAAATGTCGTTAAAAAAGTGCTGGGCAGTCGCAATGACCGGCTGGTTAAAAAACATCAGGGTACCGTTAATAAAATTAATGCGCTTGAAGCCGAGTTTAAAGTTCTCAGTGATCAGTCTCTGGCAGAAAAAACGCCGGAATTTCGTGAACGTTTTAATAACGGTGAAACATTAGATCAATTACTGCCGGAAGCATTTGCTACTGTTAGAGAAGCCGGGCGCCGGGTTTTTGATATGCGCCATTTTGATGTGCAGCTTATCGGCGGCATGGTGTTACACAACGGGAAAATCGCTGAAATGCGCACCGGTGAAGGTAAAACCCTGGTTGCAACATTAGCGGCTTATCTGAATGCATTGCCTGGTAATGGCGTACATGTGGTTACGGTTAATGATTATCTGGCAGCGCGTGATGCACAATGGATGGGGAAACTATATAACTTTCTTGGTCTGACAACCGGTGTCAGTATTTCTGGCATGGACCATGTTGCTAAAAAGCAGGCGTATGCCGCCGATATTACCTACGGCACCAATAACGAATTTGGTTTTGATTATCTGCGCGATAATATGGCTTTTACAGTAGAAGAAAAAGTTCAGCGTCAGCCTTACTTTGCGATAGTCGATGAGGTGGATTCCATCCTGATTGATGAGGCAAGAACGCCACTGGTCATTTCAGGTGCGGTGGGTGAAAACAGTGACCTGCACCTTAAATTTAAAGATATCGTGAAAAAGCTGGAGCAGGGTCGTTTAACCACTAAAGAAGAACCTGAAGAAGGCGACTTTTCGATTGATGAAAAAAATAAAAGCGTTCATATAACCGAACAGGGCCATCAGCGAATAGAAGAAATTCTGGTCGACGAGGGGATTCTGGATGCAAATGATTCCTTGTATAGCGCAACCAACATCAACCTGGTGCATTATTTGAATGCGGCGCTACGTGCTTCTGTCTTGTTTGAAAAAGATGTGCATTACATCGTTCGTGACAACCAGGTGACTATCGTTGATGAATTTACCGGCCGTACAATGGAAGGACGCCGCTGGTCTGAAGGCCTGCATCAGGCCGTTGAAGCCAAAGAAGGTGTTCCGATTCAAAATGAAAATCAGACACTGGCATCCATTACTTTCCAGAATTATTTCAGGTTATATAAGAAACTTTCCGGTATGACGGGTACCGCCGATACTGAAGCGGAAGAGTTACTGCAGATCTATAATCTTGAAGTTGTCATCATTCCAACCAACCGGCCAATGGCGCGTATAGATAATACCGACCTGGTGTTTTTAACGCCTGCTGAAAAATACAATGCCATTGTTGAAGATGTTAAAGATTGCCAATTAAGAAAACAGCCGGTGCTTGTTGGTACGGCATCGATTGAGGTTTCGGAACACATATCAGGCCTTCTGAAAAAAGATAAAATCGAACATAGTGTATTAAACGCGAAACAGCATGAGAATGAAGCGCACATCATTGAAAATGCGGGACAACCAGGCGCGGTCACCATCGCAACCAATATGGCGGGCCGTGGTACCGATATTGTTCTAGGCGGTAATCTTGAAGTTGAACTGGACACTAAACAAAGAGGCTGGCGAAGAAAAACTCAACAGTATTAGACAGGACTGGCAAAAGCGGCATCAGCAGGTATTAGAAGCCGGTGGTTTGCATGTTATCGGCAGTGAACGTCATGAGTCGCGTCGAATTGATAACCAGTTGCGCGGTCGTTCCGGCCGTCAGGGTGATGCAGGTTCAAGCCGCTTCTATCTGTCGTTACAGGATGACTTAATGCGTATTTTCGCATCAGATAAAGTCGGCGCTTTAATGAAAAAACTTGGCATGGAAGAAGGCGAAGCGATTGAGCATCCCTGGGTCAACCGTGCAATTGAAAACGCACAGCGTAAAGTTGAAGGCCATAACTACGATATACGAAAACAGTTACTCGAATATGATGATGTGGCTAACGACCAGCGCAAGGTGGTTTACGCGCAACGTAATGAAATGATGGCTGAGGCAGACCTCTCAGAAACCATCAAAGTTATACGTGAAGAAGTGGTCAATAACATTATTACGGCCAGCATTCCTCACGGCAGTGTAGATGAGCAATGGGATATAGCGGGACTGGAAAGTACCCTGGACCAGGAGTTTGGCCTGAAGCTGCCGCTTGCAGACTGGCTGGAGCAGGACAATATGCTTGATGAAGCGGGATTGCGCCGAAAAATCCTCGACACCTTCATAGATGAATACAATGACAAGGAACAAATGGTTGGTGCCGAAGGCATGCGCAATTATGAAAAACATGTCATGTTAAATGTGCTGGATAAATTCTGGAAAGAACATTTGGCCGCGATGGATTATTTAAGGCAAAGTATCGGATTACGCGGCTACGCGCAAAAAAATCCGAAACAGGAATATAAACGTGAAGCCTTTGAAATGTTCTCTGAATTACTTGAGCGCATTAAATACGAAGTTGTAACTATTCTTACTAAAGTAAAAATTCAGTCGAATGAACAGGTTGAAAAACTTGAGGCAAATGAAAATCCGGAAGTTGAAAATGTCAGTTATCAGCATGCAGACGCAGCAGCTATACAAAATTCGAAAAATGCAGAGGCTAATGCACAAGGGCAGAATGCTGCCCAGCCTTATCATCGTGACCATAAAAAAATCGGCCGTAACGATCCCTGTTTTTGTGGTTCTGGAAAAAAATACAAACAGTGTCATGGAAAACTAAGCTAGACCACTATTCTTCTGGGCTAATTAAGCAAACACGGTAAAAAAACACGGTAATAAAAATGGCGGTTGGGTTAAGCGAAGCGGGTGATATATTACCTGTAACAGGAATAAAGCTTGCATCAGTATCTGCAGGCATCAAAAAAAATGGTGTTAACGATATGGTCGTTCTTGCCGTTGATGAAAATGCAACATGTGCTGCAATGTTTACAACAAATGCTTTTTGCGCCGCGCCAGTTACACTGGCTAAAAAATATCTGGCACAACAGACACCTGATAAACCAATTCGTGCTTTACTTGTAAATTCGGGTAATGCCAATGCTGGTACCGGCGACACTGGCATGAGTAACGCTGTACAAAGTTGCGCCTGGCTGGCAGAAAAACTTCATTGTTCAGCGCAGCAGGTTCTTCCTTTTTCAACAGGTGTTATAGGTGAGCAGTTACCCATGACTGCTATTCAGTCAGGTATCAACAAGCTTGTTAATCATCTTGCAGAAGATAACTGGTTACTTGCTGCACATGGCATAATGACAACCGATACGGTAGCAAAAGCAGTCTCAAAAACAATGACACTGGGCAGTCAGAAAGTCACTATCAGCGGAATTGCAAAAGGCTCTGGCATGATCTGTCCGAACATGGCTACCATGTTATGTTTTATAGCAACAGACGCAAATATTGATGCCGGTTTTTTACAGCAGTGTTTATCTGGCGCAGTAGAAGACAGTTTTAATGCGATCACTGTTGATGGTGATACTTCAACGAATGATGCCTGTGTATTAGTAGCCACAGCAAAAGCTGGCAATAAGCAGCTAACCAGTGATGCCGCTGAAGCAAAATTATTCATTGATGGTTTAAACCAGCTTTGTCAGCAATTGGCGCAATCGATTGTTCGTGATGCGGAAGGTGCCACAAAATTCGTTACGGTTACGGTTGAACAGTCACAATCCAAAGCTGAAGCTAAAGCAGTCGCCTACACTATTGCGCATTCCCCTTTGGTGAAAACGGCTTTATTCGCCAGTGACCCGAACTGGGGCAGGATACTCGCTGCAGTAGGCCGTGCAGGTCTTGAACAGCTTGATATAAGTGGCGTCAATATTTTTCTTGATGAGGTCTGTATTGTGCGTGGCGGCGGTGTTGATGATAATTACAGCGAAGAGAAAGGGCAGGCGGTAATGAATAAAGAGGAAATTACTATTCGTGTTGAATTAGGCCGGGGCAGTGATTACGTCTCGATATGGACTTCTGATTTATCACATGAATATGTCCGTATTAATGCCGAGTATCGTAGCTGAGCTGTACTTTATCGTACACTCAGCGATTAAATAATTGATCTGCAAATGAATGCAGATGGATACAAATAAAATCTGAACTATCGATATTCTTGAAAAAAACGGGCAGTAGTGCTCACTTAAATTCAACGCAAGGAAAACGATAACGGTCATGCTTCGCTAACGTTCAGCTGGTATCAAAGTTTATTGTTTTTAGCCTAAGGCTGTTTTTCCCTCACGCGGGCACGCTTATCTGCGGATTAATAAATTCTTTTATCTTAACGCTATAAATTAATATGTCTGATATTGTTCATGTTGCTGTCGCCGTCATGGTAAATAATAACGATGAGGTTTGCATTAGCTTGCGTCATAAAGATGCGCATCAAGGCGGTCTCTGGGAGTTTCCCGGCGGTAAAGTCGAAGACAATGAAACAGTAGTGCAGGCACTGGTTCGTGAAGTAAAAGAAGAGCTTGATATCGATATTAAACATTCACGACCATTGATAAACATCAGGCATCGTTATCATGACAGTGGCCAGGTTAAAACGGTAGAATTGCACGTCTTTAAAGTACTGGCCTACCAGGGAGAAGCGTCAGGTGTTGAAGGCCAGCAGGTGAAGTGGCAGGCTATTTCTCGATTGTCTGACTATCAGTTTCCAGCAGCAAATTTTGCCATTATCAAAGCGGTGCAATTACCGGATAAATATTTAATTACAGGGAAATTTAATGGCATTGATGATTTTGTCGTTAAATTAAAAAACGCCCTCAATAAGGGCATTAAGTTAGTGCAGCTGCGTTTAAAAGAAAACAGCGTTAAAGAGACGGATGAGGCAAAAACATTAATCGCGTTGTCGGCTGAATTATGCAGCCAGGCGGGTGCAAGGTTAATGCTAAATTTGCATGATTCATATCGTGATTCAATTGACCTGTCAGAAATAGACTTTTCCGGTTTTCATGTCGACAGTCAAACATTAAATAGCATCGCGCAACGTGAAGAAGGCGCGCTGTTTTCAGCGTCATGCCATAATGTTGATCAGTTAATGCGGGCTATACAGTTAAAGGCTGATTTTGTTGTGTTATCGCCGGTTCAAAAAACAAAGAGTCATCCTGAGTTGGCAGCGATGGGCTGGCCGCAGTTTTCCGAGTTAATCGAAAATGTTTCTGTTCCAGTGTATGCCTTAGGCGGAGTCTCTGAAAATGACATGCAAACCGCCTGGCAACACGGTGCCCAGGGAATCGCAGCAATTAGTGCTTTGTGGGAATGATTTGCTGGTTTGAGAATGCTTTAAAAGCCTTAAGATCGATTCACCACAGAGACACAGAGGGCACAGAGAAAAGCTTTTATTTCGTCATGCCGGCGAAGGCCGGTATCCATTTATCAGGTGAATATGGGTTATCAGGATTAATGCCAATATGAGCGATGGATACCGGCTAGAAGCATGCCGGCATGACGGTGTTCTGTTAGGTTTGTAATTTCAATTCATATCTTTCGCGTTTTTCACTCCCCACACATATAGCTTTTCTCTGTGTGACGTGCATGGATGCACTAATGTCGCAAACGCAGGAAGCGTAAGAGCGACCCCTCTGTGCCTCGGCAATTGCTCCATGCATTGCTCTACTTACGGGCGTCCTGCCCTAATCTGTGGTGAAGTAGTCTTTGACCTTATTTTTGAGCTACCTTTGTGTCCTTCGCGGCATAATAGTGTTTTTATTTCGTCAGATCATATCCAGATTGACAGCTAATATTTATTTCTTATATCGCACACATCTTCATTTTAAAGTTCACGTCATTCTGACATTGCTCAGGGCGTTTTGCCGGATCCTCGTTTTTCATGAAGCGTACTGAAAAGCGATGTTTCCCGGCGCTGATTTCCGGGTAACATACGCTTTCACTAGGAATAGAAATCCGTAGTAATTGTACGGTCTGACTGCTATCAATTGATTTTTGATAAAAGCCACTCTGTGCTATTTCATCAGTGTATTCCGTGCTATGTCTTAATACATCCAGAATCAGTTGAACAGATCGATCTAAATGAGCAAATGGTTGAAACCATTTTTCTATATGTTGCTGGCGTTTTTCTTTTGGCATGGTAAGCCAGTGCTTGAGTGCGGGTAAATCAAAATCACAGATACTGCCAGGAACAGAGCTTTTTTGTGCAATGGCCGAAAGTAATTCGATATTTTTTGTGTCCTGGCCCAGCTGGCCACTTATCGCCTGTAATTCACCAATACGTTTTTGTAAATTTTTTAACACGGAGCTTAACTGGGACTGGTCAATTTGCGGACGTTTGGCTAATCGTTCGAGTCGAGAGTGCTGGCGCTCGAGTTCTTTGAGAACCTCCAGTTTGATATCGCTGCGCGTGGTGTACGCCAATATTTCAAGTATTGAGTCGATAGCAATTCGATTATTCCAGTCAGAACCATGTTTCAGGTGAAAGGAATATTGTTGAAATAGTTTTTCCAGTCGTAAAAAAGCACGTACTTTTTCGTTTAATGGCTGTTCGTATACGTAATGGTCAGTCACTGTTGTGCTTCATCGTTGGTGGATAAGGGTATGATGTAAAGACATCATAATAATTCACTAAATCTTACACTTTTTTTCTACTCAAGTGCGGCATGAGGCGTCAGGATTTTTATTTATTGTTGCTGGCTAGTTCTGTACTTGTTATCAAGTTGTTCTACCCGCAACTCTAGCTGTCTGAAATCACTATTGTTTTCAATAATATCGTCAGCTTCACTGATTCGTTTTTCATCGCTAACCTGGCTGTTAATTATTAAATTAATTTCATCGAGGCTACGATTATCACGTTGTTTGACCCGTTCGATTCTTACTGCCATCTCTGCCACCACTACAAGGGTCTGATCAATAAGAATATTAAAGCCGGTTTCAAACAGTAATGGGATAACAACGATAAGGTATGAAGGCGGATGATCAGATGTCTCCAGTTCATTTATTTGACGATTGACTTCGTGTCGTATCCTGGGGTGCAGAATTTTTTCTAACGCCTGTTTTTTTTCTTTATTGATGAACACAAGCTGTGCCAGTTTTTTTCTGTCGATAACGGCATTGGCATTAAGTACATCATTACCGAAAGTTGTAATAATTTCTTCGATTACTGCCTGATTGTTTTGAACAAGATCACGGGAAATAACATCGGTATCGATGACCGGAATGCCTATCCGGCTAAACAGCTCTGAGACAGCCGTTTTTCCACTACCGATACCGCCGGTTAATCCAATTTTTAACATGGTCTAAACAATATTACAGCAATGAAAGATAGGCCGTGTTGATTGTTTCTCCCCATAAAAGGGCAATCCAGCCTGCTACCGCTAGATAGGGGCCAAAGGGAATAGGCTGCTGCTGTTTGGTCTTACCGATGACCAGCATGCTGATGCCTGCGACAGAACCAACTAATGAAGACAGCAGTATAATTTGTGGCAGATAGCTAAAACCCACCCAGGCACCCAGTGCGGCGAGTAGTTTGAAATCCCCGAATCCCATGCCTTCTTTTTTAGTGAGCAGCTTAAATAATTGATACACAGACCAAAGCACAAGATAACCCGCCATGGCACCAATAACGCTGGATTTTAAATTGGAAAATAAATCAAAAAAGCTGATAAAAAGACCGGCCCATAATAAAGGCAGGGTAATGCTATCGGGTAATAACTGCTTTTTGAGGTCGATGAGTGTCAGCGCAATTAAAACCCAGGTAAAAAATAATGCTGCCAGGGTTTGTAGGCTGACGCCAAAGGTATAAGCGGCGAGTAGCGAAGTCATGCCCGTCAGCAGTTCAACAATGGGATACTGTGGTGAAATTTTTGATTTACAGGATGAGCATTGGCCTTTTAAAAACAGATAACTAATAACGGGTATATTTTCCCAGAAAGGTAGTTTATGTCCGCAGTTCGGGCAGGCTGATGCGGGGGTGGCCAGGTTAATGGATAATAACTGCTGATCCATTTCTGCTTGCTCAAGCTGCAAAAACTCATGGCACTCAAGCTTCCAGTCGCGTTCCATCATCAACGGCAGGCGGTAAGCGACGACATTTAAAAAGCTGCCGACACATAAGCCAAGAAATAAAACGGAGGTGTAGAACAGCCAGGGCATCGACTGAAAAACCAGCGTCATATTTTCAAAAACAAAACCGATGTTTTCAAGCATGTGGGTAACTGTGTTGCTTATTGAGTGGTGGCTTAAACCACTTCACCCATCTTGAAGATAGGCAGGTACATCGCGATAACCAGGCCGCCAATAATAACCGCAAGAAATGACATGATCAACGGCTCTAATAATGCCGTGAGGTTGTCTACCGCATCATCTACCGCCTCTTCATAATACTCCGCAACCTTATCCAGCATATCATCGAGGGCGCCGGATTCTTCACCGATACCAACCATTTGAATCAGCATGTTGGGGAATAGCTCCTTGTTCTGTGACAGGCTGGCCTGTAGCGTGGTACCCGAAGAAATATCATCTCTTACCTGTAAAATGGCTTTTGTATAAACACTGTTACCCGCAGCACCTGCAACAGACACCATGGCTTCTACTAATGGCACACCGGCAGCGAACATGGTAGCGAGGGTGCGGGCAAATCGGGCGATAGCTGCGTTTGTGGTTAAAGCACCCACGGCAGGCATTTTAAGTGCCATTTTATCCAAGGTATCTCTAAAAGCTTTTGACCTGATTTTTGCCTGTTTAAAACCGTAGATAGCAGCAGCAATACCCGCAATAAAAAACCAGACATTATCGACCAGGGTATCGGACAGCCCAACAACAAATAATGTGAAGGCAGGTAATTCGGCGCCAAATCCTTCGAACATGTCAGCAAAGGTTGGCACTACAAATATTAACAGAATCGCTGATACGACAACCGCAACAACAAGCACTGAAATCGGGTAGGTCATTGCTTTTTTAATTTTATTTTTTAATGCTTCTGACTTTTCTTTATAGGTGGCTACTTTTTCAAGCAAGGTTTCCAGTGCACCGGACTGTTCGCCGGCGTCAACTAAATTAACAAACAAATCGTCAAATTGAGCCGGGTGCTGGCTTAACGCGCTCGCCAGGGTACCACCGGCTTCCACATCTGCTTTAATCAGGAATATCAATTTTGACATGCTGGGATTTGAATGCCCCTGACCCACAATATCAAAGGACTGAACCATGGGTACACCGGCTTTCATCATGGTGGCAAGCTGGCGACTGAATACGGCAATATCTTTGGTGGTGATGGCCTGTTTTTTCTCACCAAATAGCGAACCGCTTTTTTTCTTGATCTTGCCTTTTTTCGGCGTCAAACCTTGTTTGCGCAATTCGGCTTTTACCACGTCGGCACTGGCAGCAACACTTTGGCCTTTTATGGTTTGACCTTTGTTATTGGTGCATTCCCAGGTGTAGGTAGCGTTTTTTACTTTTGCCTTAGCCATTATTATTTGTCCTGATCATAATATTTTACTTTGATTTTTTGTGTGTTAAACATTCAAGCATTAATCTTTCGTTACGCGGTTTATTTCTTCGAGACTGGTTAATCCTGCGATCACTTTTTTAATGGCTGACTCTCTCAGGTTCGGGATGCCGTCTTTTTTAGCCTGATCGGCAACATCAATTGCGGATCCGTTTTCCATAATAATTCTGCCTATCGCATCAGAAATAGGCATTACCTGGTAGATACCAACACGGCCCTTGAAGCCATCGTTGCACTGATCGCAGCCAACGGCTTTATAAATTTCCGGCTTGGCATCAATCTGCTCAGCAGTAAAACCTTCTTCTTCCAGCGCAACGCGCGGGATATCAACTTTTTCTTTACAGTGACCGCAGAGCCGGCGCGCCAGTCGCTGAGCAATAATTAATGATACAGCCGATGCAATGTTAAACGGCGGAACCCCCATATTAACCAGGCGAGCCAGCGTCAGCGGTGCGTCATTGGTGTGCAGGGTAGACATTACCATGTGGCCGGTTTGCGCGGCCTTAATGGCGATTTCGGCCGTTTGCAGGTCACGAATCTCACCGACCATGATGATGTCTGGATCCTGACGTAAGAAAGCGCGCAATGCAGCGTCAAAGGTCAAACCGACTTTATCGTTGACATTGACCTGGTTGATACCTTCCAGGTTAATCTCGGCAGGGTCTTCCGCGGTTGATATGTTGGTATCAACCGTATTTAAAATATTAAGACCGGTATATAAGGATACGGTCTTACCACTACCGGTAGGGCCTGTTACCAGGATCATGCCGTATGGATTAGCCAGTGCGTTCAGATAGAGTTCTTTTTGTTCAGCTTCATAACCCAGCGCATCAATACCCAATGTGGCGCTGGATGGATCGAGAATACGTAATACAATCTTTTCGCCGAATAAAGTCGGGCAGGTATTGACACGAAAATCGATGGCTTTGGTTTTCGATATTTTTAACTTAATTCGCCCGTCCTGCGGTACCCGTTTCTCAGCGGTATCCATACGCGACATGACTTTGATACGGGCTGAAAGTTTAGGGCTCATCGCGACGGGTGGTCTTGCAACCTCGCGTAACACGCCATCAATACGAAGGCGAACCCGGTAAGCCTTTTCATAGGGTTCAAAATGAATATCGGAAGCGCCTTTTTTAATGGCATCGAGTAATATTTTGTTAATAAATCGAACGACGGGTGTATCATCAACACCTGAATCGGCGTCATCATCTTTTTGTTCAGCATTCGGATCGGCAAAATCCAGGTCGTCGAGATCCTCCAGGTCGTCGTCCATCATGCCGCCCATGGCATCTTCCTGTTCCTCCAGCAGTTTTTCTACCATTTTTGATAGCTTGTCTTCTTCTACAAGAATGGCCTCAGTGTTTACCCCGGCCTGAAATTTTATGTCATCGATTGCAGCCAGATTTGTCGGGTCTGCAATACCGACATACAGGCGATTACCGCGTTTAAATAAGGGAATGGCATGGTGTTTTTTAATGAGTTTTTCGTCGACAATATCTCGAGGAATCGATTCAGGGTCAATGGCATCAAGGTCAAAAACCGGCAGGCCAAATTCTTTTGACGCTTCCATGGCGATTTTTGTCGCTGAAAGCAGCTTGTTGCTGACCAAATAGTTAGTGAAAGAAACTTTTTCTTTGAGCGAAGCATGTAAAGCATTAATCGCCGCTTCTTCTTCTAATAAGCCGTCAGCAACCAGCTTTCTTGGTAGTCCGTTTAATTTTATTTCTGCCGCCATGGATATATCCGGATTTCTTCTGTCAATTTGTTTGAGGCTTGTTATTATTAATATAAAATCTCCTACAATCTATATAGACGGAAATTTTAGCTCCTTCAAGCATAGACGAAATTTCTAGAAAATACCTGAAATCGGTGTTATCTGAGACGCTAAAATGTTTAAAAATTGATTATCTATCTATACTAAATTTCAGTCCGGACAATGAGCGCTGTAAAACCGGAAAAATGACTATACTCATTATATTCGAACGGAGGAAAAAGACATGACGAGTGATTTAATAAAAGCAAAATTAAAAGCGTCGATGATACATTTAGGCATCAGTGTTTTTATATTTTTTGGGATTTTGTATTTGATTCTTGTTGCATGGTATCCAGGAGTTTTTTTTGAGGCTGAAGGTGGCTGGAGTGGCATCAAGTTAATGGCTGCAGTCGACCTGGTGTTAGGGCCAAGCCTGACACTCATCATTTTTAACCATGTCAAGGCTAAAAAAGAAATTCTGCTGGATTTATCACTGATCGCCGTCGTGCAAATAAGTGCATTGATCTGGGGCGGTTTGCAGGTTTATTCCGAACGTCCGGTAGCATTAGTCATGTGGGAGGGTAAATTTTATACGGTAACGGAAGATTATTACGATAAACAGTCTATCGCTTTAAAAGATCTTGCCCGTTATAGTGATGAACAACCGTTAATTATTTACGCGGAAACGGATCATTCTGTTGAGCAACTGAAAGAAATCAAGCGCTTAAACGAACAAAAAATCCCTCCCTATGCGCAAGTGCATCTTTATCAGGCGGTTACAGATAATGTACAGAAAGTCATGTCACATCAATTGTCAGCCGAGCTGATAGCGCTCTATGCGAAACAAAAAGAATCGCCTGCTGATCAGCACGTTTTTTTGGCGAAGGCGAAACATGGAAATTTGTTAGTGCATATGGATCGGGGCGCGAATCTGCTGGATATAATAACACTGCCATAGTTATAGATGATTTTTCCAGGCAACAAAAAGGGCAGCGTAAACTCTGCCCTTTTTGTTAACTAACTTGTTTAGATTAACAAAGGTTAGCGGCTAAACAGGTACCAGGAGCCGTAGTATCATCCCAGATTACCTGGCCAGTTGCCAGACGGTTACCAGTAACAATGTATGTTGGGCTAGCTGGAGTGAAAGCGGCATCACCTGTACCAGTAATGGCTACGTTTGCGCCACTGGCTGCAGCAACGACACCCGTTACACGACCTGATGCAGCTGAGTTGTTAACACCAAAACCACCAGTACCGATACAACGAGTAATATAGTTAGCCGCAGTTGCGTCAGCACGTTGAGCACAGACTTCTACGTCAGATTTTACACTAGAAGTCGCCAGTACTACTTCTGAGAATGCGGCTTTGTTGGTGTAGTTTGAATAGGCTGGCAGCGCAACAGAAGCCAAAATACCGATAATTGCGATGACGATCATTAATTCGATTAATGTAAAACCTTGTTGAACTTTTTTCATGTATATCTCCGGATTAATTAATAAAGATTTTATAGGTGTTTTTGTATTTACGTCTTTTACATTGAAGACTGTTGTTGATAAAGCAGGGACCGTGCCAATTTTTATTTTCATGAAAAAAATAAAAAAATATCAATAACTTATTATATCGGCCTGCTGTTCCTGTTATATGTTATCGTCAGCACAAAAATGTCACATTCTGACAATTTTGTAAAACATCAGAGAATCATTCTTTGTCGACACCTGTCAGTTAGATAAATCTTCAAAGATGGGGGTATTCTAAAAATTCTTTCATTTGGAGTTTTAAACTGATTGGTGGTAACCGTTTATTGATACTTGATAGTCTGTTTGATGATCATTCTTGCCGGACTGGCGAGAGAATTTTTTTCGGCTGACTTGTCATTCGTAGCTTGCTGATACCCACCCCTTTGGGGCTTACAAGATAAATCGTTGCTGACGATTTACTCATAATTCAGCTTATACAGGCAATAACGAAACGGTCTTAAGTGTCAACTATGTGGTATTTCGTAGCTGAATTAATTCAGCGGAGTTTTTCCGGTATAGTGCAATGTGATTGCGTTCTTTCCGGCTGGACTTATGGATAGGTTAAGGGGTATATTTTTTCTCGAAACTTTTCAGCTATATTTCGGCAATAAAAAAGGGCAGCGTAAACGCTGCCCTTTTTGCTAACTGAGATTGTTTATTAACAAAGGTTAGCTGCTAAACAGGTACCAGCCGCTGTAGTATCATCCCAGATAACCTGACCAGTAGCCAGACGATTACCAGTAACAATGTAAGTTGGGCTAGCTGGTGTGAAGTTTGCATCACCAGTACCAGTAATAGCTACGTTAGCAGCGGAAGCAGCAGCGACTACACCAGTCACACGACCTGATGCGGCTGAATTGTTAACACCAAAACCACCAGTACCAATACAACGGGTAATATAGTTAGCCGCAGTTGCGTCAGCACGTTGAGCACAGACTTCGACATCCGCTTTTACACTAGAAGTCGCCAGTACTACTTCTGAGAACGCGGCTTTATTGGTGTAGTTTGAGTAGGCTGGCAGCGCAACAGAAGCCAGAATACCGATAATCGCGATAACGATCATTAATTCGATCAATGTAAAACCTTGTTGTAATTTATTCATGAGTATCTCCGAGATTGAGTAAGATGATTTTTTATAACTATTTATGTATTTGGGTCTTTTATGTTGAAGACTGGTATAGGTGTTGCAGAGATTGTGCCAATATCTATTAAATTTTTATAATCAAATTAAATCAACAGCTTAAGCACTTATTTGAAGTATTCGATTCTCTCGTGAAAGAGCTATAAATGTCAGATGGTGACAATTATGTAGGATAAGTAGCGAAAAAAGTCTGCAGTCGGCAGTTTGCAGCCAACTGAAAAGGTACAGACTGTTTGAAAAATATCTCTGGATTTTTAAATTACTGCCAACTGCCAACTGCCAACTGCCAACTTTCTTTATTCAATATCAAGCTTCTGCAGACGATAGCGAAGCTGTCTTAAGCTTAATCCCAATAGTTTTGCCGCGGCGGTTTTATTCCAGCGGGTTTTTTCCAGGGCTTGTTGGATACTTTGACGTTCTTGCCCGGCCAGATCCATGGGGTCGATTTGTCTGTTATCAGGTGCTGTTGTGTCGCTGGCAACTGCCGGTTTCAGGTGAAGGTCCTGTTTGCTGATGTGGTTATTATCGGATAATGCGATTGCGCGTTCCAGGATATTTTCCAGTTCTCTCACGTTTCCCGGAAAGTGATAATCTTGCAGGGCGGCGATGGCTTCATCATCGATGGAGGGGGGGGGTGAGCCCCTGCCCATTTTTTCTGCCAGGCTGTTGAGCAGCTGCTCAACAAACAGCGGGATGTCTTCTTTTCTTTCACGCAAACTGGGTACGGTCAGTTCGATAACGTTGATGCGGTAATACAGGTCTTCGCGAAATGCGCCATCGGCGACGAGTTTCACCAGGTTTTTATGGCTTGCGCTGAGTATCCTGACATCAACCGGACTTTCCTGTGCCATGCCGACGGCACGCACTGCTTTTTCCTGAATCACGCGTAATAGTTTTACCTGCATATTGAGTGGCAGTTCAGCTATTTCATCAAGGAAAAGCGTGCCGCCGTCGGCTGCCTGGAACAGGCCTTGCTTATCAGAATGCGCACCGGTGAAACTGCCTTTTAGGTGTCCAAAAAATTCACTTTCCATGAGATCGGCAGGAATTGCACCGCAGTTGACCGGCACAAAAGGTGCGTTACTGCGTGAACCTTGCTGGTGAATCATTTTCGCAACACGTTCTTTACCAGAGCCGGATTCGCCATGGACAAATACCGGTGCCTGGTTACGCGCTAACTTGATTATGCTGTTTAATAGGTTTTTAACGGCGGCAGATTTTCCGGTAATACTTAACTGATTTTTCCCGGCTTCAACATTTGTTTTTTCAGGTATAGTGGTGGCAGCAGAAACCAGGTTACGCAAAATTTGTATATCAACCGGTTTGGAAACAAAATCGAAGGCTCCGGCTTTTAGTGCTTTTACGGCCGACTCCATGTTGCCATGCGCGGTAATGACAGCAATGGGCAAGTCGTTAAAATTTGTCTGCACATGTTCGACCAGTTCAATACCGTTGCCATCAGGCAGTCGCATATCGGTCAGGCATAAATCGAAATGCTCGGTATCAAGCAGTAATTTAGCGTCGGTGAGATTCAGCGCGGATTGAGAGGTGATGTCCATGCGCATCAGGGTGATTTCAATGAGCTCGCAAATGTCGGCCTCGTCATCAACGATGAGTACTTTTTTTGCTGTCATAGATAAACCTTGAATTCGTTTTAAAAAGTATTTTAGCCGCAAACTACGCAAAAGGCGCGAGCAAAAGCTTTTTTAGTGTTTTAATTTATTGCGTAGTTGCGTTTTTCGCAGTTAAAAGTATTCTTTATTTTTAAATATTACTGGGTATGCTGAAAATAAATTCTAAAACAGGTGCCGCCGGCTGGCGGTGTAATGTGGCGTATTTTAGCACGGTTACTTTCGATTACTTCTTTCGTAATGTATAAACCAAGGCCGGTGCCTTCAGCGCTGGTAGTGAAAAACGGATCAAAAATATTCGCCTGGGTATCCCGGTTAATGCCCTGGCCGTTATCAATAATATTGAGGTACGGCTGATGGTTATCCTCATCAATGTTGCCCTGGATACTTATTCTTATCTTCGATTTTTCCCTGTTTGAATGATTGATGGCATTGCAGCACAGGTTCCACATCACCTGGTGCAACTGGCTTGAATCAAACGATATCTTGATGTTTGACGGGCTTATGGTTATTTGTATTTGCTCGTCCTGCAAGTGATGAGTCGATATAAACTCTTCTTTAAATTTTATTAACCAGGGTTGAAGGCTGATGACTTCTGCCTTACCGCGTTGCTGCCTTGAAAGCTGCAGTACGTTTTCAATAATGCCATTGAGGCGTTTTGCCTGTGTATTGATAATGCTGGTCAGTTTTTTATCCGCCTCGTCTGCACATGTTTCTCCCAGTAATTGTCCGGCGTGATTAATTGCGGCCAGCGGGTTACGAATTTCATGGGCGATGCTTGCCGTCAGGCGTCCAAGCGAGGCGAGTTTTAACTGTTGAAAACGCTGCGCCAGCTGCGTGGCGTCTTCAATAAAGATAAGCGTACGTCCCTTGTATCTGTCTGCCGGGTGACGGCTTTCATCAATATGACTGAAACCGGGCTGTAAATCCGGTAAACCCTGCGCCTGTATAATGGGCTGATGGTTCTGGATTTCATGATTGTTCCAGTCGGCAAAACGGGCATACAGATCGGGGGAGGCCGATTTTAAATTTGTTTGTGAATTGATTGTAATATGTCCGAGTAATTCCAGCGCGGCATTATTCGCCATTAATATCTGGCCGTTATTTCTGATGACCAGAATGCCTGTGCGCATGTTGCGAATAATATGTTCATTCATCTGCACAATGCTTTCCAGCTCTGCGCTGGTTTCTTCGGCTAATTTTTCAGATTCTTTAAGTCGTTTTGCTGTATAGATGGTTAACAAAGCAGAAATAAATATTAATATACCAAGCAGTCCGGCCTGGGTGAACGCGGGCGTGTAATGGGTATAAATAATCTGGCTGTAAATTTGCTCGCCGATAACGGCCAAAGCGAAAATGGCAGCAAAGAGAATGGCTAGCCGCTTTTGTAAAAATAAACTGGTCATTGAGATACTGACAATAAGCAGCATGCCCAATCCGGTACGAACACCGCCGGTTGCATGCATCAGCAGAATGATGCAGGAGATATCCACTATCGTGTGTAAAATAACCTGGTTATCCAGCCCGGGTTTTCGCCGAGTAATGCCTGTTATAAATATCAAACTGGCGAGCAGGTAGATAATGGAAACCGTTAAAAACAGCCTGGCATGTAAAAAACCACTGGGAACCAACTGTACTAACCAGTCATTTATATACAGGGCGATAAAAAGCAGCGCTAATGAGCCACGGAAATAGTTAAACAGCCGCAGCCGATACCACGCGTCAGGCGTATTTTGAAGAACTGCGTTACTGTTCATTATTTGATTTAATGGCGGCTTTTTTTGTTAATTCATTTGAGTATAGCTTCAATATTGCGGGTCTGGGGCAAAGTTTGTGCCTGTTTCACCGGCGGCATTACTTTTTTTGATTTCTTCTTTTTATGATAAAGGCGAAACCCAAAATAATGACGATAATGGCGGCAACAATGATTAAAGTGCGTAGCATGTTAAAATCTCTCTTTGACAGGTGGTAATAAGCATGTGCTATTAAGCATGGGTATTAAGTATGTTGTATGGCGCATGATTTTATTAGAAATAATGTATTAGTGAATTAGATGAATAAAAAACCGACCGAACCTCTGAGCGTCGCGGGAAAACCCGCTGATCGAAATACCCCGGTAGCCATCAATATAGTCATGGTACAGGATGTTTTTCAGGTGGGTGATATTAAGTCTAACGCCGATAAAATAATTGAACTCTCTATCAAGGCGAGTATGTTGGGTGCGGACCTGGTTGTTTTTCCTGAGCTGGCACTGGTGGGGTATCCGCCGGAAGATTTATTGTATCGCCAGGATTTTTTAAAACAGGCAGACATGGAATGTTTACGCATTCAGGAAAGTCTAAAGGAAAACATTGGTGATACCGGTGTGGTGTTCGGGTTGCCGGTGAAGTCGCAACGATCTGGCTTGCCAACGCCGGCAACCGTTAAGCCGTATGCCGAGTTGTACAATGCTGCTGTCTTCCTGAGCAAAGGGGAGATTGTTGCAAGCTGTTATAAGCAGTCGCTGCCCAATTACGCCGTGTTTGATGAAGTTCGTTATTTTGTTGCCGGTGATGAAAGCACGGTTATCGAGGTAAAGGGGCACAAACTTGGTCTGTTAATTTGCGAAGACGTCTGGCGGCAAGATATTGTGGAGCGGTCAAAACAAAAGGGAGCACAGGCGATGATTGTGCTCAATGCTTCACCTTTTCATATAAACAAACATGAAGAACGTCTCGATATTTTAAAAAGTCATGCGGGGCAATTTGAACTTCCTGTTTTGTATCTCAATATGACCGGCGGGCAAGATGAACTGGTGTTTGACGGTGACTCCCTGGTGTTGAACCGGCAAGCTGAACTGATCGCGCGGGGAAAATTATTTGAAAGCGATATGCTTTTTATTGCGTTTGATGGTAATGATGTTGTCGCGCAAACAGCCAAATTGCAAGCTGGCTCATCGGACCTGCCACCGGCAATGGCACAGGCTATGTTACAGGCACCATCCAGTGATGCGGTAACGTACAAGGCACTGGTGACCGGGGTGCGCCATTTTGTGCATCAAAATGGATTTAGCGGTGTCGTAATAGGTCTCTCTGGTGGCGTAGATTCAGCCCTGACGCTGGCCATTGCTGTTGACGCGCTGGGCGCACAAAACGTTCAGGCGGTGATGATGCCATCGCGCTATACCGCCGATATCAGTCTGCAGGATGCGGAAGCCGAAGCAAAGCTACTGGCTGTCGATTACCATGTGATTGCTATTGAGCCAGTATTCAACAGCTTTTTAAGCACGCTGGCAGCTGTCTTTGACGGTGCAGCGGCGGATACCACAGAAGAAAATATTCAGGCACGTATCCGTGGTGTGCTGTTAATGGCCATTTCAAATAAAAGCGGCCGTATGGTTTTAACCACGGGCAACAAAAGTGAAATGGCGGTGGGTTATGCCACTTTATACGGTGATATGTGCGGTGGTTTCGCACCGATAAAAGATGTCAGCAAAACGCTGGTGTATAAATTATGCCGTTATCGAAATAGTGTGACTGCGGTGATTCCTGAGCGGGTACTGACTCGTCCGCCTAGCGCCGAGCTGAGAGAAGATCAATGCGATCAGGATTCTTTACCGGATTATGAGGTGTTAGATCGTATTCTGGAATTATCGGTAGAACAGGATAAACCGATTGATGAAATCGTGGCTGAGGGAATAGATCGTGAAGATGTAGTACAGGTCATCACCCTGGTGCAGCGCAATGAGCATAAACGCCGGCAGTCGGCACCGGGTATTCGTATTACCCGCCGGGCGTTTGGCCGTGACCGGCGTTATCCGATTACTTCGGGTTATCGTCGACAGTAATTTAAAAGCATTAAAAGATTTTTAACCACAGATTAGGGAGGACGCCGTAAGTAAACATGCGGAGCGACGTCAGACACAGAGGGCACAGAGAAAAGCTTTTGTGGAGGGCATAAAAAATGCGAAAGACGTGAATTAAAATGACAAGCAAATAGAATGCCGTCATGCCGGCATGCTTCTAGCCGGTATCCATTGCTCATATTGGCATTAATTCAAATAACCCATACTCACCTGATAAATGGATGCTGGCCTCGACAATTGCTCCTCGGCAATTGCTCCTGCATTGCTCTACTACCGTCCATCCATGGACATATGCTTTGTTCTACTACCTGCCATTCATGGCAGTATGCGCCAGCATGACAAAATAAATGCTTTTCTCTGTGCCCTCTGTGTCTCGACAATCGCTCCTGCATTGTTCTCGGTCTCTGTTCCCGACTCGACTCTACCGATTCCATCCTTGGAATCGTACTTACGGGCGTCCTGCCCTAATCTGTGGTTCAATCTTTTTTCAATCTACAACGTCGAAGGTGGTGTTTTGCCAAATTTGTCCGGGTTGATCGTGGTCGAGATATCTGAAAAGTCATTGAAATCAATGATACGCTGGGTATCTGCTGCCAGCTCCGTTAGCTCGAGTTTTTGATAAGACAGCAGTAATATCTCTAATGCACGTTTCGTCCAGATGGTATTGGGGAAACGTTGAATCACCGCTTTAGCGCGTTTCGCAGAGGACAGCCAGGATTTTCGTTCGATATAAAATTCAGCGACATGTATTTCTTTTTCTGCCAGCTGATTGCGTAAATAAATCATGCGCTGATGGGCATCACCGGCATATGGGCTGTCGGGGAAGCGTTTAACCAGGGTGGAAAAATCGCTAAATGCCTGTTCAAGCACGGCCGGGTCATGCCTTGACGGTTCACGCGGGAACCAGGCATCGAGCAGTCCCTGGCCGCGATTGAAGTTAATGAGTCCTTTTAAGTAATACACATAATCCAGGTGCGGGTCTCGTGGATGCAGGCGGGCGAAACGTTCAATGGCGCTGGTTGCCTGGTCGAGTTCGTCAAATTTGTAATAGGCGTAAGCGATTTCCAGCTGTGCCTGTTTAGCATATGGATCAAACGGGTAGCGTGCTTCCAGAGATTCTAAATTTTTTACCGCGCTCTGAAATTCGGCGGCATCGATATCAGACTGTGCTTCTTCATACAGCTCTTTTGCGGAATATTCTGCCGTTTCGTCTTTGTCAGCACCGGCGCAGGCGAATAGAATAGTTGATAAAAGTACAGGTAATAAGTGTCGCATTAATGGTTTCACGTCAGCTGGTTAAATTAGAGGTTTAGAGTAATAACGAATATTTCGTTAGAATGCACCATTATAACTAAGTTCGCCACGGTTGTTTAGCTGGCGCACCACACGAGAGCATATGTCTGAAGCCGCAATAGTTAAACCTGTAGTCAAAGAACTGAGTGAAGATCATGCGGGCAAGCGCCTTGATGTGGTGTTAGCTGAATTGTTCCCCCAGTATTCCAGAAGCCGGTTAAAAATCTGGATAGAGCAGGGGCAGGTGCTGATTAACGGCAAAACCGCCAAACCCAAGCGCAAAATGACGGGCGATGAAACCCTGTCATTATCAGCGCAGAGCATAGAATCCGAGCAAAGCTGTGTTGCAGAAGACATACCGCTTACTATTGTTTATCAGGATGAATCCATCATTGTCATTAATAAACCCGCCGATTTTGTGGTGCATACAGCGGCAGGCCACTATTCTGGAACGCTGCAAAATGCCCTGTTGCATTTTGATCCAGCTCTGGCAGAAATTCCGCGCGCGGGCATTGTGCATCGGCTGGATAAAGATACCACGGGTTTAATGGTGGTGGCACGCAATCTCAGTGCGCACAAATACCTGGTTGATCAAATTCAGCAGCATGAGGTCGTTCGCCAGTATCAGGCCGTGGTTTATGGTGTGATGACCGGTGGCGGAATGGTTGACCAGCCCATTGGGCGGCATCCTCACGACCGGATCAAAATGACAGTAAGAGAAAATGGCCGTGAAGCGGTTACCCATTATCGCCTGTTGCAGCGGTTCCGTGAGCACAGCCATATTAAAGTACAGCTGGAAACCGGGCGCACACACCAGATACGGGTACACATGAACTACCTGCGTTATCCCATTGTAGGTGATCCGGTCTATTCCGGTCGCCATCGTCTTCCCGCCGGTGCCAGCCAGGATTTAATTGATTATTTACAGTCTTTCAAACGCCAGGCGCTGCATGCCTGGAAGTTGAGTTTTGTGCATCCGGAGACGGGCGAAGAAGTCACTTTCGAAGCGCCATTGCCTGAGGATATGCAGCAGTTAATCGTTTTGTTACAGCTTGATCTGCAGAACAATGGATAAGCTTTCTTATCTGCCTGCGGTCTGGCCTGTCAATGGCCCGGGTGATGAACAGCGCTGGCCGCTAAACGTGCATGCGGTCACCACCTTAAGACAGGGCGGGGCCAGTACCGGTGATTTCAGTGAGTATAATCTTGCGACACATGTGGGCGATGATTTACCGGCAGTAGAGGCAAATCGCCAGAAGCTGATGGATGATCTGCAATTACCCGCAAAACCTGTCTGGCTGGATCAGGTGCACAGTAATAAAGTCATCAATGCCGATGAGAAGATAACAACAGTGCAGGCGGATGCCAGTATTTCCAGGTCTAAAGCGGTGGTCTGCGCGGTGCTCACCGCCGACTGTTTACCGGTTTTTTTCTGTGACCAGGCCGGCACTGAGGTGGCGGCTGCTCATGCGGGCTGGCGTGGTTTGCATGCGGGTATATTAAGTAATACGGTAAAAGCAATGTCTTCATCAGCCGATGAAATACGGGTGAGTTTTGGGCCGGCAATCGGGCCACAGGCCTTTGCCGTGGGCGAAGAGGTTTTTCAGGCCTTTGTCGACAAAAGCAGGCAGAATGCATCAGCGTTTACGGCAACCGGTAATGCGCATTATTTATGCGATATTTATCAACTGGCGCGTTTTGAATTACGTTCTTTGGGTGTCGATAAAATAGCGGGGGGTGATTATTGCACTTATCATGAAAATCAGCGGTTTTATTCCTATCGCAGGCAGCGTAATACCGGCCGAATGGCCAGTTTGATCTGGCTTACATAAATTACTGCCGGTTTGTATTGAGGCTTGAATATTTATGTGACATCTGTGCATAAGAAAGTAAAAACGTAAGCAATTTGTCATCCTGTTAGCTGTTGTCAATCATTCGCTGTTGTCAGCCATTCATCGAAAAGCCGCTTTTACGCGGCTTTATTGATGCACATCAATAAAACTTCTGTGTTTGTTATTAGTGTTGAATAAACGCTTGAAACTAAATCATATGACCTCATATATAAGGTAATTCAATTTAGATTGCAGCTGTAACCCTGTTTTTATAGATATTACGGCTGAACATATAGAGCACTATCATTATGAGAACAGAAAAATTAACCACACGATTTCAAGAGGCACTGTCCGATGCGCAGTCATTAGCCGTTGGCCATGATAATCAATTCATTGAGGCCGCACACGTACTACTGGCATTGCTGGAACAGGACACCAGCACGGTCAGCCAGGTGCTGGCGAGCACAGGTGTTAGTGTTGCCGCACTACAAACAAAGCTAAATGAGGCGCTTGACCGCTTACCGCAGGTACAGGGGCATCAGGGGGATGTTCAGCTTTCCAATGAGGTGATTCGTTTGCTGAACCAGACGGATAAACTGGCACAGCAACGCGGTGATCAGTTCATTTCCAGCGAGCTGTTTTTGCTTGCATTAGTTGATACAAAATCGGCTATCAGTGAGATGTTGAAATCTGTCGGCGCCGATAAAAACCAGATAACACGGGCAATTGATAATGTGCGCGGTGGTGAAACAGTGGATGATGCCAATGCAGAAGAAAATCGTCAGGCACTGGAAAAATATACCATAGATTTAAGTGAGCGCGCGGCGCAGGGCAAGCTTGATCCTGTGATTGGCCGTGATGAAGAAATTCGTCGTACCATCCAGGTATTGCAGCGTCGTACTAAAAATAACCCGGTATTAATTGGCGAGCCCGGCGTCGGTAAAACAGCCATCATCGAAGGTTTGGCGCAGCGTATTTTAAATGGTGAAGTGCCAGAAGGTTTAAAAAGCAAACGTATCCTTTCGCTTGATATGGGCACATTGATCGCCGGTGCAAAATTCCGTGGTGAGTTTGAAGAACGATTAAAAGCCGTATTAAAAGATTTATCGCATCAGGAAGGGCAGGTCATTCTGTTTATCGATGAATTGCACACCATGGTGGGTGCCGGTAAAGCCGAAGGCGCGATGGACGCCGGCAATATGTTAAAACCAGCGTTAGCACGTGGTGAGTTACATTGTGTGGGCGCCACTACCTTAGATGAGTACCGTCAGTACATTGAAAAAGATGCCGCGCTGGAACGTCGCTTCCAAAAAGTACAGGTTGATGAGCCCAGTGTCGAAGATACCGTGGCCATTTTGCGCGGTTTAAAAGAACGTTATGAAATACATCACGGTGTAGAAATTACCGACCCGGCCATTGTTGCCGCGGCGACTTTATCGCATCGTTATATCAGTGATCGTCAGTTACCGGATAAAGCCATCGACTTGATTGATGAAGCAGCCAGTCGTATTCGTATGGAACTTGATTCCAAACCGGAAGTGATGGATCGACTCGACAGACGCATCGTGCAATTAAAAATTGAACGCGAAGCATTGAAAAAAGATAAGGACAAAGCGACCTTGCAGCGACTGGAAAATCTTGAGCAGGAACTGGAAAGCCTGGAAAAAGAATACAGTGATTTTGAGGAACAATGGCTGGCAGAAAAACTGGTTGTTCAGGGTTCGTCTAATTTAAAAGAAGAGCTGGAAACGGCCAAACTGGAATTTGAAAGCGCACATCGTGCCGGTGATCTCGCGCGCATGTCGGAATTGCAATACGGTTTAATTCCAGAGTTAGAGTCACAAATTGCTCAGGTTGCAGCCGCTGAACTGGCGCGTGACCATAGCTCGCAATTGCTGCGTAACAAAGTTGACAGTGATGAAGTGGCAGAAATTGTTGCCAGGTGGACAGGCATTCCGGTTGCAAAAATGCTGGAAGGCGAACAGGGAAAACTGTTGCGTATGGAAGAAGAGATTAGTGCGCAGGTCGTTGGTCAGGCAGAAGCAGTAACCTCTGTTGCCAATGCCATTCGACGTTCACGCGCGGGCTTATCCGATCCGAGTAAACCTAATGGTTCGTTTATGTTTTTCGGTCCAACCGGTGTCGGTAAAACAGAGCTTACCAAGGCGCTGGCGAAATTCATGTTCGATACAGAAGATGCCATGGTTCGCATTGATATGTCGGAATACATGGAAAAACATTCAGTATCCAGATTGATTGGTGCGCCTCCCGGTTATGTCGGTTATGAAGAAGGCGGTTATTTAACAGAAGCCGTAAGGCGCAAACCTTATTCCGTGATTCTGTTAGATGAAATAGAAAAAGCACATTCTGACGTGTTTAATATCTTACTGCAGGTATTGGATGATGGTCGCCTGACGGATAGCCAGGGACGAACGGTTGATTTTAGAAACACCGTGATTATCATGACTTCTAATCTTGGCTCACAACAGATTCAGGAAATGTCTGCTGCTAATATTTCAGAAACGCCGGATTACGAGGGCATGAAAAAAGTAGTGATGGATATTGTGTCGCAGCATTTCAGACCGGAGTTTATTAACCGAGTTGATGAAACGGTTGTATTCCATCCGTTAGCTCGAGAAAACATTCGTGAAATTGCAAAAATTCAGCTGCGTCATCTGGAAGACCGTTTGAAAGCGCAGGACTTTAGCCTGCAAATTTCAGATGAAGCCATTGATGTATTGGGTGAAGCAGGCTTTGATCCGGTTTATGGTGCACGGCCGTTAAAACGGGCGATTCAGCAATACCTGGAAAACCCGCTGGCGCAAATGCTGTTGAAAGGCGAGTATATGCCGGGTGATGTGATTAGCATTACGGCAAATAATTCTGAGCTGGTATTTGTGCCCGTAGAAAGAATCCAGCAGGCCGTCTAGTTGATGAAGAGCTAAAAGCTTTTTTGACCACAGAGACACAGAGGGCACAGAGTTTTTCATTGTGCGCCTGCGGCGCAAACAACACTTAAAATCTTTTCTCTGTGCCCTCTGTGCCTCTGTGGTAAACCCGATTTTGTTTAGTATTATTATTCAACGTTTGCCTTCGCCACCGGCTTTGGCCAGTAGTTTGTCCAGCTGACGATGGCTAAGCAGCCGTTTCAGGGCAGCAAATAAATAAGTCGGGAAAGTTACGTAATAGCGCGGTTTAGGTTTTTTTGATTCCAGTGCGTAGATAACGCGTTTCAGTACGGCTTCCGGCGGCTCGGTAAAGGGCGCGGCGGGCCCCTTTTTATTCAATCGTTCAAGCACGCCCAGGTAGTTTTCACGAAAAACACTGTTTTCGATATCGATATGCTGCTGCATGGCTTTTACTGCGTTGGCTCGAAATTGACTGGTGATCGGGCCCGGCTCTATTAGACTGATGAAAATATTCGTGTCTTTGAGTTCCAGCCGCAAGGTATCACTCAAGCCTTCGATGGCATATTTGCTGGCGTTATAAGCACCGCGAAATGGCATGGCGACAAAACCCAGAATCGAGCTGTTTTGAATGATTCGGCCAAAGCCCTGTTTGCGCATTACCGGAATCACCAGGTTGGTGAGTTCCAGCCAGCCAAAGACATTGGTTTCAAATTGATATTTCAGGGTTTCCCGCGTTAGATCTTCTACAGCGCCGGGCAGACCAAATGCCCCGTTATTAAACAGCGCATACAGTTTGCCCTGCGTTAGTCGCATGACCTCTTTAAATGCCTGCTGTATGGAATCACTGTCTGATAAATCCAGCTGCAAACTTTCAAAGCCCTCGCCAAGCAGTTGCTTAACACTATCCTCACGTCTGGCGGTTGCAATCACACGGTAACCGCGCCGTTTCAAACCATGAGCGACACAATAGCCAATGCCACTTGAGCAGCCGGTGATCAACACGGTTTTTAATGGTTTGTTTGCTTGCTTATCAGGGCCAGGTTTCATGGCGCAAGCTTATCCTATTATTGGCTGTCAAACATTTGCTCACAAGGTTGTTGCTGTGTTTGTGCGTAGGAATATATAATGACCGGCTTATGTTTCTTGATTGCATCATGTGCAAATAGGTTAGCCATGCCATTTTATGAATACCAGTGCTCAAAGTGTGGGTATGAAGAAGAGGTTTTACAGAAAATTAGTGATAAACCGCTAAAAAAATGTCACGCCTGTGGGAAATTAACCATGAAAAAAAAGGTATCAGCGGCAGCTTTTCGTTTGAAAGGTAGTGGCTGGTATGAAACAGATTTTAAATCGGGCAACAAAAAAAATGTTGCCGGGGATGTGAAGGCTGAGAAAAAACCTGGCGAACAGGCTGGAAATACGACTAAACCGGCAGATAAAAAATCTTCAGGCGATTCGACGAAAAGTAAAAAGGTTAAATAAAAGATATACGTTTTATGTTATAAGTGAGCGGCCTGTCAGGCCCAGCTTGCAACTTTAAACTTACAACTTATAACTATCCCCTAAATACGGTAAAATCAATCATTTAAAAAGCTGAAAACTCAATGTGCCGCTGGCTTGCCAAAAACGCAGACACGGTTGCATCGTATTCACTCAACATACTGGATTAAACCATGCGCAGTCATTATTGCGGAGAAGTAACTGAAGAGCTCCTGGATCAGGAAGTCACCTTGTGTGGCTGGGCTAATCGTCGTCGTGACCACGGTGGCGTGATTTTTATTGATTTACGTGATCGTGAAGGGCTGGTGCAGGTGGTGTTTGATCCTGATCGAGCGGAAACGTTTGACACCGCTGAACATGTTCGAAACGAGTATGTATTACGTCTTACCGGTCGTGTACGCCTGCGCCCGGAAGGTACCGCAAACGCGGATCTTACCACTGGGAAAATTGAAATCCTTGGCCTCGAACTTGAGGTATTAAATGCCTCCGAAACGCCGCCATTTCAGTTAGATGATGTTGGTGTGCACGACGATTTGCGCCTGCAATACCGCTATATCGATTTGCGGCGTGATGAAATGCAAAAGCGCATGCGCATGCGCAGCCAGGTGACACGTTATATTCGTAATCATCTGGAAGAAGAAGGTTACTGGGACATTGAAACCCCGATGTTAACCAAAGCAACACCGGAAGGCGCGCGTGACTATCTGGTGCCTTCGCGCACGCATCCGGGCAGCTTTTTTGCTTTGCCGCAGTCGCCACAGTTATTTAAGCAGCTGCTGATGATGTCGGGCATGGACCGTTACTATCAAATCGTGCGCTGTTTCCGTGATGAGGACTTACGCGCAGATCGCCAGCCTGAATTTACCCAGATAGATATTGAAACGACATTCATGGACGAAAATGCAGTGATGCAAGCGATGGAAAAAATGATTCGCGGTCTGTTTAAGTCGGTACTGGATGTTGAATTGCCAAATCCATTCCCGCGTATGGATTACAGTGAAGCCATGTTACGTTACGGTTCAGACAAGCCCGATTTACGCATTCCGCTGGAGCTGGTGGATATGGCTGAGATCATGAAAGAGGTTGAATTTAAAGTGTTCTCGGGCCCGGCAAATGATCCAAACGGCCGTATTGTTGTTTTGCGTGTGCCAAACGGTGCTGAATTATCGCGTAAGAAAATTGATCAGTACACCGATTATGTCGGTCGTTACGGCGCCAAAGGCCTGGCCTGGATTAAGGTGAATGATGTGGCTGGCGGTCGTGAAGGATTACAGTCGCCCATTATTAAATTTTTACCCGATGATGCCATCGCGGCTATCATTGAAAAAGCAGCTGTCCAGTCGGGCGATATATTATTCTTCGGTGCGGGCGAAACGAATACCGTTAACGAATCGATTGGCGCCTTGCGTGTTAAAGTGGGTATCGACCTGGGCTTGGTCAGTGAGTCATGGCAGCCATTATGGGTGATTAATTTTCCCATGTTTGAGAAAAACAGCCAGGGAGACTGGACGGCATTACATCACCCGTTTACTGCGCCTTCAATTGATTCGGTAGAAGCTTTTAAAGCCGACCCCGGAGCAGCCTTGTCTCGTGCCTATGACATGGTGCTTAACGGTACCGAGTTAGGTGGTGGATCTGAGCGTATTTACAAAATGGACATGCAGAACGCCGTGTTTGATATTTTGGGCATTTCAGCAGAAGAAGCGGAAGAGAAATTTGGTTTTCTGTTAACCGCGCTTAAATATGGCTGTCCACCGCATGCCGGTTTAGCCTTTGGTTTAGACCGTTTGCTTATGCTGATGACGGGTGCAAGTTCTATTCGTGATGTTATGGCATTCCCTAAAACGCAGTCAGCTGCTTGCCCATTAACTTCCGCGCCGGCAGCAGTGACAACAAAACAATTACGTGAATTAAATTTGAAACTGCGTAATATAGAAGCGACGGTTGAAACGAATACTGAAACTAAGGGCAAAATCCCTGCTACCTGATAGATGAGCGCAGCTATACAACCTTATACTTTGCTGGATGACGCTGATTGCGAGCGGCGAATTCTGCGTGCGCGTGAAGTGCTGGGCGAGTCTTTAGTTATTTTAGGGCATCATTATCAGCGTGATGAAGTCTTTAAACATGCAGATTTCACCGGTGACTCGTTAAAGCTTTCACGCCAGGCGGCGGCCTCAAAGGCCGACTATATTGTTTTTTGTGGTGTGCATTTTATGGCGGAAGTGGCCGATATACTGTCGCGCCCTGAGCAGATATCAATATTGCCTGATATGTCGGCAGGCTGTTCGATGGCTGATATGGCCAACCTGCAAAATGTTGAGCGCGCCTGGCAGGAGTTGTCTGAAGTATTAGAGCCTGATGAGAGCATTACCCCGGTCACTTATATTAATTCAGCCGCCGATTTAAAAGGCTTTTGCGGTGAGCATGGCGGTATTGTCTGTACTTCTACCAATGCCCGGCACGTGCTTGACTGGAGTTTCAAGCGACGAGAAAAAGTGCTGTTTTTTCCTGATCAGCACTTAGGCCGTAATACCGGTTTTGGTATGGGCATCCCGCTCGATGAAATGGTGGTATGGGATTATGACAAACCCCGTGGCGGGTTGACTATAGAGCAAATCCAGAATGCAAAAATGATTTTATGGAAGGGTTTTTGTTCGGTGCATCAAATGTTTCAGCCAGAGCAGATTGATCATTTCAAACAAAAGTATCCGGAAACAAAAGTTATTTCGCATCCTGAAAGTCCATTTGAAGTCTGTCAGAAATCTGATTATATTGGCTCTACAGAATATATAATAAATACCGTTGCGCGAAGCCGAAGCCAATACGCGCTGGCTGGTAGCAACCGAATTAAACCTGGTTAATCGATTACATGAACAGTTTAAACATGAAGGTAAAAATGTACATTTCATGTCACCTAACGTGTGCATGTGTTCCACCATGTTTCGTATCGATCCACCGCATATGGCATGGGTGCTGGAAAACCTGGTTGAAGGGCACGTGGTTAACCAGGTTAGCGTACCGGCCGATGTTGCGGTGCAGGCAAAACTGGCGCTCGACCGTATGCTGGACGTTTCCCCCTAACAACTTATCTGCTTTCGACTATGCGTGAAGCTGTTGTATTAGTGCATGGTTTGTGGAGTGTGGCAGGCATTGATCTGCTCAGGCTCCGCACGCGCTTAAGTAAAGCCGGATTATGAGTGCCACTCCTTTAATTATCATGTCTGGGGCAAGCCGCCGGCAGAAACCGCTGTCAAACTTAACGAATTCATTAAAAAAATTGACGCCCCCATCGTGCATATCGTGGCGCACAGTTTTGGCGGTATCATCACATTGCACCTGTTTGACCAGTTTCCCTTTAACAAAAAGGGCCGGATTGTTTTGCTGGCATCGCCAGTGAATGGCAGTGCGGTGGGTAAACGTATCAATGCTCACCCGATGACGCGGTGGATGCTGGGACAGAGTCACGTCAATGGTTTGTCGGGGGACGTGCCAGAGTGGAAAGGCTGGCAGGATATCGGCGTTATTGCGGGAAATCTACCTATTGGACTGGGGCTGGTCATCGCCGGTGGCCCTGATTTACCCCACGATGGCACGGTTTCGGTTGAAGAAACACAGCTTAAAGGAGCCACCGATTCAATTATTGTGCACGAAAGTCACTTAAGCATTTTGATGTCAGCGTCCGTTGCGGAGCAGGTTATTATATTTCTGCGTACCGGGAAATTTGATCAGGATACAACAACAGCGATTTTAGATGCCGGGCTGGCCTGATTTCTTTCTATTTGTTTAGGTTTTTTGCTGTTACGTTTGGGTGTAGGTGTTTGGCATTTACGATTTCTTTTTAATTTGGCATTGCGGGTTTCATTTAACTGTTGGTTTATGGCATTTACGGCTATTTTGAATTGTTCTTGCGGTTTCGCCCACTGACGGGCGAGTAACTCTTTGCCTGCAGCCGCAAAGAGTAACCAGAAAGGGCCGCCACTACGGCTACGCCCCCATAAAAGACATGGGGGTTCCCATTTAGCCAATACCGTTATCATGCTGCGCCAGAACTCGCCCACGTTGGAAAACACGTGCGCTCAGACAGCTGGAGCAGAAGACCCATGATAACGGCACTGCCTAAATGGCTTGCCTGAGGTGGAAAGGTCAAGGTCAAAAACAGTGGTGACGTCTAGTGTTGTACTTTGGCTGTACTTTGGCTTTAGTTTGAGTTTCTGACTTTGTTTCGAGCTTTGTTTTATTCTTGTTTAACTCCCGCCTCTCGATTGCTGAAGTTGGGGGTATTGGTAGAGCAAATTCGCCAGGGACGGCGAATTTAGTGCTGTGCGCCTGGACGGCGCATCAGCACGGGCTCGTAGGCAATACCCCCAGCTTCAGGCACCCCGCAGGGGCAATCGAGTAGTGGCGGCCTTTTCTGGTTACTCTTTTGGGCTGTAGCAAAAGAGTGACTCGGCTGCGGGCCGAAACCCGCAATGCCAAAATAGGATGCAGTCGTCAATGCCGAAAACCAACATCCAAACATAACAGCGAAAAACCTAAACGAAAAGAAGTCGAAAATGCCAAACGCCAATAGCCAAATAAAACGTAAACCAAATTAAAAACAGCAAAAATATAATAATACCAATTCCCCAAAATTCTTAGCCGACAGCCCGCCGCAGTGGTAGACTGCCTTAATCCAAATGCCGTTCAACACACAATAATAACTATAAAAAAAGCGGGGGAGCGCGATGGCTGGACATAGTAAATTTGCGAATATCAAACATCGTAAAGCTGCCCAGGATAAAAAACGCGGTAAAATTTTCACCAAAATGATTCGAGAGATTACTGTGGCTGCACGCGGTGGCGGTGGTGGTGATGTTGCATCGAACCCGCGCCTGCGACTTGTAGTGGACAAGGCTCTCGGTGCTAACATGACCCGCGATACCATCGAACGTGCCATCAAGCGGGGTACTGGCGAAGGTGATAATACTAATTACGAAGAAATTCGTTACGAAGGTTACGGTCCTGCGGGTACGGCCATTATGGTTGATTGCCTGACTGATAATCGAAATCGTACCGTGTCTGAAGTGCGGCACGCTTTCAGCAAGGCCGGTGGTAATTTAGGTACAGATGGTTCGGTTGCTTATATGTTCACCCGTGCGGGTATTTTGCTGTATCCAGCGGGCAGTGATGAAGATGCGATTATGGAAGCCGCGTTGCAGGCGGGGGCGGACGATGTAATGCGCAATGAAGATGGCAGTATCGAGGTCATCACCGCTTTTGAAGATTTTATTTCGGTAAAAGATGACATGGTATCGGCGGGTTTTCAACCTGAAGCCGCTGAAATCGTTGAAAAGCCAGCTAATTTGATTGATGTGGCGCTGGACGATGCTGAAAAAATCATGCGTCTGATTGATACTCTGGAAGATCTCGATGATGTCCAGGAGGTGCACACTAATGCAGATTTTTCAGACGACGTGATGCAGCAATTGTCGTCATCGTTATGAGGCAATATGCTCTATTGTGCCCGAATGAACTTGATAATGCGTCAACGGGCTATGGCGAGGATAAAATTTAAGTGTCAAAAATTTCACGCGTTATAGGTATCGACCCCGGTTCTCGTTGCACCGGTTATGGCGTGATTGATACTGATGGATTGCGGCATAGTTATATAACCAGCGGTTACATCAATATTCAGGGTGATGAGCTGCCGGATCGGCTGGGCTTCATATTTAAAGAAATCAGCCGTATCATCGATCAATGGCAACCGCAAACCATGGGTATAGAGCAGGTGTTCGTTAATAAAAACGTGGATTCTGCGCTTAAACTGGGGCAGGCAAGGGGCGCGGCGATTTGTGCCGGTATCAATGCGCAGCTGAATGTCGGTGAATATACCCCGCGTGCGATTAAAAAAGCCGTGGTAGGTAATGGGTCGGCCGATAAAGAACAAATTCAACACATGATGAAACTATTGCTGAAACTTGATTTTGTACCACAAAGCGATGAAGCGGATGGTCTTGCCATCGCGGTGTGTCATGCCAATCATATGCAGCTAAAAACGCTGGGTATCGCCATGAAAGTGCGTGGCGGACGCTGGAGATTATGAGCGCATGATCGGAAGACTGCAGGGCACCATACTGGAAAAACAGCCGCCATTACTATTAATTGATGTCCATGGCGTTGGTTATGAGCTTGAAGCGTCAATGTCGACGTTTTATCATTTACCTGAGTGTGGCGAATCCATTATTTTGCATACCCACCTGGTGGTGCGCGAAGACGCGCAACTGTTATACGGTTTTCACACATTATCCGAGCGCCAGATGTTTCGCAATTTAATTAAAATAAGTGGTGTTGGCCCTAAGCTTGCGCTGACCATTCTTTCTGGCATGAGTGCAGAAGATTTCTCGCGTTGTATTTTAGAAAGCGACAGCAAAGCCTTGACGCGTTTGCCCGGTGTTGGCAAAAAAACCGCTGAACGTTTAGTGATTGAGCTAAAAGACCGCCTGGAAAAAGAGGATGTATTTAAATTACCCGGTGTCGCAACACCGGCTGAAAGACAGGTCAATCCGGTGAATGATGCGGTCAGTGCATTAATATCCCTGGGCTATAAAGCGCAGCAGGCAAGCCAGATGATTCGCGACATTGATATTGAGGACAAATCAACTGAAGACATCATTCGTGCCGCATTACAGGGAGCTTCCTGATGAGTGAAAACCCGGTATTGTCCGCACAAAACGCCGAGGGTGAAGTGGCGATCGACAGGGCCATTCGACCGCAGCATCTCAAGGATTATCACGGTCAGCCCGCAGTCACTGAGCAACTGGAAATTTTTATTCCTGCTGCCAAGGCGCGAAATGAAGCGCTTGATCACATTTTGTTTTTCGGTCCGCCCGGTCTGGGCAAAACGACGCTGGCACATATAGTTGCCAATGAAATGGCTGCAACCTTGCATTCAACCTCGGGCCCGGTTTTAGAAAAACAGGGCGATCTTGCCGCCTTACTGACCAACCTTGAGCCGCATGACGTTTTATTTATTGATGAAATCCACCGATTAAGTCCAGTGGTTGAAGAAGTGCTGTACCCGGCCATGGAAGATCATCAACTGGATATCATGATTGGTGAAGGCCCGGCAGCACGCTCCATTAAAATTGATTTACCGCCTTTTACTTTAGTCGGCGCGACCACCCGCGCCGGTTCGCTGACTTCACCGCTACGTGATCGTTTTGGTATTGTGTTACGTCTGGATTTTTATGGATTAAACGATTTGCATTATATTGTTAAACGTTCTTCAGAAATATTAAATGTGCCTATTGATGATGCGGGTGCTGCTGAAATTGCACGGCGGGCACGTGGCACGCCACGTATTGTTAATCGCCTGCTGCGACGTGTGCGCGATTATGCTGAAGTCAAAGCCGACGGCAAAGTGAATGAAGATGTCGCGAACAAAGCGCTGGAATTGCTGAAAGTTGATCCACTGGGTTTTGATATAATGGACAGGCGCCTGCTACTCGCTATCATTGAAAAATTTAACGGCGGTCCCGTAGGTGTAGAAAACCTGGCAGCAGCAATTGGTGAGGAGCGCGAAACTATAGAAGATGTGATCGAGCCTTATTTGATTCAGCAGGGCTATTTAATGCGCACGCCAAGAGGGCGCATCGCAACGGCTAATGTTTATAAGCATTTTGGTCTGCATGCACCCGATGGTCTGAAAAAAGAAATAAGCAAAGAGCATGTGCAAGAACAGGACATGTTTGAATAAGAGTAAATCACCACGCAGCGAAAACAGCTCGTTGTAATGCAGATACCCGATATTTCATCATAATAAAATAAAATGAAGCCATGAGCTCGAATGAAATTGTAAAATCAAAGGAATTTTTCTGGCCGCTACGTGTCTACTACGAGGATACCGATTCAGGCGGCGTTGTTTATTACGCTAATTACCTGAAATTCATGGAACGTGCGCGTACTGAGTTATTGCGCAGTATCGGTTACGAGCAGGACCAATTACAACAAGAGCTGGGCATTATTTTTGCGGTGCATAGCGCCAGTATACAATATAAAAAACCAGCCAGATTTAATGACGAGTTAAACGTGGTCACAACAATTTCCTCTTTGGCAAAAGCCAGTATGATTTTTAAACAATCGGTAAACCTTGAAGTTTCTCATCAGGCGACGGCTGCCACTGGTCTGCTTGCTGACGCAGAAATAAAAATCGCCTGCCTTAACGCTGAAATATTTAGCCCGCAGAGTATTCCCGCATCAATCATTGAAAAAATCAAAAAGGAGTTTCTTTGTGGAAGCTGAAATGTCGCTATTTTCGTTAGTTACACGCGCAAGCTTTTTAGTCCAGATTGTGATGTTGATCCTGCTTAGTGCATCGGTGCTTTCATGGGTTATCATTGTTTTGAAATATAAAGTTTTAAAGTTGGCAAAAGAAGAAGCTATACGATTTGAAGATCGATTCTGGTCCGGCATTAATTTATCGGATCTTTATCAACAGGTGAAACGAAAAACAGATGAAAGTCGTGGCGTGGCAAGAATTTTTGAAGTCGGTTTTACTGAATACCTGCGTACCCATAAAAATAAAACCAATACCGAGATGATGTTAGCCAGTGTGCAGCGCAGTATGAAAGTTGCCGTTGCACGCGAAGAAGACCATATGGACTCACATTTATCATTATTGGCAACTATTGGTTCAATCAGTCCATACATTGGTTTGTTCGGAACGGTATGGGGCATCATGCGTTCATTTATTGCTTTAGGCGCGGTAGAGCATGCCAGCCTTGCCATGGTAGCCCCCGGTATTGCTGAAGCTTTAATCGCTACCGCGATGGGTTTGTTTGCCGCTATTCCGGCTGTTATTGCTTATAACCGCTATGCGGAAAAAGTGGATCGCCTGTCGAGTACCTATGAAAACTTTGCAGAAGAGTTTGCAACTATTCTGCAACGTCAAAGTCATGGGCAAACCAGTGCGGCGGATGAAGCAGCGTAATGAGTAAAAAACGTCGCGCTGTTTCTGAAATTAATGTTGTGCCTTACATCGATGTAATGCTGGTATTGCTTATTATTTTCATGATAACGGCGCCCATCGTACAACAGGGTGTGAAAATCGAGTTGCCAAAACTGTCGGCCAATTCATTACCGCCAGAACAACTGGAGCCAGTGATATTAACCGTGAGCAAAAGCGGTGATTATTATTTAAATATTGGTGATGACCTGAAAAAACCGGTCAGCGATGAAGTTGTGATGCAGCGTGTGGCACTGGTGTTAAAACTAAAACCACAAACACCGGTACTGGTGCGTGGCGATAAAAATGTTGATTATGGTTCGGTGACAACGGCAATGGTTCTATTGCAGTCAGCAGGTGTTGCTAAAGTGGGCTTAATGACCGAGCAACCATAGGGATAAAATGCTGCAAGGATTAAATACATGAGCTCGTCCGGATTATTTTCTGAAATTAAAAAGCATCCGTGGATTCTTGCGCTGGTTATATTAATGCATATGGCTTTGGCGCTGATGTTGGGCCTGAATCTATCGAATGATGATAAGCCGCCAATGCCGTCAGCAAAAAAACATAATATTATTGATGCGGTTGCCATTGATGCTAATCAGTACGATGAGCGGGAAAAACAGAAGAAACGGCTTGCTCAGAAAAAAGTAGATGACAAGAAGGCTGCCAGGGAAAAAGAATCTGCTGAAAAAAAGAAAGCCGCAGAGAAAAAGAAGCAACAGGCGTTAGCAAAGAAAAAGGACGTGGCCAAGCAGCTGGAAAAGCAGCAGCAGGCAAAGAAGCAGCAGGAAATACAGGCTAAAAAGCTGGCATTAGAGAAGAAGAAAGAACAGGAGGATCTGCTACAGGAAAAACTGAAAAAAGAGAAACTGGCTGCGAAAAAGAAAGAAGAAGAGAAAAAGCTTAAAGAGAAAAAAGCTCAGGAGGAAGCAAAAAAACGCGAGCAGCTGGCGAAGTTAGAAGCTGAAAAAAAACGTAAGGCGGAAGAAGAGCGTATTAGAAGAGCAGAAGAAAAGGCAGAGCTGAAACGTGCATTGCTCGAAGAAAAACGACTGGAAGAAGAGGCTATAGAAAGGGCAGAACGTGCCGCCAGAGAGCAGACTCAGCGCGAGCAATATGTTATCTTGATTGACCAAAAAGTTGAGAATAACTGGTTGCGTCCGGCGACAAAAACAGAAGGGCAAAGTTGCGATGTTTTTGTTACCCAAACGATGATGGGTGACGTTATTGATGTGCGCTTGCAATCATGTACCGGTGATACCGCATTTCAGCGATCAGTAGAACGTGCTGTTCGCAAAGCGTCGCCCTTGCCATTACCGCCAAATCCGGATGTGTTTGACAGGGAAATTCATTTTACATTTAAACCGCGTAATTAGTCTTGCGATTTAAAACTTATTAACTTAGTGCTAAAAAAATCTATATGATGAAAAAAATAATAATCGGATTGTTCTGTATCAGTTTTACTTCAATGGCCCAGGCGGTTTTAAAGATCGATATTACTGAGGGTTTTGAGGGCGCACTGCCTATTGCTGTTATCCCGTTTCAATGGATTAGTGGCGCAAAAGTGGTGAATGGTGATGTCTCTGCTATCGTCGTGTCTGATTTGGCGCGTAGCGGGAAATTTTCACCTGTTGCGGAAAAAGACTTAATTGCCCGACCGCAAATCCTGGCTGATGTGCATTATCAAACCTGGCGAATTGCAGGCATGGACCACATTGTTATTGGCAGTGTGACTTTGCAGGCAAACGGTAGCTACCAGGTACAGTTCCGATTAATTGATATATTAAAAGCCAAGCAGGTGCTGGGTTACAGTTTTTCAGCAACAAAAGATACGCTGCGCGATGTTGCCCATCAAATCAGCGATTATATCTTTACCCACATAACCGGTCAGCCAGGTGCATTTAGTACGCGTATTGCCTATGTGACATCAAAGCGAGACAAAAATACTCGTACATCACAGTTACAGGTTTCTGATACCGATGGTTATAATCCGCAAACCTTGCTGACTTCGGACCAGCCAATCATGTCGCCTGTCTGGTCTCCTGATGGCTCCGAACTGGCTTATGTCTCGTTTGAGAGCGGACAGGCTGAGATATATACCCATAACATCCGTACCGGCGTGAGAAAAAGTCGCTCAAAGTTTCCGGGTTTAAATGGTTCTCCGGCATGGTCACCTGATGGTAAAAAACTACTGATGACGCTGTCGAAAGACGGTAATCCCGATATCTATATTTTGAATCTGGCGAATAATAAATTACAGCGTGTAACCAGTCACTGGTCTATTGATACCGAAGCGGTGTGGATGCCTGACGGGAAATCAATTATTTATACCTCGAGTCGCAGTGGTAAACCGCAATTATATAAACAGTCGGTGACAGAAAAATCACGCCCCGAGCGTTTGACCTATGAAGGCAATTATAACGCCAGTGCCAGTGTTTCTGCTGACGGCTAAACATGTTGCTTATGTGCATGGAGAAGGTAATATTTATCGTATTGCTGTATTAGAGATTGCAACAAAATCATCAAGAATATTAACCGATGGTCCGCTCGATGAATCACCGGTGTACGCCCCTAATAACAGTATGGTGTTGTTTGCTTCACAGGAAAAACAACAGGCGGTATTAGCTGCAGTATCAATTGATGGTCGCCAAAAACAACGATTGGCATTTACCGACGGCGAAGTTAGAGAGCCATCCTGGGCTGCGGTGCGATATTAAATTAAGTGTTCTGTGTGAGTACGATTTTGCCCTGTAATATGGATAAATCCGTGCTGTTTAGAATGCTCAAAATGAGAAAAAATATCTAGATAAATTAACAATGAGGCTTTTTTGAGATGAAAAAAATATTATTTATATCTGTGTTAGCAATGTCTGTTGCTGCCTGTGGTGACCGAATAAAATCAGATGATATTGGCAGTGAAGGGGATTATGCTTCCGGGCAGGAAAGTGGTGGTGCGACTGCTGGTGGTATCGATGGCGGTATGGGCATGGGGGGCACAGCGTTGGAAGGCGGTATGCTGATCTCTTATGAGGAAAACGCGATAAATGATCCGAATAATGTGCTTTCTGAAAAAATCGTTTATTTTGCTTTTGACAGCAATGCTGTCGCTGATGATTACATTGAGTTAGTAAAGCATCATGGCAAATATCTTTCATTTAATGCTAATGCCAGTGTACGACTGGAAGGTCATGCGGACGAAAGGGGCACACGGGAGTATAATGTTGCTCTGGCAGAACAGCGCGCACAGGCCGTTAAAAAGATCATGTTGTATGAGGGTGCGGGTAGTGAGCAGATTTCCATCATCAGTTATGGTGAAGAAAAACCAGTCGCTTTTGACCATGATGAGGAATCAATGCGCCTGAATCGTCGTGTAGAGATTGTTTATTAGCCAGTATTCTTTGAACAAAGATAGCGAACGTTAAATAATGAATTATCAGATAAAGAGTCGTGAAATGAAAAAATACTGTTTTGTTGTATGTCTGCTGCTCGCTGTCGGGCAATGTTCTGGCTGTCGATGACAGCCTTGAAAATTTGAGTGAGCAGCAGCGTATTCAGCGACTTGAGCGGATGTTGAGTTCTGATGTCATGCGTGAGCAGACAGAGGCCATACAGTCATTGCGCGAAGAATTATCGGTATTGCGTGATCTGCTTGAGCAACAGGAATATGACGTTGAAAGCATGAAGCAGCGTCAACGAAATTTATATCTTGATATGGATCGACGTATAAATAATGTTGAAGCCGGAGGCGGTAATAGCGTGAGAAGGGTGTCGCCTGTACCGCCGCCAAATACAGCACGCGCAATAAACACAAGTACTGCAGGGGTGGTCGATGCGGGTGATGTCGATGGGCAGGAAGCTTACTCAAAGGCATATACCTTATTGATAGAAGGTCAGTATGACCAGTCGATTAAAGCGTTTGAGAGTTTTAAAGCCAGTTACCCAAACAGTAAATATGCTGATAACGCGCAATACTGGTTAGGCGAAGCGAATGCGGCTCTGCGAGATTATAAAACGGCACTAACGGTGTTTCAGCAGCTTATTGCGCAATTTCCTGAAAGTTCAAAGATACCGGGGGCCCGCTTGAAAATCGGTTATATGTATTTTGAATTAAAGAACTGGTCTACGGCTCGTGAGACTTTACAGCAAGTCATGTCTTTGTATCCTGATACAAAAGTAGCGAAAATGGCGAATGAGCGCCTGCAGCGTATGAAGCGCGAAGGGCATTAGATCCTGCTTTTTTGATCGCTATGCCTGAGTTACATTCAAGACAGTCATCTGAGCAGCAAACACGCCTGAAAATCTCCGAAATATTTCATTCCTTACAGGGCGAAGCGGCTAATGTTGGTTTGCCAACCGTCTTCGTGCGTCTCACCGGTTGTCCATTACGTTGTACCTATTGTGATACTGCATATGCCTTTACCGGTGGTGAGTGGATGGACACGGAAGCTATCATTAATGAAATAAGGCAATATAAAACGTCACATATTACGGTTACTGGTGGTGAGCCCCTGGCGCAGAAAAACTGTGTTGGGTTTTTAAAACAGTTATGTGACCTGGGGTACGATGTATCACTGGAAACCAGCGGTGCCATTTTAGTTGATCAGGTTGATAAACGCGTGGTGAAAGTGCTTGACGTTAAAACGCCGGCTTCCAACGAAGACAGTAAAAACAAGTTCGAAAACTTTAAGTTTTTAAATAAAGGTGACCAGATCAAGTTTGTTATTTGCGATGAACAGGACTATCACTGGAGCAAGCAGATTATCGAGCAGTATCAACTTGAAAATAAACACGATATCCTGTTTTCGCCCAGCCACGATCAGCTGGAAGCGGTAACACTGGCGAACTGGGTATTAAATGATCAGCTGAACGTCCGCTTTCAAATACAGTTACATAAGTACCTTTGGGGTGATTTGCCCGGTGTCTAGCAGGCATAACTACGGCGTTTATCGTATACAGAAAACTCATGTCTAGCATTAACTCATCAGCTGATGCCTTCAGTAAAACGGGGGTAATTAAACCACGGGCGATTGTGCTGTTATCCGGTGGCCTGGACTCTGCCACTGTACTGGCAATGGCCAGTCAGTCTTTTCAATGTCACGCAATAAGTTTTAATTATGCGCAGCGAAGCCTGTCTGAAATCAATGCTGCAGGGCAATTAGCTGAAATTTATGCGGCCAGCCATCAGATTATTAACATTGATCGAGGTGTCATGGGCGGTTCCGCGCTCACCGATCGCAGCATTGATGTACCGGAACCGGTTGCTGGAGAGCTGGCGCAAGGTATTCCGGTGACTTATGTGCCAGCGCGAAACACCCTTTTTCTCTCGCATGCACTGGCAGTGGCGGAAGTTTTGTCTTCCAAGGATATCTTCATTGGTGTTAATGCTGTAGATTATTCTGGCTACCCTGATTGCCGCCCGGAATTTATACGCGCCTATGAGCTTATGGCGAATCTGGCAACAAAAGCCGGTGTAGAGGGGAATTATTTAACCATACACACCCCCTTAATTGATAAAACCAAAGCCGAAATTATTCGTATGGGCAGTGAATTAGGGGTGGATTATGCGCTGACGGTGTCCTGCTATCAGGCAAATGAGCAGGGGCAGGCCTGTGGCCACTGTGATTCCTGTCGATTACGACAAAAAGGATTTAACGAAGCCGGTGTTTTAGACCCGACACGTTATTTTTAATTAGTAGTGGCCAGTTTCATTTGAATGTGGCGAGTGCAATACTTAATAGTCGATAGCTGCAGCTTTCATTAGTTTTATCTTGCTTGAGATTGTTTTTCGCTAGCACTCAGTGTAAGATTCGCGCCTCTTGAATAGAGAATTATGGGCCGTTAGCTCAGTTGGGTTAGTAGCGGCTTAAAGAGCTACTAACGCCCGGCCATGGAAGGTCGGGCAGGTGTTGAATATTGCACCACTGCGTTGCCATGGATGGCTTGCAACAAATCTTAAAAATTATGGGCCGTTAGCTCAGTTGGGTTAGTAGCGGGTTAAGGAGCTACTAACGCCCGACCAGGGAAGGTCGGGCAGGTGTTTAATATTGCACCACTGCGTTGCCATGGATGGCTTGCAACAAATTTTACAAATATGGGCCGTTAGCTCAGTTGGGTTAGTAGCGGGTTAAGGAGCTACTAACGCCCGACCAGGGAAGGTCGGGCAGGTGTTGAATATTGCACCACTGCGTTGCCATGGATGGCTTGCAACAAATTTTAAAAATTATGGGCCGTTAGCTCAGTTGGTAGAGCACCGGACTTTTAATCCGATGGTCGAGCGTTCAAGTCGCTCACGGCCCACCATAAACTTTAAAGGCCTGGCATTATTGCCAGGCTTTTTTCATTTCTAAAGGCGCACTTATGGCGCGCTCGCTCTTATTTACGAACGTAAGCTTTGCAGGTAAATAATCAGCGCATTAAGCTCGTCAGGTGGCGAAGGTGTAATCCGGCCAGTAACGCCCTTAGAAACAAAAAATCATTTATCCACAGATGAACGCAGATAAAGAATAATATTTACTGGGTGTCATCCTGAACGACAGTGATGGATCTTGCCCCTAATATAATATTTAGGTCATTAAGATCTTTCACTGTCTTTCAAGATGACACAATACGATGTTTTATTCTGCGTCCATCTGCGGACTAATGGTTTGAAAATTTTTTGAATGAGCATAGATGGAAGTTTCTTTATCAGAAGAACCAGATTTAGGACTGGTTTTATTTATAACAAAAAAAAGCCCTGAACAATGTTCAGGGCTTTTTTTATCCCAGGGGTTTAAACCCGGGAAGTAAACCTTAGTTTGGTCTTTTCAGGTTTATTTTCTTTGGCTAGGTCCATTAATTTCCAGACCATTACTCATGTAGGTATGGAAGAACTCAAGTGCATTGTACTCATCACTTTGAGCTTTAAATGGTTTTGCACGTACCTGCTTGTTACAGCCGCCATAGCGACGCTGCAAGGTACCCATGCCTGCCCATTTATTACGATAAACAGGGAAGCCCGTGGTGTGACCTAAAGCAGGGCTCAGGATGTCCGCACGGATTTTGCTGCCGGAATAGTAATAATGGCAATCAGCACAGGCCATGTTCAACTGGCCGCGTTTTGCGTAAAAATGTTTCTTACCACGATTGTAAGCCGCAATGGCTTTCGCATCGTTAGGTACTTTTACGTTGGTTTTATGACCACGTGACAGAGAAGTAAGGTACGCACCGATCTCGGTGATTGCACCTTTTTTCAATTTCAGTGGTTTTTCACCGTTATCGGTACGGCATTTGTTGATTGCGCCTTCCATAGTAACGACTTTACCGCTGTCGGTATCAAAATAAGGATAATTTTGTTTTATCCCTTTTTTATAGTTTGGAAAGCAGTCAGCGTAACTCTTGCCGTTAGCAAATTTTTTGTGAAATTTTTCTTCACCGTTATCAATAGCAAGTTCATATGAAGGGAATTCTTCAAACGCTTCCCATTGTTCACGTGATGCAGCATCTATTGAATAAACGCCATTAACAAAGTCATTCATCGGTACTTCAGGAAATTTATTCGTGTAGTACGAGCGGAATGCTTTTAAGTCATCATCTGGTGTAGCTTGTGCTGCAAAGGGTGTTGCAGCAATCAACATGACCGATAATGCGATAGCAATATTTTTCATTGTTCACCTGTTGTTTTGTTATATCAAGACCGAATAATTCAGATATGCCTGAGTTATTTCATCTTGGCTTCGGTTGAGTCACTCTTGCCAGTATTATCTACCCAGCTAACTTTGATCATGTCACCTGAATTAGCACCGGTGAATTTAAAAGAAAGGAATGGGTTCTTGGAAATAGTGCCGCTCCACTGAGCATTCATTACAGTTTTGCCGCCGTGTTCACAAACGACTTCCTGGATGAAGTGGGCAGGAATTAACTTGCCCGATTTTTTATCTTTGCGTAGGCCGGTTTCCATTGGGTGGCTGATTAAGCATTTTACTGCTGCTTCGCCTTTTTTGACCTTAGCGCGTATTTTAATTGATGATTTAGCCATCTTATTTAACCTCTTAAATTATGCTTAACCGCCGCAACCACCGATAGTGACTTTGACGTTTTTGGAAGTGCTATACAATTTGCCGCCGGCTTTTACAACAGCGACAACATCGGATGTTTTGCCCATTTTGATACGGGTAGAAACAAAACCGTTTGTGGTTGCACCAAGGTTAAATGTTGCAGTTAATGGTGTGGCATTTTCCGCAACAATGACGCTGATCGCTTCAGTGTTAGCTATCTTACTGGTGACAGTAATAGGCACTACAGCACCGTTTTCAGCAATATCAGGTGCTTTTAGCTTGATTTCGCTGCTTTCAGTGGTGCTTGAGCTTCCAAGAGAAGCTTCTAGCGCTGCGTTTTTGTCTTTTGCTTCAAATGCAGCTTTAGGCCATGCGGCTAAAACAGCTTTAGGCGTTAATAATCCAGCACTGATTGCTATGCCGGTGGCACCTGCTGCAAAAGTACCTTTGAGTAATACTCTTCGATTTGTATTCATATAGTCTTACCTTCTGACTTTATAATGTGTGAATGAACTTGGTTACCAGGTCAATTTCGCTGTCGGACATCACTGAGTGAGGGCCAAAAGGGATCATGATGGTATTAGGGTTATTTTTACGAGCGTCGTAAATTTGAGCACGAAGTTTATCGTAGTCCGGGAAACGAGCTTTCATCGCAATTAACGGTGGTCCAATGTTTCCAGCCAATGATCCGCCTTCTATTAGATGACAAGCCAGGCAATTCCCTTTTTTTCTGTCAAATGATAGCTTTTTGCCTTTCGCAAGATCGGCTGCTTCATCGGCACTAGCGATAGTCGGTGCAAATCCAAGGCAGCCAATTAAGGCAGCGATAGACGCAGTAGTAGTTAGTATGTGTGCGGTTAGCCGCATTCTTTCTTCCTCCTAAATTTAATTGAGTTATTGTATCAAGACGCAGTAAAACAATAATTATTCATAATAATTAGAATTTTTATATGAATCCTGTACAACTTATAATGGTTGTAGGAATATATTCAAGATTGAATAGGGGTTATAGCATACTCTTTAAGATGCATAAGGCAAGGAATTTTAGTCTAAATAAACGTAGTTATTCAAGTTGTTATCAAGATTGGCCGCTATGTTAGAAAATAAGAATTTTCTAATTTAACTGGTTGCTTAAGGACGGTATTATCACTGCCTTTCAGGGACATTACTCTTTACAATGAGTCTTTATATTCTTTCATTACTTTCTTAAGTTCTTTTTTTGCCTCTTCCAGTCTTTGTTTAGTTGATTGACTTATATTCTCCTGGTTGAGGGCATTATCGTATTGCTGTATAGCCAGTTCTGTATATCCCTGCAGGGCATACTGATTTCCAGTGGATTCCAGAGCCGCGCTGATTTGCCCATTGGCATAATAGGCTTTTGCTAATGCTTCGTGAACCACGCTGTCATTATTTACCTGTAATTGTTTTTGTAAAATGGCAATGCTTTTATCGGGCAGTTTATTGTTATTTAGGGCATCAACATAAGCCATGGTGACAGGTAAGTAGCCGGGGTATAACCTGGCTAATGCACTGAGTATTTCAAGCGCTTTTTTGTCATCATTTTTACTGGTATAAGCCTCGGCCAGTGCCAGTTGAATCCAGGGGTGCTGGTGCTCTTCAGTATGTCTGGATAATATCTCTATGGCCAAATCTTCTTGTTGAGTACGAATAGCCGCCAGTGCTTTCTGGTATTGTCCAACAAGTCCGGTTCCTACTATGTTGTCATCAAGGTAATACTCGGGTTGTTTGCTCAATAAAATAATCAGCCTGGCTTTGCTGAACTGAAAGTCCAGATTGTCCGCCGGCAATTTGCTGTTTTTCTCGGTCAGCCGGTCTTTTGCCTCAGAAACACGGTTACTGCTTAACGGGTGAGTGCGCAAATACTCAATGTCATTGTCCGGGCTTTTATCCAGCAGGATCTCGAAAAATTCAACCATGCCCTGAGGATTAATGCCGGTATCGGCAAGTATGCCTATGCCAACACGGTCAGCTTCATATTCATTACTGCGAGTAAAGTTGATTGAAGACTGAGCGCTGCCGGCAACACCAGACAGCAGAACAGCCTGCCCAGCCTGCGAGTCCTGGGTGCCGACTAATATCGCCGCGAGTAATGTGGCAATGGTCAGCGCCGTTGAGTTACCGGAATTATCAAACGCGCGTGCCAGGTGTCGTTGCGATACGTGGGCAATCTCATGGGCGAGAACACTGGCCAGCTGGCTTTCATTTTTTGCTTCCAGGATCAGCTGGGTATGTATTCCGATATAGGCCGCAGGGCCGGCAAAAGCGTTAATGGTAGGAGCCTTGAGAATAAAAAAATGGAACGGGTCACCCGCGGCATCGGAGTGTGACGCCAGGCGCTGGCCAATGCTGCTGAGGTAATAATTAATTTGCAGGTCATCGATAAACGTTAAATTTTCCCGTAAAGATCGATAAAACGCCAGCCCCAGCTGTTGTTCCTCCTTGCTGCTGAAGCTGTCCAGTGTCGGGTCGCCCAGAGTAGGAAGATTGGCGAATGATGCAGAAGGCATGCTTAATGCCAGGCATAAAAGGAGAGACGGCACTGACGAGTGCCAGTGAGTTTCTGAATTTTTTACGCTGTAAAAATAGCGGTTTATCTATATAGGTTGTCATCGCTAACATTGAGCTAAGGTTTTTTTGATAATGGATGGCATTCTAAAGTGTTACTAAAAGTTAAGCGTCTATTACTGTTATTAAGCATTAATATTTTCAGGCAGGCAAAACGAAAGGGTCTGTTGTTTGATGTGTTTAACGGTATAAAGTTGCTTAATTAAAGGCTCATGAACTGTTTATTTTCAATTGTTCACAGTATATAGTATTTATATGGTGAAACTCTAATATAGTCGTATAATGCTATTTTTTTCATGTTTAGCATAAGTGATTATTCTTTATTACCCGAATATTTTTATGTTTTATTATAGAATCGCCGTTTTTTAAGGTGTGCAAGCGATTTAATCGTTATATACTCCTGCACTGTTAAATGGATGAGCAGTGGCTATTAACACTATAAATATACGCTGAAAGGTCAACTATTTGATTGACTCTTCTTCTATTCTCAACTATCTAACATAATCAAATATAAAAATAATATTCCTTTTTAATTTATAATTTTTTAAATTTCATTTTAGTGCCCTGGGAGGGAGAAATAATGATAACAGCTGTGAAAAGATCACTTCTGGCAATTGCAATTTCAGGTGTTGTAGCATCACCTGCCGTTAACGCGACTAACGGTTATTTTAGTCATGGATACAGTACCAAAGGAAAAGGGTCTGGCAGGAGCCGGTACAGCCTATTCGCAGGATGCCATGGCGGCAGCGACTAACCCGGCAGGTATGGCATTTGTCGGTGAGCGTATGGATCTTGGTCTGGAGTTATTCAGCCCCTCACCGCGTGGTTATACGGTAACAGGTAACATGGTTGCTCCTGGTGGTAATCCGGCAACAGGCGGTGACCCAAATGCACCCTTTGGCAGTTTCATAAATGTAGACGCTAACCCAGCAACCGGTGTGGCCGCTGGCACTACCTATGAAAGTGACAATGATTTCTTTTTGATCCCGCATTTCGCTTATAACTGGCAGCTCAACACTGATAGCACTGTAGGCGTTTCTGTCTATGGTAACGGTGGTATGAATACAGAGTATCTAGCATCCTCTACACCGGGTGGTGCGGGTACATTCGGTGCCGGCACAGCAGGCGTCAACCTGGCACAGTTATTTGTTAATGTCAGTTTTGCCAAGAAACTAAATGATAAACATGCGTTTGGCGGTAGTTTGATATTAGCTGGTCAGCGTTTTATGGCATATGGTCTGGATAACTTTGGTGCATTATCGCTGGATCCGAATAACTTGTCTGGTAATAGGAAATCAGATTCTTATCGGTGCAGGCCTTAAATTCGGTTACCAGGGTGAAGTTTCTAAAGGAGTTCGCGTCGGTGTCAGCTTACCAGTCAAAAATCAGCTATGTCTGAATTTGATGAATACAAAGGTTTGTTTGCAGAAGGTGGTGATTTTGACATTCCGTCAACATACAACATAGGTGTTTCCTTTGATGTCGGTAAAACGGGTGTGATCGTGGCTGATGTGCAGCAGATTAATTACAGTGATGTTGCTTCGATTTCTAACCCTATCTCTAATCTACTGCCGCCAACAGGTACGTGTATTCCTGCAGGCTTCAACCCTAATCCTGCTATTACTGGAGCATCAGGTGCTGGTTGTCTAGGTGGAGCGAATGGTGGCGGTTTTGGCTGGGAAGATATGACCATCATTAAGTTAGGTTATCAAATAGGTATAAATGAAAAGCACACCGTCCGCTTCGGTTACAGCCATGCGGATCAACCGATTCCTGAATCAGAGACATTTTTCAACACATTAGCGCCCGCTGTTATTGAAGACCACTTTACTGCTGGCTGGACGATGAAGGTAGGTAAAAACCAGGAGTTCAACCTTGCAGGTATGTATGCACCTGAAAGTACTGTGAAAGGACAAAATCCAGTTGATGCAGCCGCTGCCAGTGGCGGAAGCATGGTAGAAATCGAGATGTCTCAGTGGGATATTCAGGCAGGATGGGCCTGGAAATACTGAGTTAGTCTTTCTTAGCATGATAAAAAAAGACCCCGGATGGGGTCTTTTTTTTGTGTATTATTTAATGGGTGTTGATGGCTTTATATCTTTGATATCTATGATTCCCGGTGTCGTGCGAGGTTGTTCTATCTAATTTGGGCATCAGCATTAGAATATTATAAATTGTTAAATCTATTGCTTTTTATTCGAAATAGCTTGCATAACTGCATGCTTTTATTTACATTGTCCAGCCTGCTTCCCCTTAATTACGGGTAGATTAATTCTATACAAGGAAAATCTGGTACTGGATGCGCGGGGCGAAACGAATATACGAATATGAATATAACTGGGAAAAACTCTGGAGAGAATTAACATGATTAAAATGAATACAAAAATGCTTGCGCTTGCAGCCGCCGCTGTAATGAGCATGGCATCGCTGGTGGCAAATGCTGCTGGAGAGATGAAACCGTTTATCTTAGGTTCAACTTCCGCCGGCGCCGTTGCCGACAAAGTCGCTGGTGTTAAAAAATCTTTAACCGATAATGGCTTTGAAGTTGTTGGTGAATACTCGCCGTATGCAGCAGCACACATTGTTGTTGTTACAAACGGTGCGCTGAAAAAAGCCGCAGGTTCTCATGAGCGTGCTGGATATGCTGCAGGTCAGCGAGTTGCGATTACAAAAGTTGGCGATCAGGTGCAAATTTCTTACACAAACCCTGCCTACATGGCTGCGGCTTATCATGTAAAAGCTGATCTTTCCGCAGTTACTTCAGCATTAGGTACGGCTTTAGGTTCAGTGAAAGAGTTTGGTCCTGCAGAAGGCCTGGATGCTGATGACCTTGATGGTTATCATTATACTTTCGGTATGGAATATTTTGATGAGCCTTTATCTTTGGCTTCTTATAACAGCTATGAAGAAGCAGTGGCCGCTGTCGAGAAAGGGCTGGCAGCAAAAGCTGGTGGCGCATCTAAAGTTTATCGCATTGATGTTCCCGGTAAGAAACAAACCTTGTTTGGTGTTGCCTTGTCTTCTGAAAAGACGGGTAATAAATACATGGATGATGCTTTCATCATGGGTGAGATTGATTACAAAGAAGTGCGTTCTACTGCACATCTTCCCTACGATATCCTGGTAACGGGTGATGATGTTGAAGCGCTGCATGCGCGTTTCCGTATTGCGGTTAATTTCCCGGATTTGAGTATGATGGGCTCTAACAGCTTTATGAACATTATGCCTTCTCCTGATGCTATAAAATCAACATTAACAAAAGCAGCGGGCGGTGAAGTAGAAGACGACTTCTAAGATTCTGCTTTAGCATTTGTTGTGAAAAACCCCGGTTACTCCGGGGTTTTTTTTCGTCCGCGATCTTTGCATCGTTGTAACGAATTATTGAGTATCTGGCCATTGGCTTTGTACCGCTAAAAAATGTGCGTGAAATTTGTGGGATAAACGTTTAGAATGTGCGGTTCGCCGTATAGGCAAGAATGACTGGGCTTTATTTAATAAAGTGCATGATTTATATAGTTTTTTTTATTTATAATTAAAGATACAGTGAGATAGTAATAACAGTGGAATTATCTGGCGCAGAAATTATTATTGAATGCCTGAAAGCCGAGGGTATTGATTACGTATTTGGTTACCCGGGTGGGGCCGTATTGCACATATATGATGCTTTTTACAAGCAGGATGATGTGCAGCACATCCTTGTCCGTCATGAACAGGGTGCGACACATGCGGCTGATGGCTATGCCAGGGCAACAGGCAAGCCGGGTGTGGTTCTGGTGACATCCGGACCGGGTGCAACGAATGCGGTCACCGGTATTGCTACTGCCTATATGGATTCTATTCCGATGATTGTTATCACCGGGCAGGTGCCTAAGCACTTGATTGGTAACGATGCTTTTCAGGAAGTCGATTCTGTGGGCATCACGCGACCTATCGTTAAACACAACTTTTTAATTAACGATGTCAATGATATTGCCATGACCTTTAAAAAAGCCTTTTACGTGGCAACAACGGGACGTCCGGGACCGGTTGTTATTGACGTGCCAAAAGATATCACGGCTGAAATAACCGACTTTGAGTATCCGCCGAAACTTGAAATGCGGTCATACAATCCGACAGTGAAAGGCCATAATGGCCAAATCAAAAGGGCGCTTGAGCTAATCGTAAAAGCAGAGCGGCCAATGATTTACACGGGTGGCGGTGTAATAATAGGAAATGGCTCGGAGCAGTTACGAACATTTGTTCATGCCCTGGGTTACCCGATTACACAGACATTAATGGGTTTAGGTGCATTCCCGGCGAGTGACCCTTTGTCGCTTGGCATGCTGGGTATGCACGGAACGTATGAAGCCAATATGGGCATGCACCACAGTGATTTAATCATTGCCATCGGTGCACGCTTTGATGACCGAGTTACCGGCAACCTGGACAAATTCTGCCCGGATGCAAAAATCATTCACATCGATGTTGATCCGGCCTCTATTTCGAAAAATGTAAAAGTTGATGTGCCCATTGTTGGTGAGGTGGTGCAGGTACTTGATGCGCTAAATGCGTTATTGGCTAAATCGGCGGTAGCGACAAATAAAGTGGCCATAGAAAAATGGTGGGCGCAGATAAATGAATGGCGTGCGCAGGACTGCCTGAAGTTCGATCGCGGTAGCGCCACCATCAAACCACAGTTTGTTGTGGAAGAATTATTTAAGGTGACCCACGGTGATGCCTTTATTACATCGGATGTTGGCCAGCATCAAATGTTTGCTGCACAATATTATGGTTTTGATAAACCGCGCCGCTGGATTAATTCTGGCGGTCTTGGCACCATGGGGTTCGGTCTGCCCGCAGCAATGGGCGTGCAACTGGCGTTTCCTGATGAGACTGTGGCCTGTATTACGGGTGAAGCCAGTATTCAGATGTGTATACAGGAACTGTCAACGTGCAAGCAGTATTCGCTGCCATTAAAAATCATTAACTTAAATAATGGTTATATGGGGATGGTGAGGCAGTGGCAGGAATTCTTTTATGAAAAACGTTATGCCATGTCATATTTTGATGCGCTGCCGGACTTTGTGACGCTCGCAGAAAGTTATGGTCATGTTGGCATTAAAGTAGAAAAACCTGAAGATGTGCGTCCTGCACTGGAAGAAGCGTTCAAACAAAAAGATCGGCTGGTGTTTCTTGATTTTATTACTGACCGCGAAGAAAACGTTTATCCAATGATTCCAGCCGGTGCCGGCTTGAACGAAATGATACTGGTGTAGTTATCGTGGTATATGAAATAGACAATAGTGAAGCAGTAGAAATGAGACACATCATTTCTATATTATTAGAAAACGAAGCGGGTGCGCTTTCACGCGTGGCAGGACTGTTTTCTGCGCGTGCTTATAATATCGAATCGTTAACTGTTGCGCCAACGGATGATCCATCATTATCCCGTATGACCTTAGTGACAACAGGTACCGATGAAATTGTTGAGCAGGTGTGTAAGCAGCTTAATAAACTGATTGATGTCGTAAAACTGGTGAACCTGACCGATGATGTTCATGTTGAGCGTGAGCTGATTCTGATTAAGGTTAAAGCAAAAAATGAGCAGCGTGATGAAGTTAAACGCGTTGCGGATATTTTCCATGGCCATGATTATTGATACAACAGATACCAGCTATACATTGGAAGTGACAGGCGACAGTAAAAAAATTGATGCCGTATTAAAAGCATTAGCGAGCATGACTATTATAGAGGTTGTTCGTTCCGGCCAGCTGGGCATGGGGCGCGGTGCTAAAGGTATTGTGTAATTCAAAATCAGTAATAACTTTGCCTGCAGGCATAACAGACAGTAACAACAGATAATTTAAATTAAAACATTTACGGATTAAGTAACAATGAATATTTATTACGACAAAGACTGCGATCTTTCTATCATTCAAAGCAAAAAAGTTTGCATTATTGGTTATGGCTCACAGGGCCATGCACATGCCAATAATCTAAAAGATTCAGGCGTTGATGTCTGTGTTGGTTTACGCGAAGGTTCATCGTCTGCTGCTAAAGCATCATCATGCCGGTGTTGCGGTAAAGTCTGTAGAAGATGGTGTTGCATGGGCGGATGTGGTTATGGTGTTGGCGCCTGATGAGAGCCAGGCGGCCATTTACAAAGAGCAAATTGAGCCGAATATCAAACAGGGTGCAGCGATGGCGTTTGCCCATGGTTTTAATATTCATTTTGAAGCGATTACACCTCGTGCTGATCTGGATGTCATTATGATTGCACCAAAAGCACCGGGACATACGGTTCGTAGTGAGTTTGTAAACGGTGGCGGTATTCCTGATTTAATCGCGATCGCGCAAGATGCATCAGGCGCAGCAAAGGATATTGCTATGTCTTATGCTTCTGCCATCGGTGGTGGTCGTACCGCGATTATTGAAACCACATTCCGTGAAGAAACAGAAACGGATTTATTTGGTGAGCAGGCTGTATTATGCGGCGGTACTACTGCGCTGGTTCAGGCCGGTTTTGAAACACTGGTTGAAGCCGGTTATGCACCTGAAATGGCCTACTTCGAATGTCTGCATGAGCTGAAACTGATTGTTGATTTAATGTACCAGGGCGGTATTGCTGATATGCGTTATTCAATTTCAAATACAGCGGAATACGGTGATGTGACACGTGGACCACGTATTGTAAATGAAAACACCAAGGCTGAAATGAAGAAAATCCTTGAAGAAATTCAGAGCGGCCAGTTTGCCAAAGAGTTTATTGATGAAATGCATTCCGGTGCAAAAAATCTGGAAGCGCTGCGCAAAAAAGGCCGGGAACATCAAATCGAAGAAGTGGGTGCAAGCTTGCGTTCTATGATGCCCTGGATTAAAGCGAACAAGATCGTTGATAAAAGCAAAAACTAATATCAATGATGCTGAGATTGAAAAAAGGGCTTTATAGCCCTTTTTTTATGCCTGCATGGATGGCGAAGATTAAGCTGGGCAATCGCTTTGTCTTTTCATTATCCATGACAGGGTGGTTATTTTTGTAAGTTTTAAAATAATTTATCCGCAAATGAACGCAATAAACGCAAATAAAGGCTTTTTTCTTTTAAAATTTACGTTTATTTGACAGGCTAATAAAATTTTTTAAAGTTAGACCTTATAACACTACTAGGCTATTCTTAACCCTATGGAACAAGTTGAAAATAAAACTGACGAAGCAGCCATTAAAAAAGGCAGGCGTGGTATCTATTTACTGCCTAACCTGATTACCACCGCTGCATTATTTGCCGGTTTCTACGGCATTGTTGCTGCCACTCAGGGCAAGTTCGAACAGGCATCAGTAGCAATTTTTATCGCCATGATTCTGGATGGGCTTGATGGTCGTGTTGCGCGTATGACCAATACGCAAACCGCATTTGGTGCAGAGTACGATAGTTTGTCCGATATGGGGTCATTTGGCCTGGCGCCTGCACTGATCATGTACGAGTGGTCATTGTCCTCGCTGGTTGATGTTAGCTGGCACTGGGGTAAGCTCGGCTGGCTGGCGGCCTTTTTGTACGTGGCATCGGGCGCTTTGCGGCTTGCGCGGTTTAATACCAGGGCAAGTAATACCGATAAACGTTATTTTCAGGGATTGCCCAGCCCTGCGGCGGCGGCGGTTGTTGTGGGTTTTGTCTGGGCATGTTTTGATAACGGCATAAGCGGTGATGCTGTCTCAATGATTGCTTTACCTATTATCGTATTTGCTGGTTTGATGATGGTGAGCAATGTCTCCTATTACAGTTTTAAAGATATCGATTTTCATAACAAAGTGCCTTTTGTGGCGATGTTAGTTGTCGTCATGGTCTTTGTCTTTGCTGCGATTGATCCGCCGATTACTTTATTTGGCTGTTTTATGATTTATGCGCTGTCTGGTCCGGTAATTAGCATTATTCGCCGCTTCAGAAAACGCCGCAGCGCCGGGTAAAATAACAAGGTTTTTTACCGCAAGGGCCGAAAATGTAAAAAAGCTAAAAGCTTTTTGTTGCACTCTTTGTCTGCTACGCAGCAAATACCCACTTTTTTTGGTTGTATCTTTTCTGACTTATCGTTATAGTCATGCTGCATATGAATTATTTTCCGCCTCAAGCTGATACTTCTGTAGCGCGCACTTCTGCGTCTGCACTGGCTTTGGCGTTCCTGTTAGACACTCTATTCCTCCTCCTGCCTTAGGGCATTTAATGATTCCTGGCGAGGAGATTACGCGCTCAACAACTATACCCAAAATATAAAAATTATTGATTTGAAGGTCAAGTCATGAGTAATGAGTCTAAAAAAAACAAATTGAACAGTCAAAGTGAAAAGCTGATTATCTTTGATACCACGTTACGTGATGGTGAGCAGAGCCCAGGTGCTTCCATGACGAAAGATGAAAAAGTGCGTATTGCCAAGGCGCTGGAAAAAATGCGTGTTGATGTTATTGAAGCTGGTTTCCCTATTGCCAGCCCGGGTGATTTTGAATCAGTGAAAGCTGTTGCCTCCATCATTAAAAACAGTACGGTCTGTGGCCTGGCACGGGCCCTGGAGAAGGATATTCATCGTGCGGGTGAAGCACTGAAACCAGCCGTTTCCTCGCGCATTCATACTTTTATTGCAACCTCGCCAATTCACATGAAAATGAAATTGCGTATGCAGCCGGATGATGTTCTGGTGCAGGCAGTGGCTGCGGTAAAAATGGCAAGGCAGTTTACTGACGATGTGGAATTTTCGCCCGAAGATGCCGGTCGTTCTGAAATTGATTTTCTGTGTCGTATCATTGAAGCAGTGATTGATGCCGGTGCGAAAACCATTAATATTCCTGATACGGTGGGTTATAACATTCCGCATCAATTTGGAGAATTGATTCATACTTTGCTGACGCGTATACCAAATTCAGATAAAGCGATATTTTCTGTGCATTGCCATAATGATCTGGGGCTGGCCGTCGGTAATTCTTTGTCTGCGGTATTAAATGGCGCACGTCAGGTTGAATGTACCATTAATGGCTTAGGTGAGCGCGCAGGCAATGCTGCATTAGAAGAGATTGTCATGGCAGTGCACACGCGGCAGGACGTTTTTGGCTGTGATACTCATCTTGATACCACGCAAATAGTACCGTGTTCGAAACTGGTATCTGGCATTACCGGTTTTCCAGTACAGCCCAATAAAGCGATTGTTGGTGTCAATGCATTTGCGCATGAATCGGGCATTCATCAGGATGGTATATTAAAGAGTCGTGAAACCTACGAGATTATGCGTGCTCAGGATGTTGGCTGGTCTAATAACCGCATGGTATTGGGTAAGCATTCCGGTCGTAATGCGTTCAAAAGCCGTCTGGCAGAATTGAATGTCGAGTTTTCATCCGAGCTGGAGTTAAATGAAGCCTTTTCACGGTTTAAAGATCTGGCGGATAAAAAACACGAAATCTTTGATGAAGACTTGCGTGCATTAGTCGCCGATACCAATTGGAGCATTCAAAATGAACACTACAGGCTGATTAGTTTGCGTGTATGTTCGGAAACGGGAGAAACACCAACGGCAACCATGGTGCTGGAAATAGGCGGTGAAGAAGTGTCCGCCAGCGCCAGTGGCGGTGGTCCGGTTGATGCCACATTTAGAGCGATTGAAAGCGTGGTCAACAGTGATACCCAGTTACAGCTGTATTCGGTCAATAATATTACCAGCGGTACCGATGCCCAGGGTGAAGTGACCGTGAGACTGGAAAAAAACGGACGGATCATCAGTGGTCAGGGCGCAGATACCGACATTGTCATCGCTTCAGCCAATGCCTATATCAATGCCTTGAACAAACTGGATATAGCCGATGAGCGGGAGCATCCGCAACTGGGTGACGTTTAGTGATGATGGTTAACGCATGAGTATTGAAACCGACAATTCGGTGAATGCGTTAGATGAAAGCACGCGTCGTTATTACCTGGATGTCATGGGTGTCCAGTGCTGGCAATTGCGTGATAAAAAAAAGCAGCAGACAACGCAGAATACGTTGTCTGATGAAGATAACGCGGTTGTCGCTAAGCTTGATGGTAAAGCAGCTGACCGTCATGTTGCCGGGCCGCTTGCCAGCGACTGGTCGCAACTTGAGGCAAGTATTCAGCAGTGCAGCAAATGTCAGCTGCATGGCGGGCGTAAACAGGCGATTATGGGTCGAGGTAATCTCTCGGCGCAGCTGATGTTTGTTCTGCTGGCGCCCGATAGTGTTGACGATAACGCTGGCGTTATCTGCAGCGGCGAAGCGGGTGAACTGTTGCGTAAAATGTTATCGGCGATAAATGTGTCTATCAATGAGGTCTATATTACTTCATTGTTAAAATGTAGTGTGCCAGCAAATCACACGGTTACCCCGCAACAGGTCCAGCATTGTCAAAATCATTTAACACAGCAAATCCAGTTAGTGCAGCCTGGGCGTTTAGTTATACTGGGTGAGTCTGCTGTGCGCTGCCTGCTGCAGAAAAATATGTCACTGGATGATTATCGCGCAATGAATGCGCAAGCAGATTTTCAAATAGATTCGCTGCCGGTATTTGCAAGTTATTCACCGCGGGAGCTATTACTGCAGCCAGAGAATAAACGTAAAGCCTGGTCAGATTTGCAGCAACTACAGAAAATAATCAACAGCTAGAAACATTGATGGCAGTCAATTTCCAAAACATGAATGATGAATTGAGTGCGCTGGTTGAATTGCGCACCATGGTTTATGCGGATTTGCCACAGGTTATAGCCGTTGAGAAAAAAGCGTATCCTCATCCCTGGACCCTGGGTATATTTCGCGACTGCCTGCGCATTGGTTATAACGCCTGGGTAGTGACACTGGACAATGCAATTATCGGTTATGGCATTGTTATGTTGTCGCCGGGTGAAGCGCATATTTTGAATATCTGTATCGACCCGGATTATCAGAAAAAAGGCCTGGGTCGCTACCTGTTACGTCACCTGGTTAAGAAATCGCAGCAAACGGATGTTGATATGATTTTGCTCGAAGTAAGGCGTTCAAATACAGGCGCGCAGCAGTTATATCAATCTGAGGGTTTTCACGAACTGGGCGTGCGTAAAGCCTATTACCCTGATGCAGATGGACGTGAGGATGCGGTTATTCTGGCTAAATATTTGTCACAGGATCGCTAGGCCAGAAAACGAATAGTGAATGACTATTTAGAAATCTCAGCGCTAGGCATTAGCCAATAAGCCTGTATAATTGCGCCGCTATGGCCTATTTAGATGAAGTAAAACGTCGGCGTACATTCGCTATTATCTCCCACCCTGACGCGGGTAAAACCACGCTGACAGAAAAGTTACTGTTGTTTAGTGGCGCCATCCAGATGGCGGGTACCGTAAAAGGCAGAAAATCTGCGCGTCATGCTACGTCTGACTGGATGGAGCTGGAGAAACAGCGGGGTATTTCGGTGACTTCCTCGGTTATGCAGTTTCCGCACAAAGAGTGCATTATTAATTTACTGGATACACCGGGTCATGCTGATTTCTCAGAGGACACCTATCGTACCTTAACGGCGGTTGATTCAGCATTAATGGTGATTGATGCGGCCAAAGGCGTAGAAGATCGCACCATAAAACTAATGGATGTGTGTCGTTTACGTACCACGCCGATTATAACTTTTGTCAACAAGATGGACCGTGAAGCACGCGAACCCATCGATATTCTGGATGAAATTGAAGATATCCTGAATATTCAGTGCGCGCCCATTACCTGGCCAATCGGCATGGGTAAAAGCTTTAAGGGTGTGTTTAATCTGCTAAGCAATACGGTGCATTTTTTCAGTGCCACGCATGGTGGAAAAATACAGCAGGGCGATATAGTCGAAGGACTGGATAATCCTCAGCTAGATGAAATCCTGGGCCACCTGGCTACAGAACTGCGAGATGAAATTGAACTGGTGCAGGGTGCCAGTCATGAGTTTAATCTAGCGGCTTACCAAAAAGGCGAGCTTACGCCAGTGTTTTTTGGTTCAGGTATTAATAATTTTGGCGTCGGAGAATTACTCGATGCACTCAATGATTATGCGCCTTCACCAAAAGCCAGAGAAACACAAACACGAATAGTGCTACCAGAAGAGGATCAGTTCACTGGTTTTGTCTTCAAAATTCAGGCCAACATGGATCCCGGTCACCGCGATCGAATCGCTTTTGTGCGTATCTGTTCCGGTACCTATAAAAAAGGCATGAAAGTGAAACATGTGCGTCTGGGTAAAGAGATAAAGTTGGCAGATGCCGTTACCTTCATGGCCTCGGATCGTGAACATGTTGATGAAGCTTATACCGGCGACATTATTGGTTTGCACAATCATGGCACCATGAGAATTGGTGACACCTTTACCCTGGGTGAAGATCTCGCTTTTACCGGCATACCCAATTTTTCCCCAGAGTTATTTCGCCGTGCCCAATTAAAAGATCCGTTAAAGATGAAAGCGCTGCAAAAAGGTTTAATGCAATTGTGTGAAGAGGGTGCTACCCAGCTTTATCGTCCGTTGCATAATAATGATTTGATATTAGGTGCAGTCGGTGTTTTGCAGTTTGAAGTTGTTAAGCACCGCTTAATGTATGAATATGGTGTTGACTGTGATTTTGAAGCCGTCAATGTGACCACTGCGCGTTGGGTTGAATGTGATGATGAAAAAGAACTGACTAAATTCAAAGATCGCCAGACAACAAACCTGGCGCTTGATCATGCCGGAGACCTGGCTTACATCGCGCCAACACGTGTCAATTTAGACATGACCATAGAGAAATGGCCGAAAATTAAATTCCGTTCAACTCGTGAGCATGGGATTTATTCCTGATTGTTTTTCGTTGTCTCCTGCGTGGGAATGTTTATCACGATTTTTAGATTTTCGTTATACCTTACTATTGCAGTTTTACTCTATTAGATTGCGGGTCTCGGCCCGCAGCCGAGTTACTCTTTTGCTACAGCCCAAAAGAGTAACCAGAAAAGGCCGCCGCTACTCGATTGCCCCTGCGGGGTACCTGAAGCTGGAGGTATTGCCTACGAGCCCGCCCTGATGCGCCGTCCGGGCGCACAGGGCTAAATTCGCCATCCCTGGCGAATTTGCTCTACCAATACCCCCAACTTCAGCAATCGAGAGGCGGAAGTAAAAACAAGAATAAAACGAAACTCGAAACAAAATCAAAGCACAGCAAGACGCTAGACGAAATACGAGAGATGTTTATGTTTTTGACCTTGACCTTTCCCACCTCAGGCAAGCCATTTAGGCGATGCCGTTATCATGAGTTTTCTGTGCCAGCATGTCTGAGTCCACGTGTTTTTCAACGTGGGCGAGTTCTGGCGCAGCATGAGAACGGTATTGCCTAAATGGGAACCCCTGTGTTTTTTACAGGGGCGTAGCCGTAGTGGCGGCCCTTTCTGGTTACTCTTTGCGGCTGCAGGCAAAGAGTTACTCGCCCGTCAGTGGGCGAAACCACAAGAACAATTCAAAATAACCGTAAATGCCAAACACCCACACCAGCAGCAAGACGAGACCCGCAAAGCCTAAACATATTTAAGTCACCGATGTATTAGCAACAACACTACAAACAATAATTAAAACTCAGCGGCTTCTACTTCACCAAAAGCCTGCGCACCATGTGGGCCTATTTCGTCTTCGTAACCTGACCAGTCTTTATATGCGGCGGTAGTTTCTCTGCTGATAGTAATAACGTCACTGCTATCGAGATCATCTGCAAAGGTTTTTTCTGCCGCCTGATAGACCAGTGTCAAATAGTTAAGATAGGTTTCAACCATTGTTTTGTCGCCGCTGGGTCCGTGGCCGGGCACATAGGTTTTTGCATTACTTTCGAGTATGGTTTTGATGCTGTTTATGTTGCCCTGAAAGTTGCCATCGGATGCTCTGGGTAAACGTTGTGCCAAAACATTGTCACCGAGAAATACCACAGAATTTTTCACCACCTCGATCATTATGTCTGATGTGGTATGGGCGATACCATAGTGATGAATTTTAAACTGTGTATCGCCAATTTTAATGGTGTCTTCATTATCAGCAGTATGGTCAGGTGCAACAACTGTGGTGCCTGCACTGGCGCCTTCGGTTAACCTGTTCATGGTGTTGACCCAGTCGTCACCGACGCCATTTTCAATTTCAACCAGCATTTGCGGGTGACCGTAAATTTTCACTTCGGGATAGGCTGCTTTAATCGCCTGGTTACCCAGCCAGTGATCACCGTGAATGTGCGTATTGAATACAGCCACGACGGGCAATTCGCTTATTTTTTTAATTTCAGTCAGTACGTTCTCACCAACCTGTACTGTTGAACCCGGGTCAATGATGACCAGGCCTGCTGAGGTTTTTATCAGACCAGGGTTGTTCATAAAGCCTTTGTTTTTCGGGTTAGGTAATTCACGTGGGCCGTGAATGATCCAGGTATTGTTTGCTACCTGATCGAATGCATAAGGGAAATCATTAATTGTTGTTGCACTGACTTCAGCTTTAATTTCGGCAGTTTCTGTATTATTTTCATTAGAGGGTGAGCATGCGCTGAGTAAAAGCAGCAGGAAAACAGGCGTTACAGTTTTAATCTGAAATTTCATAAGTTAGTACCAATAATATTTATTTGTTAAACATCAGTAGGGCTAAAGCGATTGCCGACGGCAAAGCCTGTATCCATAATATCGAGTGTTTGACAGTGAAGCCACCATAGAGGCCTGCAATAATAATACAGCTAAGAAAAAATATCAGCGTATTATTGCCAGTTGTACTAAGCAGGCCCCATAATAAACCGGCTGCCAAAAATCCGTTATATAAGCCCTGGTTGGCTGCCAGCGTTGCTGATTGTCTGGCGTACTCTTCCGTTAAAGAAAAGGTTTTTCGGCCAAAGGCTGTGTTCCATAGAAACATTTCGAGAATAAGAAATAACGCATGGAGAAAGATAACCAGGCATATGCTGATTAGGGTCAGAGTATTCATTGGTTATCCTGCATGATCTTCTTAAGTGTTTGCTGCATGGCCGTGTAGCCGATCTGCTTCAGTTTATTGATATTGTGTTGCGGCACCTGATCAATGTTTTTATAACTGGCAATCGCTTTTTCAAGACTGCTTTCTCTTAGTAGATGTAACATCGGGTAGGGTGAGCGATTACTGAAATTACTGGCGTCATCTTCGCTACTGCCCTGGAAAAGATACTGCGGATGAAAACTGGCAAGTTGATAGGTTCCGGTATAATGCAGGTCTTGCAGTAATAAATCCGCCAGATATAACAGATCGAGATAATCGTCGAACTGTTGATAGGCCTGTGGGAAAATGAGCAGGCTGGTTTCAATGTCTTTTGCGGCATCAAGTTTCATGAAACAGTCAGCGAGTTGCTGTAAATGCTGTTGCACAGAGCAGCCGCTGATGACGGCATAATCAATGCTGTTATCAGTGACCACCTGGCTGGCAAAAGGACAAAGGTTTAGACCAATCACAACCTGGTCGATCCAGTTTTTTGTTTGCCGGATAACCGTTGCTGTTGTTTTTGTCACGTTTAATTATAAAAGAATGATATTGATAATGTTAATGTACATCGAGCCTGGCTAATTCATTTAATATTTGTATGATTAATGATTCGCCCTGAACACCCATGCGGCTGCAAAGTTTGTCGACACTGCGTTCGCCATCAATCATGTTTTTAAGTACCGCACCAAGATTAGCCATGTCGTCACCTGCGCGAGACATTTGTTCTGCCATCGACCCTAGCATTGCAAGCGCATTATGATCACCATGTCGTGCATCGTTTATCAATTGCGCGAGCATGGGTGCGGCTTTTGTGGCATCACCGCTTTGTTCTACTTTTGGCAGGGTTGCAGGGTCCTGCAGGCCCAGCAATATACTGTCGACAATAACAGCGTCTTCCTCATCCAGCGCATTGAGCAGTGATTGATCACGGCTGCCAGCAACTATCTTATTAATGACAGTGACCAGGTCCTGCCAGCCGTTTTGTGCAGATTGCAGCAATACCTGCTCAAGATGCGGTTTAAGTTCCGGGTTATGGATGGTTTGCACTACTGCCAGTACCAGGCTGGCATGTGTTTGAAGAATCTGTTGTTTTTTTTCAGGCGTAATAGGCATGGTGATATTTTACAAGGTTATTTGAATTTGTAAGCCGCCAGTTTTTTATTTTAAAACTGACGGCCTAATACTGTTATTAAAGTTTTCGAATTTTTTCTTCCTGATCCTTTAATTGTTCAACCGCTGTTGTCATTTCAGTTAATCGAGCACGCTCTTTTTCAACAACGGCAGCGGGTGCTTTGTCGACAAAACTTTTATTGACCAGTTTTGCTGTCGTTTTATCAATGTTAATCTGGATTTTGCTGATTTCTTTTTGCAGGCGGCTGAGTTCAGCATCTTTGTCGATAAGGCCGGCAAGTGGAATCAGGATTTTCATTTCACCGACCAGGGCAATCGCTGACTCAGGGGTTTCATCCGTGTTGTTTAACCATTCGCTTTTTTCCAGTTTAGCCAGTGTCTCAATAAATGACTGGTTGTCCTTATACAGTGTTTTGTCGTTAGCAGAAGCATTCTGTAACAATAAAGACAGCGGTTTACCCGGTGGGATGTCCATTTCTGAACGGATACGGCGTACCCCGCTAATGAAGGTTTTTACCCATTCCAGTTCAGTTTCGGCCTGATCATCAATCTTGCTGCTATCAGGCTCAGGGTAGGGCTGCAGCATGATGGTAGCGCCCGTTTTTCCTGCCAGCGGGGCAACATGTTGCCAGCACTCTTCGGTGATAAATGGAATGATCGGATGGTTCAAACGTAATATGGTTTCGAGTACACGAACTAATGTCCGACGTGTACCGCGCTGTGCATTCTCTGGTGTTTCATCATTAAATAAAATCGGCTTAGACAATTCAAGATACCAGTCGCAATAGTCTTCCCAGACAAAAGAATACAAATCGTGCGCGATTAAATCGATACGTGAATTAATACTGTGCTGCTCGATGCGTTCTTCAATGTGCTGCAGGCGTGAAATAATCCAGCGGTCAGCAAGAGAATAAACGACATCAGGGTTGTCTGAACCATCGTCTAATAAACCGGTGTCCCTGTCCTCGGCCTGCATTAAGACATAACGTGTTGCATTCCATAATTTGTTGCAGAAGTTGCGGTAACCTTCAATGCGGCTGGGTGCAAAGACAACGTCACGACCGGTCGTGGCCAGTGAGGCAAAGGTGAAACGCATGGCGTCTGTACCGAAGGCGGGGATCCCGTCAGGCATGTTTTTACGCGTCAGTTTTTCGATACGCTCTATCATGTGCGGCTGCATCACAGCCTCTGTGCGTTTTTTGACTAAAGACTCAAGGTCGATACCGTCAATGACATCAATTGGGTCAAGTACATTGCCTTTGGATTTTGACATTTTCTGACCTTCAGCGTCACGCACCAGGCCATGCACATAAACTTCACGGAAAGGGACATCACCCATGAATTTCAGGCCCATCATAATCATCCGTGCCACCCAGAAGAAAATAATATCAAAACCGGTCACCAGTACGTTGGTGGGGTAATATTTCTCCAGTTCGCTTGTTTTTTCCGGCCAGCCTAATGTTGAAAAGGGCCATAATGCTGAGGAAAACCAGGTGTCTAAAACATCTTCATCCTGGGTCAGCGGGTAATCATCGGGCAGTTTGTTTTTACTGCGGACATCGTTTATGTCATAACCAACATAGACATTTCCCTGCTCGTCATACCATGCCGGGATGCGATGACCCCACCAGATCTGGCGTGAAATACACCAGTCTTCGATATTGTTCATCCATTCAAAATAAGTGTTTTTCCAGTTATCGGGGACAAATTTTATATCGCCGTTTTCTACCGCTTCAATCGCCGGTTTCGCCAGAGGTTCAACTTTGACGTACCACTGATCGGTCAGGAAGGGTTCGATAACCGCGTTCGAACGGTCGCCACGAGGCACCATTAGTTTATGGTCTTCGACTTTTTCTAATAAGCCGGCGGCATCAAGATCGGCAACAATCCGGTTGCGTGCTTCATATCGATCTAATCCGATATAAGCCTCGGGGATAACATTGTAGGTGTCGTCATCATTATCACGAATGGCGGCATTATTGGTGAAGATATTAATTAAGCCACCGTTGGGTAAATCACGAACTTCAGAATTGTTTTTATGGCGAGTCCATACCAGGTAGTCATTGAAATCATGCGCCGGTGTAATTTTTACACAGCCGGTTCCGAATTCCGGGTCGACATGTTCATCGGCAATGACAGGAATTTTACGACCTGTCAGAGGCAGTTCAAGAAACTCACCTAATAAGTAGGAATAGCGTTCATCAGACGGGTTAACCGCGACGGCGCAGTCGCCTAACATGGTTTCAGGGCGGGTAGTAGCCACCACAATAGAACCAACACCATTGCTGCGCGGGTAGCGCATGTACCACATGTGGCCGGACTCTTCTTTGGACAAAACTTCCAGATCAGAAACGGCAGTATGTAATACCGGGTCCCAGTTGACCAGTCGTTTACCGCGATAAATCAGTCCTTCCTGGTAAAGGCGAACAAACACCTCGGTAACCGCTGTTGATAAACCTTCGTCCATGGTAAAGCGCTCACGAGTCCAGTCGAGTGAGGCGCCCATGCGGCGTAGTTGTTTGGTAATGGTGTTGCCGGAATGTCGTTTCCATTCCCAGATTTTTTCGGTAAATTTTTCACGGCCGTAATCGTGACGCGTTTTACCCTCAGCATTGATCAGACGTTCAACCACCATTTGTGTGGCGATACCGGCATGGTCTGTACCGACTTGCCACAAAGTATCATGGCCTTTCATGCGGTGGTAGCGGATCATGGTGTCCATTATGGTATCCTGGAAAGCATGGCCCATGTGCAAACGTCCAGTAACGTTTGGCGGTGGGATCATGATGCAGAATTTTTCGCGTTGCCCGTCAGTACCTTCGTTTACCGCGCCTTCGATGGTCTGCTCGGCGTTAAAATAGCCGTTTTCTTCCCAGGTTTTGTACCACTTGTCTTCGATGGCATGGGGGTTGTAGGTTTTTTCCATTATGGACTCGGTAGAACGGATTTAAAGCGCAGAATTATACCCAAAACTCAGCCTCTAGACACGGCTTAAAATTGGCTTAAAAAGATGAGCAGGCAGCATCTGTGCTAATAATCATCAATTTTTTCTTTTGCTGCAGTGACTGACTGCATGATTTCCTGCGGCAATCTATCTTCCAGTGCCTGTTGCACCAGATATCTCAGCTGTTGTTCCAGGTCGGGCATGAGATGTTTTACAACATCATTAACGATTGACTCGAGCGATTCGGACGTTTCGAGTGCGGGCGTTTCGAGTGCAGGCATGTCATATGCAGGGGAAGCAGGATTGATTGGCCTGTCGTCAACGGTTTCGATTTCGTTAATAGCTTCTTCGAGTAAGGTAGTGTCCGGCCCGGCGTCTAGCGCCTCACTGTCTGCGTCATAGTCAATCAGCGCTGACTCAACAGCCACTTCTTGCTCGTCGTCGCTGGCATCAACGGATGCTTCAGCAAAGGATTCATCAGGGCCTGTATCGGTAATAGGCTCAATGCTGCTTATTTGAGACTCTTCTTGCGGCTTATTCGGGTTATCGAGAATATCCTCTTCAGTCAGAGTGACTATTGAATCGGAAAAAAAATCAAGGTTGTTCTCTGCTGCATTTGTCTCGGCTTCCTCCGTGTCCGCAATAAATGATTCCGCAGCAGCTTTGGTATGCTCCGTGCTGCTTTTTTCGTGAGCGTCGCTGACGATAACGTCATCAAGTATGGGAATGCTTTGTGGGTCGTAATCAGGCATAAGGAGGGTCCGGATTATTATTGCTTAATTGTTCAGGCAGCATCAATTGCTGGTTTGCAAACGGTCCAGTACATATTGCGTTAGTAGTCCGACCGGCCTTCCTGTGGCACCTTTATCTTCGCCACTTTTCCATGCGACACCCGCTATATCCAGATGTGCCCAGTGATATTTTTTGGTAAAACGAGACAGAAAACAGGCGGCGGTTATGGTGCCAGCGCCTTTGCCGCCAATATTTGCCATATCGGCAAAATTACTTTTTAGTTGATCCTGGTAATCATCCCATAGCGGTAGTTGCCAGCAGCGGTCGCCACTGTTTTGGCCGGCAGATAATAAATCGTTTGCCAGCGGGTTATGATTGCTCAGCAAACCAGCAGGGTGAGCACCGAGGGCAACCACACAGGCGCCTGTCAGTGTGGCTATGTCGATCACCACGTCGGGATTAAATTTTTCAGCGTAAGTTAAAGCGTCGCATAAAATAAGGCGACCTTCTGCGTCTGTATTTAATATTTCGATTGTCTGGCCAGACATGCTGGTGACAACATCGCCGGGGCGTGAGGCGATGCCGTCAGGCATATTTTCGACAGTGGGGATGATGCCGATAACATTAATCGCTAGCTGCAACTCTGCACAGGCGCTCATTACGCCTATTACGCTGGCCGCACCGCACATGTCATATTTCATTTCATCCATCGCTGCACCCGGTTTCAGGCTGATACCGCCAGAATCAAACGTCACGCCTTTGCCGACAAATATAATAGGTGGCTGGTTTTTATTGCCCGCCATGTACTCAATAGTGATTAACTTGGCGGCTTCGCGGCTACCCCTGGAAACGGATAATAGCGAGCCCATGCCGAGCTTTTCCATATCTTTTTCTTCGAGCACTGAGGTTTTTATTTTGTCATGTTGTCTGGCGAGTTTAATCGACTGTTTGGCCAGATAATCCGGCGTGCAAATATTGCCCGGCAGGTTGCCCAGGTCTTTAGCAAGATGAATGCCTGCTGAAATAGCCATGCCCTGGCGAACCGCCTGCTCACCCTGCATAAGCTGGCCGCGCCCATTGACGCTAAAGATGAATTTTCTTAGCGGGCGACGGGATTCCTGTTTTTCTGTTTTTAGCTGATTAAATTGATACAGGCATTCATCGATAGCTTCAATGGAATGCTGGATTTTCCAGTTTATGTCTTTACGCTTGACCGGCACATCAGTGAGATAAGAGGCGATTTCGGTAGCGCCGCTGGATTGCAGCCGTTTTACCATGGTGTGGTTTATCTTGTAAAAAGCCTTAGCATCAATGTTTTTTTCTTTGCCGCAGCCAATAAGTAAAACACGGTCGCATAGGGTGTTTTCTACATTATGCAGTAATAGTGTGTTGCCTAAATCACCTTCTATTTCACCACGCCTGATCAGGTTAGAGATGTATCCGTTACTGGCTTTATCCATAATTTTTGCAGACAGTGATAGTTTTCTTGATGCATAGACAGGGATAACAACGCAGCCGATACGCTGTTTTTCGGGATTGCCACTTTTTACTGTGTATTCCATGAGGGCTCCATCAATAAAATTGATTCTGCGAGGTAAGTTATGGCTACAGATTGTATGCAATTTATGGCACTGAGGGTAGTGTGTTCATGTGTTTTTTAATCTGACTTTGGCTTATCTCATGATTTATTGACGTTTAGCTAACTTTTCAGGTTAAACTTCTGTTCTATGGGGCATAAATAAAAAATATCTGTATATTTATGAAGCTGACTATCATTGATAAATATATTGCAAAAGAGCTGATTACCGCGTTTTTGTCGGTAATCTTTGTTTTGTTAATCATTGTGCTTAGTACCGAAGTTGTGCATTTACTACAATGGGTATCACAGGGCTCTATCCCGGTGAGCGCGTTTTTATCTTATCTAGGTAATAGTCTTTTTGAGTTTAGCGTTGTTTTAATACCACTTAGCCTGCTGATGGCGATATTGCTCGCCTTTGGCCGGCTTTATCGTGATAGTGAAATGGCGGCAATCATGTCTGCCGGTATTGGTCCACTGCAATGGTATCGTCCATTAATGTTAGTGACGATTCCTATCACACTGATATTGTTTATATTAATGATGTATGTCATGCCATTAATTTCTCATCAGCGCGCGGTAATTACTGCGCAGCTACAAAGTCAGGCGGAAGTTGATACCTTGCTGGTAGGGCATTTTAATCGTGCGGGAAAAGGCGATGCTGTATTGTTCCTGGAATCAGACGAAGAAGACAGCAAAAATATCAAGAATGTTTTTTTTCAACAGCGGCATAATAAAGAAAACCATGTGGACCTGGCCACAGGTACCAGTAATTATTATGACGAAAATGGTCGACGTTATATGATGATGCATAGCGGAACGCATTACGTTGGCAGTGCGGGAGAAAATGATTTCAGGATTATTCGATATAAGGATTACGGTATTCATATCGACAAAAAGCTGGTTAGGGCGCGTGTTACAGAAAAATCAAAGTCTGTAACGCAGCTTTGGGGTTCGAACAAACTGGTCGATCAGGCTGAATTGCAGTGGCGGCTTACGTTACCGCTGGCAACCATCATCGTCGCGTTTATGGCATTACCGCTTAGCCGCACTGATCCGAGAAGTGGACGTTACGCAAAACTGGCCGTGGCGTTAATTTTATATCTTGTCTACTCAAATTTACTGGGCGTCGGTAAAACATGGATTGTGCAGGAGAAAGTCCCGGTGTGGGTTGGTACCTGGTGGGTCCACGTGATTGCCATCATAATTACTTTGATACTGTTAAAACGCAGTGGCTATTTTATGGGTATGAAACGCAATGTACAGATTAGTCAATAAGCTGCAGTATGAGAAGGCACAAAGGTTAAAGGTGTCGAGTGGTTGTTGATCGTTATATAGCGAGATCAGTCATTTCTGGAAGTTTGGTTGCCAGTTTTGTGATGTTATCGATTTTTGCGTTTGTTGATTTTGTTGCCCAGCTAAACAGTGTTGGTACCGGTGACTATGGTGCTTTGCAGGCGGTTATATTTGTATTGCTTCGTCTGCCGCAACGTTTATATGAACTCTCTCCCTCAATACTGTTGCTCGGCGGCATTTTGTCATTGGGTGCGATGGCAGCTAATTCTGAATTAATTGTGATGCGCGCGTCGGGAATTACGGTGATGCGGATTACCCGCTCGGTATTGCAAACCGGCTTCGTTTTTGCAATTTTAGTTGCAATATTAGGTGAATATGTTGTGCCTGCCACAACAAGGACAGCAAAAACATTTCGAGCCGAAGCGATGGAGGAAAAACTTATCCAGGGCGGGGTCAATGATATCTGGGCACGTGATGGTAATCGCTATGTCAACGTTAAGCAGATTCTGCCGGATCAGCAGTTACGAAAGATAAGTGTTTATGAGTTAAATGATAATCAGCAACTAAGTTCAATCATTTATGCTGAGCGGGCGAAATATCAAAATGAAGAATGGGTTTTGCATGGTATTAAGCGTTCTGAGATATCAGATTCTGGCGTGGTTTCGTCATTTGCAAAACAGCTAATTTTAAAAAGGCTTATTTTATTAGAGTTGTTGTCTGTTCTTGAACTCGAAACAAAAGATATGGCGGCGATGGAACTGCTTACTTATAGTCAGTATTTGCACAGCAATAATCTCGATAATGGCCAATATTTGCTTGAGTTCTGGGTGAAAGTGTTCACTCCTTTGACCTGTTTAGCGATGCTGATGATTGCCATGCCAATCGTTTTTGCTACCACGCCGCGAAGTGGTGGTGTGGGGCAGCGAATTATGCTGGCGGTAATTATTGGTGTTGTTTATTATGTTATTAATCGTTCGATGAATCAATTAGGACTGGTTTTAGACATGAAGCCGGTATTGAGTGCTTCCATTCCATTAATGCTGGTATTGCTGGTCAGTCTGTTTTACTTAAGGCGAGTGAATTAATCGCTGCTTGTGGTACTGCTTAGCAACGCCAGTCTTAAAGCTTACATCAGTCGACCTATTTATCGCGTAAATCAAGCAGTACAGTATGGCTGCTTAAATCATGCCAGCAGCGATTTTGTTTATCAAATAAGGCCCACAAAAAACCTGCGCCAAAAATACCCCAGGAAATAATAGCCGTTAAAAAACGCAGGGCTGTCGTTTTCCAGCTAATACCTTGTTCATTACTGCTTACCATTTTGATGCGCCAGGTTTTCATGCCCAGTGTCTGCCCGCCATGTATCCAGAACCAGGCAAAATACAGATAGCTTAAGCCGAAAATAATAACGCTAAATACGGGGAATAGCCGGTCGCTCGGTTCAATGGCTTTGCCCTGGTTTAAAGCAGTGGCAATCGCTGAAACAATAAAAAGGATGGCGAGCAGCAGGAAGCAATCATAAAAAATTGAAAATAGCCGGCGAAACAATCCTGCATAAGCTCGTTTTGGTATCGGTGCTGTGTTGTCGGATTCAGTCATTGAGGTTTTTGCGGACACTCGTCTGTGTATATGCCGGCTAAAGGTCGCCGCCCGCTATGTGAAAATCATTATAAATCAGCTTCATTATAGCGCTGCATGTTAACAGGATTCCTTGTTATTGTTTAACTATGATATATGCTCGTTAAAGACTTATAACATTATATTTATTGTTTTCAGGGTCAATTTTGGCCGGACGATTAAACACAGGACATTAACGGGGTAATTATGAAACTTAACCGCAATCTTTTATCAGCCGTCGCATTGTCATTATTTTCTCAAGCGACAAATGCTATTCCATTTACATTTGAAGGCCGCTCGCTGGGTATGGGCGGTGCCTCGGTTGCGACTGCCGATCTGGCGTCAGCAGCCTGGGCGAATCCGGCGATGTTAACGAATCAGCGGCCGGGTGATGATTTTTCATTATTAATCGGTGTCGGTGCGTTTTTAAGAGATAACCAGGACTTGATAACGGATATTGATTCTTTTCAGAATGCAGATGAAATCAGGGTCGCAGCAAAAAACTCGGGTGATATTCTTGCCGAAGCAGGCGCACTACTCGATATGTCATCAATTATTGCTGGCATAGACGGCAAGGTCATTGCACCGGAAGTAACAGGTGTTGTCGCTATGGGCATAGCGTTTGAGTCGTTTGCTATGGCCATTAGTGTGCGTGCCGATGTGATTGCTGCGGGTACAGTGACCGATTTATCCTGTTCGCTAGTGACGGATTCTACGTGTGATGTAGTGCGACTAACAAGTGAAATTACCAGCACCAATTTTAACATTCTCAACCTGGAAGGCCTGTTTGCCACCGAGTTAGGACTGTCTTTTGCTAAAGATTTCCAGGTATTTGAGCGAAAAGTATCGATCGGCATTAAACCTAAAATTGTTGAATTAACATCGTTTACATTCAGAGAATCCGTATTAACGGTTGATGCTGGCCTGGATACAATTAATAAAGATGATGTTGAGACAGATATTGGTACCTTCGCTACGGTTGATTTCGGCGTGGCGGCAGATGTAACAGAATCTATCCGACTCGGCCTTAGCATAAGAAATTTAATTACCGATGATTTTGCTATTGATCTTGGTACCATTAATGGTGCGCCGCTACAGGCTATTTTAAATTTTGACACTGAAGCGCGTATTGGCGCTGCCTACCATAATGATTTTGTCACTGTCGCTGTTGATTTTGATTTGACTGAAAATAAGCCGCTGTTAGCAAACCCCGCTTTTAATAAGTTAACAACACAGTATCTGGCTGTAGGCGCAGAATTTAATGCCTTCGACTTTATGCAGCTACGTGTCGGTGCCGTAAAAAATGTAGCGAGCGGAATTTCTGATGGAGCAAAAGATGTTGCTTACACTGCAGGGCTAGGCTTTTGGTTAGGTTTTAATCTCGACATTGCGGCTACCTTTAACGACAATGCAGTCGGTGGATTTATACAAACAGGCTTCAGGTTTTAAAGCAGATGTTAATGTTAATGGCGATGAGTTTATCTATGAACTATCTCAATAAACAAAATTTCAATGTAATAAAACATAAATTCGTTGTTAAGTAATTTATTTAATTGAAAATAAAGTTTGTAAAATGTAATAAAAGTTTGCTAAATTAGAATTACGTTTTATACTTTTGAACGTAACTCACTAAAGGGGACTTCTAAGATGGCTAGTACAACAAAGAAAAAAGCAACAAAGAAAAAAGTAGCTAAGCGTAAAGCACCTGCTAAACGCAAAGTAGTTAAGAAGAAAGTAGCTAAGCGTAAAGCACCTGCTAAACGCAAAGTAGTTAAGAAAAAAGTAGCTAAGCGTAAAGCACCAGCTAAACGTAAAGTAGTTAAGAAGAAAGTAGCTAAGAAGAAAGTAGCTAAGAAGAAAGTAGCTAAGAAGAAAGTAGCTAAGAAGAAAGTAGCTAAGCGTAAAGCACCTGCTAAACGTAAAGTAGCTAAGAAGAAAGTAGCTAAGAAGAAAGTAGCTAAGCGTAAAGCACCTGCTAAACGTAAAGTAGTTAAGAAGAAAGTAGCTAAGAAGAAGGTAGCTACAAGAAAAAAGCGTTAACCGCTAAGCGTAATCTATTAGTGGAGAAGAAAAAATCTGCTGCTGAACGTAAGAAAACAGCGAGAGAAAATGCAGCCGTTGCCAAGCAAAAGTTACGTGATCGCGTAATTGCCGCCGCAGCTGCTGTCGCTGAAGCACAAGCTGAAGTAGCAGCAACCAGGAAACGTCAGGACCTTTTGATCAAGATGTCTGAAAAGAGAGAAACTGCCGTTGCCAAATTTGTGGAGAGCTGGACTAAGAAGGAAATGGCTAAGATTAATAAGGCCCTTAAACCAAAACTCCGCAAGCGTCGCAAGTAGATAACAGTCTAAACGGTTTCTACTTGAGATAAAAAGCCACTCATTTGTATGGGTGGCTTTTTTTTCGGCTATAATTTTCACTATGGCTAAATTTGACCAGATATCTGCGACTGAACAGGCAATAATTGAAAACTTTATTGATCACTTATGGATGGAGAATGGTTTAAGTGAAAATACCTTGTCTGCCTATCGGAATGATCTTGCAGGTTTTTCACTCTGGTTACAGCAGCAGCAGCAATTATTGGTGACAGTTAACACCGGTAAGATTCAGGATTTTCTTGCATTTAATTACCAGCTGAAACAGAAACGACGTTCTGTCGCACGATTACTCTCGACCTTACGTCGTTTTTATCTTTATTTGTTTCGTGAAGGGAAAATTACGCAAGATCCTACTCACTTACTCGAATCACCCAAGGGTGAGCGATCGTTGCCGGTATCGTTGAATGAGCAACAAATTGATGATTTATTAGCGGCGCCTGATATTTCGCATGACTTAGGTTTAAGGGATAGAGCAATGCTGGAAGTTTTGTATGCAACCGGCTTGCGCGTTAGTGAGTTAATTAACCTGCAAACTTCACAGATATCATTACAGCAGGGGGTAATGCGTGTAATTGGAAAAGGCAACAAAGAGCGACTGGTGCCGGTAGGTGAAATTGCGCTTGATTGGTTGATGAGATATTACCAGCAATCGCGAGCGCAATTATTGTATAAAGCGGCAGAAAATAAGAAAGAGGCCAGTCAATGCAGTGATGTGTTTGTTACCAAAAGAGGCAGGGCGATGACTCGCCAGGCATTCTGGTATATGGTGAAGCGGTATGCAATAGTCGCGGGTATCGCAACGGACCATTTATCGCCCCATACATTACGTCACGCATTTGCCACGCATTTGCTGAATCATGGTGCAGATCTGCGTGTAGTGCAGATGTTACTGGGCCATAGCGACATATCGACCACTCAAATATACACTCACGTCGCTGATCAGCGCTTGCGTGAGATGTATCAAAACCACCATCCACGCGCCTGATTCGTTAAATTCATCATAAATTAGTGGTTACGGTAATAACTATATAAAGATATTATGGAATTAACTATAATGCCCGTTGTCTCGATAACTGAAATTTAATTACTTAATAGCGTGCCATATGAAATATTTTCCTTTATTTATCCTTATTAGCTCTTTGTTAGCCTCGTTTACCGTTTCAGCTGAAGCAGATGTTGCGGCAGATGCTGTCAGCAAACTGAAGCAGGCCCTGGCCAAACGCATGCCGAATGTGAAACCCACTAAAATATCTGCAACGCCCGTTATTGGTTTGTTCGAGGTGATTGTTGGCTCACAGGTTGTGTATATGAGTGGCGATGCGCGCTATATGATCGAAGGCGACCTGTTTGACCTGACCACCAAAAGAAATGTGAGTGAAGAAGCTAAATCTGTTATTCGCCTGTCGGCTATCGACAGTCTGGGTGCCGATAATATGCTGGTTTATACGCCGAAAAAAGTTAAAAACACGATAACGGTTATTACTGACATTGATTGTCCCTACTGCCGCCGTTTGCATAATGAAGTTCCCGATTACATGGAGAATGAAGTGCAGGTTCGATATATCTTTATGCCGCTTAAAGGTGCTGCTGATATGAAGAAAACAGTTAGTGTCTGGTGTTCAGATAATCAGCAAACGGCGCTGGATACTGCAAAATCAGGTGGAAAAGTTGAAGATAAAACCTGTGACAATCCAATTAATGACCACCTGGCACTGGCGCGCGAGCTCGGAGTGCGTGGTACCCCTGCCATTGTATTAGAAGATGGTCGATTACTGCCAGGTTATGTGCCCTACGAAAAGCTGCTTGCTGAGCTTCGTAAGTAATAAAGAAGTTGGCAGTTGGCAGTTATCAGTAAAAAGCAAATAAAATTAAATCACCTCTGCTAGCGGTGATTTTTTTTAAAATAGACTGCCAACTGCCAACTGCCAACTGCCAACTGCCAACTGCCAACTGCCAACTGCCAATTATTCATTCCAGCCAGACCATTTCTTTATGGTGGGTAAATAATATTCCTGTCTTAATCGTATGCCCCGGCCACAGTTTATTAATGCCGCTACGGTAGTAATTCAACTGTGCCGAAAATTGTTGAGCAGCATCCTGTGTGGACTCGGTCTTATCTAATCGATGCGATTTGTAATCAATGATTACAATATGCTCATCCGTCCTGATTACTCTGTCAACAATACCGTAAACCGCCTGTTTATTTTGTTTATACATTAATGGCATTTCATTATAGCTCTGGCTTGCAGCGCCGGGATTAAAAATGGTTGCAAACGCTGTGTGATTAAACACCTCGGCAGCTTCTATTATGCAGTCATCGAGAAGTTCGAGAGTGGCCGGTCTGTTACGCAATATTTCGCTTTCGAGCTGTTGTTTGATACGGCTAATCGTTTTATCTGTAGCTGGATAGTCTGCTGCATTACAAAGTTGTTCTATGGCGCGATGAATGATGATGCCTCGCCACTTGTTTGAATCTTGTTGTGTTTCTTGTATGACGTTCTGCTCGGCATAGTGTGCGATACCGCTATCTGTGCTCGCTGTGGTGTCATTACTTTCATCTGCAAATAAACTGGGCGCAATCATAAAGGAAGGCATCGGTGCGCTGCTTATTGATTGCCGGTCTATGGGATAAAGCAATCGCGGGTCAGTTTTTAGCTGGCTGTTTACATCAGACGAATCATTTTTTGGTGTTTTTATGTCACTGTGTGTGTAACACAGGTGTTGGTAATGTTTGCCATTGACGCCATCAATGCCCGTTTCAACGTTTTCGAGATTTTGTAGACCGCTGGCGATAATTTGATACCAGCTATTTACCTGCTTTCTGCTGCCTGATATGCCACTAATAAAAAGCTGTTCACGTGCGCGGGTGAGAGCAACATATAACAAATTTAATTCTTCACGTGCCTGTTCCTTGAGCTTTTCCTGTTGCAGTTGTTGCGTGATCTGGTCGGTATTGTCTTTATTTAACTGTAATGAAAAGTTTACCGGTTGCGATTCGCTGGCAGGCCATCGGATTAAACTGGCATACGCATTGTTATTGTTTGTTGTGCTGTTGCAATCGGCCAGGAAGACTACGGGCGACTCCAGTCCCTTGCTGCCGTGGATGGTCATTAGTCTGACACGTGATTCACTGCTTTGTGATAAAGGTTCTTCGGGTGGGCTTTCAGAATACGTTTTAAGGTGTTTCAAACGTTGCAAAAATCGGGCAATTCCCGGGTAACGCCCACTGTCTGTTTCCAGTGACAGCTCCAGAAAGCGCTGGCAATTGCCGGCGACTTTTTGCTGGTTTTCTGTTCTGTTGGCGGCGATATATCGATTGATAATGTTGCCTTCAGAAAATATTTTATCCAGGCAGTCATGTACCGGCAATTGTTCGGCAAGCGTTTGCCAGCGGGGTAACAACATGGCGGCACGCTGTAAGGCTTTACTCGCATTATTATCGGTTTTTTCACATAGTTGAAGCAAACGTTCATACCAGTGTGATGAATGCTGCCCGGTGTTATCTTTTAGCGGCAGTTTGTATTGGGCAAGCTGTATTAAATCTTCATCGCTGGCGTTAAATATTGGCGATTTTAAAACCTGTGCCAGGTCAAGATTGTTATACGGTGTTATCAGTGTGTTAAGCAGACAACTAAGGTCCTGTATCTCAAGGTTGTCCAGCAAGCCACCTTTTTTATTACCAATAAAAGGAATGCCATGCAGCTTTAATGTCTCCTGGTAAATATCAATGTGGGTACGGTTACGCATCAATATTAAAATATCAGCAAACTCGACAGGGCGTACCTCACCGTTTACTGTCACCAGAGCGGGTTGGTTTATAAGCTGTAAAATTTGTTTTGCAATATATTCTGCTTCTTTGTGCCGTAAGGTTTTAACGGATATTTCTCGAGCCTGTTTCAGCGGGTTGCGAAATGGCGGGCCAACGTTTTCGGTATGGCTCTCAGTCAGCCTCATCTTTATCCTCTTCGAATAAATCACATAGCAATACCTTTCCCGGTAATGTACTCAAATGCGTATCATGTGTGGTAAAACCTGTCATCACGGCTTTGACTTTGTCCTGCTCAAAAACCTGGTTCAGGCAATGGATGATGGCAGAGGAGGAGCGTCTTGAGAAATCCAGCGGTGTTGCCCGCGCGTTGAGGTTATCGGCTAACCACTGACTGGCCTGTGTCTGTAGTGCGGGATTTGCCCGTCTGAAACTGTATATCGATTGTTTTTCATCGCCCACCAGGAAAACACTGCGCGCGCGCTGTTCCGGATTGGCGGCTATTTCTTCCAGTATGGGTGACAGTAAGTGCCACTGTGTCGGGTTGGTGTCCTGAAACTCATCGATTAACAGGTGATCAATTCGCTGATCAATTTTATATTGCACCCAGTGTGCATTATCGGCATGCTGTAACAGCTGGTAGCATTTCCATTCCAGGTCAGTGAAATCCAGCAGTCGCATTTCCCTTTTCAGTTGTTGATAGATGTCGACATAGCGCTGACCGGCAAAATACCAGGCTTTATTTATCTGCAACATGAGTAAACGTTTTAGCTGTTCATTTACCTGCTGTATTTTTTCGGAAATTTCTTCGTGCAGCGCTATGAACAGGCTGGCGTTTTCAGAACCCAGTTTTTTTTCCAGTGTTGGATTATGCTGGCGCCCCTGTATTAATATCTCGCCATCTTTTTTAATAAAGGCAGATTGTACAAGGGCAAATGATAGCGTACTACCGGTTTCGTTTTTGAGCGCCTGATCGATGTTGTTTGCGTGTTTTTCACTGGTTTTGTTTTTGATTTCTCGCAGCAGGTTGGCGAATATTTTTAACTTTTGCACGGTGCTGTCATTTAAAAACTGCGCCACGGGCTTCTGCGTGCCGCTGTCAGCGCTTTCGTTTATGAGCTCACCGTCTATCTGTAATGTTTGCGTTAGTGCCTTACAGGCAAAATCAACAGGCTTTGACGTGTGCGCGGTATATGCCCACCAGTCACTGCGATGTGCGAGAAAACTATCCAGTGCCGTTTTAGTATTATCCGGCCCGTTGCATACCTGCATAATGGTATCCAGTTTTTTTATTAAGTGGCGCTTTGTTGAATCATCAGTAGAAGCTGAACTGGCTTCATCAAATAATAGCTGCCATGCCTGGCGCTGCAGCAGGCTGCTGTCTTCAATTAATTCAAAGCCGGGGGCTATGTCTGCTTCCAGCGGGAAACGTGAAAGTATATCCTGGCAGAAAGAATGAAAAGTTTGAATGCGTATCGGGTAAAGGCTGTGCATCAGTTTTTCGTAAAGACCGGAAGCGATCGCTTTAGTTGCTTCGTCAGTCTCACAGCCAATTAATTGCAAGATGCTTTCCAGCGCCTGCTCGGAGGCGGTGGCCATTTCAAATAAGCGTTCATTCAGGCGAATTTGCATTTCGCCAGCGGCTTTTCGGGTAAAAGTCAGCGCGATAATATTGCCGGCTTCCGCGCCGTCGATTAACAGGCGCACAATACGTGAAATTAACAGCCAGGTTTTACCACTGCCGGCCGAGGCCGATACAGTGGCATTGAGTGCAGGATTGCAGGCATCGAGGCTATTCATTTTATTGTTAGGGTTGGGCATGGTTGCAGTTTATCGTTACTTGAGGGTGGCGGCTAGAAGAGGTTTTGTGTGACTTGTTTCTGCGGGTCTGGATGTGTGCGTATGGTTTATTGTTTTCTGTTGTTTGGTATTGACGACTTCTTTTTATTTTGGCATTGCGGGTCTCATCTTGCTGTTGTATTTTTGGCATTTACGGTTATTTTGAGTTGTTCCTGTGGTTTCGCCCACTGACGGGCGACTTTTGACTATCGCCGAAAACAGTAACCGCTTTTATATCTTGATAATTGTGCGTTTGTGCTGTGATTTATTGTTTAGCATTTACGACTTCTTTTTACTTTAGCATTGCGGGTCTCGCCCCGCTGGCGAGCTTTGCTGCAGCCCAAAGAGTAACCAGAAAAGGCCGCCACTACTCGATCGCCCCTGCGGGGTTCCCGAAGCTGGGGGTATTGCCAACGAGCCCGCCCTGATGCGCCGTCCGGGCGCACAGGGCTAAACTCGCCGTCACTGGCGAATTTGCTCTACCAATACACGTGAGCTTCAGCAATCGACATGCTGGCACAGAAAACCCATGAATAAAATGGCACTGCCGAAACGGCATGCCTAAGGTGGAAGGGGCAACACGCAAAAACGGTCGTGACGTTTGTGCTGTATTTTGGCTTTGATCTTTCAACCTTAGTTTCTGAGCCTTTAGTTGCGATGCCGTTATCATGGTTTTACTGCTGCCTAGCATGTGCTGAGCCGGCACGGTGATTTTTCACCGTGCGGCGAGTTCTGGCGCAGCATGATAATGGTATTGGCTAAATGGGAACCCCCATGCTTTTTAGGGGGGCATAGCCGTAGTGGCGGCCTTTTCTGGTTACTCTTTGCGGCTGTAGGCAAAGAGTGACTCGCCAGTCGGGGCGAGACCCGCAATGACCAATGTCAAGATGCAGTCGTAAATGCCAAACACCAACAGCAAGACGAGACCCGTAATACCAAAATCCAAATAACCAGTTAATATCAGTCAGCTCATCGTGCGACTAACATTGCTGGCAAAATAAGCAGGTGGTAAAGTGGCGTCGAATAAACATCAGCAAACCCATAATAATGATAATAAACAGGGTGTCACCCAGTGAGTCAAGCTAAATGAGCAAGTACGATGCCTCGTCGATAGAGGTATTAACCGGTCTGGAGCCGGTTCAGAAACGCCCGGGAATGTATACCGACACCAGTCGGCCCAATCATCTGGCCCAGGAAGTCATCGATAACAGTGTTGATGAAGCGATTGCCGGTCATGCCAGTAAAATTGATGTTGTGCTGTTTAAGGATGGTTCGATCAGTGTCACTGATGATGGTCGAGGCATGCCGGTTGATACCCACCCGGAAGAAGGTATCCCCGGTGTTGAAGTTATTCTTACGCGTTTGCATGCGGGCGGAAAATTTTCAAATAAAAATTATGAATTTTCTGGCGGACTGCATGGCGTTGGCGTGTCTGTGGTTAATGCCCTGTCATCAAAGGTAGAAGTAGAAGTGCGTCGTGATGGAGGTGTCTATGAAATGGCTTTCAAACACGGTGCAAAAACTAAAAAGCTTAAAAAAACCGGTACCGTTGGCAAACGAAATACCGGCACCAAAATTCATTTCTGGCCGGAGAAAAAATATTTTGATTCCGCGGTTTTTTCGATTCCCTCCTTAAAACATGTATTACGTGCCAAGGCTGTGTTGTGCACAGGGCTGGAAGTCAGTTTTGTTGAAGAGAAGTCGGGCGAAAAACAAAGCTGGTATTACGAGGGTGGACTGGCAGATTATTTAGGTGAAAGTCTGTTTGAAAGAGAATGCCTGCCGGCAGAACCTTTTGTTGGCAGTTTGGCCAGTACCACAGAAGCGGTTGACTGGGCGTTAACCTGGCAGACTGAAGCGGGTGATTTAACCACGGAGTCATACGTCAACCTGATTCCGACAGCGCTGGGTGGAACACATGTCAATGGTTTGCGCACCGGTTTGACTGAGGCTTTGCGTGAGTTTTGTGAAATTCGCAGCTTGCTGCCGCGTGGCGTGAAACTGGGTCCTGAAGATGTCTGGGACAGAGTTTGTTACGTGCTTTCCGTGAAACTTGCCGATCCGCAGTTCTCAGGCCAGACCAAAGAGCGCTTATCGTCTCGTGAGTGTGCTGCATTCGTATCCGGGGTGGTGAAGGATGCTTTCAGCCTATGGTTAAATCAGCATGCTGAAGCCGGTGAATCCATTGCTATGCTGGCCATCGAAAATGCACAAAAACGCTTGCGTGCCGGTAAAAAAGTTATTCGTAAAAAGGTCACCAGTGGGCCGGCCCTGCCTGGCAAGTTATCTGATTGTTCGTCACAGGATATTACCCGCTCAGAATTGTTTCTGGTGGAAGGTGATTCTGCGGGCGGCAGTGCAAAACAGGCGAGGGACCGGGTGTTTCAGGCTATTATGCCGCTGCGCGGAAAAATTCTTAATACCTGGGAGGTTGAGCCTGACCAGGTATTGGCTTCCCAGGAAGTGCACGATATTTCAGTGGCGGTGGGTGTTGAGCCGGGCTCATCTGATTTGAAGGATTTGCGTTACGGAAAAATCTGCATTCTGGCGGATGCGGATTCTGACGGATATCATATTGCTACCCTGTTATGCGCTTTATTCCTGCGGCATTTCAGAGCGCTGGTGGAAGCAGGGCATATTTATGTCGCCATGCCACCACTGTTTCGTATCGATGTCGCAAAAGATGTTTTTTACGCACTGGATGAGGCAGAAAAACAGGGCGTGCTAGACCGTATAGAGGCCGAGAAGGTACGCGGTAAAGTATCGGTGACACGTTTCAAAGGCCTGGGTGAAATGAACCCGATGCAATTACGCGTTACCACCTTATCTCCGGACACCCGACGACTGGTGCAGTTAACCTTAGGTGAGGGCAACAAGAGCCACAGTATGCTGGACATGTTATTGGCGAAAAAACGCGCCGCTGACCGCAAAGCCTGGCTGGAGAAGAAAGGCGCTTTGGCTGAGGTTTAAAAAACAATGAAAATGAAAAGTGAAAAATGAATAATAAAAGCAGGCCTTGATTCATTTGCAGGCACTGATTGTTAATTCGTTTTTCACTATTCACTTATTAACTTCATTTTTCATTTAAAATAAAATATGAGCTCACAAACAGAACTAGAATTCGACGGCATAGAAAAACTCCCTCTCTCTGAGTTTACAGAAAGAGCGTACCTTGATTATTCAATGTACGTTATTCTGGATCGTGCCCTGCCTTTCATCGGCGATGGTTTGAAACCGGTGCAGCGTCGTATCGTTTATGCCATGTCTGAACTCGGATTAAGCGCTACCTCCAAGCATAAAAAATCTGCGCGTACGGTGGGTGATGTTTTAGGTAAGTATCATCCGCACGGTGACAGTGCCTGTTATGAAGCAATGGTATTGATGGCGCAACCTTTTTCTTATCGTTATCCATTGGTCGACGGCCAGGGTAACTGGGGTGCGCCGGACGATCCTAAATCCTTCGCTGCCATGCGTTATACCGAATCACGTCTCACCGCTTATTCAGAAGTTCTATTGAATGAATTAGGCCAGGGTACGGTTGACTGGAAAGCTAATTTTGATGGCACCATGGAAGAGCCGGAAGCGTTACCTGCCCGTTTGCCTAATGTGTTATTAAATGGAGGTACCGGTATTGCTGTCGGCATGGCAACGGATATACCACCGCATAACATAAAAGAAGTTGCCAGCGCCTGTGTGCGTTTACTGGATAACCCAAAAGCGACACTGAATGATCTTTGCGAGCATATACAGGGTCCTGATTTCCCGACGGATGCCGAAATTATTACGCCGAGAAAAGATATTCTGGAAATTTATGAGAGCGGGCGCGGTGGCATTCGACAACGCGCCTGTTACGAACTGGAAGACGGCGTAATAATTGTTACGGCACTGCCTTACCAGGTTTCCGGTAACAAAATTCTAGAGCAAATTGCTGCGCAAATGATAGCGAAAAAACTGCCCATGGTTGAAGATTTACGTGATGAATCTGATCACGAGAATCCCACACGACTGGTTATTATGCCGCGCTCAAATCGCATTAACGTTGAGCAGTTGATGGCGCATTTATTTGCAACCACAGATCTGGAGCGCAGTTACCGGGTCAACATGAATGTTATTGGCATTGACGGTCGGCCACAGGTTAAAAATTTACGTTCAATGCTGGAAGAATGGCTGAAGTTTAGAACAGTCACGGTACGTCGTCGTTTGCAATGGCGACTGGATAAAGTTAATAAACGTCTGCACATACTAGACGCTTTATTAATTGCGTTTTTAAACATTGATGAAGTGATTGCGATCATTCGTGAAAATGATAAACCAAAACCGGTGTTAATGGCGCGGTTTAAAATCAGCGATGTCCAGGCTGAAGCGATTCTTGATTTGAAATTGCGTAATTTGGCCAAACTCGAAGAAATGAAAATTCGCGGTGAGCAAAATGAGCTTGCCGAAGAACGCAAAAAGCTGGAACAAATACTGGGCTCTGCAAAACGTTTAAAAACACTGATTCGTAAAGAAATTATTGCTGATGCAGAAAAGTATGGTGACGAGCGACGTTCACCCATTGTTGAGCGTAGTATGGCGCAGGCCATGGATGAAACCGCTTTGATTTCCAGTGAAGCGATTACCGTTGTTTTATCCAGTAAAGGCTGGGTGCGCTCGGCGAAAGGCCACGAGATTGATGGCGAAAAATTAAATTATAAAGCCGGTGATGCTTATCTGTCATCGGCGCCGGGCAAGTCTAATCAAATGGCCGTGTTTTTCGATTCCAGTGGCAGGGCCTATACCTTGCCCGCCCATAAGCTGCCATCAGCAAGGGGGCAGGGAGACCCATTAAGCAGTTATTTCACGCCAACGCCCGGTTCGCATTTTGTCGGCGTGGCAATTGGCAACCCAGATGATCTGTATTTACTGGCGAGTAACTTTGGTTACGGTTTTGTTGTTCGCTTAGGTGATATGCAGGCCAATGCGAAAAAAGGCAAAGCGGTATTAAATGTAGGTAACCAGGCGCAGGCATTGCCCCCGGTCAAAGTAAACAGTGTGGACACAGATCAAATAGTCGCCGTGAGTTCTGCCGGGCATATGTTGGTTACACCTGTTGAGCATTTGCCGCAAATGGCTAAAGGCAAGGGTAATAAAATTATTAATATACCATCAAAACTTTTGAAAGCGGGTGATGAAAAAGTGGTGGCCATTACCGTTGTTGCCGATGGCGGCAAACTGGTAGTGCATTCCGGTAAAAAGCATAAAACCATGAAACAGGCAGAGCTCGATGGTTACGCCGGAGAAAGAGGCCGTCGCGGCCTGAAATTATCGCAAGGTTATCGTGTTGTTGATCGATTGGTCGCAGAATAGCTGATAGCTGCATCTTGAAAATATCCAGTAGTGCCACCATGATTTAAATTAACAGGTGCAGAGTAGACAGCAATTTTATTGTTGTGCGCCTGCCGGCGCGCTAATAAATAAAAATGTTTTTGTCTGCGCCTGGACAATCTTATTGTATTGTTCCGGGTCTCTGCTCCCTGCCCGACTCGACCGATGCCATCCCTGGAATCGTAATTACAGGGGGAGGGCACTAATTTGTCGTGAGGTTATTTTTATTTTATATTTGAGGTCTAAATGAAACGTATTGCTTTATTTCTATTAACCAATCTGGCGGTTCTTGCGGTTTTAAGTGTTGTGCTTAATTTATTGGGCATAGAATCGATGCTTGATGAAAATGGCGTGGATCTTGATTTACAGGCGCTGCTGATTTTCTCTGCAGTTATCGGCATGACGGGTTCATTTATTTCACTGGCCATGTCCAAATGGTCTGCCAAGCGCATGACAGGTGCGCAGGTTATTACACAGCCACAAAATAAAACACAGCAGTGGCTGCTGACAACCGTACAAAGGCAGGCGGCACAGGCAGGTATAAAAACACCCGAGGTGGCGATATACGATTCCCCGGATGTAAATGCTTTTGCTACCGGCATGAGTCGTAATAATGCATTGGTTGCGGTTAGTTCCGGGTTAATGGAAAGCATGAAAATGGACGAGGCAGAAGCGGTTCTTGCCCATGAGGTTAGTCATGTTGCCAATGGCGATATGGTGACTCTGGCGCTGATTCAGGGCGTGGTTAATACGTTTGTTATTTTTGCATCACGCGTGGTTGGACATATTATCGATCGTGTTGTGCTTAAAAATCAACGCGGGCATGGCATTGGTTATTTTATTTCATCAATGATTGCGCAAGTGATATTTGGTATTTTAGCCAGTACCATTGTGATGTATTTTTCACGCCTGAGAGAATTTAAAGCCGACGCAGGTGCCGCAGATCTTGCCGGCGCTGAAAAAATGGTCGCCGCGCTGCAGCGCTTACAGGCCATTCATCAGCCTTCTCGCTTACCGGAGCAGATGGCAGCATTTGGTATCAATGGTGGTTTTGGCGAAGGCTTTAAAAAACTGTTTTCAAGCCATCCGCCGCTGGAGGAACGTATTGCGGCTTTACGTTCTCGTTGAAAATAGTTTTTGCCGCGATTACGCTAAAAACGCCAGTTACAGTTTTGTTTTTTTTCGGCTTTTGCGTCCTTTGCTGCAAATATAGTCTGTTAACCAGACATTTCGGTGAAGTCGTAATCCATCGTTGGCAAAGGTTCTTGCAGGAAGTAACCTTGTATAAAGTTTACCCCCATGCCCCATAAAATGGATAAACTGGTTGCATCAGGTACGTGTTGTGCAATAGTGAATATTCCTAACTCGTTAGCTTGATCTGCGATCTTTTTAATGGATTCCTGATTTTGCGGGTTTTCTGTCAGGTTATCCATGAAGCTACGTTCAACCCTGACATAGTCGGCGTGTATGTGTTCCAGTAGCTGGAATGGATTTGTGCCTGTACCAAAGTCGTCCAGCACGAAACCGCAATTTAATTTATTTAAGCTGTGAGAAAGGGTTTTAGTATTTTTTAAATTGGTGACGGCATCATTTTCTTTGACTGCAAAATTTAATGTGTTGTCCGGGATTTGTTTTTCCTTAATCTGGTAGCTTAACCATTCAAATAATGTTTCGTCTTTAATTGACGGTGCAGATAGTTTAATAAAGAAACGCGTGTCCTTATTATTGTTATTCTTTTTCCGTATCGAATATTCCTGTATTGTTTTATATAGCACCCATCGGTCGATTGCGATAGCCATGCCAATACGTTCAGCTGCAGGGATGAAATCCTGGGGCATAATCAGCTGATCGCTGTCATCTGACTGGAGTCGTATGAATACCTCGTAGCGTTCAACGGTATCGCCATGCAGGCTGACGATGGGTTGGTAATGCAGCTGGAACCGGTCATTTTTCAAGGCGTCAGTCAGTTGTTCTTTGAAATTGGCATCAATTTCCTGTCGCGTTTGTTCGCCTTTTTCAGGGATGTAAGTGTGGATCTGGTTTGCGCCTTTGCCGGTGGCGGCAGCCGTGGCTTTTTCTGCACGTGCAAGTATATCGTTATATTGGGGTGTGTCGCTGTCGATAAGAGCGATACCAACGCTGCAGGTTGTGTTTATGTGTGTGTCATTAATATCAATTTCCAGTTGTGCTAAGGTTTTTTGTAGCTCTGCAGCATAACTTTCGATGTTCTCCTTGTTGTAATCGATGGCGATTACAACAAAGCTGTCATGGGTATATCGTGCAAGTATGTCGTCATCACGGATAATTTTATTTAAAGAATTTGCTGCTTCGACGATATACTGGTCTGCCCCTACAACGCCTACTGAATTTTTAATTTCATCAAAATTGTCTATCTGGATTTCCATTAAGGCAGCTGTGTATTTTCCCTGTTCGCAGTTTGCTATTACTGTTTCCAGTTTTTCAATGCAATATTGCCGGTTATACAGTCCTGTTATCTGGTCTTTTTGGCTAAGCAGTTTTAGCTGGCGCTCAAGTTCTTCTGAAGAGGCATCTTCTTTGCGAATAATAATTTGTATACAGGGCTCGCCATCAATTTGAGCAGGTGAAAATTCCATTTCACCGTTAAATTCCTGGCCGTCTGGTTTGTGTAATGTGGTGTCCAGTTTTTCAATGCCGGCATCATTATTAGTGTAATTACGTAAAAAAGCTTTGAAGTCATCACGTCCGCCAGTGGCAACCATATCGAGAATAGGAAGGCTTTCAAGCTCATCAGACTCTTTGATATCAAATAAATTCAGGTAGGACTGATTGGAATAGACATGCATGCCTTCATGTATATAGGCAATAGCGTCACGTGAGCTATCAAGCAAAGCATGACATCGTCTTTCGGATTCCTTATAAGCTCTATTTAGTGTTTCCACTTTTCTAGCGCTGGTTAATGCCTGATGTTCTCGAGTAATAGTGAGTATCAGATGGTCTATGTTGGTAAAGCAGGCGGCATCAACGGCGCCAGTTCGCATGGCATTAACCACATTTGGCTGTTCAGTTTTATTGACTGAAATCACGCGGCAGTTTTCTGTTCTTTTATCTTTTTTAAGGCAAGCAATGGTTTCTTTGAGACTGATTAATTCCATACCCTCGAAATAAATAACCAGGTCGGGTATTTGTTTGGCCAAAGCTTCAAGCAAGTCTTCGTCGTCTTCGGCGCGTGCTGATCTGGCAGTGTATCCCGCAGTCCTTAATTTGCTGATGATGATTTCTTCACTGTCGAAAGAGTCATCAATGACAATTAGGTTAATTATCTTTTCTTCCATTATGTCTCGAAAATCTGATGTTGTGTGTATCAGAGCTTTTAAAGTGACGACCAGAGTTCATCAAAGTCATCTTTGTTTTTCGTTGCCTCTTCCTTTTTCGCCTGTTTTCTTATTCGTTGATCTTCTTCTGAATTTTTATAGGTGAATTGAGTGAATGAGCCCGTATGTTCTTTAGTGTCACCTAAAGTTATATTTAATTTATGTTCTAATATTTGGACCACCAGTTTATCATTTGTTTTGAATGCGTGCGAAGGCAGAATTGTGCTGGATGCCTGTTTTAATACCTTGATGCCAGGCAGCATTAAACATTCAAATGGGATTTCATCCAGGCGATTAACGCGTTGTGCAGTAGCGGTAATGACTTTGGGTGATATTACCTGTACGCCAATTTCCAGGCCATGTTCCCGGGTGAACTGCATCCAGCGAATGACGCCGATACGCCATTCAAAATTGTTTTTAGCATCGAATTCCTGTAAAGCGATTAGTTCACCAATTTGTGCTTTTGAAGTTTCATCCGAATTCCAGCGCAAGCGATAACCGCCAGCGCTGATATTGACGATGTCCCAGTGCAGGTCTAGATTGTCCAGTGATGCCAGATGGTTCTCTTTTATGAACTGCTTCTCTTTGGCATAAGTTTCAGTTAATGCGCGGCCCTTTGCCACCATATCCCAGGAGTCATTCTCTATATCACTGATTTCAGTGTGGGTGATGTATCCCTTGTTACGTTTGTTGTCCTCCGAAGCTATGGTTTGCAGGGTGAAGTCAGGGTCTCGACTGTTCTCTGTAGAAGTTCGTACAAAACCAGATTTTGTGTCTATATTTTCATCGTTTCTGTATGAATTGCGAATTGCTTGAGCGCTGCGCCTCAGTCCAATAGCAACATTAATGTGTCCGTTTCGCTCGGCGCGTGAAAAACGGCGCTTGGCATTTTCTGACCATGCGTTTGCAAGTGTGTTTAATGTTTCTAGCGGAATGGCGTTGCCAACAGCAATTTTTTGTTTTTGTTTTTCCGTTGCAGCAATTAATTCCTTGACGTGTGAAACCAGTTTGCTGGCATTCAAAATACGAACACTAACGTTTTCTGCCAGGTCGTTTTTACTTAAATAATCAGGTGCGACATCTTCGTCGACCCGCATACAGAAAACGCAGTCAATTAAGTTTTCCGATGCCTCACGATGGATGCTGGCATAGTCTGCCCAACTGTACAGTTCTTTAAAAATACGCTCACTATCACTTTGTCTTAAAGTAATAGGGCGTGCAAGTGCGAACAAAATAATTTGTTTATAGCTGTTCTCAATGGTTGTTTTGCTGTCGGTGTTCTCTGCATCGATGACTATGTTCCCTGTCAGGTTTTTACTTTCGGCAAAAACATACAGCTGGTGGATGTCGTGCCAGAGATTTTTCGGGCTGGGCACATAAACCTCAGATGAGCGAAGATACATTTCAGACAAGTATTTTATTGCGCGGCATATCGCTATGCTTAGCATTTTATCGTCAATTTTAGTGTCAATCTGGTTTGCCGCTTCATAGGCTATGATTTCATAGCCATAAATCAGCTCCTGTAAAAGCGACTGATTTAATGTGACTATTTTCAGGCTTTTATCAGGCAGCGGTAAGGTACGGTTGATAAAATATTTTTTCAGGTTATTAAAAATATTCCGTGCCGGCTGACGCAGCATCTCCAGGTTTTCCAGTCGATGTTTATTGGCCATGGCCTGACGATTCTGGTCACGTAATATCTGGAATGTTTGTTTCGTCAGCTCACCCATATTTGCATTAGGCAGGGACGACAGTAGTTTCTTCAGTTTGCGCGGATTGCTTGGCGTTGACTCTTTTGTCGCCGCACTCTGTTCGGGTATATTTAATTTCATGATTATAGTTATTGTTTGTCTTTTCTAAGCTGTTGTTATTTATGTAAAAATTAACTGCTGTGTACTTTTTTATGATTTTTCCCTAAATGTTATTAAGTGTAGCTTAGATACGGAAAATTGCAGTTTTTGCCTGTTTTCCTTCAATTTCTTGTACCAGTTTGGGAACAAGGTAGCCGGGTAGCCTGTTCTCCATTTCTTTTATTATGTTGATGGCCGCTTCTTTCGTGACTTCAAAATGCATCGCTCCCTTGACTGGATCGAGCATATGCAGGTAGTAAGGCAGGGTTTTGCATTCAAATAATCGTTTGCTCAGTGCTGCTAATGTATCGCTACTGTCATTGATGCCTTTAAGCATAACGCTCTGATTTAACAGGGTGATTCCGGCCGCATGCAGAAGATGGAGTTTAACGTATTCGGCCTGCGCAAGCTCATTGGCATGGTTTGTGTGGATCACCATGACGACCTGAAATCTTGATGAATGTAATAGTTGCAGCAGGCCGTTATCAATGCGGGCCGGTAATACAACAGGCAGGCGCGTGTGAATTCTTAGTGTTTTGATATGGTCGATTTCTTCAAGTTTTTTGATAAGACCGTGCAGCTTTTCATTGTCCAGTATCAATGGGTCGCCACCACTTAAAATAATCTCGTCGACTTCGCTGTGCTTGTTTAAATAATCAAACACATGGCTTAATGCTTTACTGGAATATGACGATTGTTGATACGGGTAATGTCGACGAAAACAATAACGGCAATGTATGGCGCATGCGCCAGTGCTAATGAGCAGTGCGCGTCCGTGGTATTTATGTAATAAACCCTGAGATACCTGGGCATTTATGTCGCCAACCGGGTCGTTGAAGCCAGATTGCTGGGTGGCCGGATGATTTTCGATGGCCAGAGGTAAAATCTGTCGCAGTAGCGGGTCATTTATGTTGCCACTTTCTATTTTGCTGATGTAGCTGTCGGTGGCAAGGCAGCTAAAGTGAGGCTGGGTAATGATGTTTTCAATGTGGTGGCTGAGGTCGAGCCGCGTCAGTAAACTGGCCGCAGAAGTGGTGGCGTTTGCCAGCTCTTTTTTCCAGTCTGGCGCTGCTGCGTCAAGCGTTATAGAGGCTGTAGGCAGCGTGCTAAGTAATTTAACAGGTAGTGGCATTTAAGTGTGTGTTGTATCTGTTATGGGTAATTCAGGGTAATATAGCGGCTAAATCAATTCAGCGCAGAAAGGCAAAAGTTTAACATGGCAACGTACAGTACAAACCAGTTTAAAAATGGCTTGAAAATCATCCTTGATAATGACCCTTGTTCTATCACAGAGAATAACATGGTGAAACCGGGTAAGGGGCAGGCATTTAATAAAGTTAAAGCAAAAAACCTGCGTACAGGAAGATTGCTGGAGCGTACATTCAAATCCACAGAATCTGTTGAAGCCGCGGATGTGGACGAAATGAATGTAGAGTTCTTGTACAGTGATGGTGAGTATTGGCATTTTATGGAGCCGACCAGCTTTGAACAGCATGCAGCCGATGCCATCGCAGTTGGCGACGCAATTAAGTGGATTAAAGGCCAGGAAGTTTGTGTCATGACATTATGGAATGGTGCGCCATTGTCAATCGCGCCGCCGAATTTTGTTGAGCTGGCCGTTGCGCAAACAGATCCGGGGTTAAAAGGTGATACGGCACAGGGCACGACAAAACCGGCGACGCTGGAGACGGGTGCTGAAGTTAAAGTGCCGCTGTTTATTAACGAGGGCGATGTATTAAAGATTGATACCCGTACCGGAGAGTATGTGTCACGCGCTTAATGGCTCAGCTGATGTCTGAGAAAATTGACTGCTCGCGGCACGGTCAGTCTAAGGACTGGGGAACGAGAGCCAGTAAGGAAACGCTATTAGAAAGGGCTCTGATGTTGAAGAATATCAGGGCTTTTTTTGATGCGCATGGGGTAATAGAAGTTGAAACGCCACTGTTGTCGCGCTATGCAACAACCGATCCGCATCTGCACAGCCTGTCTTCAAGTTTTAGAGGGCGGGCATGCTATTTAAATACCTCGCCAGAATATGCAATGAAACGGCTACTGGCCGGCTGGAAACAGTCAATTTATCAAATCTGTAAAGCGTTTCGTGATGATGAGCTTGGCATCAATCATAATCCCGAATTTACCCTGCTGGAGTGGTATCGGCCGGATTATGACCTGTCGCAGTTAATGGACGAGCTGGCAGCCTTGATCAATGCACTTTTGCCGAATTCAAAAAAACTGGCCGCATTCGAGCGTTTCAGCTATCAGCAGGCCTTTGAAGATGTTGCCGGTTTTAATCCGCATGAAACCACTTCCAGTGAGTGTTATCGGATTGCGCTAAACAACCAGGTTGAAATTCCGCAGGGCCTGACGGTTGTCGATGATGTCGATAACTGGCTGGACTGGTTGCTTACGCAGATGGTCCTGCCCGCGTTTAAAAAAGATCGTTTTACCTTTTTATACGATTACCCGGCATCACAATGTACGCTGGCAAATATTGCACACAATGCGCAGCAGGTTCCCGTTGCCAAACGTTTCGAATTGTTTTTTGGTGAAGTCGAACTGGCTAATGGTTATAATGAACTAACCAATGCTGATGAGCAGCTGCAGCGTTTTCAACAGGAAAACCAGATGCGAAAAAAGGCCGGAAAAGCGCCTTCGGTTATCGATGAAAATTTTATCGCTGCCTTAAAACACGGATTACCTGAATGTTCCGGTGTTGCAGTCGGACTTGACCGCTTATTGATGGTGCTGACAAATAAAAATTACATTGACAAAGTGCTGTCTTTTTCCTGGGGTAATAATTAGACAGTGTATAAAAGTAAAATAGTAAAACTTATACTATTTCTAATTATTGGAAAAATATACTGGAAGTGAGCGTTTTATTGAACTATAAAGTGGTATAAGTAGCGAAAAACCTTGCATTTTTAGCGTCCTCAAGGCATTCTCTACAGATTGCGCACGTATATCTCTTAAGTAATAGATAGGTGCTAATTATTTAATTTGTATAAATGAACATCAAGGTAGTTAGAGTATGTCAACAATAAGTCCAGTAAAATTTTCCTTTTATCTTTCACTCACGCTGCTTTCCGGATGGTCGGCTCAGGTGCAGGCGGATAAAGTTATTACCGTTGGTGTCGCTGCACATGGTGGCGCCGTTATCTTAGGTGGCAGTGTTATCCCGCTTAAAGAGGTGACGCTTGCTGCTCAAATACCTGGGCGTGTTGTGAGTATTGCCGGTGAAGAAGGCGATGAATTTACTGCGGGTACCGAGCTGCTCAAGATTAATGATGATGATCTGCAGGCAAAAAAATCGGCAGCAGAGGCGCAGTTAGCTTCAGCGCAAAACGCCCTGCAAAATGCAGAGGTTCAATACAATCGTGAACTGTGGAATCCGCGAGTTTATAACCCGCGTCCAATGGCAGGCATGGGCATGCCTTCCATGTTTGATGGCTTTTTTGATAACAATGCAATGCCGGGTAATAGCGGCGGTAATAAGAGCATTGAACGGCACGCTGACCTGGTAACGCAGGGTTCACAGGTGGCGTCTGCAAGGTCGCATGTGACAGAGGCAGAATCGGGTTTACGAACCATCAACGCAAAATTGCGTGATACCAAAGCCATTGCCCCGTTTGATGGCGTTATCATGAGTAAAATGGTTGAAATTGGTGATACTGTTCAGCCCGGTCAGCCGTTACTGGTCTTTTCCTATTCAAAATTTTTGCGTATACAGGCTGAAGTGCCTGCGCGTTTAATGCCGGGCCTGAAAAAAGGCATGGTTGTTCCTGCAAGACTGGATGTCGGTAATACACTAATAAACGCACGAGTCGCTCAGATATCGCCGGTGGCTGATAAAAAACAGCATACCGTTACCGTTAAATTTGATTTACCTGAAGGCGTGCCGGGTGGACCTGGCATGTATGCAGAAGTGATGATTCCAGATGTCAGTTCACCCAGCCGCGCACTGCCTGTTGTACCTATGGCCGCCATTCAAAAAAAGGGCAGCTTGCCATCGGTGCAGGTTCTGGATAGCGAAAACAAACCTAGTATGCGTCTTGTTCGAATAGGTGAAGTCGTTGATGAGGATTCAGTCACTATTTTATCTGGCCTTAAGCCTGGTGAACGTATCCTTGTTCGTGAACAAAATAACTAATATTGTTGGATGTCATCGGCTCGAAATAATTGAGCAGATGGTGCTTGGGAGATGTTCGTAGCAGGTTTGTGAACATAGTTAAACTTTAAGAGAAAAGATTAGTAATCCTCATGGCAGATAATAAAGAAAATAATCAGCAAGAAATACAAACGCATAGTCTCGGTCTTGCAGGCTGGACAGCAAAAGCATTTATCTCATCACCTATAACACCGATGTTGATCGTCATCTTTATTTTGATGGGGTTAGCCGGAATCGCGTTTACACCGCGACAGGAAGATCCGCAAATTTCGGTGCCGATGGCCGATATTTTTGTTCAATATCCGGGTGCATCTGCCAAGCAGGTAGCGGCTTTGGCGGCTAAACCGCTAGAGCGTATCATGAGTGAAATGGATGGCGTGAAACACGTATATGCGGCAGCGCAACGTGATTCGGCACTCATTACCGTGGAGTTTGATGTTGGCGAAGAAATGGAGAATTCGTTGACCAGGGTGTATAGCAAGCTCAATTCGAATGTTGATGTGATGCCACCCGGAGTGACCAATTACATTGTTAAACCGAAGGCGGTTGATGATGTACCCGGCTTGACCATAACCCTGTGGTCTAACGACGTTGATGATGCTTCATTAAGGCTGATTGCGCTCGATACCCTGCAAAAACTTGCTGAGGTGCCAAATTCTAACCAGGGTTTTGTTGTTAGTGGGCGTAAAGAAGAGCTTCGCGTAGAAGTATTGCCTGAAAAACTCGCGGGTTACGGTATTGCCTTGCCGAAAATTGCGCAGGTAATACAGCAGGCTAATAGTGAAAAATCGGTTGGTGATATTGAAGCATGGGATAAAAGCTTCAAGGTTTATACCGGTTCGTTTCTGCGCTCGGCGCAGGATGTGGAAAGTATTGTTGTTGGTATAAGTCAGGGCATTCCTGTCTATATTCGTGATGTTGCCAATGTCCTGCATGGGCCGTCTGATGTGCACAGTATGGTTAACCATTATACCGGCCCTGCCAGTTTAGAAACGGCAGTAGCTGACGGCGCACCCGCTGTGACTATCGCTATTGCCAAGAAAAAAGGTTCCAATGGTGTCTCTGTAAATAATGCCATACTGGATAGACTGGAAGAACTTAAAGGCGAGATTATTCCAGATAATGTCCATGTTTATATTTCACGCAACTACGGTGAAACAGCTAACGATAAGGTTAATGAGTTAATCTTTAAATTGTTTATCGCTACCGCTATTGTGACTTTACTGGTCTGGTTTTCATTGGGCTGGCGTCCTGCATTAGTGGTATTAATTGTTATTCCCATTGTTATTTTATTTACCGTTTTTAGCGCCATGGTGCTGGGCTTAACGATTGACCGGGTCAGTTTGTTCGCGCTGATTTTCTCCATTGGTATTCTTGTTGATGATGCGATCGTGGTCATAGAAAATATCTACCGGCATTGGTTATTGCAGGAAGACATGAGCGAAGCAGTTTCAATTGAAGCGGTTCGTGAGGTGGGTAACCCGACCATTTTGGCAACCTTTACTGTTATTGCCGCGTTAATGCCCATGGGTGTAGTGCGCGGCATGATGGGCCCCTATATGGCGCCAATACCAACATTGGGTTCGGTAGCGATGCTGTTCTCTTTATTTGCTGCGTTTGCGTTTACACCATGGCTGGCTAATAAAATGAAGCCATCGATGGCAACCTTGCATCATCATGCGGCAAAAGAACATCGCAGTAACGAACGACTGGGTAGGTTTTTCCGAAATTCAATTACGCCATTGCTGGAAAACAGTATTTTAGGTTATGGCTTTTTAATATCCCTGTTTGTGGTTTTTTTCGCCTGTTGTGTGATGTTTTACACCACGGCTGTTTCCGTGAAAATGTTGCCGCTGGATAATAAATCCGAATTCAATATTGTTATTAATTTCCCGGAAGGTACATCGTTAATTGATACCGCAAACCTTACTTCCAATCTGGCAGCTGAGGCGCTAAAGTTTGAAGAAGTGGTTTCTTTGCAGTCTTATGTCGGTACTGCTTCACCGTACAATTTTAATGGCCTGGTGCGTCATTATTACCTGAGAAGTAAACCCTGGCAGTCGGATATACAGGTTGTGCTTACGCACAAAAAAACGCGTAAAACGACCAGTCATGAAATAGCAGAAAGCATGCGCGATATAATGACTCCAATAGCTAAAACAGCGGGCGCCCGCATTCAGGTGGTTGAAATGCCACCGGGCCCGCCTGTGTTGCAATCAGTGGTCGCTGAAATCTATGGGCCGAATCAGGAGACACGGCGACAGTTTGCACGTGATATGACGGTAATGTTTGAGCAGGCTGACAGTATTACGGATGTTGACAATTATCTGCAGGAGCCTTATGAAATATGGCGCTTCGAAGCAGACCGCGATAAAGCTTTGCGAAAAGGCATTAGTATTGATGCGATCAATACCACGCTGGAAATGGCCATGGGCGGTTTTGTCGTCGGTGACCTGAAGCGCGGCTCGGTAGTCGATCCCACTTATATTATTCTGCAGGTACCTATGTCGGTACGCTCTGAATTCTCTCGCCTGGGCTCTCTTCCTGTGCAGTCACCGGATGGCGCATTACTGCCACTATCTGAACTGGGCCGTTTTGTAAAAGATGTAGAAGAGGACATTATCTACCATAAAGACTTACGCGATGTGGAATTTGTTACCGGCGAAAATGCCGGCGAATTGGCTGCGCCTATTTACGGCATGTTCCAGGTTGATGACATGCTGGATGGTTATATTTCGCCAGATGGTGTAGATGTGGCTCGTGGTTTCTTTGGTGGCGGTTATTTTGGTCCGCCAGCAAGCAGCAGTGTAACCGGATTTGAATGGACCGGTGAGTGGACAGTGACGTACGAAACATTCCGCGATATGGGCGGCGCGTTCATGCTTGCCATGGTGATGATTTACATGCTGGTGGTGATTGAGTTTAAAAACTTTATATTCCCGTCCATTATCATGGCGCCGATTCCGTTAACCCTGGTGGGCATTATCCCGGGTCACTGGTTCTTTGGTGCAGAGTTTACCGCGACTTCAATGATTGGCTGGATTGCGCTGGCCGGGATTATTGTACGAAACTCCATATTATTGGTGGACTTCACCAAGCATGAAGTTGAGCGAGGGGTGCACGTAACAGATGCCGTGATTAACTCATGTCAGGCACGTACTCGTCCCATCGTGATTACCGCCTTGGCACTGGTTGGCGGCTCCAGTGTAATTCTGACCGACCCGATCTTTGAAGGCATGGCCATTTCGTTATTATTTGGTGTTGTTGTATCGACAGTGCTGACATTGTTTGTTATTCCACTGGGTTGTATTTCAGCGAAAAAAGCATTTCCGAACTGTGGTGGTGAGGATTGTGCTGAGGAGCTTGATTTTGATGAGGAGCCCGAGGTTGACGAGTTTAAAGCACCACTCTGGATGCGTATTTACGGTGGCATCGTAGGTCTGATCGGCTGGATATTTGTCATTGGACAGATGGTGTTTAATATATTGCGTATGCTGTTTGGTATGATCGGTTTAAAATCTAAGCCGCCTTCATCACCGCCGCCTGCTGCGCCATCGTCACCACCACCAGTAGCGCCGACCCCTGCGCCGCCATCGTCACCGCCATCAGCAACGCAGGCACCGGTAACACCGTCAGCGCCAGTGACTGAAAAGACCTCGCCCCAGGCGCAAACTGAAGCGAGTGAAGTGCCACCAGTGACGAAGCAATCAGCGGTGACTGAGACTGCAGATGTGGATGAAAAGACGATAATGCAGCAAGCCGACAAGAAAAAAACGGTTGTCACTCAGTCGCCGGTTAAAAAAGCGCCTTCTAAGAAAACATCGCCAGCTGGACGCCGAGGCATCCGACTGAAAGATGATAGTGATAGTTGAGAGAATGAATAATGTTTTATTGTATCAGTGTTAAACAAGACAAAAATACAGGCTGTGCGCATAAGTCATGTAAACCAGTGCTTATGTTATTTGTATTGCTGTCGTGTTCAATGGTTTCGTTTGCTGAATCTTCAGACCTGCCAGATTCAGCTAATAAGTTTCAATCCTTTGATAACGGGCAAATGAGGTATAGTTTTCCTCAATGGCCACTACGTAAACAGGTAGTCAGGGAGATGATTCCGCCGCCACCACCAGGCCCTTATATGTCGACAGCTTTAAATGATTTTTCAGTTAAAGGCTTTTCATTTAGACGCGACTTTGATAGATATAAATCGAGTGATGAGTTAAGAGCAGGTAACGCCGAATTCAAATCTAATGCAACAGAAAAATCCATGGATGTTTTTAGTCCTGATAGGCCGTGGCCTGAATTTTCAAGTTCGACTCACTCACGCCGTGATGTGCGGCCTCGCCGCTGGCAGCCTGAAATAGAGTCTTCACGCACGCAAAATTTTTCACCAAATGTACCAAATGCACATAATCAGCTAAATAAACCTGGTATGTATTCAGGCAGTGCTGTAAATCGAGAGTCTCAATTACCGTCTGAGAGCCGCTAAGCTTTCAGCAGACTGAGCGTTATTTTTTAAAAACTCTCGCTAGCCTACGATCTGAATGCATTGTTTGAGCATGTATGAGTTTGCTCAGGATGTATGTAATGCAGCATCGTATAATCTTTTTAAAATATTCTGCCAGCAGGATGTTAGCTATACTGGCAGCAATAGCTACATCGGTAGCCGCAGACAATGTTGCGTTACAGTCATCGTCTCAATATCCGTCGATATTAGTCGCGGGGCAGGCTAATCCCTGGGCCTTGCCAGAGACTCAAAAAGAAACGCAGGATTTTCGCCCGTTAACGAATAATCAGGATAAGCGTTTTAAATATGAGCAGAAAGTGCAGGGGAAATTTGTTACCCCCGAGATTCTCGATTCGATAAAGCAGCAACAGACGCAAACACAGTTAATGCCCGGACAGCAACAATATAATCAGTTATTGCAGAATAGGGGTATGCCTGTACGGCCTGGATACAGCATGCCCGGGCAAGGCTATTACGGTGCGCCATCGTATGGCATGGGTATGACGAATCCATTATACAATACGCAGGCCGTATCACCCTGGGGCAGTACACCAGGGCCTCATCTATCGCGGTGAATCTTTACCGGGGTCGCTGCCAGGTTCGTTACCCGGGGTAGACCCACTGGTTCCAGGTGCAGCGATGGGTGGTTTACCGCCCATTCATGTGCCTTCAACAAATAACAATAGTTACAGTAATGATGTTTTTAATCCGTTTACATTTATACCCAATCGAAACTGACAATAGTTAGCGCAACTATATGATTGGATTCTAGTTATTAACAGGGGTATAGTGTATAGATTATCTTGATTATATAGATAAGCAGGTAAAACTGGGTGTTGAGTTGTTCCCTCGATTCAATGCTGTATTCAATGAGGGTAGTAAAGAGGCGTACAATATGAAAACAATGGTAAAAATTGCAGTGTTAACTTCTGCTCTTGGATTTGGCCTGGCATCAATGCCAGTTAACGCTGGCTGGAACGGTCCCTGGGACAATAATAGCAGCAATAACAGTAACTGGAATAATAACAACCGTTGGAATAATGATGGTTATGGATCTGGTTATGGCGACGGTTCCGGTTCCGGTGATGGTGAAATGGACGGTAATTTTGACTTTAGTATGAGCGGCAAAGGAAGTGGTCGTGGTCGTGGTGATACCCGTCAGAATTACTCTGGCAGTGGTTATAACAACATGGATAATCGCTGGGACAATAACAGTGGTTATAATAGCGGTTATGGTAATCGTGGATATGGTCGTCAATACGGTCCTGGTCCTGGTTATGGTTATGGTCCTGGCCCATACGCTCAGCCACCTGCTGCGCCACAGCCTGCGCCAGCACAGTAAGCGTTTAAATAATAAAGCGGTGCCGCTTAGGCACCGCTTTTTTATCTGATAGTGATGAAAAAATTATTAATTCTTATTACATTCATATATGCAGCTTACGCTGCACCTTTATCTGCAGCATCATTTACCGCTGATGCTGTTCAAATACGTGGTGAAAGTGTTAGTCAGGCAAAGATATTCTGGCTGGATGGCAATGTGCGCTTTGAGTACATCGAAGACGATGTCGCAATGGCGCAGATTTTTGATAACAAAAACCACAAGATTATCTGGTTGGATAATGTAAATAAATGGTATCTGGAAAAGGAAATGCCAGGCAATGAAAACAATGTTGCAGGCAGTAAAAGTAAGAGAAATACCGATCCCTGCAAGCAGATTTTCGCTGCCGAATGTGTTTTTCTCAAGAGCGCAGAAATTGATGGCCGCTCGGCTGATAAATGGTTAATTACAGTAAATAACAATGGCGATGATTTCCATATCTTTCAGTGGATTGATTCTAAATATAAAAATATACTTCGCCAGGAGAATTCTGACGGATCAGGATTACGCGTAACAATGGTAGATGACCAGGAAGTTAATAATCGTAAGGTTAGAAAACTGACGATGCTAGCGTATAGTGCCACAGGCGAGCAACAAAAGGGCACACAGTGGTATGATAATGAGCTGGATATCGTGGTCAAACAGGAATATCAAAATAATGTTATTGATGAGCTGCGAAATATTAAAGTGGGCAAGGTGAGTGAAAAATTATTTACCGTACCCAAAGATTACGCTTTGTTTGATGAATCAATAAAAATGGATATTCAGACGGATATTCAAACGGCTAAGCGGGATAAAGTCAAAAATCTGGCGAGCAAAACAGCAGAATAAAATAAATTGATCAGTCGCTTGATTTAGGTCATCAAGCGTTGATATTAATAAGAATTAAAATTATAAAATTAATATTATCGGGCCATTGTTTATGTTGACAGTTGTTGGGAATTTAAAAGGGGGTACTGGAAAAAGTACCGTTGCGTTTAATCTGGCCGTTTGGCTGGCGCATGACAAAGCAGGAGTCAAGGCCTTTGATTTTGATCCGCAATGTACCTTGGTCGATGTATGCGAGGTCCGGGAAGAAGATGGCTATGAGCCAATGTTTGAGGTTTCAACAGATATCGCGGAACTTGAAGAGAGAGTCAGTGATAAAAAAAATAAACAGCCGATTATTGTTGATATAAGCGCCAGTAACATGCTTGCGATGGAAAAAGCAATTTCACTGGCAGACCGGATACTGATTCCCGTGCAACCAAGTCAGGCGGATATCTGGTCGACGCAACGCTTTTTAAAAATTGTTGCCAATAGTTTGAATGCGGACAAGAAAACAGAAGTTTTGGGATTTATTAATCGCGCGGATACTCATCTGGGTGTTCGCGAAACAGATGAAGCCGAGCAGGCGCTGAAAATGATGCAGGGCATTAAATGCGTGGATATACGTCTGCATCAACGTACGGCATACCGTCGATCATTTAGTGAAGGGCTGGGTGTGTTCGAGCTTGACCCAATGGGTAAGGCTTCAAAAGAAATGAAAATACTGGCGACTTTGCTGGATTGAGGGGACGCTAGCAGTCATCGAAACCGTTATATTGTCGGTGGAGAATATGTTGCGTTTTAATCTTACGTTATGTTAGAGGTAATGATATGAAAATTATTCGTTGGTTATTAAGTCATACTTTTCTTATCTTGTTAATTGTGGCAGTTATATATGGCTATATGTTCTGGGGAAACCTGGCCGGTGAAGACACGCCGGTAGGAAAAGCCGTTTCTTATCTTTCCGATGAATTTGTTGTGGTTGCAGAGTTTGTTGACGCAGTCAAAGATAAGCAGGCCAAGATTAATCAGGAAGAGTCAAGTGACGACGAATCCAGTGAAAGCCAGCCCAGTGAAAGCCAGCCCAGTGAAAGCCAGTCCAGTGAAAGCCAGTCCAGTGAAGAGCGGTCAAATGACGAGCGTGCCTTGACACAGCAAGACTCTGCCAGTGATGCGCAGATGGGTGACACAGGGTATTCCGCTACGTCTGTTGATCAGAGCAGCCGTCAGTTATCTGCACAGAGCACTGCGCCAGTTGCCGAAAACACCGTTGAAATGGAGGTTGAGCCGGCCCAGAAAGTGGCAGCCGAGAAAAGTGTGACGGACGTGCAAACTGGAAATGATAATATTGCTGCAGGCGGTAGAAGTGAGCAGCAGCAAGCAGTGAATATTAGTTCTGGCTATAACGACGGACAAGTTACGCTGAACTCTGCCGATACTGGACTGTCAAAGACCCCGGTAATACCGCAGGGCAGTGTTTCTGCTGACAAAACAGTACCGGCAGCAAGCGGAGACAGTGCGCCATCTCAGATAAATAACGAGTCGCAGCCTGTGGCACCGGTAAATACCGGCGCAAGCGAAACATTTATCTCAGATGAGCTAGAGAAGCAGCTGAGTAATGTTGATCAACAAGGCCATGTCGTCAAAGCCGCACAGCTTGATAACGATTTAGCCAAAGAAGCAGTGCTTGATAACGATACAGTTAAAGAAGTGCAGCTTGGCAGCGATGTCAGGGAAAGCTGGAAAACAGCACGAAAATCGTTTTATCAGCGTAACTATGAGTTGTCAGAAAAAAGCTATCAGAATGTTATTGATAATACCGAAAATAACTTTGATGCTTATGGTGAGTTAGGCAATGTTTATTTTAATCAGGGAAAGAAACAGCAGGCAGCAAATGCCTATTTTGAAGCAGCAGCAATTTTAGTGAGAAAAGGACAGGTTAATCGTGCAAGAAGCTTGATGGGTTTGCTGCGCAATTTAGATAAATCAAAAGCGGATGAGTTAAAAAAACTCATTGATTCATCTTCACCGGGTTCTGTTAATTAATACGATTTAGAGGTTTATATAATGTTTTATGCGTTACGTAATTTATTTGCATTAGTCGGTTTTATTACCGTTGTTATTGCAATTTATGCTGCAGTGAAATTGGCGCCAATGGTGCAGAATTTTGATGCATTCGATGAAAAAGCCGTTGATGTTTACAGTGAAATGATGACCAAGGTTATTGAAACAGGTAATGCTGCTGAAGCGATGGTTTGGAAGGTTGCAGTGAATGAAGATTTGACTGTGGCCGATGTTGAAGAAACCATGAAGTTTGTTGCCAATGAGCACAATATTAAAAATGTTGGCGAGCTTCCTTTGTCTGGCCAGATTGAAGCAATGTCCGGTGAAAAATCACGTTTCCTGAAGATTTATATGTTTTGTAATGCGCTTACTGCAGCACAAATGCTTGAATACAGTGATGCGTATTCTGCTTATTCTCCCCTGTCGTGTCAGCCTGGTTGAAGATAAACAGGGCAAGCTCTGGTTATATTCCTTAAATATGGATGCCATGATTTATGGCGGAAAACCATTACCTGCGGAATTAAAAGAAGAAGCAGAAGGTGTTAAAGATATTATTCTGGATATTATGAATCGCGGCGCTGAAGGCGATTTTTGAGATGACCACGAATAAAACGGTGGATGATGAATCCACTGACAAGACAGCGGTAAAACCAGCAGTCGATGCCAAAAGTACCGACGAAAATGTCAGCAATGATAATGCTAAAAAAGAGTCAGCTGCTGCATCGTCAGCCCAATCCGTCGCTACTGAAGAAACAGCGGCTAAGACTTCAACTGCTGCAACTGCTGCAACAGCAAAAGCTGCCGCCTCGAATGATTCTGACATAAAAGCGGCCGCAAAAAAGATTAGTGATTTAGATAAACTAACGGCTGATAATGCGATTAAGTCTAAGCAAGGTGTCGAAGATTTAAAAGCACGGGCACATGAAGCCAAATTGCGTGCGCAGCAAAAAATACTGGAGAAATCATACGTCAGTGACCCGCCACAAGACCCGCTAGAGCGCCTGGCTAATACATTTGACAGCAGTGCCAGACGTTGGGAAATGGTGGTTTACCCGTCTTTGTTTGCGTTTGTACTGTTAGCGGGATACGGTTTCTTTTTAATTTATCGATTAACGCATGATATTGCAGTGCTGTCACAGTCGGTAACACATATGGCGGTGATTGTATCTGATGCTATGCCGCGTATGACCAAAGATTTAAATATGATGACGGGCAGTATCGATAATATGACGGGCAATATTGATGGCATGTCTACAGAGATTAGTTCTATGTCTGGCCAAATGAATACCTTGACGCCGATGAGTAATAATATACAAAGTATGACGCACAATATCGGTAGTATGAATCGTTCAGTTTATGGCATGCAGCGTGATATCGGTGGCATGAACCGTACTGTGTCAAGTGGCCCATTGGGTATGATGAATGACGTTATGCCATTTAGTTCATCCTCGAACGTGCCTCGACCTTTGGCGCCATCACCAGTGTGGCCAGCTTACAATACGCAGCCATATCTTTATTCGGCGCCCAGGGCGCAGCCTGCTGCTAATTCGCAAGTCAAAGCACCAGCCAGAAAAGGGTTAAAAAAAAAGCCAGTGAAATCCTTGTCTCAAGAAAATAATAGTAAACAGCGGGCTACACCGCTGAAAAATAGCGAGACTAAAAATGTATGGCAGGTAAACAATCTACCTGCTGTGAATCCGCTATCAGTAAAAAAATAGTCAACATTTAATTAACGCTTAATGAGTTAAGCAGCAGGTTCTATTTGCCATGTTAAATCGTCCGGATAAATCCATTCGAGAACGATTAGCGAAGCTGGAAACGCACTTAAACAATGAGCATCCGCTGTTGCTTGATGTGGTTTCCCGGTTTAAAAGGCTTGATACAGTTGCCTATAAAATGGGCTTGCTGGAGACCAGAGAGTCTTACGCAACCAGCATTCCGTGGTGGCCGTTAGTCTCCATACTGGGGACTTTCTCAGCGGGTAAGTCATCATTTATAAATAATTTTTTAGGTGACAAATTACAGCTCACTGGCAATCAGGCGGTTGATGATAAATTTACTGTTGTAACCTACAGTAACAGTAAGGATCATCGTGTTTTACCTGGTGTGGCATTAAACTCCGATCCGCGTTTTCCTTTTTATCAGATGAGTGATGAAATTGATAAAGTAGCGAGTGGTGAGGGCCGGCGCATTGATGCTTATCTGCAAATGAAAACTTCACATTCGGATAAGTTGAGCGGAAAAATCATCATTGATTCCCCGGGCTTTGATGCTGATGAGCAGCGCAATGCAATTTTACGATTAACAGATCATATTGTTGATTTATCGGATCTGGTGCTGGTGTTTTTTGATGCCAGGCATCCTGAACCCGGTGCTATGCACGATACACTCGATCACCTGGTGGGTAACACAATTATTCGCAGTGATTCAGAAAAATTCCTGTACATTCTTAATCAGATTGATACCGCTGCGCAGGAAGATAACCCGGAAGCTGTGGTTGCCTCGTGGCAGCGGGCGCTCGCGGCAAAAGGCCTGACTGCCGGACGTTTTTATACCATTTACAATAAAGATGTTGCGGTGCCGATTGAGGATGTCGCAGTACGTCAGCGCTTCGAGAAAAAATGCGAGCAGGATAAAGCGGCGATTTTTGAACGTATACACCAGGTTGAAGTTGAACGTTCATATCGGATTGTCGGTGCACTTGAAACCATAGCTACCGATATTGAACATCAGGTGGTACCGATGGTTAAACAGGCGATGACGCAATGGCTAAAACTGGTTTTAACGCTGGATGCTGTAGCAGTCGCTCTATTTATAGTTGTATTATTAGTACTGGGCCAGATGTTTGACTCATGGGCTTTGTTCTCTTACGATTTTACAGAGGCAACTATCCTTTCTTCAATAAAGTTGGGGTTAACTGTTTTGGGCTTTGCCATTGTACATTTTACTGTGCGCAGCTTTGCCGCAAAAGTGGTCGCTAAAAAACTTGTCAGTAAAATTGTTATTGATAAAAGCCTGGCGGGCAAACATCGTGAAGGCAATACCCTGGCAGGAAATATTAAGCAGGCATTTCTGAAAAATACACAGCCGTTGCGTAGTATTTTCAGGCCTATGCCTGTTGGCTGGTCAATGCGCTCTAAACGTGTATTAGCAGAAGTAACTGCAGATGCCAGTGAGCTTATTCAGGCGATGAATGATCGTTATACTCGACCTTCCGGTGAAATAGAGCAGCTGGAAAAGTCAGGCCCTGATGATGTTCGCAGTGATGAGCCGGTAGTGGAAACCCTGAAGGCAGTAAAGTCTACCGTCAAGGAACTCGAATAAGCGGTTTAATTAAACTCAGTTAATCGTTTGTATGTCGTTCGGTGTCGCCAGGCACTGGCCAAGTTTAATTTCAGACTCAGCAATAATTTTTTCATCTAACTTCATTTGCCGGCTAGATAAAATGATGACGGTGGATCCTAAATTAAAGCGACCCATTTCTTCACCACGTTTAAGTGTAATATTCTTGCCGCTGTAATCAAACCGTTTGATGCTTTTAGCTTTGCTGGTAACCAGGCCATGCCAGACAGTTTCTGTGGCTGATACATTAATTGCGCCTACCAGTATCATTGCCATCGGGCCCTGCTGCCGTTTCGAAGTAGCAGACACAACGTTCATTTCGAGCAAACAGTCGTGGAATATGGTTGACAGTAAATGGCGCGACACTAAACAAACGCCCGGGAATATACTGCATGTGCTGAAGTGTGCCGTTGGTGGGCATGTGAATGCGATGATAGTCTTTTGGTGATAAATACAAGGTGGCAAACTTTCCGTTTTTAAAAGTCAGCCTCCAGTTTTTTATCGCCACCAACGAGTTCCAGTAAATTGTAATCGTGACCTTTGGCCTGAAAAATGCGGCCGTTTTTAATCGCTTCTGCCTGGCTTACTGAGCCGTCGACCGGAGCATATCCAGTTGTCTTCATTTTCATCAAAAGGGCGACACTCAGGCTTTAATGCCCGGGTAAAAAACGCATTGAGTGACTCATAGGCATACATGTCCTGTTCAATGGCTTCATGCATGTTTACCGGGTGTAAATGGGTATAGCTTCCAATGATAATATTTTTCAGCGGTTTCCAGCGAATACGTGCACCTTTGAACATTAGCCATGAAATAGCGTGGTGAGGAAGGATATAAAAAAGCGACGCGAGCAGTTTTTGTTTCATTTAAATGTTTTGTTTTACGCAGAGATTAAAATTGTGACTTTACAACAGGGACTGAAACGGTTTCGCTGTTATTGTTTTTTGTTGTAAGTTTTATTATGACACTGTCACCCGCTTTTAAAGGTTTTGTGGGATTGAATAACATTAAATGTTTGCCGCCACGTTTTAGTTGAATGCTGCTAGCGGCCGGAATTGTCAGGCTGTCATGCCTTAGCATTCTTGCCATGCCATCTTCGTGTTTTGTTTCATGAAATTCAATGCTGCTGTATATTTTGGACTCTGCCCGTACTATTTCTATCGCCTGCGAAGCCGTATTTTTTATTGTCATATAAGCAACCATAACTTTGCTGACTGGTGGCGCTTCTGCAATCCACGCGTTTTCGATTAGCAGCACACTTTCCGGATTTTTCTCTTCAGCCGTCGCCGGAGTTAGATAAATTGATGAAAGTAATAGTAGTAAGAATAAAGTTTTGTTCATGACGGGCTTCAATATGAATATTAGGGTTAGATTATAAGCGCTAATCCCCGGGCATGGAAGTCGCTTTCGGATATAGATTATTGTGTACAATATAACGATGATAAATAAACGTGAAATTGCTCATTGATTTAGTCACCCTGCGCGACCTCATTCGCTGGGGTACCAGCCAGTTTAACGCGGCACGAGCTGAATTTTGTTCAGGGTATGCCAAGTGCCATCGACGAAGCGGTTTATTTGTGTTTAAGCGCCTTGCATTTACCGCCTGATTTCAGTGATGATTATTTTGATTGTGTACTGACCATGGATGAGCGCCTGCATGTGCTTGGCCTGTTTCAACAGCGTATCGAACAAGGTAAACCCGCAGCTTATATTACGAATGAAGCCTGGTTTGCCGGTTTGAGTTTTTATGTCGATGAGCGGGTATTGATCCCGCGTTCACCGATTGCCGAAATGATACAGCAGCAATTTTCACCGTGGATATCACCCGATCAGGTCCATAATGTGCTGGATTTGTGCACCGGCAGCGCCTGTATTGCCATTGCCTGTGCTTATGCATTTGAGCATGCCCAGGTTGATGCCAGTGATATTTCAGCGGATGCATTAGCAGTGGCCGAGATCAATCGCCAGAAGCATGGCTTGCAGGAGCGGCTTAATTTAATTGAGTCCAACCTGTTTGAGTCTATTGATAAAAAACCTTATGACATTATCGTCAGTAATCCGCCTTACGTGTCAACGCAGGAAATGGAGGCAATTAGCGGCTGAGTTTGCTTTTGAACCGGGTTCTCTGGCGCTGTCTGCAGGTGAAACGGGTATGGATATTGTATTGCCCATGTTGCAGCAGGCAAGAGATTATTTAAGCGATGAAGGTATACTGGTGGTCGAAGTTGGTTATTCGCAACCGGCGTTAGAGAAGATTTTACCGCAGCTGCCGTTTTTCTGGGTAGAATTTGAGTTTGGTGGCGACGGTGTGTTTGTCTTAACCGCTGAACAGCTGGATAGCTATCAGGCTGATTTTGAGCTCTGCGCTGAATGTTTAACGGGTCTAATTGCCTGTCTGCATAAAATATACATAATCATCAGCATATTTGGCGTGTTAATATTTAGTTTTTGAAGAATAAACGTTAAGTTGGTTATATGTCAGGAAACACAATAGGAAAGCTGTTTAGTTTAACCACCGCAGGTGAGTCGCACGGTGCCGGGCTGGTCGGAATTGTTGATGGTTGTCCGCCGGGAATCGAGCTAAGTGAAGAGGATTTGCAAATTGATCTTGATCGTCGAAAACCCGGTACTTCGCGTCATACCACGCAGCGCCGGGAAGAGGATAAAGTAAAAATTTTCTCAGGTGTCTTCGAAGGTAAAACCACGGGTACCAGTATTGGTTTGTTGATTGAGAATACCGACCAGCGTTCAAAAGATTACGGCAATATTATGGACCGCTTTCGTCCCGGTCATGCTGATTATACCTACCAGCAAAAATACGGTATTCGAGATTATCGCGGTGGTGGTCGTTCCTCAGCACGCGAAACAGCAATGCGCGTTGCCGGCGGCGGTATTGCCAAAAAATTTCTTAAAGACCGTTATGGCATAGAAATTTATGGTTACATGTCGCAACTCGGCCCGATTGCCATGCCGATGGTGGATAAGAATGAAATTAATAATAATGCATTTTTCTGTGGTGATGCCTCGCTGGTCCCCGAACTTGAAGCCTATATGGATGCGCTGCGCAAAGAAGGCAATTCGGTCGGTGGAAAAATAACCGTGGTTGCAGAGGGAGTGCCACCGGGTTTGGGCGAGCCGGTATTTGATCGTCTGGATGCCGATATTGCACATGCCATGATGGGTATAAATGCGGCCAAAGGTGTTGAAGTCGGTGATGGTTTTGGCTGCGTTGCTGCCAAAGGTACCGAGTTTCGTGATGAAATGACCCCGCAAGGTTTTAAAACAAATCATGCCGGTGGTGTATTAGGCGGTATCTCTTCAGGCCAGGATGTCGTTGCTCACACAGCATTCAAGCCGACCTCCAGTATTCGCCTTTCAGGTGACACGGTCGATGTAGAAGGCCATGCCACGGATGTTGTTACTCATGGCCGTCATGATCCCTGTGTCGCTATTCGTGCCACGCCTATTTGTGAGGCAATGCTGGCCATTGTGTTATGTGATCATCTGTTGCGGCAACGCGGTCAGAATATGGATGTGCATTCGCAGACACCTGTTATTCCATCGCGCACATAAACAGTTTTGACAAAGCTGTTTCTATTTATTTAATCGCTGGTTTAATCGATGGTTAAAGCGGGTATTCCTTACTGGCGGCTCAGTGGCTTCTATTTTTTCTACTTTGCTTCACTCGGCGTGCTGGTACCTTACTGGAGCCTGTATTTAAAGTCGCTCGGTTATAACAGTCTGACTATTGGCGGCCTTGTCGCCATCCTGCCTGCTACCAAACTTATTGCACCTTACATCTGGGGCTGGCTTGCCGATCATACTCGTCGCTCGATGTTTATTATTCGTCTCGCCAGCGTCCTGGCATTGTTGAGTTTTTCACTGGTCTTTGTTAGTCAGCAGCTTTGGTGGTTAAGCTTTGCCATGGTGTTGTTCAGTTTTTTCTGGAATGCGACGTTACCGCAGTTTGAAGCCATGACGCTTAACCACCTGGGTAATGATACGCATCGTTACAGCATGATTCGTTTATGGGGTTCACTGGGTTTCATCGTTATCGTGGTGATAATGGGAGGTTTATTAGAAAGTTATGGTACCGAGCTGATTCCTCTGGTGGTGTTGATTACTTTTGTCATTATTGCCTTAACAAGCTTTGTCGTGCCGGAAAAATTAAACACGCCGCATCCTGATCACTCACCTATCTGGCATGTCATTAAGCAGCCGAAGGTGCTGGCGTTTTTAGCCGTTAGTTTTTTAATGTTGTGCAGTCATGGGCCGTATTATACTTTTTACACCATCTTTCTTGAAGAGCAAGGTTACAGCTCGTACATGATCGGTGTGCTGTGGGCCGTGGGTGTGCTTGCAGAAATAATGGTTTTTTTGTTGATGTCTCGTTTGCTGCCTGTTTTTGGCGCGCGCAAACTGCTTATTGTGACATTAATTCTGACCACCATTCGATGGCTGATGATTGGTTTTTTTGTGACTGATTTAACGATGTTATTTCTGGCGCAGCTTATTCATGCTTTTTCCTTTGGTGTATTTCATTCAGTCGGTATTTCACTGGTGCATGACTATTTCACCGGCAGCCATCAGGGCAGAGGGCAGGCGTTATATTCCAGTGTCAGTTTTGGCGCTGGCGTGGCTGTTGGCAGCCTCATCAGTGGTCTGGTCTGGGATCGCTGGGGTGCGGGCGTGTTATTTGTATTTGCCTCGTGCTGTACCCTTTTGGCGCTGGGCATTGTGTGGAAGTTTATTCGGCCGCCGGATTAAATTTTTTCTGTATCGCTGCTATAGTTAATTTCATATGCGCTAAGGAGCGTAACAGCTTAGAACAATATTTTTAATGGATTTATATATGTCGGGTAATGGTAAAAGTGATGTAGTGAGTAGTTTTGAGTTACTGGCAAATAACATAGAGCCGTCACTTTTTGAGTACACTTCGGTGAGTCGTTGTCAGGCAGCTATTGAGGCCTATCTGGGGCAATATATAAGTAAATTTACGACCGTTCTTCCCGGTGCTTTTGCGCGCAATACCATGGTTTCACCTCTTAATGAGAGTGTGGTGGATATGTTAGTGCTGTTTAATCAAAAGCATCGTTCAGAATTTCGTCCTGCTGACTTATTGAAAAAACTCGATCTTACATTGCGCGCAAAATATCCAGGCAGCCTTTTCGATGAAAAGACAGAATCCGTGTATGTGCCTATTGAGAACTTCGAGTTCAGGGTACAGCCCGGGTTTATAACGGATGAGCACCATTATTTAGTACCTGCTGTTGGCTGGAATGATTGGGTGGAATACGATTCGCTAGGCTACAAGAATCAATTTGGCAGAGCAAACAGTGAGCATCAGGGGAAGCTGGTGCATGTGGTCAGGATGATGAAAACCTGGAATCGTTTGTGTGGCAATATATTTAACGGTTACTTTCTTGAGCTTCTGGTTAAGGATGTTCTTGCAGGTTACGAAATACAAACTTATCCAGCAGCGATTAGTTATATATTTAGAGCGATTCTTGCTGACGTTGCACTCAGAAAACATGACCCGGCAAATTTGAGTTTGCAGGTTGAGGGTTTGAGTGAACTTGAAGAGCTTGTTCATGCCATGATACATGTTAAAAGCTCTTATCTCGTCACCCTGCAAGCGCTTAAGAGCGAGGAAGAGGGTTGTATGGAAGCGGCAATATCAAACTGGGAGAAATTGTTTCCTCAGTGTATTTGTGTGCCGCAGGCATGAACAGCTGCATCTAATAAAACACGGATTCGACGTATAAAAAATAAAAATAACTTTGCCGCGAAGGACGCAAAAGACGCAATAGAAAATGATATTGTTTCGTGTTTTTCACTGCCACTTTTGACCTACGATTAAAAACTAAAAATATTTTTCCGCAAAGGACGCAAAGGATGCAAAGGACGCAAAAGCAAATAATATTGCTTTGAGATAAAAAATTTTTCTTCGTGCTCTTTGCGTCCTTCGCGGCAAAAATAATGCTTTTATTTAACAGGCTTATATTGGGCGCTACTGTTTAGACTTTTTCAGTGTTTCCAGCAGTGCATTGGCAGAGCTCGATAAGGTTCTTGAATTGTGCAACAACACGCCCAAATGTCTTTCCATTTTTACATCTTTGATCTTTAATTTGCACAGTGAGTTATCAATCATGGATTCTGGTAATACGCCCCAGCCTAAACCGTTTTGAATCATCGCCTTGATGGTTTCAAGGTAGTTGGACTCCATAATGATTTTTATATTAGCGTCCAGTTTTAACGCCCGATCTATTATCTCTCGTGTATGTGTGCTGTGTGATTGCAGTAGCACGCCGTGTGCCGCTAATTGTTTTTTTGTCACTTTTTTCTGTTTTGCTAATACGTGATCTTTAGCGGCAACGCACAGCATGTTATCTGTCCACACAGGTATCATGGTTAATGGCTTTTCGATGTTATCGGCCAGGGTAACCAGTGCCAGTTCGATGCTGCCTTCTAATATTAATGCCGCTGCCTGTTCTGAATCCATGAACTGAACATCAAGTTCAACATCAGGGTAGAGCCTGGTGTATTGGCGTAACAGTGGCGGCAGGCGGTGCAGCCCTATATGATGGCTGGTGCCAAATTTGAGATGGCCGCTGACCTGTGTTCTCAAGGTGCTGATGATGTGTTTTGTTTCATCAATTTCTGCCATTATGCGCTGATAACTCGGGATGATGGCTGCCCCCGCTTGAGTGAGCTGGACAGTCTTGCCAAGCCGGTCAAACAGCTGGCAGTCAAGAGTCAATTCCAGCGTAGAAATTCGTTTGCTGATTGCTGGTTGGGTAATGAACAGCTTTTCGGCGGCACGGGAGAAAGAACCGGTTTTTGCCACCATCAAAAATGCACGAATATTATGTATGTCCATCGTAGATTTGCCATTGCTTATTCTTTAGATGCTGCGACCTTTTTTTTAATGAGCAGCCTGATTTTTTCGTCTTTTTGTATATAGCTAAAAGTAATGAATATTATAAAAAATATGAATTTGTTTTATATGAATAATAGCATTAATCTTGTTAAATGTGCCCTGGAGAGAATCTTATGAGTAATGATTATGTGTAGCGTAAAAACACTTTACGACAAGTTATGGGATGACCATGTGGTACGTGTCGAAGATGACGGCACCGCTTTATTGTATATCGACCGTCACCTGGTACACGAGGTGACTTCGCCGCAGGCATTTGAGGGCTTGCGACTTGCCGGACGTCAACCATGGCGAAGCAGTTCTATTATTGCTGTGCCTGACCATAATGTACCCACTACCGATCGCAGTCTGGGTATTGTTGATCCGGTTGCGAAATTACAGGTTGAAACGCTGGACAGTAACTGCGTGGAGTTCGGTTTAACTGAATTTGATATGTCGGATCAGCGTCAGGGTATTGTGCATGTGATTGGCCCTGAACAGGGTGCGACGTTACCGGGTATGACGGTAGTTTGCGGTGACTCGCACACTTCTACCCATGGTGCGTTTGGTGCATTGGCTTTTGGTATTGGCACATCAGAAGTGGAGCATGTACTGGCCACGCAATGTTTAATGCAAAACAAGAGTTTGAATATGCTGGTATCGGTCGACGGTGAAGTGCAGCCGGGGATCACTGCAAAAGATATCGTGTTAGCCATCATTGGTGAAATCGGCACTGCGGGGGGGACGGGTTATGCTATTGAGTTTGGCGGTGATGCTATTCGCGCCCTGTCCATTGAAGGCCGTATGACGGTTTGTAATATGGCAATTGAAGGCGGTGCGCGAGCAGGTATGGTCGCTGTTGATGCGACCACCATAGACTATGTGAAAGGCCGTCCATTTTCACCAACGGGTGAAATGCAGAAAAAAGCCGAAGCTTACTGGGCAACCTTGCACAGTGATGAGGGTGCATTTTTCGATAAAATAGTACGCCTAAATGCTGCAGACATTAAACCGCAGGTTACCTGGGGTACCTCCCCGGAAATGGTGGTAGCGATTGATGCGCTGGTGCCAGATCCTGACGCTGTCAGCGATAAAGTTAAAGCCGATGGTATGCGTAAAGCGCTGGCCTATATGGGTCTGGAAGCAGGAACACCGATGACTGAAATCAATGTTGATAAAGTGTTTATCGGTTCATGCACGAATTCACGCATCGAAGATTTACGTGAAGCGGCACGTGTTGCCGAGGGTAATAAGGTAGCGGCTAACATTAAACTGGCCATGGTTGTTCCGGGCTCAGGTCTGGTGAAAAAACAGGCTGAAAAAGAAGGTCTGGATAAAGTTTTTATTGAAGCAGGTTTTGAATGGCGTGAACCGGGTTGTTCAATGTGTCTGGCAATGAATGCGGATCGTCTGCAACCAGGCGAGCGTTGTGCCTCAACCTCAAATCGTAATTTCGAAGGCAGGCAGGGGCAGGGCGGGCGTACCCATTTGGTGAGTCCGGCGATGGCTGCGGCAGCCGCCATTAATGGCCATTTTACCAATATTAATAACGAAAGCCGGAGTTAATAAATATTATGCAGGCATTTACCCAGCATACTGGAATAGTCGCACCACTGGATCGACCGAATGTCGATACGGATGCGATTATTCCAAAACAGTTTTTAAAATCGATTAAACGTTCAGGTTTTGGTGCTAATGCTTTTGATGACTGGCGTTATCTCGATCAGGGCGGGCCGGAAATTGATAATGCAAGTCGCCGTATTAATCCGGATTTTATTTTAAACCAGCCGCCATATGATAAAGCCACGATTTTGCTTGCGCGTGAAAACTTTGGATGCGGTTCCTCTCGCGAACATGCGGTATGGGCATTAGATGATTTTGGTTTTCGTGCCGTGATTGCGCCGAGTTTTGCTGATATTTTTTACAATAACAGTTTTAAGAACGGTTTGTTGCCTATAGCTCTGGATGCGAACATTGTTGATGACTTGTTTAAACGTGTAGCCGGTCACCAGGGCTTGCAAATTTCTATTGATCTTGCGGCTAAGACAGTCAGTTGTGATGGTGAAATAGTCGCCAGTTTTGAGATAGATGACTTTCGTAAACACTGTATGTTAAACGGTCTGGATGACATCGCTTTAACGCTGGAGCATGCAGATGATATAAAAGTTTATGAAGATAATAGAAAACGAACGGCACCCTGGTTGTTTTAAACGATATTCTTTAACGCAGTTTAGCGCGCGCCTGCAGGCGTGCCGGGTCTGCGCTAAACAAGTGCTTTAAATTTAGTTCGGAATTACAAAGTAGCGTATAATAAATATCCATTTTTTAGGCCCCTTTTGGTGCTTATTTTTAGAGAGAAACATGAGTTTAAAAATTGCTGTGATGCCAGGTGATGGTATCGGAATAGAAATTGTTGCTGAAGCCGTTAAGATTTTAAATCACTATAAAGACAGTGGCCGTCTTGATGTTGAGCTGGAACAGGCCCCTGTGGGCGGTGCGGGTTATGATGCAGCGGGAAAACCGTTGCCAGATGAAACATTGGCGCTGGCAACAGCTTCTGATGCAATTTTATTCGGTGCAATTGGTGGCCCGCAATATGATGGCCTGGCACGGGAACTTCGTCCGGAGCGCGGCTTACTGGCTTTGCGTTCGGAGCTGGAATTGTTTGCCAATTTGCGGCCGGCGATTTTGTACCCGCAACTGGCTGCGGCGTCTTCCTTAAAGCCAGAAGTTGTATCAGGCCTGGATATCATGATCGTGCGTGAATTAACCGGCGGTATTTATTTTGGTGAACCGCGCGGTATCGAAACCGATGCATCTGGTGAACGTAAAGGTTTTAATACACTGGTTTATAAAGAAAGCGAAATTGACCGTATTAGTCGTGTTGCATTTGATATTGCGATGAAACGCGGTAAGCGTTTGTGCTCTGTTGATAAAGCAAACGTTCTTGAGGTTTCGGAGTTGTGGCGTGAAGTCGTTAGCAGAAATGGTCAAGACTATCCGGAGGTTGAATTGAGCCACATGTATGTTGATAACGCTGCCATGCAATTAGTGAAATGGCCTAAGCAGTTTGATGTCATGGTGACTAAAAATATGTTCGGTGACATATTGTCTGATGCTGCTGCAATGCTGACGGGGTCAATCGGCATGTTGCCATCAGCGTCGCTGGACGCGAACGCTAAAGGTATGTATGAACCTATTCATGGTTCGGCGCCTGATATTGCAGGTAAAGACGTCGCTAATCCTTTGGCGACTATATTATCGGTAGCCATGATGTTGCGCTACAGTCTGGATCACGCTGAACTTGCTGATGAAATTGATGCGGCGGTAGGTAAGGTTTTAGATAAAGGTTTGCGCACCCCTGATATTATGGCAGAAGGATGTAAACAAGTTGGTACCGAGGAAATGGGCGAAGCCGTATTGGCTGAATTGTAGTGCTGAATTATAGAAAAGGGCGCAAGCGATTAATGTGGCACCCTTAACACATTAAATTGTGCAAATGATGGCAAGTGTTACAAACTCTGTAAAGTTTTTATTTACCTTCATTTACGGATGATATTTTTTTAAAGTTATTTAGCGAAAAAAATTATGAGTAAAACATATGATGTTGCGGTGGTTGGTGCCACTGGTGCAGTTGGCGAAACCATGTTGTCTATTCTGGCAGAACGTAAGTTTCCTGTCGGCCAGGTTTATGCTTTAGCAAGCAGTCGTTCCGCTGGTAAACGTGTTGAATTTGGTGATAAAACACTGGTAGTACAGGACCTGGATAAATTTGATTTTTCAAAAGCGCAAATTGGACTGTTCTCTGCAGGTGCGTCTATCTCTGAAAAATACGCACCCATCGCCGCCGCGGCTGGTTGTGTCGTCATTGATAATACTTCGCAGTTTCGTTATGACGATGATATTCCGTTGGTTGTTCCAGAAGTGAATCCACATGCGATCGCCGACCATACAAATCGAGGCATCATTGCTAACCCTAACTGTTCAACTATTCAAATGCTGGTTGCCTTAAAACCGATTTATGATGCGGTTGGTATTGAGCGAATCAATGTCGCAACGTACCAGGCGGTTTCCGGAACCGGCAAAGAGGCGATTGAAGAACTGGCCACTCAGACAGCGAGGTTGTTAAACGCTAAACCCGTTGAATGTGAAGTTTATCCAAAACAGATTGCTTTTAATGTGCTGCCGCAAATTGATGTATTTATGGATAATGGATACACCAAAGAAGAAATGAAAATGGTCTGGGAAACACGCAAGATATTTGAAGATGATGCCATTATGGTTAATCCTACCGCCGTTCGTGTGCCTGTTTTTTATGGCCACTCGGAAGCTTTGCATATAGAAACAAAAGAAAAAATTTCTGTAGAAAAAGCCACCGAGTTGTTAGCTAATGCAGCGGGTGTTGAGGTGATGGATACGCGAGAAGATGGTGGTTATCCGACTGCTGTGACCGAAGGTGCAAACCATGACGCTACCTATGTTGGCCGGATTCGTGAAGACATTTCTCATGAAAGAGGGCTGGATATGTGGGTAGTATCCGATAATGTGCGAAAAGGGGCGGCATTAAATAGTGTGCAAATTGCTGAGATTTTGATAAATCAGTATTTATAACCTATAGTTATATCTGCATAGTTAAAGTATATTGCTGATAAAAAGAATAAGCATGACGCAGTTGTTGTGACATTTGTTTATAAGCTTGGCTGAATTGATCGTAATTTGAGCGCAAGGCGGTGCAGTTAAGCAAATAGTGTTTCTGCGTATATGGCTGAAAAATAATAATAAATCATGTTTAATACCTGTTGTCGATGTATCTGAATAGAAACATACATGCAGGTGGTAACGGGATGAATAGGGGACTCACCAGTGCGTAAATTGCCAACTCGAAAATTGCTTGGAGCCGTTGTGGCTGCAGCGTTATTATTACCTGGTTCAGGGTTTACCCTGGGATTGGGTGAAATTGAAGTTAATTCAGCATTAAATCAGCGATTAAATGCAGATATTGAATTATTGTCTGCCACGCCGGAAGATGCTGAAGATATTATTATTAAACTGGCTTCACGAAAAGAATTTACCCGCGCCGGTTTAGATCGTCCATATTCACTCAATGATTTACGTTTTAAATCGGAAGAAATTAATGGTGTCCCCTACATCAAAGTTTCTTCAGCGAGTCCAATTCGTGAACCCTTTTTAAATTTCCTGGTAGAAATTGACTGGCCAAATGGCCATTTATTGCGTGAGTACACAGTATTACTGGATCCACCGGTTTTTATGACGCAAGCGGCCAGCGTAACATCCAGTGCAGCGAACCAGGATTCTGATAATGCCAGTTCTCGTCCAACGCCGGGTGGCTCAAGCAATGTTGCTGCCGTGTTTGCCCCGGCAGTAACGCCAGAGGTGTCGCTTTCATCAAGACCAGAACCAGCAGCATCGGCAGCGGAACCGCTAGTTCAATCCGCTGCAGTAGGGCAGGCACGGGACAGTGCAGCATCAGCTGCTTCAGCCATCAACATGGGTTCCTGCACCGGTAAAGCAACAACAGGCCTCGATTAATCAGCCTGCCGGCAGTTATAAAATTAACAGCGGTGATACTGCCTGGAAACTGGCTCATGCCATGCGACCTGATCAGAGTATTACAGTGCCACAAATGATGATCGCAATGCTGCGTACTAATCCGGAGTCTTTCATTAATGGAAACATTAATGGATTGAAACGAGGTTATATTTTACGGGTGCCCGATTATGATGAAATAGTATCGATTGATACTGCCGAAGCAAACGAGGCTGTTCGTCAACAGGCCGCATTATGGCGCCAGTATCAGCAGTCTCAGGCAGGCGGTGATCCAACTTCTGCCATGCCACAGGATGAAAAGCCAGTATCTGCTGACTCCGGCAGCAGCGGCTCTGCTGTTGAAGAAAACGATGCCTATTTAGAAATTGTTAGCGCAGGTACGGGTAGTTCAACCATCAGCGGGAAAGATCCGACAGAGATGACTGTCCAGGAACTTCGTTCTGAACTTGCATTGGCAAGAGAACGTGTTGAAACAGGACTTGTTGAGAAAGAAGCGTTGCAGCAACGAGTTGAAGTTCTCGAAAGCAACGTAAATAAAATGAAAGGCATGCTTACTATCGAAGATACTGAGCTGGCTACTGTTGAATCATTGGGCTCGACAAGCCGAGCCGATGCCGGCTGAGGGTGTACTGCCTGATAGTGAAGCAGTTGCCGATGCGCCGGTTGAAGAGGTTGCTGCCGATGAAGCTGTAGCTGAGGAAACTGCTAGTAGAAGCAGCGGATCTGAGCAATCGAGCTGAAGCGGTGGATGAAGCTGCTGCTGTCGAATCGACTGATCCTGAATCTGCAGAGATAATGGCAGATGAAGCACTGCTTGCGAAAGAGGCGGAACTTGCTGAAGGGGAGATCACTGAGGGTGCTGAAGAAGCGCTCTTCACCGATGAAATGACCGGCGAGAGCGATGTAACGCCGGCTGAAATGCCAGAGCAGGCTTAACACCGGACACGGCAGTGACCGCTGATGCAGTTACTGATGAGCCTCAGATTGCCGATCGTAAACCTGCCGACCTGTTATCACAATTGCTTAATAATCCGATGATGCTTGCTGCTGCAGGTGCGGGTTTATTATTCATCACTATTTTGATTGGATTAATTATCAAACGACGCAAGTCGGCAGCAGCGGCTGGCCCGGTACAGCAGTGGTTTTGATGATTTAGACAGTTCTGGCTGACGAAGTGGCTTCTATGGATAGCGCTGTTGAAGATGACATTCAGGCTGGTGATGAGAGGCGGCGGAAGGCGATTTTGATTCAGATTCAACCATGGTTCAGGATTCGAGCGAAGACACCATTATTACAGAAGCGGATGCTGCAGCTGATAAAGTTGAAGATGAGCCTCGTGATGATGTGATTGCAGAAGCAGACGTTTACCTGGCTTACGGTATTTATCAGCAGGCAGAAGAATTACTTTCACAGGCAATTGCTGATAACCCTGAGCGTGATGATTATCGCGTGAAGCTGGCTGAAACACATTACGCGAGTAAAAATGCTGAAGCCTTTACTGAAGTAGCGAGTCAACTAAATGGCCGGGTAGAAAATGATTCGGCAATGTGGAAAAAAGTGATGTCCATGGGGCAGGATTTGTGCGCTGATAACCCAATGTTCCAGGGTTCTATGGTGGGCGGCCTGGATATTGATGCAATCTCACCCGGTGCACCCGAAATGGATTTTGATTTAGGCATTAACGATGCTGACGGCAGTGATGCTGCGGTTGATCTGGGCTTGAATCCGGATGAGCAGCCGCTAGAACTACCTGAAATGGATGATATGGCAGCGGTGCTGGATGATGAGGCTGAGGATGAAATTGTCGCGGAACCTGTTGATGAGCTTGAATTTGATTTAAGTGATGCCGGCGCCAGCGAAGAAACGGATGCCGAAGAAGAGTTTTCTCTTGATATCGATGCATCGGAACTGGATATCGATATAGACAAAGACAAAGACAGTAATGTCATTACCGATATTGATTTCGGTCTGGACGAGGTAGCCGCTGTTGCGGAAGATGAAGAAGAAATCTCACTTGATTTGACCGATGAGGTTGCAGCGCTGGACATGGATCTGGGTGAAGAAGCCGAGGTGGATACAGATGTCGAAGCAGTGCCATCATTAGCTGCATTAGCCGACGATTACAGCGATGATGAAGAAGATTTTGATCTGTCCAGCCTGGATGATGTTGATGAGATCAGTACAAAACTGGATCTCGCGCGTGCCTACCTGGATATGGGTGATCATGAAGGCACAAAAGGCATACTTGAAGAAGTGATTGCTGACGGTGATGATGAGCAAAAACAGGAAGCCAATGAATTGATGGCGAAATTGGGTTAACGCTGCTGGGTTAACAGCACTAGAGTTTAGTTAAAACGCTTTAAATTAAATTCTGTAAAATAGCCAACGCCAGTCTGATTTCAGGCTGGCGTTTTTTATTGTACTTACGTTACATTTTTCTATGACTATTGAAAGTATCGCCGAGGAAAATCCTGCCCTGCAAAGAATAGTATTAGGCATTGAATACAACGGAAGTTTATTCAGTGGTTACCAGCTGCAGTCGGCTGGCACCCGAACTGTGCAGGGTGAACTGGAAAAAGCGCTGTCGACAGTCGCCAATGAAGCTGTGCGATTAACCTGTGCTGGCCGAACGGATGCCGGTGTGCACGCGACGGGTCAGGTTGTACACTTTGATGCCCCGGTTCAGCGCGAATTAAAAGCCTGGATGTTGGGCAGTAATACTAATTTACCGCGCGATATATCGGTACACTGGGTACGTCAGGTGAGCGATGATTTTAGTGCGCGTTTTACTGCCGTTTCACGAAGTTATCGATACATTTTGTATAATCGCAGAATTCGATCAGCCATTTTTCAGCATAATGTGGCATGGTCATATGAGCCGCTGGATGACAAGCTTATGCATCAGGCCGCACAATGTTTGCTTGGTGAGCATGATTTTTCTGCATTTCGCTCATCGCGATGTCAGGCAAATCATGCGGTACGTGAAATGCAAAACATCCGTGTAAGCCGTAATGCGGATTATGTAATACTTGATATTAAAGGTAATGCTTTTTTGCATCATATGGTGAGGAATATTATGGGCAGTTTGCTGATGATTGGACGCGGAGAACAGCCGGTTGAATGGATGCAGGATATATTGCAGGGAAAAGACAGAAAACGTGCCGGCATGACCGCTCAGGCAGCCGGTTTGTACCTGGTTAATGTAGAATACCCGAAACAGTTTGGATTGCCCGACAGTGGCTTTCCGCCAACCATTGCTTAAGCAAAGAATCTTTATGCGTACACGTGTTAAAATTTGTGGTATCACCCGTTGTGAAGACGCTCAGGCAGCTACTGATGCGGGTGCAGATGCCATTGGACTGGTGTTTTATGAAAAAAGCCCGCGTTTTGTCAGTAATACACAGGCAGCAGAAATCAGTCAGTCGATTTCTGTATTTGTCAGCCGTGTGGCATTGTTTAAAGATGCGGGCAAAGCCATAATTCAATCGGTGTTACGGGATGTCGAAATTGACCTGATTCAGTTTCATGGCAGCGAGACGGCTGATTTTTGTGAACAATTTGAGCTGCCTTATATCAAAGCATTGGGCATGGAAGGGACAGCACACGATGCCGATTATTTACTGGCCAGTGTGAAAGCCTATCCGTCTGCAAAAGCGCTGTTGCTCGATGGCCACGCACCCGGTGAAGCTGGCGGAACCGGTAACACATTTAACTGGTCTGCCGTTAATGCTATTGATAAAGACATCATTCTTGCCGGTGGTTTAAACGCAAACAATGTTAAACACGCGATTGATACAGTGCATCCTTATGCGGTTGATGTGAGTAGTGGCGTAGAGGCATCACCCGGAATTAAAGATAAAGAGAAAGTCGCCGCTTTTATGCGACAGGTTAATGGCCAGGCAAAACAAGCTGACCGCTAAATAATGTTATGACTAAAATGAACGAAAAAACAGAAACAACACCATCCCCCGGTAAGCCGTCAACGCTTAAGCAGGCAGCGGCTGTTGATTACGGCGCGATGCCGGATGAACATGGCCACTTTGGTGTGTATGGCGGTATCTTTGCCTCAGAAACATTGATGCAGGCATTGGACGAATTGCGTGATGCCTACGAAAAAGTAAAAACCGATGCTGATTTTCAGGCACAGTTTGATGCGGATCTTGCGCAATACGTAGGCCGTCCCAGCCCCCTGTATTTTGCAGAACGTTTAACGCAGCAAGTCGGCGGCGCGCAAATTTTTCTTAAACGTGAAGATTTAAATCATACCGGCGCACATAAAATTAATAACACCATCGGCCAGGGATTGCTGGCTAAATTGATGGGTAAAAAGCGTATTATCGCTGAAACCGGTGCCGGCCAGCATGGCGTGGCGACAGCAACGGTAGCGGCACGTTTTGGCATGGAATGCGTCGTTTTTATGGGCGCGGAAGATATCGTGCGTCAGGCGCCAAATGTATACCGCATGAAACTGCTGGGTGCAGAAGTGGTTGCGGTTGAGTCCGGTTCAAAAACCCTTAAAGATGCATTGAATGAAGCCATGCGAGACTGGGTGACCAATGTTGATGATACCTTTTATATTATCGGTACGGTGGCCGGCCCGCATCCTTATCCTGAGATGGTCCGTGATTTTCAGGCGATAATCGGCCGCGAAGCAAAAATACAGATGCAGGAGCAGTGCGGATGTTTACCGGATGCACTGGTGGCCTGTGTTGGCGGTGGTTCCAATGCTATCGGTTTGTTCCATCCTTTTCTGGGTGATGAATCGGTTGCGATGTACGGTGTAGAAGCCGGTGGTTCCGGTATCGAAACCGGTAATCATGCCGCACCATTATGCGCGGGTAGGCCTGGCGTATTGCATGGCAACCGAACCTATTTAATGGAAGATAATGATGGCCAGATTATTGAAACGCATTCTATTTCTGCCGGCCTCGACTACCCGGGTGTGGGCCCCGAGCATGCCTGGTTAAAAGATATTGGCCGGGTGAATTATGTGGCAGTGAATGATGATGAAGCGCTGCGGGCGTTTCATACATTAACCCGTGTTGAAGGTATTATTCCTGCACTGGAATCCAGCCATGCGATTGCTTACGGCATGAAACTGGCAGCGACCATGAAACCAGAGCAACGTTTATTATTAACCTGTCCGGACGCGGTGACAAAGATATTAATACCATTGCCAAAATTGAAGGCATACAGTTGTAGTGGAGTAAACGTGAGTCGATTAGCACAACGTTTTGCTGAGTTAAAAAATCAGCCAAATAATAAACCAAGAAAAGCCTTAATTCCTTATGTCATGGCGGCAGATCCATCGCCGGAAATTACCCTGCCATTAATGCACGCCATGGTAGAAGCCGGTGCGGATATCATTGAGCTGGGCGCGCCTTTTTCTGATCCAATGGCGGATGGTCCGGTTATTCAGGCAGCGGCAGAACGCTCGCTAGTACACCACACCAGTTTGCATGATGTATTTTCACTGGTCGCCCAATTTCGCAAAACAGATGATCAAACGCCGATAATTGTCATGGGTTACCTTAATCCCATCGAGGTGATGGGCTACCAGAGTTTCGCTGAGCAGGCGGCCGCCTGTGGTATTGATGGCGTGATTACTGTTGATATGCCACCGGTTGAAGCTGATGACTATGTGCCGGCATTGAAATCGCAAGGTTTAGACCCCGTTTTTTTACTGGCACCGACAAGCACTGAAGCGCGTATTAAAAAGCTGGCGGACATCGCCAGTGGTTTCGTTTATTACGTATCGCTTAAGGGTGTGACCGGCGCTGCAACGCTGGATATAAGCAGTGTTGAGAAAAAAGTGGCTGAAATTCGTCAGTTTATCGACCTGCCGATCGGTGTTGGTTTTGGTATCAGTGATGCAAAATCGGCCGCAAAAGTGGCTGCCTGTGCTGACGCGGTTGTTGTTGGCAGTGTTATTGTTAAAAAAATGACCCTAAATGACGGGAAAACGGAACAAGATAGGTCTATAATTATCAAAGAAATCAGTGATATACTTTCTGAGATGCGCAGTGCCATGGATGCTGAGTGAAGGCATAGCGCGTAAATTATTAAAAATACAGGGATTACTTTATATGTCTAATCTATACAGGTATCTATAATGGCTTTGAGCTGGTTTGAAAAATTAATGCCAACAAGCATTCGAACTGATAGCAGCAGCAAACGCGGTGTGCCCGAAGGTTTATGGACTAAATGTACCTCCTGTAATGCAGTATTGTACCGCGCGGAACTGGAACGTAATCTTGATGTCTGCCCGAAATGCAATCATCACATGCGTGTTTTTGGTCGTAATCGCCTGGAAATGTTTCTTGATGATTCACCGACAGAAGAAATTGCTGCTAATTTAGTTCCGTTTGATAAATATAAATTTAAAGACAGTAAAAAATACAAAGATCGTTTACTGCAGGCACAAAAAAACACCGGTGAAAAAGATGCACTGATTGCTTTAAAAGGAAAAGTTAAAGGTGTGCCCGTGGTGGCAGTAGCATTTGATTTCCGTTTTATGGGCGGCTCAATGGGTTCGGTGGTTGGTGAGCGTTTTCTTCGGGCGGCGACAACCGCTCTGGAAGATAAAATTCCGTTTATCTGTTTTTCTGCTTCTGGCGGTGCGCGTATGCAGGAAGCGTTGTTCTCTTTAATGCAAATGGCAAAAACCAGTGCCGTACTGGCGAAACTGGCGAAGAATAAAATTCCATATATTTCTGTATTAACAGATCCTACCATGGGCGGCGTATCGGCCAGCTTCGCGATGCTGGGTGATGTTCATATTGCAGAACCAAAAGCGTTAATCGGATTTGCAGGGCCACGTGTTATAGAGCAGACCGTTGGTGAAAAATTACCGGAAGGTTTTCAGCGCAGCGAATTTTTACTGGAGCATGGTGCGATCGATATGGTGGTTGATCGTCGTGATTTGCGTGATTGTATTGCCAGTGTGGTGCTGATGTTATCGAATAAACCTGCCACACAATCGGTTTAGCTAAGCTGTTTTAATAGCAATATTTTTCATCTCATTGCGATGTCCAACTCCATGTGATTTTCGCAACAGGTGACACTTTCATTTTCAAGTCAGACACTATGTTTTTCGCCCGCCTAAACTATGCGATTTGATAAGCTTAACGACTGGCTTGCCTGGCAGCAAAGCCTCAATCCTGCAGAAATCGATTTAGGCCTGGAGCGAGTCGCGAAAGTACAGAGCCAGGCGGGCTTGCCCTCATCGTTTGACTGCCCGCTCATTACCGTTGCAGGAACTAACGGCAAAGGTTCCGTAGTTGCCATGCTGGAGGCGATAGCGATGGCGGCAGGCTTAAAGGTTTGTTGTTATACCTCGCCACATCTGTTCCAGTATAACGAACGAATTAGAGTTAATGCTCAGCCGGTTACAGACGATGTTTTGTGTGAAGCTTTTGAGCGTATTGACCAGGCCCGTAAGCTGCCAAAGGGAGAAAGTCTCCTCACTTATTTTGAATTTGGTACGTTAGCGGCGATTGATGTGTTTTTCAGGCAGCAGCCGGACCTGGTGGTCCTTGAAGTGGGTCTTGGCGGTCGGCTGGACGCAGTCAATATTATGGATGCGGATGTCAGTGTGCTCACCTCGGTAGCTATTGATCATGTTGACTGGCTGGGTGATGACCGGGAATCAATCGGTTACGAAAAAGCTGGCATCTTTCGACCCGGAAAACCGGCAATTTGTGGTGAGCGGGTAACACCGGACAGCGTGATACAACATGCAGAAAAGCTACAATGTGAATTTATCCAGCTCGGTCGTGATTATGATGTCAGTATAAACGCATCGAATGCGCAGTGGGATCTGACAAGCCCATACTCGGATTTAAGCGATTTAGCGCAACCATCGTTGAGCGGACATTTTCAATATTTAAACGCGGCCACTGCTATCGTGGCTATGCAGACGCTACCGATGAAAACGCTGTTCTCTGGCGAAGTGATATCCGCAGCACTAAAGCAGATTGATTTGCCCGGCCGTTTCCAGCGGATTAATTCAAAACCCAGTGTTTATGTTGATGTTGCGCACAACCCGCAGGCAGCACTGGCACTGGCATCACAGTTGCAGGTAAGCCGGCAGAATAGGGCTAAAACCTGGGCTATCGTAGCGATGCTGGCGGATAAAGACATTAATGCTGTGCTGCAAAATGTATTTGCACAAATTGATTTCTGGTGTTTTGCCGGGCTGGAAAAGGTATCGCGCGGACTGGCGGTAGAGGATTTGCTGGAAAACTTGCCCGCAGCTTTTATTCGCGATGATTTTATTGCGCAAACAAAGCAGGAAAATAGGTGTAAAGTAATGCACGAAAACCGGTTTATTGATACTGTACAGCATGCCAGGACAGTAAAAGAAGCCTGTGAAATAATACTGTCAAAAGCTAATGAAAATGATCGTATTATTATTTTTGGTTCGTTCTACACGGTTGCTGAAGCGATGCAATATTTTTCTAATTTTAACCATGGTCAAGTCAGCCACGGTCGAGTTAATAATGACCTTGAAGAGTCTATAAATTAATGGAAGCACCCTTACAGCAACGCATTGTTGGTGCCATTGTACTGGTGACATTGGGTGTTATTTTTATACCCGCTTTACTTGATGGTTCTGGTTACAAGTCCAGGCAGGTTCAGGATATCGAAATTAAAGATAAGCCTGAGTTTCCACCATTATCACAAAAAAAGCTTAAGCCGATAGTGACACCGTTAGCGTCAATTAAAACTGAGCAAAACAAGGCGCTACAGTCTGATGCGAAGCAGCCACATAAAAAACCGATTAAATCTTTTGCTTTACAAGTGGGCACTTTTGCCAGCAGAGAGAGTGCAGAGAAAATGCAGGACAAAATGATAAAAGCCGGTTATACCGCTTATATCCATGAGTCTAAAGCGGCATCAAAAGGCAAAGGAAAAACCAGTTATAAGGTAAGGATAGGCCCCGAATTGCAGCACAGTGTTCTGGATAAGTTAAAAACAGACCTTAAGAAATCACACAAAATTGATGGTTATATTGTTAATCATCAATGATGAAAGCGCACTACTATTTACCGTTAACGCCAATAGACAGCGTGTTCAGAATGCACACAAAAGCGTATAATACCCCTTTACAAAAATACCCGAGATATTCATGACAGTCGTAGACGTAATCGTTATATTTATAATTTTCCTGTCTGCTTTATTTAGTTTAATGAGAGGATTTGTGAAAGAAGCCATTTCACTGGCGACCTGGATCATTGCTATCTGGCTGGCGGCTACGTTTGCGCCTCAATTAGCCGCTGTTTTACCGAGTAGTATAGAATCTGAGGCGGTACGCCAGGCTGTTGGTTTCGGTGTGCTGTTTATCCTTACCTTAATGGTTGGCGCTATTGTCAACGTGCTAGTGTCGCATTTAGTGAAAAAAACCGGGCTGTCTGGTGCTGATCGTATTTTCGGTGTCATTTTCGGGATTTTGCGTGGCGGATTAATTATTGTAGCCTTTGTCGTTATTGGTGGCATGACGCCATTGCCTGAGATGGAATGGTGGCAGTCATCAACATTATTACAGTGGTGTGAAAGCGCAGCTATTGTTCTTCAGGAATATATTCCTCAAGACCTGAATCTTTCTTATCAACCAGCACAGAAATAGAGAAAGCTCATAATGTGTGGTATTACCGCTATAGTTGCGCGCAGCGCAGTGAATCTCGATTTATATGAATCCTTGTCTGTGATGCAGCATCGTGGTCAGGACGCAGCAGGGATAACAACCTGTGAGAACGGTCGTTTTTATATGCGCAAGGGCAATGGCCTGGTGCGTGATGTGTTTTATAAAAAACACATGGAACGATTACCGGGAAAAATGGGCATCGCCCATGTGCGTTATCCAACAGCGGGCTCATCGTCTTCAGCAGAAGCGCAACCTTTGTATGTGAATTCTCCGTATGGTATTGCGCTGGCGCATAATGGCAACCTGACTAATGCAGATGATCTTAAGGAGCAGCTTTTCCAGTCTGACTTGCGCCACTTAAACACCGACTCGGATACGGAAGCATTACTGAATATTCTGGCGCATGAATTACAGTTAAATGCGAAACCGGTTTTTGATCACGAAGATATATTCACCGCCGTCTCAGCGATTCATCGTCGTTGCCGTGGTGGTTACGCTGTCGTTGCCATGGTTGTGGGTAAAGGTATTTTAGCGATACGTGATCCCAATGGTATTCGCCCGCTGGTTTACGGTGTTCGTGAAACAAAACAGGGCACTGATTATATGGTGGCTTCTGAAAGTGTGGCATTGCAGGCGCAGGGTTTTGAGCTGGTACGTGATGTTGAACCCGGTGAAGCCCTTTTTATCAGCGAGCAAGGTGAATTATATACAAAGCAATGTTCACCTAATCCACGATTATCCCCCTGTATTTTTGAATATGTATACTTTGCGCGGCCTGACTCAATTATTGATGGTGTTTCAGTTTATAAATCACGCTTGCGTATGGGACAAAAACTGGTACAGAAAATTTTACGAGAAAAACCTGAACACGATATTGATGTCGTTATTCCTATCCCTGATACAAGTCGAAGCACTGCGCTTGAAGTGGCATACCATTTAAATGTTAAGTATCGTGAAGGTTTTATAAAAAACCGCTATATTGGCCGTACTTTTATTATGCCTGGACAAACGGAGCGTAAAAAATCCGTGCGTCAAAAGCTTAACCCGATTGAACTGGAGTTTGCCGGTAAAAATGTGTTGCTGGTCGATGATTCCATTGTACGTGGCACTACCTCCAAACAGATCGTACAAATGGCACGTGAGGCCGGTGCTAAAAAAGTATACATGGCATCAGCGGCACCGCCGGTACGTTACCCCAATGTTTATGGCATCGATATGGCATCACATGCAGAATTCGTTGCACACAACAGAAGCGTTGAAGAAATCACTAAAGTGATTGGTGCCGACTGGTTGGTCTACCAGGACCTGGAAGACTTAATTTCTGCTGTGCAAAAAGGTAATAAAGCCATTAAGGAATTTGATTGTTCATGTTTTAATGGCCAATATGTTACTCAGGATATTGACCAGGGTTATTTCGACAGGTTGTTTACGCAGCGAAATGATGCAGCAAAAAAGGAAAAAAATGGCCAGGTCGCCAGTCAGCTGTAAACAGAAGCATACGGCATTGACAGCGCTTTATTTATTCAGCTACAAGCAGTCCCATTGATTCAACGAGAAAACCCATCGCCATTAACAGCCAGACAACAGATCCCAGAACGATCAAAATATAATTCCACAGGCTGTATTTGTGGTTTAAATACCCCAGTATATCGTTGTTTATTCGATTCACGGTTGCCTGGACTTTAACCAGTGGATAGGTGCTAAGAAAGAACAGAGCAAACGAGATAATGCCGGTTACAGTATTTGACGTGTTCTCCATTAGCCCGCTGTTCATTGATAGTCGATCTAAAATATTACTCACCACGATAGCCGCGACAAAAATTGTGGCCCATAAGCTGGCGTTGAATTTGTGTTCATTTTTCAAATGAGCCGCTTGCTGGTGTATGCGATTAAATAGAGAGTGGGTAAAGAAGATGGAAAATATTGACCGCCACACAGGATAGATTTTCTTTTCCATTGCGCCTTGCTGTAAGCTCCAGTTTTTATAAAACCAGTAAATACCGTATAAACCAAAACTGAGTATGTACAGTGTGATGAGTTTGCCTTCAGACACCGGGAAAAAAGCCGTGTTTTTCCCGTAACTGCTATTATCCGTTTCTGTTTCAACGGTTTTTATTTCAAGGTCAGTTTCGGGCAGATTCATTAATGAATTCTCTTTAATGTGATTTTGTTCATGACTGTTCTCAGGAGTCTAGACCAGTTTGATGATTTAAGAAACTTCAGTATCAGCTATTGATTATGATTTTATCTGTGTGATACTAGTCTTAATTCAATTGATGGTGGCAGCGTGAACTCAATAAAAATCAATGTTACAAAGCAGCAACTGAGTTTGTTTGATGATGCAGGTAACTTGCTTCATCAATACCCGGTATCAACATCCAAATACGGCACTGGCAATACAAACGGAAGTGAAAAAACACCGCTGGGATTGCATCGTATTAAAGATAAACTCGGTGGCGCAATGCCGCTCAATGAGGTTTTTATTGGCCGCGTGCCTCAGGGCAACCTGGAGGAATGTGTGGAGCGTGGCATTAATTTACCGGATGATGTCATCATGAGCCGTATCCTGTGGCTGGAAGGCATGGAGCCAGGTCGAAACCAGGGCGGTTATGTGGATAGCTATCAACGTTATATCTATATCCATGGCACCAATCATGAAGACAGCATCGGCACGCCAAGTTCAATAGGCTGCATACGCATGTGTAACCAGGATGTCGTCGATCTATATCGACTGGTCGACATTGGTAGTGAAGTACTTATCGAAGAGTAAATTGCATAGAACAAACAGATAACGAGTTAAATGATGGCAAATAAAAATAAACAATACAATTTTGATACCCGTGCAGTACGTGATGGCCAGGTGCGCACACATGAAAATGAACACAGTGAACCGATATTCCTGACATCCAGTTACGTGTTTTCGTCAGCGGCAGAAGCTGCCGCACGATTTTCAGGTGAGCAGCCGGGTAATATATATTCGCGTTTTACCAACCCGACAGTCAGAACATTTGAACAACGCTTAGCTTCGCTGGAAGGTGCAGAATGCTGCGTGGCAACGGCATCTGGAATGTCTGCAATCACGGCAACAGTTATTGGCCTGTTAAAAACGGGTGATCATATCGTTTCATCACGCAGCATCTTTGGTACAACCACGGTATTGCTCACTAATATTATTGGCAAGCTGGGTATAGAAACCACCTTTGTTGAGTTAGCCGATTTGTCTGCCTGGGAAAAAGCGATTAAAGCGGAGACAAAACTGCTGTTTCTTGAAACACCGTCTAACCCGTTAACCGAACTGGTCGATATCGCTGCGCTGGCAGAAATAGCGCACAAACACGGTTGCCTGCTAGCGGTGGACAATTGTTTTTGCACGCCGGCGTTACAGCAACCGATAGCCTTGGGTGCTGACATTGTTATTCATTCAGCGACAAAATATATTGATGGCCAGGGGCGTTGTGTTGGTGGTGCCGTGTGTGGCACGCATGATATTGTTGGTGATGGTGTTTACGGTTTTTTGCGTACTGCGGGGCCAACCATGAGTGCATTCAATGCCTGGGTATTTTTAAAGGGTCTGGAAACACTGAGTCTGCGCATGAAGGCACACAGTGCCAGCGCGCTCGAACTGGCATTATGGCTTGAACAGCAGCCTGAGGTGAAAAGTGTTTTTTATCCCGGGCTGGAAAGTCATCCACAACATGAATTAGCCAAAATACAGCAAAGTGGTTTTGGCGGTTTATTATCGTTTGAGTTAAACGGCGGCAAGGAAGAAGGCTGGCGCCTGATTGATGCCACGGAACTGCTTTCAATTACCGCAAATCTGGGCGATACAAAATCAACCATCACGCATCCTGCGACCACAACACATGGTCGTTTAAGCCCCGAGTTACGTGCACAAGCGGGTATCTCGGATGGCCTGATTCGAATTGCGGTTGGTCTTGAAGACATCGAAGATATCAAGGCTGATTTGTTACGCGGCATGCGCTAATGGGTTCTTTATTATATGTTCTTCTATGGCGACAAAGATAAGGAAAAATATTTTTCTAGAGATGGTCGCTCCTCGATAACTGCTCCTCGGCAATGGCTCCTCGACAATTGCTCCTCGGCAATTGCTCCTGCATTGCCCTAATACCGTCCATCCATGGATATATGCATTGTTCTACTACCGTCCATCCATGGACATATGCATTGATCTCGGTCTCTGTTCCAGACTCGACTCTACCGATTCCACCCTTGCAATCGTACTACAGTCCATCCCTGGACATATACGCATCCATACGTCCACGACATTAGTACTATCCATGCACGTCAACGCAGATGAACGCAAATAAATAATTTCTGTTTTTGAAAATTTGCATTCATCTGTAGCCATTTAAAATGTTTTATTCTGTTGTTATCAGATGCAGCCTTTATACTTTTATTGCTGTATAAAATGACTGAACTAACCGCGCGTGAACTGCTGCTGATGTTATACGATACCGCACTGGGTGCGGTTGATGGACGCTATCTGCTAAGCAGAAGCTACAAAATTTGTATGCTGTCAATGTGTACACGGTAATACACCTGTTTGTTGTACTGATTTAGCCTGAATGAAGCCAGGAAAAGCTTATTGGCGACAAGAAGAATAGTCTGTAAATCATTGACTATTAGCGTTCTATCAACTATTTAAAAGATATAAAAGCAGTAGTTGTTCGCGAAAAGAGCAGATTAAGTCGAAAGGGTGACGAAATCTGAAGTATCGTCGTGACCGAAATAAGCAGAAAGATCAATCACCAGGGGCGATTGAGCCTGACTACTCTTCGATAATAATAATAATAATAATAACGTGGTGGCAGTAAAGAAATGTTGGGTAAGCAATTACAACAAAAAAAACAGCTTGGCCTGTATCTCAGCAGTGACGGGATTGCTGTCGCAGAAATCGAGCAGTCAGGAGACCGGCCGCCTAGTTTAAAGTCATGCGCCTTTATTTCTGCTACAGAATCAACTGACCAGCTAACGCAACTGGCGAAATACATCAGGAAAAATGACCTGAAGAAACAGCCCTGTGTCGTTGTGCTGGACGAAACACAATACAATCTGATTCAATTGCCCGCGCCACCTGTTGCGGATGCTGAATTAAAATCAGCTGTTCGCTGGAGCATAAAAGACCTGATTAATTATCCTGTGGAAGATGCAGTCGTTGATGTGTTTCGTGTGCCAGTGCAGGAGCATCGAGAAGGAAAAATCTATGTTGTTGCCACTGCAAAAGATAACATTCAGAAAACGGTGGATTTTATTCGCAAAAGCGGTTTGTCACTACATGCCATTGATATAGAAGAGCTCAGTCTGGGAAATATCATAGAGCAAATGAATGACCATCAGCGGGGTGTGGCTGTTCTTCATTTTGACCATTTAGTTGGCTCCATCAGCCTGTTCAGTAATTCAGCACTGTATTCGTCGCGAAAAATCGAGACCGGGCTCAACCGCCTGGAAGAAATACAGGCACAGGGCGACGCTTCGGCAGCAATGGAACAGGTTTATGAGTCAATCATTCTAGAATTGCAACGCTCACTGGATTTTTATGAAAGTGAATTTGCCAGGCCGTCGATAACAAAACTGGTGGTTGCACCGAGACATCCGATATTGCAAGGTTTTTGCGACTATGTCAGCAGCCATTCCGGCTTGAGCGTAGAGCTTATCAATCTCGCACAGATATTTCCCGATACCGCAGCCTTGAATGATGAAAATCAGGCTCGCTGTTTGCTCGCTATAGCAGCGGCCGCAAGAAAAATAAAGGCGGCTGCATAATGCAACAGGTTAACCTTTATCAGGATGAATTCCATCTCAGTTACAACTATCGAAGAGTCAGTGTCGCTGGCATTGTTATGTTACTGGCGCTGGTATTTGCCCTGGTTAACAGTTATCAAATATATTCCACAAGCCGTCTTCATGCTGAACTGGAAAATGAAACAAATGCCCTGAAAAGTATCGAGCAGAGTTACGCCGCACTAGAAACCATGGCAAAACCCAGGGCTAAAGATATGAACCTGGTTGCGGATATGGAAAGGATTAAACGTAATAACGGTGAAAAACGCAGAGCCCTGAATTATCTCAGCGGAAACGACGCAGGTAACATATCAGGTTTTTCGTTTCTGATGCAGGGGCTGGGCAAAAAACGTGACGATATTAACGACCTCTGGTTAAAAAAAATAAAGTTCAGTCGTGGCGGTTATGATCTGCATCTGAGCGGCAGCAGCTATCAGCCAGACCTGTTACCAAAGTTTATCCAGGCTTTAGGCGAAGAAGAAATTTATAAAGACCGTGAGTTTAAGGAGATTAAAATCCTGCGCTCGGTAGATAACAAAAAGATGATGGATTTTATATTAGATACGCAGTTCCAGGCGAAAGGCGGAGCAAATAAAAAATCGAATAATGAAACAGTGAATAATTCTATCGCTTTGTTTATGGCGCGACTCAAGCAGCTGTCCACTGAAAAAGAGACGGTTCAATAGCATGCAGCAGTACATTATTAAATTTGAAAAATATCTTGATAAGCTGTCAAAGCGGGATCAAATCGCTTTATTGGTGATATTTCTTGTAAGTGTGCTGGCGATATGGGTGCAGCTGATTTATCTGCCGTTAAGTGAAAATACAATGGTCATAGAGCAGGATATAACGCAAAAGAAAACCGATGTTGAAGCTTTCAAAGCAAAAATGACAGCCTTGCAAAAAAACATAAGTGAAGATCCCGACACTGAAAACAGGAATTTACTTAAGCGATACCTGAATGAAAATGCGGAGCTGGATAGAGCATTGGCCCGGACATCTATTCAAATTATTACACCGCAGGAAATGGCCGCTCTGCTCGAGCAATTATTAAAAAACCAGGCAGGACTCAAATTTGTCAGCCTGAAAAACAAAGCAGCAACACCGGAATTTATCGAAGCCCAGGATGCGCTGGCAACAGCTGAAAATAATGTCAATACAATATACCGGCACAGTGTAGTGCTGCAAATCGAAGGCAGTTATCACGATACATTGTCGTATTTGAAAAAACTTGAACAGCTGCCATGGCGGTTTTTCTGGCATGACGTTGAGATTGAGACCAGTATCTACCCGAATGCATTGATAACGCTCGAAGTGTATACGCTTGGATTTAGAGAGGGACTGATCGGTGTTTAAGTCTGTTTTACAAGTTTGTCTGCTAATGCTCACCTGTTTAGTGACGTATGCGGCGAATGCCTACGTGGTAAAAATGGGCGACCCGTTAAGACCGCCAGAATATAAACTGGAAAAACCGTCTAACAGTCATGTCGTAAAAAAACCATCATGGCGGGTAAACGAAATACTGTTTTCCGGTGAGCGCCGTGTCGCTATAGTCAATAATGTTACTGTCGCCATCGGTGACCACATAAGTGGCGCCCGAGTTGTCGATATAAAACCTGGACATGTTGTTCTGCAATATAAAGGCAGAATTATTAAAAGCCGGTTGCAGACGATGTCTGTAAAAAAACAAGTAAAACAAATATAAATTTGTCATAGAAAAATAATAATTATGAATACTAAACAGAAAATCGTCATTTTATGGTGCACTGCAGCTATGCTGCTTGCCGCTTGTGCTTCAAGTCCTGTGGACGACAGCAAACAACCTGATTCGATGTCTGTGCTCGATAATATTCAAAAATCTCTCGACGCTTCAACTCAGCAAAATTCGTCTGCACAGACGACACAACTGCCGGCTGACCTGGCAGACGCGTTATTACCAATGACCGCTGTCAATTTACCCGCAGGAGCAGTGGAAAAAATTGAACCGCGGTTTGATATCTCAGTTGACCGGGTTAATGCCAGAGCGTTTTTTGTTAGCCTGGTAAAGGACACGCCATACAACATGATTGTTCATCCGGATGTAAAAGGAAAGGTCACGCTGAACCTGAAAGATGTGACTATTCCGGAAGTGATGGATATGGTCTATAACATCTATGGTTATGACTATGAACAAACCGCTAGCAGTTTTATCGTTCATCCAAATAAAATTCAGTCCAAGATGTTCAAGATTAACTATTTGAACGTCACGCGAGAAGGCACGTCGGCAACGAGAGTAAGTTCAGGTCAGCCTACAGATCAAAGTAGTTCGAGCAAAAGTAATAACTTGACTACAACCAGGAAAAAAACCAAGTCGGTACTGGCAGCAAGTAATATTAAAACAGAATCAAAACTTGATTTCTGGACAGAGGTTCAGCTTGCATTAGAATCCATTATCGCAATCGACGCGAACAAAAGTGTCGTTATCAGTCCGCAGTCAGGTTTAATCATCATTAGAGCTTATCCGGGGGAGTTACGCAAAGCACAGGAATTTTTGCAATCGGCTGAAATTATTATGCAGCGCCAGGTTATCCTCGAAGCAAAAATTATCGAGGTTGAACTCAAAGATGGATATCAACAGGGCATTAACTGGGCGAATCTCAGCGATAGTGGTAATACCCTGCTTGGGCAGACCGGTGGCGGTTCATTACTGGATGAAGGTACTTCAACGATAGCCGGTAATACCGGTAATCTGGATCCGAATAATTTTACACAGTTGGCAGGTAATGCAGTGTCCGCGTTTGGCGGCATGTTTACGGCAGCTGTTAATACCGGTAGCTTCACAGCGTTTTTCGAGTTTCTGGAAACCCAGGGCAATATGCAGATATTGTCGAGCCCAAGAATTTCTACCGTTAATAACCAGAAAGCGGTGATAAAAGTGGGTTCGGATGAGTTTTTTGTTACCGATATATCAACAACGACTACCTCTGGTGTTGCCACAACAACAACACCTGACATTACTCTGACGCCGTTTTTTTCCGGCATTGCGCTCGATGTGACGCCACAGATCGATGATAAAGGAAATGTCATATTGCATGTTCACCCAACCATCAGCAGGGTTGTCGATCAGGAAAAGACGCTAACGCTGGCAAATGAGGACCTGACATTGCCGCTGGCATTCAGTACGGTCAGAGAATCAGACAGTATTGTTCACGCTAAAAGCGGAGAGATTGTTGTCATTGGCGGTTTAATGACTAATACAATGGTCGAGAAAGTAGCTGCAACTCCATTTCTTTCTGCAATACCGCTACTGGGAGAACTGTTCAAGCATCGCAGTGAGGAGGAAGTCAAAAGTGAACTGGTTATCCTGTTGAAACCAATTGTTATCGATGATGATGTTCAATGGTCAAAATCCATGGGTGAATCATCAACACGCGTTAAGCAAATCTATCATGAATATAATAATTAACAGAGTTAGAAGAACTAACTGAGAGCACGTGTTATGTATACGCAATATTTCAATATGACCGAAATGCCTTTTGCGCTGCTTCCCGATACTAGTTTCTTTTACGAAAGTGACAGTTACAAAGAAGCGCTTAATGTTTTACTGGTGGCTATTCGCTCTGGCGAAGGTTTTGTGAAAGTTACCGGTGAGGTCGGCACCGGAAAAACCATGTTGTGCCGTAAATTGTTGAACTGTCTGGATGACGCTAATTATATAACCGTTTATATACCCAATCCGTTCTTGTCGCCAAATCAGCTCCGCATGGCACTGGCAGATGAACTGGGCGTTGAATATCCAGACGATATATCAAATGACATAACAAGTTATCGGCTGATGAGTGACATCACAGACAAACTAATGGAGCATAATAATCATGGCAAGAGGGTGGTGGTATGTCTGGATGAAGTACAGGCGATGCCGATTGAAACGCTGGAAGCCCTGCGCCTGTTTTCAAACATTGAAACAGAAAAAAGTAAATTAATACAGACTGTTTTATTTGGACAGCCAGAACTCGATGAACGATTAGCTCAAAACTGTAATCGACAGTTAAAACAGAGAATAACATTCTGCTACAAGTTAGAACCAGTGAATCGTAAAAGCCTGGCAGGTTATATAAACCATCGACTTCGCATTGCCGGTTACAAGGGAGGCGAACTGTTTACCGATAAAGCCATCGATAAAATTTATAAAAACAGTAAAGGCGTGCCGCGCATAGTCAATACCTTATGTAATAAAACATTAATCCTTGCTTTTGGTCAGGGGCATAACAATGTTGTCAGCAAGCATGTAATGCAGGCTATAAATGATACAAAAGAAGGTGACAGTATTAAACGTTTGGTACTGCCTGTATTGCTGGCGGTGTCAGCTGCGGTGACACTTTGTTTATTAATGTGGGCTTTAATCCGATGAGCGTTATTAATACCATGCTCAAAGACCTTGAGAGCCGGGGAGTGGAATGCAGCACTTCGGAGAATAATATTCTTGGCGGCTTAAGCGCGAATAGAATAACAATTAGTGAAGAAAAATTACTCAGTAATGCCTATTTTATAAGTGTGTTAAGTGTTTTTTCGATTTTAACTATTATTATTGCGATCTATTATCTTTCACCTTACAAAATGGTTTCTGTTGCACAGGAAAATGTTGCAGCTCCGCTTGCCAGCGCCACGTCTTCAGCAGTTGAAATACAGGTGAAGCATAAGAGCGCAGTATTAAATCCTGTGATGATAGAACAGGAGCATGCCGCAGTAGCAGAAAAACCGGTTGTTGTTCGTTCAGCAGCGCCAATACCAACACCAATAAACAGGGTGGTAGCCGCCGAACGTGAGACTCAATCAGCGGCTAAAGTGACAGAGATTGCCTCGCTTGTGCAGTCTACTGATCAGCAGAGCAGTGATGCAGAAAAATCAGAGGCCGAAGAAAAGCTGCAGATAAAAGCGCCGCTTATTCAGCAGGCTAGCTAAAATGCAGCCAGATATTACGCCAGCACCTGTACTGGCAGAAGATTTTGATGAAGATGATGAGGCTTCAGACTCATTACGGGTTGTCAATAAGACGCAACGTGATTATACGCCGCAGGAAAAAAGTCGCCAGGCTTATGCAACGGCCTCCTCATTATTTAATAAGGGGAGTAAGCAACAGGCAAAAACCTTATTAAAAGAAGCGATCGCTTATAGCAACACTAATAAAGATGCATTCAGTTTGCTTGCTGTTCTTTATCTTGAAGAAGGGCGCGCCGACCTGGCATCTGAAATTATCGAAAATGGCCTGTCAATACACGGTAAAGATCAGCCCTTGCTGCGCTTATATCTGCAGTCTCTGGTGCAGCAGGCTAAATATAAAGAAGCTACAACGGTTATGGAGCAACGACTTCACCTGACCTCGCCGGAAGATCTGGGTTATCTGGCGGGGCTTTACCAGAAACAGAATGATCATCTTAATGCTGTTAAATTTTATGCCCGTGCCCTGCAGCTGAAACCATCAACAAGTCTGTGGTGGGTAGGACAGGGTATTTCTTTAGAAGGTATCGCAAAATATAAAGAAGCTTTGCAGTCATACCAGCAGTCAATCAGCACGGGGCAGCTGTCAGGCCAGGTTGCACAATATGCAATAACTAGAATGAATACGATTAAGCAGCTTCATGCTGATATTATATCCTGAACTATAGGAAACTGAGCAGTGGCTGAGAAAGTACAAAAACGAATCCGAATTGGTGACCTGTTAATAGAGCGAGAACTTATCACTCAACAACAGTTGGAAACCGCACTGGCAGAACAACGCAAGTCCGGGCAGAAGTTAGGCAGAACCCTGATCGATCTTGCTTATGTTGAGGAAAAGGACATTCTTGATATTCTCTCCTCGCAGATGAATATTCCTTACGTGGATCTTGCGAAATTTAAATTTAACTCTGATCTGGTTAAGAGACTACCGGAAACTTATGCACGTCGTTATCGCGCTATAGTGCTCGGCAATACAGGTTCCAGAAAGGAAGATGCGTTACTGATTGGCATGGCCGACCCCACCGATATTTATGCTTACGACGCCATTTGCAAACAGTTACAGTCGAATATTACACTGGCGGTTGTCAAAGAAAGCGAATTAATCAGAACCTTTGGCCTGGTGTATCGACGTACTGATGAGATCAGCAATTTAGCACAGGAACTCGGCGCAGAGCTTTCTGACAGTGATATCAATCTCGAAGCGATGGTCGCAGGTGAGGATATCACTGATGCGCCCGTTGTTAAATTATTACAGTCATTGTTTGAAGATGCCGTGCAGGTAGGCGCTTCAGATATTCATATCGAGCCTGATGAAAAAGTATTACGTATCAGGCAGCGTATTGATGGTGTTTTGTACGAACAGATAATGGATCAAAAACGCATTGCCAATGCATTGGTCATGCGCTTAAAAATTATCTCAGGGTTGGATATCTCCGAAAAAAGATTACCTCAGGATGGCCGTTTTAATATCCGCATCAAAGACCATAGTGTTGATGTGCGGCTTTCAACCATGCCGGTGCAACATGGCGAGTCAGTCGTTATGCGCTTGCTGGATCAGTCGGGTGGCATGCTGCAACTGGAACATCTCGGTATGCCTGCCGCCATGGTTAAATCGTTTAGACGAGTCATTCATGCTCCCCACGGCCTGGTTCTGGTTACTGGCGCCACGGGTAGTGGTAAAAGTACCACGCTTTACGCGGCACTCAAGGAATTGAATGACCCCAATAAAAAAATCG
>CAVYHC010000027.1:0-7017 GCA_963768125.1 uncultured Gammaproteobacteria bacterium
CTTCATAGAATTAAAGGGGACGGTGGGATTTAATTATGATCAATACTGCAAGGTGGTTAAATATTAATCCCTCCGTCCCCATTAATTCCTGCTCCATTAATTATACTTTTATCAAGCATTAAGTCTTCAATGAAATGCGCTGCGAGTTCGTGGCGCCCAGCATATCCGGATTTGGCATAAATCTGCGTTGCCTGTTGGCGGACTGTTTTTTCCTTAACATGGCGTACGTCTGATATTTCTTTCATCGACATACCCTTGATCAGAAGTAAGGCAACTTCGTGTTCTGATGGCGATAAATTCCAGTCGTTAAACTGTTTATTCATGACCTTAAATAGTTCACCCGATAAACGCGCTGTTTTTATTTTTTCAGCCTGTACTTCATCTTTTAGCGAGACGACGCGTTTTAATTCCTGAAACAGAACTACGGTGATGGCCAGGCAGACAATGAGCTCGACGATGATATGCGAATAGCTATCACTGCCGACGCTCAAGTCGTTAATTATATCGTAAGCAAAGAAGATGATTGCCGAAATAAGAACACCGGCAGAAAGATAGTTCTGTAATTTCATAACAGGTGATTATATCAGCCCGTTAAAATCATGCCGGCGTATTATTTAGTGAAGCGCCACATTTTTTTCCAGATGGGGTTGCCGGCCAATGAGTGCACGATTACGGAACCGACATGCAGTATTAAATAAAGTGGTATCAGGCTTTCACCCACTTCATGTGTCTCCTCGAATATTTCATAAAGTGCTCCATGACTGTTTTCATTAATGAAATAAAGCGCCGTTCCTGTTGCGCCCATCCAGGTAAAGAGCATCAGGCCAAACGCTTGCGTTAACCCGGCAAGGCCTTCATGCATACCGCGCTTGGGTGTTTTAAGTCGCAGCAGGCTTTTCACGTCGTCCATAGCCAGTAGCCACTGTCGTTTTGAAAAAGGTGACCAGCTGGAAAAACGCATATCAGCTGAGCCGGTATAACCTCGGATAACACGCAAAATGATAAATGCCATCAGTGATAATCCCAGGTAGGCATGCAGCAGGTAACCGAAACCAGCATCGCTGTGTTCTGCACCTTCTGCGCTGAGGTAGGCGGCTATACCGAATATGGCGAGCCCCATATGTGTAAGCTTGGCGGGTAGTGAGTAACTGTAGTCAGAAGTGTTCATAATGATCTCCATATAGTGATATATGAAAATATAAACAGTAAGTTAAACAATTGAATGAGACAAACACCGCGTTTTGGTCATAATAGGGCATATGCCCTATTTAGTAATAATGGGGGAGCAGGGATTATATTGCGGCGACGCCTGAACAGATAGCTGCTATCCGATAAGGTTAAACATTAGCAATGAAATTAAGGGATTTTGCGGCCTTATTGCAGAAGTACATTGCTCCGCTAATGAATAATCAGCGATTCATAACGGATTGATACTGTATAATCCGCAGATCAAAAATTGACCTGAGAATGACAATGCCATTAATAAAGCCTTTTGCCGGTTTGCGTCCGGTACCTGAGCACGCTGAAGAAGTTGTAGCGCCGCCCTATGATGTTTTAAATTCTGCCGAAGCGCGAGAACGTGCGGCCGGTCGTCCCTGGAGCTTTCTGCATATTTCCAAAGCTGAAATTGATCTGCCGGAAGGAACTGACCCATATGATCCATCGGTATATGCCAAGTCTGCTGAAAATATGCAGAACATGCTGCAGCACGGTATTTTGATCCGGGAAGAAAAACCCTGTTATTACGCCTACCGTTTAATCATGGACGGTCATTCACAGGTAGGACTGGTGGCAGCAGCATCGGTTGCTGATTACGATATCAACCGTGTACGCAAGCACGAATATACCCGCCCGGCAAAAGAAGATGACCGTGTGCGCCAGATCGAGGCGTTAAATACACAGACCGGCCCGGTATTACTGGCCTATAAATCACAGGCTGATATGGACGCAATCCTGGAAGAAGCCACCAGGCAGACGCCACTGGTTGATGTTACCGCCGATGATGGTGTGCAGCATACTTTCTGGATAATTGATGATGAAGCCACCATCGAAAAGATCAGTGCCGGTTTCGAAGCTATGGAGGCTATCTATATCGCAGATGGCCATCATCGCTCAGCTTCTGCCTCGCGCGTGGCAAAAAGCCATGCTTTAGCCGATAGCGACGGCGATCAGAACAGTGATTATTTCCTGTCGGTGATTTATCCGCACAACCAGATGAATATCCTGGATTACAACCGTGTGATCACTGATTTGAACGGCCTGAGTAAAGCGGAGCTGCTGGACAAAGTAAAAGCCGCGTTCACCGTGACAGAAGAGTCCGCTGCCGTTAAACCAGGCAAAGCGACAGAGTTTGGTATGTATCTTGATGGCCAGTGGTATCGTCTGAATATCAAGACGGAACGAGTGCCTGATGACCCGGTGGCGTCGCTTGACGTTAGTCTGCTGGCAGATAATCTTATCGAGCCGGTGCTGGGTATCGCTGATCAGCGTACCGATAACCGCATCGACTTTGTCGGTGGTATCCGCGGTTTGGGCGAACTGGAAAAACGCGTCAACAGCGGTGAGATGGTCATTGCCTTCTCCTTCTTTCCAACCAGTATGGAAGCGCTGATGGCAGTGGCGGATGCGGGAGAAGTCATGCCGCCGAAATCGACCTGGTTTGAACCGAAACTGGCGGATGGGCTGGTATCCCACGTATTGGATTAAAAACTTAAAAACTTAAAAAATTGAACCACAGACGCCGGCAGGGATGCTGGTGGTAGAGCAATGCAGGAGCAATTGCCGAGGCACAGAGTGCACACGGCTTCTAACTAAATTATATTTTTCTCTGTGCACTCTGTGCCTCTGTGGTGAAGTATTTTTTTAGTTTGTGCGCATGGTAAGAAAAAGCTCAATAATATTGAGCTTTTTTCTTGCATCTTATTAATAATTAACATATATATTAATTATTAATATATATGTTAATTAAAGGTGTTTTATGATCAAGTCAGACTGGGTTCGCAGTATGCGGATAAAGCAGGGATTAAAAGGCTTTCAGCTTGCTGAGCGCTTGCAGGTGAGTGCGGCACGGGTATCGGTACTGGAAAAGGATGAAGGCAGGGGAGCGGTGACCTTGAAAATGATGGAAAAAGCAGCCAGGGCCATGGGCTGCCGGTTTGAATACAGGATTGTGGCGCAATCGAATTCGGCGGCGAGCAGTGATGAGTCGAACACGGTGATTAGTGAAGGTGTGGGCGAGAAACCGCGTTATCGGATTGTCGTTAAGTAGTTGATGTTGAATAATTGGCCCCGGCTAAAGCTAAGGCAAATGTCCAAAAGACTATTGTGTAACGTAGTATAATCTCGACGCTCTGCGAACATAACATTCAACTGCTGGATTTTCCCTTGTATCAGTTACTGCAACAACGTGTCTCCTTATTGTCAGGTTCTGATGTAGAAGAGGCTTTATCAACATCTAAAATCGGTCTGGAAAAAGAAAGCCTGCGGGTTTCGCCTGAAGGCGGTATTTCGCAGACTGCGCACCCGATTGTCTGGGGTTCAGCGCTCACCCATCCGCTCATTACCACCGATTTTTCCGAAGCGCTGACAGAGCTGGTTACGCCACCGTGTGATTCAGTCGCAGAAGTTATTCAATCACTCGATGATATTCAGAATTTTGTCTATCGAAATCTGGATAATGAAATATTCTGGGCAACCAGTATGCCCTGCGTGGTCGCCGGAGAAACCAGTATCCCGTTGGCGCAATATGGCTCATCAAATGCAGCGCAGATGAAAACGGCCTATCGCCGTGGCCTAGGTTTACGCTATGGCCGTGCAATGCAGGTTATTGCCGGAGTGCATTTTAACTATTCTTTTTCGACATTGTTTTGGCAGCATTATCAGCAACAGTTACATAATAAGGAGGCTATTCAGGATTTTATTTCTGAGCAGTATATGGGTGTGGTACGTAATTTATTGCGTTATGGCTGGTTGGTGCCGTATTTATTTGGCGCATCGCCAGCGGTTTGTAAATCGTTTGTAAATGGCCAGCGTACGATGCTGCAGGAATTTAACGACAATACATATTATGAGCCCTATGCGACATCATTGCGTTTGGGCGATATCGGTTACCAGAACAATAAAGAGGATATAGCTGGAATAAAAGCCTGTTACGATTCACTGGATGCTTATATTGACAGCATGAAGTGCGCGATAAATACACCCTGTCCAGCTTATGAAGAAATAGGGATTAAAGTTAATGGCGAATATCAGCAACTTAATGCAAATATTCTACAAATAGAGAATGAATATTACAGTTCGGTTCGACCCAAACAAATTGTTCAGGGTAATGAGAAACCGTCAACAGCATTGAAGAATAGAGGCATTGCTTATATTGAGTTACGTTCACTTGATGTAAACGCATTTGACCCGCATGGTATTAATTCTGAACAGTTGTATTTTCTTGAGGTGTTCATGTTGTTTTGCCTGTTGCAGCCAAGCCCTGAATTAAGTCAAAGTGAAATATCAGCCATTGACGAAAATCTTGTCCTGGTTGCCCATAATGGGAGAAAGCCGGGTTTGCAATTACGGCGTGCTGATTCAGCACGGCTTGATGAAAATATCAGCCTGCAAGAATGGGCTAGTGAATTATGTAATGAGATGAAAGCAGTTGCCTGTTTACTTGACCAGGCTAATTATTGTGAAAATTATTTTTCCAGTGTCAAGTCGCAAATTGCCAGCATCTATGATCCTGAGTTAACACCGTCTGCAAGGATGCTGGCAGACATGAAAAAGCATGATGAGGGTTTCTTTCATCATGCGCAACGTATGTCAAAGCATCATCTTAAGTATTATGAGAATCATCCCTTGTCAGAAAATAAAATTCAGCTTTTTGAGAAGAGGGCAGCGGAATCATTACTTAAACAAAAGCAGATGGAAAGCGATGATGCAATTAGTTTTGATGAATATTTAGAAAAGTATTTTAAAGAGGCATAATTATGCTAAAGTTTTTTGATCAAATTCCAATCTTGCCGCTGGCCATAGTAGCAGTATTTATGCTGTTTGCACCGTTCTCGCCCGAGCCGCATTTACTGGAAAAGACACGCATGTTAATTAATGCTGAGTTAACAAGGCCGATTGATATTTTCGATCTGTTCTGGCACAGTTTTTGGGTGGTATTGTTAGTTATCCGTTTAGTTCGAAATAAGCAATCAACACAGAGTGAGTGAATGAGTGTTAACTAAGTTTCTTATTACAATTTTATTATTTATATCTTTTAATGTTGTCGCTAAAGATATCGATGATGCTATCGCGGCGATGCGTTCAGGTGATTTTGCTGAGGCATATTGCATTATGCGGCCATATGCAGAACAGGGTAACGCTGATGCGCAATATAATGTTGGCTGGATGTATTTAAATGGGTATGGTTTGCGCGTTAATGACAATCTTGCGCTGGAATGGTGGAGTAAGGCATCAGCGCAGGGGCATACTGAAGCCAGTTTTTCTATCGGCATGTTATACAGCCTGGGCGAAGGTAAAATTCGTAAAGATTTAAATAAAGCCATTGATTACTATTTACTTGCTGCAAGAGGCGGTCAGGACGATGCCGTAACGATCCTGGAGTCGATGATGTTAAGGAATGACAAGGCGATTCGAAGCCGCATGCAAGATATTCTAAAACAGCATGCTTCTTTATTTGGAATAAAACGTAAAGTAGAAGCCAATAAACTGAATGCCAGAAATGGTCCATCTATTGAAGATAAGATAGTGACAAGTCTACTCAAAGGACAGGTCGTATTGGAAATGTTCAAGCAGGGAAAATGGAGCCAGGTTGCGCTTCTTGATGAAGGGGAAGGCGATAAAAAAGTTCTGGATCGGACTTTTTGGGTCTACAACCCGTTGCTGGAAAAATTAGACTAGCGAATTTAGAGAGTGATGCTTAGTTAGCATGTGATTCCCCGGACTTGACTGAGCCAATGGCTTTAAAGTCCTGCTCTCCAAAAAAAATATTTCACCACAGACGCCAGCAAGAATGCTGGCGGTAGAGCAACGCATGGAGTAGTTGCCGAGGCCAGTATTTATTTATAAGGTGAGTATGGCTTGTTTGGGTTAATGCCAATATGAACGATGGATGCCGGCTGGAAGCGTGCCGGCATGACGGTATGCTGTTTTGTATATAATTTAAATTTTACTCTTTCGCGTTTTTTACGCGCCTTATATAAGCTTTTCTCTGTGCCTCGGCAACTGCTCCATGCGTTGCTCTACCACCAGCATCCCTGCCGGCGTCTGTGGTGAAATGATTCTATAGCAGAGCCAGCAAGCACGCACAGTATGGAATGTGCAGCATAAGCCTGGGTGTTTATATTTTATTAATCAGCGATTACGATGCGGGCATTGACTTGCTGATAATAATTTTCATAATGATCCGCAAGTTTGTTGAGCCAGGTTTTTCGCTTGTTATTGGTTTCTTTCTTTTCAATTTGCCTGGCAAGGTGACTAATAACACGCAATACGTTTAGCTGGCTGACAAGCAAATCTTTCTCAAAATTATCATCATTAACTAAAAATTCTTTGGCGGTAGTCATTCGTATTGAGTCAAGAGTGGTTTTACCGATGGATTCATCAGAAAACGCTTCGAATGCAAAAGCCGGTTTTTCTGTGGCGAGCAGCTCTAATTCTTCAATAGCTATTTCCGAGGTGTCAGCTATTTCGTCAATCAGTTTTTTGGTTTTGTCGCTGATATTCTTAAAAGTGATCACCATTTTTGCGCGCCTGATGGTTGTCAGGTACTGTTCATCTTCAAGAAAAAGTTTTAATGCGCTATAGCCGGGTGCAGTAGCGATAGCAGTTGCCTGCGTTTTAGTAATAACCACAGAGGTGTCCGATATCACCGGAGTACTGATTAAACTGGTAATGAATATTAAGTTTCTGAGAGAAGACATAAATGAAATACGTTTGTTTATTTCCGTCAATAGACTTTTACTTGAGTTTAAAGTTCAATTATGAGTGTTTCGATTAAGGCTGCTTGTCAAGAATGAG
>CAVYHC010000028.1:0-189730 GCA_963768125.1 uncultured Gammaproteobacteria bacterium
AGAGCGTACATACGTCGTGTAGACCAGTCAGCCCAGCCAGTCGATTCATGCATTGCACGTTCAAACGGGTCAGAGCGCAGGTTAACCATCGTATGACTAATATTCATTAGTCATCACTCCCTATCCCTTAAGATTCTTATTAAATTTACATAATTAAAAATGAGACGCATTTATTTCACCCAATCCCATTAAGATAACTTAGATAACACAGAGTAAAGTTGACGCAAATCAAAAGCAGGCACTAACTTGCCTCAGCAGCATAACAACAACTGCGTACCTGACTTTCACCCGCTTCTTTTAATCAAAGCCTTTTAAAGCATTATGTACAAACAATTGTAATCTCAATGATAAATTTAACGCCGTGAAACGAAGAAACTGTTTTAGTCGTCCATACCGAAGACGTCGTCATCGTCAACAATTTCTGCGGGCACTTCTGAATCTTTTTCTTTAGAATCTGCTTCTTTATCTATACCAAAGATCTTGCCGATACCGGAACCGATTCCTTTAACGGCACCTCCGACTGCATCGCCAACACCTTCAACGGTTCCTTCGACGGCACCGCCAACACCTTTGACGGTTCCTTCGACCACACCGCCGGCACCTTTTACGACACCTCCCGCTGCTTTACCAATATCACCTAATATAGGAATGCCTGCTTTTTCGGCGACCATGGAAACGCAGGGATTATTTCTGCCACCGGCCAGATCGGAGAATTTAATCAGTGCTGATGGCGGATAAACGATGTTCGCCCAGAGCTCACCGGTCTTTAATAACGCATCGGTTTTCTCGATTTCGATACCCGGATTTTGCAACTGGCCATAAAGATGGACTGGATAGGCGATGCTTAGCGTGACACCCTTGGCCTGCGGCGTGACCTTGATATCGAGCTGTTCATTTTTTAAGTCCACCTGTCCAGCTGCAAGAACTGTAGAGTACTGCGTATCCAGAACAACAAGTTGCGGCGTAAGGATGCCGTCATCGAACTTAAGATCGCAGATGGCGCAATTAATCTGTGTTTTTGATGACTCCTCGACAAAGATCGTTCCCAATACCGCGGTTATGCCACCAACTAATAAATCAATCGCTTTTGCGTCGGCGCTGCCTTTTTCCATCAGCAGGTAGAAATCGCCATTTAGCGTCGCCATAATCTGAGCCAGGCTGTTACCCTGACCCTGCAGTGAAATATCGATTGCCAGTGGCCCCTCAACAGCAGATGACCCGCCGCTTACCACTGCTAACTCGCCGAGCTCCAGCCGCGGTGCTTTTAACTTTATTTTAACAGTGGGCACTCCCTTGCCACTGCTGTCAATGACGAAATCACTGTCCAGTCCACCGTGGAACGCGGAATGTTTAACCAGGGATGCTGATAGTTTTCCCTTCTGCAAATTCATTTTAATTTCAGCCTCATCCAGGGTTTTATTATTTTCGATCAGATTGATCACCCGTAATGTCATGCGAACATTTGCCTGCGACAGGTATTCAAAGGGCAAGGGCTCATCGGAAAAGATTTTATCTTTAGCCGGTTTGTTAGCTGGTGATTTTTTAGCTGCTGATTTTTTGCTTGCAGGTTTTTCGAGCGCTGGCAGCAGTTTGTCGAGGTTGATATCGGTTAAGGTCAGATCTGCCTGTACATCCGGAACCGCCTTTGCTGTATCCAGTACTAACTCGCCGTCAGCACGTCCATGCTCAAGCACCACAGCCAGATTCGACAGTTGTATTTTCGACTTCTCGGAAGTGAGAGACGCGCTTAAATCGACTTTGCCTAATGCTGGCACAGCTTCACCGAACGCCCGTCGTAGCCCTTTAAGATCAGCCGCCTGTGCTTCAATAGCAAGATCAAGTCCATTCAGGGTAAGGGGATCTGCGACCTCGCCAACGATCTTGCCAGACACACCGAAGGCCTGCAATACCAGGTCGACCTGGTAAGGTTTATGACTGACCAGTAAACCAGTAGGCGGTGTGATACTACCGCTCAACTCGATTGCCTCTCCCTCGATGAGTCCATCGGCGTTCAGCAGAAGCTGGGGCGCTCCGCTCGCTTTCGCTTTGGCTATTCGCTGCAGATTGACGGCAAGTTTTTCTTTGCGCTTCTTATCGTTATAATCCAACTGGACACTGCCCTGCAGACTTTCAATCAGCTTCGTCACCGTATCGCCTTTTGCGGTGAGGGAAATTGCTGCTTCAGCATGGCTGTTAGCAAAACGCTTGTTTGCGGCAAGCGGTTGCAGCTTAGCCAGTGCAAGCGTTGTGGTGTTGAGGTCAAGGCTGACGGCGGGTTGTTTTGCCTCGGCATCCAGAATCAAACCTGCCGTAACGGTTCCGGCATCGGTAACCAGCTCCAGCTCAGAAATTTTTAAGCTACGCTGTTCAACGATGAATCGGCTTTGCAGGCTTTTTATCTTTGCCTGCGGTAGATTGATGTTTTTCGCTGATAACAGCACATTGGCGTCAAAAGCCTGCAGCCAGCCAAGCGCTATAACTTGATCGAATTTCTGTGCTGATGTTTTTTGTGCAGATTTTTTTGCTGAAGCCGGCGTCTTAGTTAGTGCTGTTTTACTTGCTGGCTTTTCATTAAGAAGCGGCGCCCAGAGAGCAACAACATCGATGTCCTTCAGTTCAACTTTACCACTAACATCTGGCGCCGCTGCCTGCCGCAGTATAGTCAGCTCGGTTACCAGTTTAGCCTTACCGGCAGCAGCGTTGAGTTTGAACAATACCGGCTGACCCTGATCGGCTTTCACCGTCATATCCAGTTCAACGGATTTTACCTGCGGCACAACATCACCAAACAGCTGGCGCAATTGCTTCAGGTCGGCGGCACTGGCATGCAGAGCAAGCTCGATGGCCGGCGCCTGGGCGGAACCTGTTATGGTGCCGGTCGCTTTTGCCTCCAGGCCCAGCGCCTTAACCTGCAATTCAATCGGCACATCCACACTGTCAGTCGCAAAAACCGACGGCAGTACCAGCTGGCCATTAATCTCAACCGGCCTGTTGTCTACCTGCCCGGCGATGTCAATGATAGTTGGTGAAAGCGGGTCGGCCGCGCCAAGCCTGGCATGATTAAGTTTTGCAGAAATCTGTTTGCCGGTTTGTGCATCGTTATAGTCGAACGAGACATCATTGATAGACAGTTCACCTATCCAGGGCAGGTTCAATTCGCCAGACGTGGCGGTGTCGTCAGCATCAACATCATAGGCATCAACGTCATCTTCCGTCGACTCACTCAGTACCCAGTTAGTATTACCATCGGTGCTGGTTTCCAGCAATGATTTAACACCCTGGAGGTGGAAAGTGGGGATATGGATATCGCCGCGTAGCAGGGGTGATAGTTCGATGCTGGCTGCGATGCGATCTACAGTGAGCATCTCCGGTTCTGACGACCACGGAGCATTCGCCAACGCGATATCAGTCACAACAATCGAAGGTGTCATTGACAGGTTTAACTCAAGCTCGCCGTTCAGGCTTAAACGCCGCCCCGCTACTTTACTGATGCTGTCAGCAATGAATTCGCGATGCTGCGTGAGGTCGGCACTGGCCAGGAAAATCAGGACAGCAGCCATCACAATGATCGGCAGCATAATTACTGCCAAAAACGAAGTCAGTATCCACTTCTTACGCACAACAAACTCCACCCTACATTCGATAGATTATAACGCTACTAAATAAAAGCATGGAGCCAGGCTAGCTGATTGTCAAGAGTGATTCCTTAAAAGGGAGAAACACACGCTTCGTCATCTTATCTCAGTGCGCTTCACTCACACATTTTTGGTAGTTTGTATTCTTCACGGATAGCCATAAGCCTGTCCTGAAGTTGCAGCAGGTTTGTTCTTGCCGCAGCCTCACTGCTAATGTCCCAGTCGTTTTCCACAACACCAGGTAACAGTTGATTTGTACTGCTGCTGTTTCCCTGATCAGCATAACTCAACAGTTCCAGCCAAAAACCTGAAACAGAGTAGTTTGGATTTTGAGATTGTTTAGCTTTGACGGCATATTGCACGGCATCCACATGATCACAGGTCACCAGGGCACTTAAGCCTTTGAACGCATCATCGCCTATCTTAGCGCGAATCTTTTCTGCTCTTGCGTTTCTCTGTTCTTCGATCTGAGCATCAATCTTACTTCCGCCCATCGCACCGGCCGTTGCGCCTACGGCACCCCCATAAACAGCACCCCTGGCCGCTGCCTCCACCGGATCACCACCAAAAACAAGGGCACTGACGAGACCGCCGACTGCACCCGAAGCGGCGCCGACACCAGCGCCCTCACCGGCACCTTTTGCAGCATACTCGCCACAGCTCGTTGCCAGTGTGGCCAGCAGCATTAGCATGACTGGAAACTTCATTTTCATCATTTTCATAAAACTCTCCTAGATAATTATTTTATTATATGAATTAAAGAGGACTTCGTCGCCAACTATTTCAGCTGGCACTAGCGCCGTTTATTCATCGCCCGCGAGTAGAGATATTTATTGTTAATGATTTATACCATAAAACATGAGTTTGGTTTTTGCCGGGTGTTGCACTAAAGAAAAAGCCGAAGCACAGATTGGTGAAATCAAAAACACCATTGTTTATCCATCAAAAGATAATCAATAAAACGATTTCAAAAAAATGCTGGCCGTTGTGGCGGGAGAAATCAGACTGTAACAACTGAACATCCAGGTAAACAATATTTGTTAATTAGAACAAGCCTTCAAATGGCAGGTAATTCACCGTATCACCTTTGTTAATACTCATGCCTATCTGCACCTCGACCAGTCCATCTGCCCAGCTCGTGGAGCTCAATACACCAGAGCCCTGATGTAGATATAGTTGTGCAACGATCTGCTTGTCTTTTTCTATCAGACGCACACGCAGGTACTCCTGACGTTTTATTTCGGGCCAGTCAAAATCTGCAATGACAGGAAGCCGCCTAAGCATTACATCGTCAGCACCCTGAAGCTTTAATATCAAGGCGCGAGCGAACACTAAAAATGTCACGAAGACTGAAACCGGATTGCCAGGTAACCCCATGAACAGCGCATTATTTACTTTACCGAAGGCAACGGGTTTACCCGGTTTCATCGCGATACGCCACATGGAAAGCTCACCGAGTTTTTGCAATGCGATACGGACATAATCTTCTTCACCGACGGAAACACCGCCACTGGTGATTACCAGGTCTGTTCCTGACGCCGCTCGTTTTAATACATCAACCGTTGCCTCCAGGGTATCTGGCACAATACCCAGGTCAACAACGTCACAATCCATCGCCTGTAATAAACCTCTTAAGGTATAACGGTTCGAGTTATAGATCTGCCCTGGCGCAAGCGCCTGTCCCGGAGCAACGATTTCATCACCGGTAAAAAATATTGCTACTGTTAACTTTCTCTTAACTTTAAACTCAGCCAGACCGACAGATGCCAACAGACCAAGTTCCTGCGCGCGTAGACGTTTACCTGCATGTGATACCGGACTATGTTTTGCGATGTCCTCGCCTGCACGCCGGACATTTGCACCGGCCTTTACCTCAGTATTAATGATTACCCTGGACTCATCAGCGTCACACATTTCCTGCATGACAACCGCATCAGCACCTTCTGGTATCGGCGCACCGGTAAATATACGTGCCGCCGTTCCTGCTTCAAGCCTGGTGCCAACTGTACCCGCAGGTATGCGTTGTGCGACCGGTAATTCTGCGCCCGATATCTGACAGTCTTCACTACGTACCGCATAACCATCCATCGCACTGTTATCATAGCCCGGCACATCGATCGTCGACAGCAAGTCTTCTGCCAGCACCCTGTTTAGGGCAGCAAGAATATTAACGCTTTCGGTTTGTTCAACCGCTGTTGCCTGCGATAGAATTTTTTCTATTGCCTGATCAACTGACAATAACCCTGGCGTTGAACAACAATCGGTTGGGCTTTCATTTTGAGCGCTCATAACATTACTCATACTTAATTAATATTTAATAATCCGTCGTCGCGAGTCAGCGTGATAATGAGGTTATTATACTTAAACTCACTACTGTCCCGTTAACCGTTTTGATTGTTACCCGATAAGGACTTGTATAAGACAAAAACAAGACCTGTTATTTTATAGCACATGAAAATAAAGCCAACTGCGATTTTGTCATCCTGACCGAAGCGCAGCGTAGTGGTAGGATCTTAAACGCCTTGTCATGCGGGATCACAGATCTTTCCATTCCGCTAACGCTCCTGTCAAGATGACAGCATTAAGTTAACAAGACAGTAGTGATTTATACTATTTATTTTTCCAGCAGTCTCGGCATCAGAGCAACGATATTACACGGTGTCGTATTACAGTCGAGCTGCGGTGCTATCACTTTATCCCAGCCAGTTCGGCAGGCACCGGTAGAACCCGGTAAACAGAAAATAAAAGTGCCGTTCGCCAGGCCGCCAAGACAGCGCGAAGCGATCGTTGAGGTACCTATCTCCTGGTATGAGACCCAGCGAAACAATTCACCGACGCCTTCTATCTGTTTATCGAACAGTGGTTCTATGGCTTCAGGCGTAATATCACGACCGGTCAGACCAGTACCACCAGTACTGATGACCACATCGACATTTTCATCAGCGATCCAGCGTGAGACAGCCTCCCGGATCTTATATTTATCATCAGGCAGGATTAGTTTTTCTGCCAGCTTGTGGCCGGCTTCTGTAAGACGCTCTACTAGCGCGTTACCAGAAGTATCATCCGCCTCGGTTCGACTATCTGATACCGTTAAGATGGCAATTTTGATAGGAACCCATTGTTTTTCGTTCATGCTTGATCACTCATATTATGTACTACTGCTTTTAAAAGACTATCGTGGCTTCAGATATTTATTCTGGGCAATATTAATACAACTTCGACGCCCTGTTTATCCCTCTGATTAGCTATTAGAAGTTGCCCCTGATGAAACTGAGCGATCTGATGAGCAACATACAAACCGATCCCCAGATGCGGGGTTTCCGTCTTTACCGTTCGATGCGAGATCATGCCCTGGAATAGTACATCCAGGCGCTCCTGTGGAATAATCTCACCGCTGTTTTTTACACGAATAATGACTTGCTGGTCATGATCAGCATCAAGCTGAAACGATATTTCAGACCCTGGCGATGCGAAGTCGATAGCATTATCTTTAAGTTTATCAAGCAGCTGAACGATCCGTATATCGCTGCCACGGACGAAAACACCGCTTCGCTCACCATCATAACGTAATAGCGCATGTTTATGTTTGAGTTGTGAGTTCTGTACATATTCGCTCAATAAGGCGGCAATATCAAAGTCTTCGATCTGATCCTGAGCCAATGCATCTTCGATACTTGCCGCTTCTGTCAGACTTGAGACGATAAGCTGCAACTGCTCGACTGCATTACAGGCCGCATCGATACCCAGGGTTAGCTCGGCGGCATCACTCTGCTGCTGAGCTCCCTGCTTCCGCAGGTTCTGCAACGACATACTGATAGTATTTACCGGGTTTAATATCTCATGGCGCAACATTCTTGGCACGGTTTCCAGAAAACAGGTGTAACTGTTTAATTTGTCCAGCAGTGATGTAAAGCTACGTGACAGCTCTCCGATCTCGTCACGGCTGTTAGTATCAGTCAGATTGATGTGCCGGATAAATCGTCCGCTTTCATCGATCAATGACGATGTCTGATTTTTAAGCCGGTTGATGCGAAACGCCAACCACGTGCTAAAGACAAATAAACTTATAATGACGAGAAAAAACAGAGCCAGGGTTACCAGGATGACATCGATCAGAGTATCGCGATGTCGCGAGAGTATCTGCCGGCTATTCTTACCCACCAGTACCGCACCGATCACCTCCTCATCGTCGAACACAGGATGTGCTGCAACGATCAGGGTTTCATCGTCTTCCTCAACCGCCGTCACCTGGTCATTACCCGCCAGTACACCCTGGCTCCAGTTTTCACTCACTTTGTCCTTCGATTGACAGAATGAAGAGCGTATCCTTAGACCACCTATCACTGCACGGATACGACGATACTTATCGATGACACAGATACGTGAATCAAATTCACTCATATTTTTTATCACACTGGTTATTTCATGGGACTGAAATAACAGCGGGTTTAACAGCTTAGAATCAGACACATTGGTTGACACGATGGTGTCAGGATTGCGCTCGTTTTCACCGAAGACATCGACGATACTCAGTGATAAACGACGATTTGCTTGCAGCCACTTCCTGGGTAATTTAATCTCAACATCATAGCCGGTATCGGTTTCACGCCAGACACCATCGACAGCATTGATATGTTGACCTGTCGACCATAACCGCCAGTCTTTGACCACCTCATAGACACTGACCTTACCCTGACCTTCGGCTAACAGGACCAGGCGACGATGTTTACCGTCATCATCGATATATTCAAGCCTGATATGATCACTCGAATCCAGAGGGATATAACGAGGATTGCGATAGACGATATTGTCGTCTTTAACTTTTAAGTAAAAATACAGGTAATCTTCGTCATCGACCAGTAACAATGAGAGTTTAGAATTTTCGTAAGCGGTAAATTGCTGCCTGAGTCGATACCAGTCTTCATCATCACCCGCATAACCATCAACCGTTATATTCTGTTTTACCGGGTACACATAATAGGCATTTTTATCGACGTCGAAAAAACGGGTATAACCTTTTAATGCGGTAGCGATGGCAGAAGCCACCATCGACTGTGCCTCTTCCTGACCTTGCAATAATGACTGTTCAATCTTGGCTATGAAATGAAAGCCGAACCAGGGCAACAATACTAAAAAGACCGAACTAAATATAAATAGACGAGTTCCTAACTTCATTCACACAACCACTGGTAACCAAAGCCATAACGTGTCTTGATACATTGGAATGCTTTATCTGCCTGTTTGAATTTTTTTCGAATGTGTAAGATATGTGTATTGATCGTATTATCCTCAACCACACCCTGACGGGTTGCCTTGATCAGCTCATCCACGCTTACCGCCTCTTCTGCCTCTATGAGTGCTGCGATGATCGAAAATTCGGTTGGCGTCAGATTTATCTCCGTGTCCTTCCAGAAACATTGCATCGATTTAGTATTTATCTTTAACTCACCTGTCTGTTTAGTATTCTTATTGGCAGCTGTGTTTACAGTTAGCTGTTTGATCTGAAAAAAAGAATCTATACGGACGATGAGATAGTCTAAAGAAACCGGCTTGGTCTGATAATCCCATGCTCCCAGCTGCAGACCATAGATCTTATCTAATTCATCACCGCGACTGGTGAGAAAAATAATCGGTAAACTTGCGTCACGTTGTTTGAGATAACGACAGACCTCATATCCGCCACCGACTTCTGCATTCAAAGTAATGTCAAGAATAGCCAGATCAGGCAGCTCTGTTTCAAAAGCCTCAACCGCCTGGCGCCTGTCTTCATACTCCCTGATCTCGTAGTCCTGCGCTCGCAACGCATCAGCATAATAACGACGCTGCTGCGCATCATCTTCAACGATGGCGATGATCTGTTTCACTAATGATGACCTCTCGAGTTAATTACATGGTACGTAATTTAGCTGATATCCGTTGCCAGTGTCTAACTGAACGGCAATCTCCATGTTTTCTCCATAATTCCTCCATCCACTGCCAAAGATTGGATCTCCCGCAATTGTTGTAATAGCGACGTGGAAACACGAAATGTTTACTACTCGATCACACAAGCATTGGAGAGAACAATGAAAAAAACTTTATTAAATATCGCTGTATCAGTCGCGATCACAGGTGCTGTATTTTCTGCAGCACTGTCAACGCCTGCATATGCCAGCGAATTCACACCTGTTGATAATAGCAGTAACAGTAAGACAACTGAAACCTACATGCTGCCTGGCATGAGCGCTGGTGCGGCAACAGGTGCGGTAATCGCAGGCCCGGTTGGCCTGTTAATAGGTGGCGTTATAGGTGCCGTCATCGGCGTTAATAATGAGGTCAATCAGACCTCAGATGTGACTGCCACAGACAAAGCCTTAACTGAGATCAGCATTGTAGACGACAGCAAGCTTAGCGATGACATTGCAGGCACAGACAGAGTTGACAGTAACAACAGTATTCAGCTTGCTCAACTAGGAGTAATGAACACCATAGTCGATGAACAAAGCGATACAGCAGAGGAGAAATTAATGAATATTCTAGTGAGTGATCTTAGCCTCGATGTCTATTTTCGATCAGGCAGTACCGATATCGAAAAGTTTTACCCTGCTCGCCTGTCAGCCATCGCAGATCTGATCAACAGCATGGATAAACTGGAACTGCATCTCGACGGCTATACCGATCGTCGCGGTAACCAATCACAAAATATCGCACTGGCCAATCAGCGCGTCGAAAAAGTTCGTCAGCAGTTAGTCGATGCCGGCGTTGCAGACAATCGCATTATCAGCAAAGGCTTTGGTGAAATAAAAATGGTATCAGATGCCGGTGATCTTGAGGCTTACACTTTTGACCGCAAAGTCGTAATCCGCTTCGAACGCACTAATCAAAACTCTATCAGCACGATGACGACTGCACTTACTGATTCTGCTTTTGATTCAGAAAAGGCACAAACAACATCGTCGACGACTGAACAGGACCATGTCCCTGTGATTGCTGATGTTAGCGACAGGTTTTGAAAACAGCTGAACTCTTAGCGAAAACCAACAGAAAAAACGATGTAGAAATAAGTGGTGAGAACATGAGTTGTCTAGAGTTATTTGGTAAAGCTTCAGGTTTTCATATAACCCGCCATGCGATGTACAGGTCGCAGCAACGTTGTATCCCACCACTTATCATTTACTGGTTGTGTCAGTACGGTGAACGAAAACGAAATAATAACGGTACCACATTGTGTTACTTCGATAGAAAAAGCATTCGCCTTATTGCATCAGATGTCGGCCATATCATCGTCAGACGATTAGACAGCCTGATGAACAGCTACCTGGTGATTTCAGGAAAGAACATCCTCACTGTTGGTCATCGTTACAAACGAATCAAAAACTTCTAATACAAACCAATTTTTAGCTGGCACATGCGTGCCAGCTACTGGAGTAAATACGATGAACACCGCCAGCACAGTTTGTTTCCACCGCATTAAACGTAGACAGAAAACTCGTTCAAAAATATTAACGTTTATCCATAACCTACTGATCGCGATCTGTGTCTACCTGGTCTTCGGCCTGCTGTTTCAGTATGTATATGCCAGCAGCAATGCAAGCCATGATCCCTACCAGTCACAACATGGTTCTGTATGGCTACTTCCTGACAATGGTGTTTACATCGAAGCGCTGCAGATGCAGACCGATGTCGACTATGAAGTGATCGCCTCCATCGCCAGGGCCAAAGTTAAACAGCGCTTCAAAAACGACAGTTCATTATGGGCAGAAGGTATCTATGTCTTCCCTTTACCGGAAAATGCAGCAGTAGACCATTTCAGGATGATCATCGGCGAACGCATCATCGAAGGTCAGGTAAAAGAACGTGTCGCGGCAAAAAAATCCTATGAGTTAGCAAAATCAGCAGGTAAAAAAGCCAGCATTATCGAACAGCAGCGGCCGAACGTATTTACCACATCGCTTGCCAATATTGCCCCCGGAGAAGAGATCACCGTCGAGTTCGAATTCCAGCAGGTACTGGATTATAAAGATGACGGCTATCGTTTACGTTTCCCGATGGTCGTTGGGCCCCGCTACATCACAGGACAGAATCACCCGGGCGCGCCTTCACTGCAGAGCCTGATCGATCCTGATGCAGATAAAACCAGTGTTTACACGCAGACCGATGCGGATAATAACAAGCATAACCCAACACGCATCCATGTCTTGCTCGATGCCGGCGTCAGCCTATATGACTTGAGCAGTTCTTATCATCGTATCAATATCAATCAGAGCAGTGATACCCGTTACATCATCTCGACCGTTGGTGAAAACATCGTTAGCGACCGTGATTTTGAACTGGTGTGGAAACCACAACTAAATAAAAATCCGCAATTGTCTGCCTTTAATGAAAAGTCTGATGAAAACGAGCTGGATTTCAGCAACTACACGATGCTGACATTATTGCCTCCTGACCTGGGTCACCTGCAGCAGAAAGTACAGGCACGTGATGTGATCTTTGTTATCGATGTATCCGGTTCGATGTCAGGCACCTCGATCGAACAGGCGAAAGCAGCATTGATTACGGCGTTAGACGGTCTTAGCACTATCGACCGTTTCAATATCATCTGGTTTAACGACAATAGCGACAGATTATTTCCCGATGCTGTTAGCGCTTCACAACAATATAAAAACTACGCCAGGCGTTTTATCGAAAAGTTACAGGCTGGCGGTGGCACTGAGATGTTAGCAGCGATGCAGCAGGCACTGTCAGGTCAGGAAGCATTCTCCCGTTTTCGACAGGTCGTGTTTATAACCGACGGCAACATCAGCAACGAAACGGATTTATTTAAAGTCATCGACAAACAGCTTGGCAATAGCCGTTTATTCACCATCGGTATCGGTTCTGCGCCTAACGCCTACTTCATGCGCAGGGCCGCACAGCAGGGTCGCGGTACCTTCACCTATATCGGCGATATAAATGAAGTTCATAAAAAAACCACCGCTTTGTTTAAAAAGCTTGAAACCCCGGCGTTGATCAATATTCAACTCGAAATAGATGGCCTGCAGGCAAATAACAGTGAGTATGAAATATTCCCCAAAACAATTCCCGACTTATACGCCGGTGAAACAGCAAGCATCTTGATCAAGAGTAATAAGATGCCGGAGAACATTCGCTTGAACGGTGATTATGGCAACACCGAATGGCAGATGAGTGCTCCATTAAAAACCACTGCTCAAGGTGGCATCCGTGTTGCCTGGGCGCGCGAGAAAATCGCCACATTGATGACACAACACCATCAGACTAAGGATGACGAAACGCGTGAATCCATTCAGCAACAGGTAACTGACACCGCACTGCAACACCATCTGGTCAGCCGTTACACCAGCCTGCTGGCCATCGATGTCACCCCGGTAAATGCCGACGGTTTACTCTACCGCGAACGGATGAAAAATAATCTGCCGCATGGCTGGAAAAATTCTGCAACGGCTAACGGGCTCATGCTTGCCCAGGCAGCCACCAGTTCAAAGTTTAACTTGCTGCTGGCAATGATTCTGTTCAGCGCTGGCACTTTGCTGTATCGATGGAAAAACACAGATAAATGACCAACCAGGAGGAAACAAACCATGTATAAATATTTCCACAAACATACAAGAAACCTGGCCACCATTATCATCGTTTTGTTATTCAGTGCCAGCCTCTGGCAACTTGCTGCAGCAAACTGGATACAGGGAAAGGCGATTGTTGCACAACATCTGCTTAATAGTTCCTGGAACGAAACCCTGGTCAGTTCGAAACCGGTCGATGCTGATCAGCCGGTTATGCTTAAACCATGGCCATGGGCAGATACCTGGCCGGTCGCTAAATTAATCGTGCCGCAATATGATATCGAGCAGATTATTCTTGCTGGTGATAGCGGCAGCAGCCTGGCCTTCGGGCCGGGATATTCGTTGGCCAGCGCGGCACCGAACACCTCTGGCACGACCATGATCAGCGGTCATCGTGATACCCACTTCAGTTTTCTCAGCGAGCTGAAATTGAACGATATCATGCTGATCCAAACCGCCGACAAAACCGTCCGCTACCAAGTTTATGATATGCAAGTGGTCGATAGTAAGACCTATATACTGCAACAAAATAGTGATGGCCAAACACTGGTTCTGGTCACCTGTTATCCATTTGGTGCACTCACCCCAGGCGGAGACTCACGTTACCTGGTTTACGCAAATGCATTACCAGGCTAAATAATCAGTACCTTACAGAACCAAAAATTTAAAATTAAGTAAATTATTTACATTTTTAAAAGTAACTTGATGTACATCATACCTCGTATTTAATTCAGTAATATAGTAGCCCGGCATAAACCTAATATTTTGGTAATGCTGGATGAGTGCACAAGTTAGCCGAATGCAATTTCTTCGCGGTGATTTCAGAGGAAAAGAAACGCCACTACGTCCGCCATGGGCGATTGTAGAAAGCCTTTTTACCGACATCTGTACTAAGTGCGGCGAATGCATCTCTCAATGCCCCACCCAGATCATCAAACAGGCTCGGGCAAATTACCCCGTAATCGACTTTTCTGCCGGCGAATGTTCGTTTTGCGGAGAGTGCGTTGATGTCTGCAAACCACATGCCCTGTTTGACAAGCAACAGGAAACACCCTGGTCGATTAAAGCAAGCATTAACCATGACGTTTGCATCGCTCATCAAGGCGTCGAGTGCCGCAGTTGTTTCGACCCCTGCGAGGCTCGTGCCATCATGATGCCGCCAAGACTGGGGGGCATTTCAATTCCGCTCATCAGTACCGACACCTGCACCGGTTGCGGTGCCTGTTTTTCAGTCTGCCCGGTACAGGCCATAACCATGGGTTTACCCCGATGAATTCACATAACCAGGACACAACCATGAATATAAGCGGCGTTCTCGTAAAAGCATACCCGGAACATTTACTCTCGATTGAAAAAGCGCTCACCCGTATGAATGGCGTAGAAGTGCATGGCAATAATGACGATGGTCGCATGGTGATCACCGTAGAGGATAACAGCGCAAACAACATCTCTGACACTTTAGTGCAGATACAGGGTGTACCCGGTGTCTTGTCAGCCGCAATGATTTACCACCAATTTGAAGAATGATCGTAAGACAAAAGATTTAGCCGTACTCAAACAGATTAAAGAATAAATACAGGTCAACAGGAGGCCGAGTAATGAAACTAACACGCAGAGATTTCATTAAGACAAACGCTATCGCAGCAACCGCTACCGCTGCAGGTATAACAGTACCAGGCGTCAAAGAAGCTTTAGCATTTACAAAAGACGATATCCGCTGGGACAAAGCCCCCTGCCGTTTTTGCGGCACCGGTTGCAGTGTGCTGGTCGGCACCAAAAACGGTCGCGTCGTAGCTACCCAGGGTGACCCGGACGCACCGGTTAATCGAGGGCTCAACTGCATCAAAGGCTATTTCCTGTCCAAGATCATGTACGGTAAAGACCGTTTAACCCAGCCCTTGCTGCGCATGAGCAACGGTAAATATGACAAGGAAGGTGAATTTACCCCGGTTAGCTGGGACAAAGCCTTTGATGTCATGGAAGAAAAATTCAAAGCCGCATTGAAAGCATGACCTGAAAGCCAACAAGGGTAAAAAACCCGAAGAGATCGTTTCTACCGTCGGCATGTTCGGTTCTGGACAATGGACCGTATGGGAAGGTTATGCCGCTTCGAAATTGTACAAGGCCGGTTTCCGATCAAACAACATTGACCCTAACGCGCGTCACTGTATGGCATCAGCGGTCGGTGGTTTTATCCGCGCCTTTGGTGCTGATGAACCGATGGGTTGTTACGATGACCTGGAACATGCCGATGCCTTTGTATTATGGGGCTCTAATATGGCGGAGATGCATCCTATTCTCTGGTCACGCCTCACCGATACCCGTCTGACCAAAGAAGGCTGTGAAGTACACGTGTTATCCACTTTCGAGCATCGCTGTTTCGATCTGGGTGATAACAACATGATATTCACACCACAGACCGACCTGGCGATCCTGAACTATATCGCTAACTACATCGTACAGAATAAGGCCTACAGCAAAGACTTTATCGGTAAACACGTTAACTTTAATAAAACCCCTACCGATATCGGTTACGGACTGCGTCCTGATCATCCGCTGGAGAAAAAGAAAACCGGCAAAGGCGGCAAACTCAGCAAGATCACCTTCGAAGAATACGCTAAATCACTTGAACCCTACACACTCGAGTACACCGCCGAACTTTCCGGTGTGCCTGAGGAAAAACTTTTGCGCCTGGCGAAATTGTATGCCGATCCGAAGAAGAAGATCACTTCCTTCTGGACCATGGGTTTCAATCAGCATACCCGCGGCGTCTGGGCCAATGGTCTGATGTACAACGTCCACCTGTTAACCGGTAAAATTTCTGAACCGGGCAATGGCCCGTTCTCACTGACCGGACAACCCTCTGCCTGTGGCACCGCACGCGAAGTCGGTACCTTCTCGCATCGTCTGCCCGCGGATTATGTCGTGAAGAAAAAACCGCATCGTGACCTGGCTGAAAAAATCTGGAAACTGCCTGAAGGTACCATTCCTGGCAAACCCGGTTACCACGCGGTATTACAGAACCGCATGTTAAAAGACGGCAAACTCAATGCCTACTGGGTGCAATGCAATAACAACATGCAGGCAGCGGCAAATATTAACGAAGAAGCGCTGCCCGGTTATCGCAATCCGGCAAACTTTATCGTTGTCTCCGACCCCTACCCAACCGTTACTGCCATGGCGGCTGATCTGATCTTACCGACTGCCATGTGGACGGAGAAAGAAGGTGCTTACGGTAACGCAGAACGCCGCACGCAGTTCTGGCGTGAACAGGTATCCGCACCGGGTGAATCCAAATCGGATATGTGGCAGGTGGTCGAATTCTCCAAACGTTTCAAAGTCGAAGACGTCTGGCCGGAAGAACTGATCGCTCAGCAACCTGAATATCGCGGCAAAACCTTATATGAAGTTTTATACGCCAATGGCCAGGTCGACAAGTTCGCTAAAGAAACCGTGACAGATAGTGCCGGCAATAAATACAACAACCATGAGATGGAAGACTTTGGTTTCTACATACAGAAAGGTCTGTTTGAAGAATACCGACGCTTCCAGTTAGAAGGGCCTAAAAAAGGACACGAACAGGCGCCCTTTGACGTCTATCACAAAACTCGTGGTCTACGCTGGCCGGTCGTCGACGGTAAAGAAACCTTGTGGCGTTACCGTGAAGGTTATGACAGCTATGTTAAAAAAGGTGAAGACATCCGTTTCTACGGCAATGCTGACGGTAAAGCCAATATCATCACCGCGCCTTATGAACCTGCCGCAGAAAGCCCTGATAAAGATTATGATCTATGGCTGTGCACCGGTCGCGTACTGGAGCACTGGCATTCAGGTTCGATGACACGTCGCGTTCCAGAATTATATCGCGCCTTCCCGGATGCGGTTATCTTCATGCACCCGGATGATGCCAAAGAACGTGGCCTGCGTCGTGGTCTGCCGGCAAAAATTCAGAGCCGCCGCGGTGAGATCACTGCACGTATCGAAACCCGCGGCCGTAACAAGGTGCCTAAGGGCCTGATCTTTGTGCCCTGGTTTGATGCCAGTCGCCTGATCAACAAGGTCACACTGGATGCGACCGATCCATTATCGAAAGAGACCGACTATAAGAAATGTGCGGTTAAAGTCGTTAAAGCCTGATACAGTTTTTATTAAGCATATAACGACGTGATGAGCATACAGCCTACACAGCACAGTGCGAAACGGAACAGCCGACGGAAGTTTTTATTAGACTCCAGTCGTGCTGCCGGTGCTGCAACGCTGTTCGCTTTAGGTGTCGGTCTGTATTCCCGTCAGACGGTGTCACTGCCTGCTTCAGCCATACGCCCGCCCGGCGCGCTCGACGAAAAAGATTTTCTCAGTGCCTGTATCCGCTGCGGTTTATGTGTGCGGGATTGTCCATATGACACCCTGAAACTGGCTAAATTTGGCGATAAAGTGGCCACCGGTACGCCCTACTTCACAGCGCGTGATATACCCTGTGAGATGTGTGACGACATCCCCTGTGTCAAAGCCTGCCCGACCGGCGCACTCGATCACAGCCTGGAAAATATCGACGATGCTCGAATGGGACTGGCGGTTTTAATCGATGAAGAAAACTGTCTGAACTTTCAGGGTTTACGTTGCGATGTCTGTTATCGTATCTGCCCGGTCATCGACAAAGCCATCACCCTGGAAATGGAACACAATGTTCGCAGTGGCAAACATGCGTTATTTATCCCGACCGTACATTCAGAGCACTGTACCGGTTGCGGTAAATGTGAACGCGCCTGTGTGCTCGAAGATACCGCCATCCGCGTTATGCCCTACGAACTGGCAAAAGGCGAACTTGGCCATCATTACCGCTGGGGCTGGAAAGAGAAAAACAAAGCCGGTGAAAGCCTGGTGACACCCGATGTCGAGCATCAATATAACCTGCCTCAGGGACAGTCTTATGACCTGCAGGGAGAAGGCCTGATCATGCAAGATAAGACATCAGAAACCAGTCCGTTTGGCACTGACCCGCTAGAGACATTAAAGCAGAATAACTTTAATGCACGGGAGACGGAAAGATGAGCCGTCCACTCCACCCGGGTAAAACTGCCAGAGAAAATAAAGGCTGGCTGATGGCTAATAAATGGCTGATCGCGCGTCGCTTCAGTCAGTTATCCATCCTGTTACTATTTTTAACCGGGCCGTGGTTTGGTCTCTGGATAGTTACCGGCAACCTGACCTCTAGCCTCACACTCGAGACCTTGCCACTTACCGACCCTTATGTATTACTGCAAAGCCTGTTTGCCGGACATTCACCGGAAACAACGGCGATTATCGGCGCAATCATCGTTGTATTATTTTATATCCTGGTCGGTGGCCGGGTTTACTGCGCATGGGTTTGCCCGGTAAACATGGTAACGGATACGGCACAATGGTTACGTGAGCAATTCAAAATTTCCGGTTCATCAACCATGTCACGCAAGACCCGCTACTGGATCCTGGCGGCAACCCTGACTACTCGCCTTCAGCACAGGCAGCATCGCCTGGGAGATGATCAACCCTGTCACCATGTTTCATCGTGGCCTGGTATTCGGTATGGGACTAGCCTGGTTTATTATCGCCGCAGTTTTCATGCTTGATCTATTGGTCAGCAAGCGTGGCTGGTGCAGCCACCTTTGTCCGATGGGCGCATTCTACAGTTTGCTTGGAACTCACAGTCTGCTACGTGTGCGTGCAGACGGACGTGAACAGTGTGATGATTGCATGGACTGTTTTATGGTATGCCCCGAACAGCAAGTTATCCGGCCTGCACTAAAAGGCCAGGTGAATAAAAACAGTAGTGAAATTACCGGTCCGGTGATCACTTCAGCCAATTGCACTAACTGCGGACGCTGTATAGACGTCTGCGCAAAAGATGTTTTTCACTTTGGCTTACGTACCAACAATACAGTAAAAAATAATACCAGCAATTTTAAAAATAATAGCAAACAACTCAATCATTCTTCTGGAGTAGAGGTCTTGTGATGATGAAAAAAATAACCGCAATAATAGTCCTACTGGCAACGGTAGGTTTTGGTACACAAACGAGTGCAGAAACTGTCAGCTCTTTAAGGGGGGCAACTGCTATCAGATCAGGAATCATCGGCACCCGACGCGAAACAATATAACAAGGACGAACAGCCGATCGCTCGTGATTACGTGCAGCAACCGCCGCTGATCCCGCATAAGATAAACAACTACCGCATTAATCTTAAATCGAACAAGTGCATGAGTTGTCATAGCTGGTCTAACTACCGCGAAGCCGGCGCCACCAAGATAAGCCAGACACATTTTGAGTCACGCGATAAAAATGTTTTAGCCAATGTTTCAGCACGACGTTATTTCTGTACCCAATGTCACGTTCCACAGGTGGGTGCACAACCATTAGTCGAAAATGATTTTCAACCGATCACTGCTATCTCCGGCCAGTAGATACTGAGCAGTAGGTTAGCAGGTACAGTAAAAATATATTTTATGGAACATCGATCATGAGCAACAAAAAAACTAAAGAATGTAACGACATGATACTTTGCAGAATATGGCAGGTATTAAAAAAGCCATCGGTAACCTATTCACTGGGCACACTACTGGTCGTCGGTTTCATCTCGGGCATCATCTTCTGGGGTGGTTTCAATACCGCGATGGAGATGACCAACAACGAGGAGTTCTGTATTTCCTGCCACGAGATGGAAGACAATGTTTTCCAGGAATACAAAGAGACCATCCACTACAGCAACCGTACCGGTGTGCGTGCTACCTGCCCTGACTGCCACGTACCCAAAGAATGGCATCATAAGGTCGTGCGTAAGATACAGGCCAGTAACGAGTTATTACATAAAGCACTCGGCACCATCGATACCCGTGAAAAATTTGAAGCCAAACGTCTAAAACTGGCAACCAATGTATGGCGTGCGATGGAGAACACAGACTCGCGAGAATGCAGAAACTGCCATAATTTTGAACACATGGACTTCACAGAACAGGGCCGTCGCGCAGTGAAAGCACACTCTGAAGGCCTGGATGCAGGCAAGACCTGTATCGACTGTCACAAAGGTATCGCACATGAACTGCCTGACATGCATGATGTCGACCCGGGTTCTTCCATAGGCGAAATCTAAAGTCCCTGTCATTGCCATGCCTGCATGGATGTGCTCATCGCAATGACGGCTGCTTAACCATTGATTTAGTAAGCAATATATCCACCTGATCAGCTGTATGCTAAACACAGGTGATGCGGTACTTCTTCACCGTGACCCTCAATCGGTATTGATTGAATCTTTACACAGGATTACCATCGAAGTTCGGTATGAATAACGCAAACACAGAAAACAACACGGCACTCATCGACCCGTTTGGTCGCCGTATCGAGTATGTCCGTCTCTCACTGACAGACAAATGCAACCTGCGCTGTTTCTACTGCATGCCAAAAGGCTTCAAGGACTTCGAACAGCCCGAAAACTGGCTGACTTTCGATGAGATCGAACGTGTCATAAAAGCCTTCACCGAACTCGGTGTCGGCCGCGTCCGCTTAACCGGTGGCGAACCACTGGTGAGAAAAAATGTTGCCGAACTGGCCAGCCGCCTCACTGCCTTACCCGGCCTTGATGATCTCTCACTGAGCACCAACGCGACTTTACTCGAGCAGCAGGCGCACGCTCTAAAACAGGCCGGCATCTCCAGGATTAACGTCAGCCTGGACAGTTTACGAGCAGAAAGATTTAAAGAGATTACCGGCGGAGACTTGCAACCGGTTCTCGATGGTCTGATGGCCGCAAAACAGGCCGGATTTTCACCGATAAAAATCAACATGGTCGCCATGAAAGGCATCAATGATGATGAATTTGAAGACATGGTCGAGTTTTGCCTGCAACACGACTTCACCCTGCGCTTTATCGAAACCATGCCGATGGGCGCGACAGGTGAGGATGCTACCGATCACTACATCGATCTGCAGACGGTCAAACAGAAACTATCAAAAAGCTTTGAATTAATTCCCGGCGTCATGCCAGGCGGCGGTCCGGCCAGGTACGTTCAGATCAAGAACACAGATCTGCGCATCGGATTTATCACCCCTATCTCGCAACATTTTTGTGAGAGCTGCAACCGCGTGCGCCTGTCGACCGATGGCACGCTTTACCTGTGTCTGGGGCAGGATGATAAACTTGAATTACGTCCATTGCTACGCGCTGGCATCAGCGATGATGAATTAAAAAATGTTTTGATCCAGGCGATTGCACTGAAACCTGAAAAACATGAATTCAAAGAAAAACCCGAACAGGTCGTGCGCCTGATGAGCATGACCGGCGGTTGACATTCAATACCGCATTAACTGTTATTAACCTCAGTTAATGCCCAATCCTTTAAGTTTTCGATAGATAGTTCGCTCGCTGATACCCAGCGCATCGGCCACCTTTTTGCGGTTACCCTTGTACTGGTCAAGCAGATCCTTTATATGCTGCGCCTCGATATCTTTTAATGTTTTGCTCCCGTTCGTTTCTGCCGCAGTGACTTTCCCGGGGGCAAGCTGGTTTACTACAATATTGGTAGCCGTATCTGAATTGATACAATTCGGCAGGTTATTAATCACGCTATCAATGAGAGCGGCATCTATCCTGCGGTTGTGGCTGCGCGTTGCTGCGATGAAAAGAATATTACGCAACTCACGGACGTTGCCTGGATATTGATAGGTTTTCAGATGCAGATAAGCATCAGGCGACAGGTCGTAACTGCTATGCATGGATCGATTAATGCCTCGAAGCAGCGTTTTTGCCAATACAGGTACGTCATCGATACGATCACGCAGGCTAGGCAGCCGAATATTCAAACAGGCAATCCGGTAATAAAGATCTTCACGGAACGCTCCTGCGAGCACAGACTCCCATAGATGCCTGTTCGTCGCACAGATTATGCGAACGTTGGTCTTACGCGTCTTTTTGCCACCGACACGCCTGTACTCACCATTCTCTAAAACTCGCAGCAACTTGGCCTGCTGGGAAGCAGGCAGATCACCCACCTCGTCAAGAAAAATAGTGCCGCCGTCAGCCAATTCGAACAGCCCAGGTTTATCACCAACACTGCCGGTGTAAGCACCGCTAGCATGACCAAACATCTCTGACTCGAACAGGTTATCGGTAAACACCGTACTATCTATAATCTGGAATGGCTGACTGCTACGCGATGAATGCTGATGTATGAATTCAGCAGCCAGTTCCTTACCGGTACCGGTTTCGCCCAGCAATAATACCGGTGCATCTGAACTGGCGGCAATATTCAGCTGATTGACACATGCGATGAACTCGGTCGACTCTCCCACCATACGCTCACCGCCTGGTAAGTGCGTATCCATCGATGAAATCTTCTCGATACATTCCCCAAGGAATAGCTCACCATCAGATCCCCTGAGAGGGAAAGCCGAGACTTTTACATGATGCATGCGATGATCAGAATCACAATGGATGTGTGCACATACCTTTGCCTGACCATTATTGAACACCTGGTCATAAGGACAGTCCTCACCTTCAACACTACACGGGTGCTCGTTACCGTGACTGATCTGGTAGCACATACTGCCAACAGCCTCTTCCCTGGTTGCGCCATACTCCTGCTCATAAGCTTCATTCACTGCCAGGATACGATAGTCTTTATCGATAACGACGAATGGCCTCTCATGGCTGTTCACCAGTGATGTCAGATCAATTGATGTTTCAGTTTCAACTTTCTTGTCCATCTGCACCTCGATAATTACGGATATCTCAACAAATCGGAGTAAATGACGTAAATGACATACAAACACATGAATACTTAATTTAACATGTCACAATGTCATAATATTGACATATATCATAAAGAACGATTCTAACTAGTTGACTAACACTTATATGAATAGTTGACTTATGCTGTTATCAGCTCAATATATCAGTCACTTAAAATATAGGCTTATTAGAATTGTGAAATACAGAATATTGCAAACGCCAGCAATATTAATGCTGACCTGTCTATTAGCACCATTATCAGTTTATGGTGCACAATTAGAGCCATACACAGAAAACACAGCTACAAAATTCACCCTCACCGATATCAAAGATCAATCGCATTCACTGTCCGACTATAAAGGTAAGGTCGTACTGGTGAACTTCTGGGCGAGCTGGTGCCCGCCCTGCATCTATGAAATGCCTGAACTGACACGGCTTAAAAAACAACTGAGCGATCAGCCATTCGAAATACTTGCGCTAAATGTTGGTGAGAAAAAGTACAAAGTCAGAAAGTTTACCAAGCTCATAAACTTCCACCTACCGGTACTGCTGGACACATCGAAAGAGACGTTCGATGACTGGGACATTAAGACACTGCCAACTTCATTCCTGATCGATGCTGAAGGCAAGATCCGTTACCGTGTACGTGGCAACCCCGGCTGGGAAGAAGACGACACTATAAAGATTATAAAACAGCTGATTACAGAACATACGACAAAAACATTACCTTAAAACAGACAATTCACGAGGCCTCTAGATGAAACAAACCAGTTTTCTATCAACAGTAACTTTTTTACTGCTAACACTATCAACACCAGCATTACATGCAGCGGATAATATAGCGCACAGACAGCAGGTGGAGACCCTGTTCAGGCTGACACAGATGGAAAAGAAAATTCAGGAAAGCGTGGATTCGGTGGTGCAGCTACAACTAAGACAAAACCCACAACTCGCCGAGCACGAAAAAACGATGCATGAATTTTTTAATAAATACATCGGCTGGAACGCCCTTAAAGATGAACTTGCTGACATGTACATGCAGAAGTTTTCTGAAAAGGAACTGACGGAAATCAACGCCTTCTACATCACCCCGGTCAGGCCAGAAGGTTATAACGGTGTTGCCAGAACTGGTACAGGAACGTAACCAGTTAGCCATGATGCGGCTGCAGCAGAATATAGGTGAATTGCAAAAAGTCATAGCATCACAAGACGCTAGCACGGCTAAATAACCTGGTTATATAACAGAACAGATCAAGCTGGACCAGAAAACTTGCTAATCTTTATGAATAGAGATTATTTATAATCAACTACAAGAACCGATGGAAACAAATGAAAATACATACTCAATGCGAGTTCACAGAGTGACTTATCCACCCTTTGTATCCAGCCTGGCTTGTTTTGACCTCAGCTCAAGAGAAGCTGCAACAAGCACAACCACTGGTTAAATGGAAAAATAGAAATATTTAATCATGTTTTTTCTTATAGAAATAAAAAAGAACCGGTAACAGAAACATTGAGACTAGTGGCGCGGTAAACATACCACCTACCATTGGAATAGCAATCGGCCGCATCACTTCGAGTCCGGTACCCTCACCTAGTAATATCGGCAATAAACCGCCGATAATAATGGCTACCGTCATTGTTTTAGGCCGTACTCTTCTTAATGCACCCTGCAGTACGGCCTGCTTGAGCTCTTCATTTGTTTGTGGCTCAGCCTTTTTTATTGCCTCATTTAAATAAATCAACATCACGATGCTAAATTCTATCGCCACACCGGCTAAAGCAATAAAACCGATTGCCACGGCTACTGACAGATTTATACCATAAAAATATAGCAGCCAAACGCCTCCTAACAGGGCAAAAGGCACAGATAACATCACCAGTAATGGCTCCATGATATTCTTGAAACTTAGATATAAAAGGACAAAAATAATAATTAATGTTACTGGAATGATATAGAGAAGTTTTTCTTTAACCCGTTCAAAATATTCAAACTCACCCGCCCAGGCCAGGCTATAACCGGTTGGCAACACAATTTCTGTATTAATAACTGATTTTAATTCATTAACATATGCACCAAGATCACGGTCATTAATATCGATATATACATAAACACTCAAACGGCCATTTTCACTTTTTATCATTGCCGGTCCATCTGAATATTTAATATCCGCAAACTCACTTAACGGCAATAAGTCTCCATGTTTTGTGACAACAGGCAGGTCACGCAATTTTGATATCGAATTTCGTATATCATATGGATATCGAATATTAACCGGATAACGCTCCCGTCCTTCCACCGTTTCTGTAATATTCATACCCCCAACCGCCGTTGAAATAATTTGTTGCAGGTCGCCAACATTAAAAAGTTGCTGGCCGGCATTAAATCGGTCAATCGTAATATCAATATATCGTCCATTTGAAATGCGTTCTGCAATAACCGATGCGGTACCATCGATAGATTTAGCAAGTGTTTCTATTTGCTGAGCAATTTTTTCAACATTTTTTAATTCTGCACCGGTCACCCTGATACCCACAGGCGTCTTGACGCCTGTAGCCAACATATCAATTCTTGCTTCGATCGGCATCAACCATGCATTGACCAGACCCGGAACGTTAACTCTTGCATCCAGTTCAGCTTTTATCTTTTTGATGGTCATGCCTTCACGCCATTCTTCTTTTGGTTTAAGTTGAATGGTTGTCTCTAACATATTAAGCGGTGCTGGATCAGTTGCTGTTTCAGCACGCCCTATTTTCCCGAAGACCTGTTTCACTTCTGGCACTGTTAATATCAATCGGTCTGTTTGTTGTAGTAACTCCCGGCCCTTTCCTATTGAAATCCCCGGTAAAGTGGTCGGCATATAAAGCAGGTCACCTTCATTTAATTCTGGCATGAATTCCGAACCAATCTCTGACCATGGCCATACAGATGTTAAAAACAAAACCATGGCAATGACGATAACTTTATACGGTGAGTTTAACGCTCGATTTATATAAGGCTGATAGGCACTGGAAAACCAGCGATTAACCGGATTTGCGTATTCATCCATTATTTTTCCACGAATAAAATAAACCGCCAGCACCGGCACCAGAGTAATTGAAAGTGCTGCAGCCGCAGCCATTGCATAGGTCTTTGTATAGGCCAGCGGACTGAACATCCTGCCCTCCTGCGCCTCTAATGCAAACACAGGTAAGAAACTTAAGGTGATAATAATCAGCGAATAAAATAATGGTGGCCCAACTTCCACGCATGCGTCGGTAATTATTTGTATCCTGCTTTCTACCTTATTGCTGGCATTATTATTAAACTCCAGATGCTTATGAATATTCTCGATCATAACGATAGAGGCATCGAGCATCGCACCTATGGCGATGGCGATTCCACCAAGTGACATGATATTGGCATTAATGCCCTGATACTTCATCACGATAAAGGCTGACAGGATGCCAACAGGTAAACTGATCGCAATCACCAGGGAAGAACGGATATGCATTAAAAATAAAATACATACCAGGATAACAATAATAATCTCTTCTATTAATTTGTTACTTAAAGATTCGATTGATTGTTGAATCAGGTTAGCTCTATTATAGGTTTCGATAAGCTCAACACCCGGGGGCAGCGCCTGCTTTAGTTCTTCGATCCGGTCTTCCACAAGCCGGATGGTATCGAGAGCATTTTCCTGCCATCGCATTACCACGATGCCACCGACAACCTCTCCCTTGCCATCGAGTTCGGCAACCCCTCTTCTTGGTGCAGGTCCTTCCCTGATTTCAGCAATATCACGTAAAAAAACGGCATCACCAACGGAGTTAACGCCCAGCGGTCCCACGTTGCCGATATCTTCTTTACTGGATAAATAACCGTGCACACGAATCATGTACTCCGCTTCAGAGAGCTCAATCACCGAAGCACCTGACTCCTGGTTGCCTTTTTTAAGTGCATTAACAACCGATGAAAGCGTTACCAGTTCACGAACAAGTACGTTTGGATCAATAATAATCTGATACTGTTTAACCATGCCGCCCAGCGATGCAATCTCTGCCACACCCGGAACAGATTCCAGCTCATATTTTAAAAACCAGTCCTGTATCGAGCGCAGTTCACTTAAATCATGCTTCCCAGTTTTATCTACCAATGCATATTCATAAACCCAGCCAACACCACTTGCATCCGGGCCTAATGATGTTTTGGCACCTCCGGGTAACGTCCTTTCAACTTCATTCAGGTATTCTGAAACACGCGATCGTGCCCAGTAAGGATCAACGTCTTCATCAAATAAGACGTATACATAAGAATCACCAAAGAAAGAATAACCACGCACCGTGGTCGCGCCGGGCACGGTTAACATGGTTGTGGTTATGGGATAGGTAACCTGGTCTTCGATAATCTGTGGTGCTTGTCCAGGGTAACTGGTTTTGATTATGACCTGTGTGTCAGACAGGTCTGGAATCGCATCGAGCGGGATACTGCCAAGGGAGCGAATACCCCAGGCAGCGAGGATCAAACTCATTAACAGAATCAGCGGTCGGTTTTCTATCGACCACCGAATGATTAGCTTGATCAATTCTTAACCTCTTGTTCAGGTGAGCTGTGACCTGGAAAGCTGATGACTGGTGGACTAAAACGTGAAATCTCGGCTCTGAGTTCACTTTCCGAATCTAATAAAAACTGTCCAGACACCACGACCTTCATGCCTTCTTTCAAACCAGAGATAATCTCTACAAATTCATCATTATCCAGCCCGGTGACGACATCTACCGGTTGGAAGTGGCCACCACTTTTTGCTACCACCACGACATTTTTAGAACCTGTTCTAATCACAGAAGATGAAGGCACCAGCAAAACATTATTTTTTGATTCCGTATAAACAGTCATCTCTGTTTGCATTCCCAGGCGCAAATCAAGCTTATCGTTTTCTTTAAAATCTGCGATTAACTTAACGGCAGTAGTACTGCTTTGACCCAGGTCATCCACTGTTCTTACTTCACCCTCCCAGGCAAGGCCTGGAAAACGGCGTATAGACATAGAGATTTTCTGGCCGGGTTTAAGCCATATCCATTGTGTCTCGAAAACCTTGGCATAGGCTGAAATAGAATATAACGGCCTCAGCATACCGATCATTTCGCCAGGTTTTATTTCTTGCTTCAGTTTGATATTTAATTTAGTTAACAAACCGGTATCAGGATAACGCAGGTGGTAGATATTTGATGGCTTGTTAGTTTTTATCAGAGCTTTTAGTTCATCAAAGGTATAACCCAATGTACTTAGCTTCTTCTTTAAAACCCGCATGTTTTTTACATCTTTGTCATTTGCCAGTTTTATATACTGTTTCTGTAGCTGTAATATTTCATCCGATTCAAGTGAAATAATCACTTCATTTTTATAAAATTTGTTTTCTTCATCTGAATGATTAATGAATCGAACAATACCAGATACAGGTGATTTTAAAACCACATCTTCACGTTTTTTAACCTTATTGACATAACCATAAATCCTTATGTTTCTATAAATATTATCCCTGACAACTGATGTTGTTTTGATACCAAAATTATTTATAAGCGATGAATCAACACGGATTTCCGGATAAGGTTTAACGCTGTCATTTGAGGCTGGCAAATTCTCTAGCTGTTTGCTAACTAATGACATGCCACAGATAGGGCAATCACCTTCATGCTGCTGGTGAATATGCGGATGCATAGGGCAAGTATAATATTCTGAGCTGGCTTCAGCTAAAGTCTCAGTCTCGATACTGTTGTTTGTTTCGTTCGGTAATATTAAAGGACCAGCAACTATGCCAAAAACAAATGCAATTATAGCTGTAACTAAAACATAAATAAGAGACTGATTCATGGGGTTAACTATAAATTAAAAGAATATTTAACTCTAGATAATATGTCACTAAACAATAAAAAAAGCCGGCAAAAAATGCCGGCTTTTTTAGTTTCAGCTGTGACTAAAGATTATAAACTGCCACAGACAGAGCCAGAGAAAGGATCAAGCACTCCGTTTGTGTCTACAATACCTGTAACACAGAAGGTAAGGTTTCTAACTTTAGCAGACTGAGTCGTACTGACAGATGTCTGTCCATTAGCATCAGTCGCTGGACTTGCTGAAATGGTTTCAGTAATCGATCCAGTGAACTCACCACTGACAACAGCACCTGCAACAGGGTTGCCCAGATCATCGACTACAACGATATCGGCAACGCCTATCTTCTTACCTTTACCAACACTTGTGGTGCTCACTGCAATTGAACCCACTTCTACACTGGTCGGATCTCCGCCACCGTTATCTGCTTGTGTCGTTGCGCTAGCAGTATTGGTATAACCCGATGCGCCAGCTGCATTTGAAGCATTAACCTGGTAGAAATAAGTTGTCGATGCAGAGAGACCTGTATCAGAGAAGCTGGAGCTATCCGCAGAAAGCATAGCGATAACCGAGAAATTGACTCCATCTAAAGACTGTTCTACCTGATAGGTGTCTTCATCAGTAGCATTATCTGTCCAGCTTAAGTCAATCTGGCTGCTCGAAACAGTACTTGCAGACAGGTTAGAAGGATCAGCCGGTATAGTTGGTGGTTCTCCACCGCCAAGTTCATATTTATCCGAGAAGCCAGCACCCACCGGAAAAGTTGGCGCGGGCGTACCGCCAATAACATCCATCCAACCCATTGCACCCTGGTCTTCATGGTCAAGAATATGGCAATGGAAGATGGTCTTGCCCTCATAAACCGTCGACGTTTGAGGATTCAAATCAAAACGGACATTACAGGCACTGGCCATGGTATCGTAAAATTCACCCGCTTCATAATCACCACAATCTTCTTGTGCCTGGAAATGATAAACATGTAAATGGAAAGGATGGTTAGTCGCACCTTTTACGTTCCATTCCTGAACGCCATCTGCAATAGTGGTAAATGTAGGTATATCGACATCAAACTTGCTGCCATTGATAGACCGGGCGCCCATACTCACTCTTTCAAAGTTAGTAACAGTTTCATTTCTCAGGTCTCTGAGATAACCAGGTCTAAATGAAGCCCATTGAGAACTACCATCTGCTGCATATGGATTTGCCACGCTAGCGGGAACTTGTGGAAGTCCAGCATCGGCATAGATATTTGCAACCACTGTATTTCCAATAGATAGTGTCGAGTCACCACTACAGCGAATTGCGAGACCTGCACGTGAAGCCCCTGACATCGTTAAACTATTATCGGTTAAATTTTTAGGTACCGTGGTTCTCCAGACGCCATCTCGCGACATTAACGCCATTTCACACTGACTACCAACTGAAATAGTTTTGGACTTGGCATCAGCATCTGCAATCAATACACGCCAATGCTGCCAGGTATTAGTCGGCAGACAAAGATTACCATCAACTTTACCATTCACGTTCCAGCCGGGGCTAAGGGTACCTGAAACTAGCGTATCACCACCTGTGCCAGCTACACTTGTATCAAGGTACGAAATCGATAGCGCTTTTTCCTGCATTGCTGCAACGTTAGCAGGGATGCCATCAAATTGATCATCGATAATGATCAGACCTAAAGCACCACTCGATACCTGCAGAAAAGTTGAACCATGGTGATGTGCGTGATACCAGAAAGTGCCGCCCATATGGTCAGCAGGGATATCGTAAACATAATCACCAGCAAAACCGCCTTCCAGGATACGAGTCACATCATCACTGGGCGTGTCGCCAGAAATATGTAAACCATGGGTATGTAAATTAGTCACGTTAGGGTCTTTAAATACATTGTGTTCAGTACTTAGAGGCTCATAAGGCAGTAGATTTTTGAAACTCAGTACGTATTTTCTACCCGGCTCCATGACCATGGTAGGACCAGGTACGGAAAGCGCCTGACCTTCCTGACCGTAAGCACGAGTGGTAAGGGTTTCACCATTAATATTTAAAGTGACTTCGTCCATGACCAGTGTACCGCTGGAATAAGCCGGTTCGCCATTGGCAGCAGGATGATCTGTCCACTGAAATAGTGAAGCGTCAGTCACAACATTGCTCGTCGGACAACTCGTTGCATTTGCAAAGATAGGGATGGCTAACGCCAGATAAAGAACTTTCGATAATATTTTTTTCATTTCATTTCCATAACATTTTTGGTTAGAGGTGTCGCTTATTTATCTTTCACGACATTAATAACTTTCAGTTAATACTCTGTTATTCACCAATATCATAAGCACATACCATGCCAAATAATTCATTCATTCAGCTTTATACTAAGCAACTGATATTGATACTAATTCTAAAAACCAGAATATCGCTGTCATATCTGTGTCATCTCACACATGACAGTATCGTCTGTCAGTTGTGGCAGTCATGCCGATAATGGCAGTCTTATATATGATTTAAAGGCGGCTATATGAATGCAGGCAGTAGAGCAACACATATGTCCATGAATGGATGGTATCAGGGCAACACAGGGCACTTACCTGGATGTAACTGGTAGAACGACTCATTAGGGCAGGAAGCCCGTAAGTAGAATAACGCAGGACGCTTACATGGATGTAAGTGGTAGAACGACTCAGGAGACAAAGTCGAGCTGTTATCGAGGAAACGTAGTCAAGCAGATACCGAAGAGCGGTTACTGAGTCAAGAAGGTAAACGTCATTGTGACAGGACGGAGCAGTCCAGGGATTCATCTTTCGTTTTGGAAAAATCGACCACGGCAGTTTGGCCCAGAACAGACCAATGAATGGCAGACCCCCCTTTCACTTCTGTCATGGAGAAATCAGACTCAAACTCATCGACATGTTTGCCTGACAGGAAAACTTTTGGCTGCCCTCTATCTTTTGGATCCGGTGAGAACAGATTATTATCGCTAATGTCGATATATATTTCCGCTTCAGCTGGGGCATCGTCAGGGCATTGCAGGTCATAGCCGAAATGTCCAATAGCACTCCCCCCTTCCAGATGCTGTACGCAATGAAAAATGGGTACTAGCAACGCAGGGGGATTCCTGCCTGGCAGAGCTTTCCTGCGCCCATACTGATGATGCAGACAGCATGGCCGATATCATTGTTAATATATAAATATGATGCATTATTTTCTCCTTTATTCTTCGCAGGAAGACATGAACGATAATCCAGTAATTGTGGATCCGTGCATTCCTGAATGACTTAAACTATTTCGTATTACACTCAGAAAATAAAAGTATAGGAACAATAAAATACAGTAGCTCAGATCAATCCTGAGCTACTGTATTTACACTATAAAGTTTTTCTCTGTACACTCTACGTCTCAGCGGTAATATGCTTTTTAACCAGTATATTTAATGACTATTAAAATTAATTAGCAGGCGGTGCAATGATATACTTCTGCATATCTTCCATGCGCTGCTCTGTAATCGACCCCTTCTCTTTTGCTTTCACGTTGAGCGCTGCGATATAGTCTGCTTCTTTCTGGAATTGCCTGATTTAGTTCATCCTGGTAGACCGCCACCTCAAAATGATTCTTGCGCAGATCAATAACATAGTCATTGAACTTCTTCTTCATGTAAAGCCTGAGCGTTAACCTGCTTACCTGCGGGTCATCGAAGTTCTGATACTGCGCATCATTCACATCCAGCACTTTGACCAGGTGCCAGCCAGTAGGTGATTCAACAGGTTCACTCACGACCTCGGGTTCAAGGTTGAAGGTGAAATTATCCAGCTCCTTAAAACCGGTGCCCTGGCTGACCCAGCCCATCTCACCCAGGGTACGCTTTGCGTTGGGATCGATAGAATACTGCTGCGCTGCCTGGAACATGGTGATCTTACCGCTATCGATCTCTGTCTTGATCGATTCGGCTTCTTCTTTGGTCTTGACCACGACCATCTGTACCTTGCGTGTCTCCGGCACACTGATCTTATCCATATTCTCGACGAAGAATGTCTTTAGCTCATCCTCGGACGGTTTCCATTGTTTGACCAGGGTATTGCGATAAACATTAATCAGGTGGGTCTTGCGGTATTCGGCAGTGCGCTGAATGAATTCAGGGTCTTTCTTCATATCTGCGGAAATCGCCTTATCTGCCATCAACGTATTATCGATATACTCCTGCAACCGCGCCAGACGTTCCTCGTCATTATCGACATAAAATTCGGCCAGCGTTGCACGATAATCAGCACCGCGCATCTGCACCTTAACATCACTCCAGGTGATCTGTTTATCCGCTATGCTCGCAACAATATCGGTATCACGACGGTCGATATCAGAATTAGTGCTCAGTACATCTTCATCAATAGTAATCTCAGTGTCAGCTCGCAGGCGTTCACGCATACTTTTATTCAATTCAGTAAATCGATGCTTGCGGATCTTGGCTTCGATAGCAACTTTTACATCATCTGTAAGCTCGGTCTCAGGACTGATGCTTGATTTATAAAACGCCATGACCTCGTCCTCTGTGACCGGGATATCACCGATAAGGACCTTTGACTTATACATGGTTACAAGTACCGCATCCTCGAATTTCTTCATATCGGAAACGTACTTCGTCATCCTGTCTGCGCCATTTTTCTTTGCATCCAGGTACAGCAGGTTGGCGCTGATCACCTTATCGAGCAGGGTTATCATCACCTGGCTACGTTTGGGCGTGCCCAGTGCTGGTATCGACAGACCGACCATAGCTGAACTGTTCAGCATGGTGTTGAGCTGGTTAATGGTAATCACCTCATCGCCAACCCGGGCGATAACACCTTCTGCGTTAACAGCAGGCTGAACTGATGCTTCAGTGGTTTTGCCTGCTGATTCTTCATTACCGCAACCAACAAGCAATAAAGGTATAAACAGGACAGGTAACAATTTAGAAACTAACTGATGCTGCATAATATAAATTCCCAACATTAATTAACGTATTTTATTCGTTGAATACAAAGGATTACATAAAAGCCGAAAAGGTTCCATAGCAATTTTGATATGACAAAAAAAGGGAGGGAAAGTAACCTTTCCCTCCTTTCTTTAAGTTACATCATCGACAGGGATTTCCCCCCGCGTTTTACCAGCCGCAGGTACTGCCGGCATAAGTCGTTGAGATGTATTCCCAGACTGATTCAGAAGCACGCCCCTCGATCAGATGGTTTCTCCATTTATCCGAACAGCCTCTGCGTTCCAGTGTCCGCGTACGGTCGCCATGACAGCTACTACAGACCGTATTCTCTGGACTTTCAAATGCAGGATCACCCGCGACATGACCAAGCTGTGACAGCTCTACCTTGTCCATCATCTCACGAGAACTGCGTCCCTTGAATGCATGTTCTGTCCATGTCTTGTTGGTTGATGATATGTCACCGCTGTTATCCGTGTGACAGTTCAGACAGTAGTCAACCAACGGATCAGCATTCTCAGTAAAGGTATGCATCCAGGCAACCGCTGCATCGTAGTCTTCCTTAATTGGCTGCCCGTTATATGTCAGACCATCCTCGATATGGCTAGGAACACCTGCACCATTGACCTCATGACAGGTACCACACTTGAGCGGGCCATGTGAACCATCGTGGTTCAGTGCTGCAGCCTGCGCATAAGACGTGGTATCAATATTCGGGGTAACCGGATACAGACCATGGATCGACTCATGACAACCCTGACAGCTGATGTTCTGATGGCCTTTAGAGTAACGCATCAGGCTCGCTTTACGTGGATAGTTGAATGGAGGGTAAGCATTGATGTTACCACTCTGCTCAACAAACGGTGCCTGGTGACAGTCCGCACAGTGTGGCTCACCGGCTGACAACCAGTGGTCACGACCATCGGTTGCTGCTGACATTGGTACCGGTACCGCAACTGAACCTGAACCTGCAGGCAAAGTTGCCTGCGCTGCAGTCACACAGTCTGGTGTGGTACAGAAGTCCATCGCATTCACACTGAAGTCACCATCGCCGTCCACGCTTCCACAGATATGGAATGCTGGCGCACCAGGATATTCCGCACCACAGTTGATCAGACCAGAACCACCGCCGGTTGAACAGGCTTCGGCACTGGTGACATTCACTTCGACCGTCGCTACGTTACCATCATGCGCAGGATTAACCGGGATCACACCAAAGTAACCGGCAACGTAGTTACACAGACCAGGATCGGTATCCCAGATCGCATAACTGTGGTCGACCGCATCACTCTCCTTCGGATCCAGCCATAGCTCGGCCTGGTCTTCAGTAGTACCTACCGCCGCAGCAACTGCTGCCAGGGTAGGTTCGCCACGCGGGTTAGTTATACCAACACCACGAACCAGGTCTTCCATATTTTCAGCCTTCCAGATCTCCTGACCCAGCTGGTTATGACAGTTAGTACACCAGATGCCGTTACCGTCACTGGCAACATTATCCGCCAGGTACTGGCCGACCGCATTCAGGTACTCAGGTGTCTCCGCACCATCGGTGTCTTTACCCGGATTAGAGTGCACATCGCGACCGACGAAACAGCCGCCGTTAGCACCACGGTTATCACTGTTAGCGTACTTGTTGGCACCCGCCAGGGTAATCGGATAACCAGCCATATCACCATCTGAACGATGCGCAGGGTGACAACCCTGGCAACCGCCATCACGGCCCAGTGAATCGGCAAAGGCAATTATGCCATTCACACCATCAGCATTCGGCATGTTGATACCGCGATGGTTATTATGGATCGCTTCGGTGATCGGCTTGATCAGGGTACCCTGCAGCACATGACTCTGTACCCAGTTCATTGCCGGGACCACATTCAGCTGATTTAACCGCTGCAATCACGTTGTCCGCATGACAACGCTGACAGATCACAGACTCGTGACCCAGACGCGTGTTCTGTGCCAGTTCAGTACCGACCGGATCAGCGCCAGGATAATTCGCCGCAAAGCTGGTGCCGTGCTGAATATCGTGGCCATTCAACATACTGATCGCCGCACTCTTCAGACGGGAATACCAGTCTGAATCACCTGCGCCTTTATCGATGTTGTAGTACGCATTCCAGTAGTTATATTCCTGCTGCTACCAGTGCATACTGTGCGGCATCGCCATTCGGGCTGTTGACAACTGTTAGCATCTCAGGATTATCTGGATCATAGTTATCAGGATCAGCACTTTCATCCCTAGAATTCGCGATCAGCGCACCATTGGCAGGATTCGAGTGACAACGCTCACAGTTCGGGATATCGATCGGTGCGGTACCGAAACCGATAACCGGGTTACCGGCACTGTCTAAAGTAGCAGCGCCAGCGCCACTTGGTGCGTTTGCATCATAGTCATACATCTGTGCTTTCATGGCCACATAGGGACGCACTGAATCTTCATTCAATAATCCAGGATCACCAAAGAAGTCGACACTGTCTTCAAACGGTGTCAGCGGCAGACCGAGCGCTTCCCAGATATCGGGCGAAGTCAGCATGATCGGCAGGTTCTCCAGCACTTTCATCTGGGTGTAGACAACGGTGCCTTTATCACCAGAGAAGGTCAGCACGTTGCCGTTAGAGAAACCACCGCAATCGTTATCAACCGTATTGCCAGCTGCATCGGTAGTAACCGGACCCAGCGGATGGAACGCAGGACCGCAATCGGTCGGATAAGCCACAGTCGGGAATGGACCGGGCTGCCCTGCTACACCCAGACGGATCTTGTTAGCTTCTGTACTGTTGACATTACAAACACCATTACCACCCGCTCCGGTATCACAATCGGCGTCTTCCAAGCATCGGTTGCCTTCATTAGCGGCAGGTGCCGAACAGGCGAACTCCCCTTCAAGACCATTGTAAAAATAAAGGTGATTCCATACTGCGTTCTGGTAGTTGTCAGTCGGATCAGTTAAGTCAGCATTACCCAGCATCACTCCCTGTGACCCATTATATTCATTGTTTTCATCACTAAGAATAAATTTACCGTTAGCATCCACCGCTGCGGAATCAAACGTGGTATTCCATGCCAGCAGTGAATTACCCTCTGCCGCACTGATTAACAGGCTGCTCTGTGCTTTGCCTCGACCATCATTACGTGCCTGCGCTTCATGCCAGTACTTCAGTACGTATTTCTTGAAGTTACCACTGTTATCCAGCTCCAGATCACGCACCACGGTTTCGCGACCCAGCGCATCCAGACCTTCGTTTGGATCGCCTGCCATCAGCCTGGCATAGTCACCACTATGATCTGGGTCAATCGTATTAGGTTTAACTACCTGCGCCAGGATTGAGTTATAAGCTGGCAGTACACAACAATAGGCAAACTCGAAACCGGTACAGTGCATGCCCAGCTCGTAGTTCATCATGATCTTGAAGTCGGTCTGTGCAGCAAAACCAGGATCGATTGGCGGCAGATTAAGTTCAGTGTTGTCGTTGGCGTCTGCACAGCCGGGATCCGCTGGAAAATCGATCAGACCATCGCCATCGTTATCAATGCCATCGCTACACTGAGAAAATTGTGCATCGGTTTCATCATTGTCGTTAGCGTTGTCACAGCCGGGATCCACTGGAAAATCGATCAGGCCATCACCATCGTTATCAATGCCATCGTTACACTGAGGGTCGGTTGGCACAGAATCAACCGTAATCGTTACTGTTGCAGTGGACTGGAACTCACCATCAAATGCGTCATAAGCAAATGTATCGTCACCGGTAAAACCAGTAGATGAAGTGTAGCTGAATGAACCATTTGGGTTCAGGGTAACACTACCAGATGTCAGGGTGGTATCAAGGTTGATCGCCGTTAATGCCTGAATCTGGCCGTCATCGGTATCGTTTCCCAGCACACCCGGTGCAGATACATTTAATGTCACGTCTGTGGTAGCACTATAGCTATCATCGTTAGCCGTCGGAGGAGTATTATCGCCACCAGGTTCACCGTGACCGTTACCGTGTCCGTGCATGTTCCATCTTTTGAAGCCGTTCCGGTCAGCACCGCATCATATGAACCGGCAATTGCATAAGACACAACGACATTGGAGCAGTCATCTAAGGTAAAATCGGGGACCCCACCATCAAATGTCCAGTCGCAGCTCTTTTTTCCCTTACCGGTAACGCTGCCTGTAAATACAACCGACTGTCCTTCATCAATTGTCGCGTTGGCGGGATTAGTAGTAATACTACAAGTGGCAGCTGCCTGAACTGCGCCAGTTGTGATTACCAGCATAAAACCGGTACACGTCGCCATAAAGGCTGTTTTTTTCAAGAACTGTTTTAGAAGACCTGTAAACATGTCCATCCTCCTCGTTTAGCTTCATTTTATTTTCGTCGAGGACAGTCCATGAATATAAAAAACTCTTAATGAGCTCGACATTGATTATTTTTTTCAGTTACTCATAATTGCATAGGCAACCAGTACTGATTGAATCAAAATAATGCATATAGCATGCCAAGAAAGATTGCATTTATAACACACTGATTACACAACTTTTAAGAATATCAGCAAATTATTATTGAGTGATGTGTATGACAAACTGTGTCAGTCAGGCATGACACTGTGGCATGCCTGACTGCCAATTATGCCATGCGTAAGCACTATAAATAAGTACATTAGCTGCAGGCAATACTCAGCCGCAGGAAACAATTGAAACAGTAACAGAAACAGAAACAGAAAATAATACCAAACGTGTATAAAAGCTCTCCTTCTAGTAACTTCTATACACGACTGGTCTGCTATTAGCAGTTCGTACTCACACTACAATTCATTTTCATGGCAACCGGTACAGGCCACCTGGTACCCTTCAGGAAACAACTGGCTCAGCGTTAGGACTTTTCAAATACATCATTTCTCTAACAAAAAAAATGCCGTGCTAAGCCGGCATTTTTTAGATCATTGATAGACTTAATCTAACGACTAATAGTATTTCACTAAATATCTGCTAGATACTTTTCAACCACTGCTACTGGTAAAGGAATATATCCGTCTTTAATGACCACTTCCTGTCCTTGTTTGGAAAGAATCAATTTGATGAATTCTTTATCCAGTGGCGCCAACGCTTTGTTAGGGTGTTTGTTCACATAGACATATAGGAAACGTGACAGTGGGTACTTACCAGAGACTGCATTAGCTGGCGTTGCTTCAACATAATCTCCGCCAGTTTTCTTGGTCAGGGGTACTGCGCGCACACCGGATGTTTTATAACCAATACCAGAGTAACCAATACCATTAACAGAACTTGATACAGACTGCACCACTGATGCAGAACCAGGCTGCTCATTGACATTGTTTTTATAGTCGCCTTTACACAATCCTTTCTTTTTAAAGTAACCGTAGGTACCTGAAACAGAGTTGCGGCCATAGATTTGAATATCGCGTTTTTTCCAGTTGCCGCTCAATCCTAAATCGCCCCATTTACTAATATCTTTGTCGCCGCCACATTTCCTGGTTGATGAAAAGACTGCGTCAACATCAGGTATAGACATGCCTTTGACAGGGTTATCCTTGTTTACATAAACAGCCAGTGCATCAATAGCAACAGGAATGGCTGTTGGTTTATAACCGTAACGGTCTTCAAAAGAAGCTATTTCTTTTGACTTCATTTTACGGCTCATTGGGCCAAAGTTAGATGTCGATTCGGTCAAGGCCGGTGGTGCAGTTGATGAACCTGCCGCCTGAATTTGAATATTGACATTAGGGTAAGAACGTTTAAATGATTCCGCCCATAAGGTCATCAGGTTCGCCAGCGTGTCAGAACCAACACTGGATAAATTACCCGATATGCCGCTTACTGCTTTATATTCAGGGATACCTTCGTCTACGGTTACAGCTGAAACACTGTTTGCCGATAACAGCCCAATTGCAATCAAAGAACTGCCTAATACTGTATTAACTACAGATGTCATTCGTTTTTGTTTCATGTTTTTCTAAACTCCAGCTTTAATAAGTATGGCTATATTGCATAATAATTGTGATGGTAAAATGACAGAGTTGTTACAATTTTGTTACGAGATATTTCATTGTTCTTGCAGATTCATTCACACATGCATTGAAGTCATGAACCCAATATTATTTAATGTTGCATGTGCAATACTGGGAAGTCGCAACGGAAGGTACTGCCCCTGCCTGCTTCACTGTGAATATGCAGGTTTGCACCATGCCGCTCCAGTACATGTTTAACGATAGCCAGCCCCAGTCCGGTACCGCCCTTTACTCTTGAACGACCTTCATCAACACGATAAAAACGTTCGGTTAATCTAGGTATATGTTCATAGTTAATACCGATCCCACTATCTGTTACACCAACAGATATGCCCGTGTCATTAACAGTGGCAAACAACTTAATAACACCGTTTTTAGGCGTATAACGAATGGCATTTGTCATTAAATTTGAGAAAGCCATGCGTAACTCATCATAATTTCCATGCAAATTTAATGATGCCTCCTGACCAGGGCCATGCGAATCAATAGCTAATTCGATATGATGTTTTTCCTGATCAAAAGACAGTGCTTCGTTATAGACATCGTTCAATAAAGCATTAACATCAATCTCATTTGTATAATCAACGGATGCTGATGATTCAAGTCGAGCAAGCTTAAGTAATTCGGTAATAATGTTATCCATTCGAACCGTTTGCTGTTGAATCTTTTCCAGGGGCACTTTTGTTATATCATCTGCCTTATGCTGCAGAAACTCTATATAACCTGACATTACCGTTAGCGGCGTACGCAATTCGTGTGAGGCATTTGAAATAAAATCCCGTCGCATATCATCAAGTTTACTGAGCGCAGTAATATCACGTGCGCTCAATAAATATTGCCCATTGCCATAAGCGGTAATGTTCAATAATATTTTATTCTGCTTAATTAAAAGTTTGATTGGCTTTATAAAATCCTTTTTCCGAAGATAACTTGAGAATTGTGGAATCCGGATCAAGTTATCAATTCGTTGCCCAATATCAATTTTTGCATGCAGGTTAAACAGCTGGCTGGCAGCAGGATTGAACCATTCGATTTCGTTATACTCATTCAATACAATTGTTGCATAAGGCAATGCCTGCGTTGATTTTTGAAATCGACTGAGTATAGAAGCCAGTTTACGGCGTGCTTTACGCTGACGTTTGTATAAATGATACAACTGATAATAGACTTCTTCCCAAACACCAATGGCTTCTGGTGGCTGTTGAGAGGGTTTAACCAGCCATTTGGTCAGCTTATTAAGGTTATATAAATGCCATGTCACATAGACCAGTAAAGCATTAGATAGAAATAAAAAAATCGCATCGAATATAAGGCCAGACATTAGCATGATAAAAACCCATGCAGTCAGCATCACAAGCTCATGGCGCAAACCAGGCGTCATACCTGCACCATCATGTTTGCCTGGAGAAACGGTAGCCACTTCCATGAACGGTCTGCAACAGCGAATCCAGTTTAAACGGAGCCAGTTGTTTTCGTAAACGTCTAATGTGAACATCTACCGTACGTTCTTCTACATAAACCTGTGAGCCCCATACCTGGTCCAATAACTGTGCCCGTGAATAAACACGATCTGCGTGCGACATAAAATAATGTAACAGACGAAATTCGGTTGGTGATAATTGCAGCGCTGCATCATTGACTTTGACACGATGACTCACCGGATCTAAAAACAAGTCGCCTATTTGCAAAGGCTGCTCATCAGGTAAGGAACGACGCAGGATTGCCTGGATTCTTGCATTTAATTCGCGCACAGAAAAAGGTTTGGTGACATAATCGTCTGCGCCTACATCTAATCCCAGAATGCGGTCTTCTTCTTCTGTTTTAGCAGTCACCATAATCACCGGCAACGTAGAATGATATTTACGTATGCGGTGCAGTAGATCGATACCGCTATTATCTGGCAGCATCCAGTCTAGCAATACCAGGTCAATCGCTTTGTTTTCAATAATATCCCAGCCTTGTTTTACGGTAAACGCAGAATGCAGCGTGTAGCCTTCTGCGGACAAAGAATATTTCAGCATATCCTGTATGCCAATATCATCTTCTACAACTAATAAAGTTGCCTGCTTCATGACAAAATATTTTTCTCAACTTCGTCCAGGTCAAGGTGGCGTATATCTTTACCTTTTACCAGGTAGATGACATATTCACCAATATTTTTTGCATGGTCACCAATACGCTCTAATGCACGCGCCGCCCAGATGACATCGAGCACTTCTGATATCGTTCTCGGATCTTCCATCATATAGGTAATCAACATGCGAATCAGATCCTGATACTCTTTATCTGCCTCTTCATCATCACGTACGACTTTAATCGCCGCATCAACATCCAGTCTTGCATAAGCATCAAGTACATCGTGAACCATGCGTTGAACCTGATCACCAAGATGTCGTATACCCGCATAACGGCTATGAAATCCCGCGTCTTTTTCCGCAAGGTGCAAGGCCATTGTTGCAATTTTTTCTGCTTCATCACCAATGCGTTCAAGATCAGTAATGGTTTTAATCACGGCAACAACCATTCTTAAATCGGTTGCAGCCGGCTGTCGTCTTGCAAGTATTTGTGCACACGCTTCGTCAATCGTAACTTCCAAAGCATTAACTTTATGATCTCTCTTGATAATTTTTTCCGCTTTAGCCGCATCGGTATTTTGCAATGCTTCGATAGCACCGCCAATTTGCTGTTCAACTAAACCGCCCATTTTTAAAACCTGGTTACGAAGAGCTTCCATTTCTTCATCAAATTGATGGGAGATGTGCTGACTTGTATGACTGCTATCCATTTATAAACCTCTTTGCTTTTGTCGAAAATTACTGGTCGTATGTTTCTTTGTATGATCAGGCCGCATGCTTAGCCGTAACGACCCGTAATATAGTCTTCGGTTTGTTTCTTCTCAGGGTTGGTAAATATGGTATTAGTATTACCAAACTCAATCATTTCGCCCATATACATGAAGGCCGTTTCATCAGAGACACGCGCCGCCTGTTGCATATTATGCGTAACAATAAGAATTGTGTACTGTGACTTCAGTTCGTATATCAGCTCTTCAATTTTTAACGTTGATATAGGATCAAGCGCTGAAGCCGGCTCATCCAGTAATAAAATTTCCGGCTCTATAGCAATAGCACGGGCAATTACCAGGCGCTGCTGCTGACCACCGGATATGCCCAGCGCACTTTCATCCAGGCGATCTTTCACTTCATCCCATAAGGCAGCACCCTTTAACGCCCATTCCACTTTTTCTTCGAGTATTCTTCGTTTATTAATGCCTTGCAGACGCAGACCATAAGCAACATTTTCAAATATGCTCATGGGAAAAGGATTGGGTTTTTGAAATACCATGCCTACGCGCTGACGAAGTGAAGTAACATCAACATCAGGTGCATAGATATTATTTCCATCAAGAATAATTTCACCTTCAACGCGGACACTATCAACAAGATCATTCATCCGATTAAAACAGCGCAGCAAGGTTGATTTACCACAGCCACTGGGGCCGATGAATGCGGTAACGCGATTTTTTTTCATTTGAAAACTAATGTCTGTAAGCGCCTGCGCTTCACCGTAAAATAAATTCAGCTTATGTACATCCATACATACTTCACTTTCCCCGGTTTCATTAGCATCAGAAAGCAAAGAAGGATCAATTTTTGTTGTGATAGATTCAGTCATAATTACATTAAATGTTCGTTATATTATTGATTCACATTAATTATCAAGCGCGCGATATTTTTCGCGCAGCCTGTTTCTTAAACTGATGGCTGTTAAATTCAGTGACACGATAACAACAACCAGCAGGAATGAAGTCGCATAAACCAGCGGTCTGGCGGCTTCTACATTTGGGCTTTGAAAACCGACATCATAAATATGAAAGCCAAGATGCATGAATTTTCGATCAAGGTGTAAAAAGGGGAAGTTACCATCCAGCGGCAGGCTCGGTGCTAATTTAACGACCCCGACCAGCATTAGAGGTGCAACCTCACCCGCAGCACGGGCAATCGCTAAAATCAGTCCGGTCATGATTGCCGGGCTAGCCATCGGCAATACAATACGCCACAGTGTTTCTGCTTTGGTCGCACCCAGTCCTAAGCTGCCTTCACGTAAACTTCTTGGTATACGTGATAATCCTTCTTCAGTCGCAACAATCACCACAGGTAAAGTCAGCAACGCCAGTGTCAGTGAAGACCATAATAAACCCGGTGTGCCAAATGTCGGTCCAGGTAAAGATTCCGGAAAAAATAGCGCATCAATATTGCCGCCGAGAAAATAGACAAAGAAACCCAGTCCAAATACGCCATAAACGATGGAAGGAACACCGGCAAGATTATTAACCGCAATGCGTATAATTCGAATGAGTACTCCCTGCCTTGCATATTCACGCAAATACACCGCCGCAATCACGCCAAAAGGGGTGACTAATATTGCCATTAAAATCACCATCATGACGGTGCCAAAGATGGCCGGGAATATACCACCTTCAGTATTAGCTTCACGTGGATCCTCGGTAATAAAAGCCCACAGTGTCTGCATATAGAATCCAATCTTATTTAATACAGACATTTTGTTTGGCTGCCAGGCTTTAACAATTTTTTCCAGTGGCACAACAACTTCACTACCGTCCATTACAGTCGCTCGTATTGAGTCACGGTTAATTGCGGTATAGAGTTTTTTTGTCTCTTTTAATAATGCCTCGTATTCCAGACTTAACTGCTGACGCTGTTTTTCTAAATTTTTACTCGCATCCTTGGTTAACGCATTATCCAGCTGCAGGCTTTTTTCTTTTAAACGCAAACGTTCCAGCTTATAGTTGATGGCACCAATATCACCCTGTTCCAGCTGTAACAATTGCTCACGTATATCGATGGTTCTGTGCAGGCGTTTAGCAAATTCTGCCCAGGCATCGTCACCACTTGCGACCAACACACCCTTTTCATACACTGAATTTAGATAACCGTAAAAGTTACCCCACTCTATACGCTCCAAAACCATCAGGTTTTCGGGCTGCTGTCGTTGTTTCAGGTCAATGTCGTATAACCATCTAAAATCACTGCCAAGAATATCGCGGTTACCCGTTTTAACAAGGTAACGCGTTACATTTCCCAATGCATCACCCACAGCGTTTTCAATATTATTCAGCGATTCGACAGGCACTGTTTCCGATTCAACAATTTCGGCGATAATGGTGACCGCGTTTTCATTATTATCATAATAAAAGGCTTCGACATTTGCCGGCCAAAAGTGGCTCATACCACGAAATAAAATTAACAATAACAGGCCAAACACGGCAACCAGTGCAATTGAAACAGCACCGGCATTTAACCAGATCCACGGCGTACCGCTTTTAAACCATTGGCGCATCATAAGCCACTATACCTTTTACGTAATCGATGTCGAATTATTTCAGCTAATGTATTAAACACAAAAGTAAACATAAACAATATCAGTGCTGCTAGGAATAAAACACGGTAATGCGTACTGAACACCTCGGCTTCCGGCACTTCAACGGCAATATTCGCAGCAAGTGTTCGCATGCCCTGGAAAATACTCATGTCCATTAATGGCGTATTACCTGTTGCCATTAACACAATCATGGTTTCACCCACGGCACGGCCGAAACCCATCATCACTGCTGAAAATATTCCCGGACTGGCTGCAGGTAAAACCACACTTGTCATGGTTTGCCAGCGTGTGGCACCCAGTGCCAGTGAACCGCGTACCAGGTGCTGCGGCACACTGAACAGCGCATCTTCAGCAATAGAAAATATGGTCGGAATAACGGCAAAGCCCATAATCAGGCCAACAACCAGTGCGTTGCGCTGGTCATAGTTCAGCCCCCATTCATTGCTCATGTAGGAACGCAGATCGCCGTCAAAAAAAAGTGTCTCAATAGGTGAACTTAAATTTGATGAAATCCAGATTAAAACCAGCACTACTGGAATCAGTAGCGCTGCTTCCCAGCCTTCAAACTTTGATTTGTTAGGAAAGTAACCCCAAAGCCACGCACATAATATAAAACCGACAGGCAATATCAGCAGCAAGGTAAAAATACCGGCAAGATGTGTTTCAACATACGGTGCCAGCCATAACCCGGCAAGAAAACCAAGAATAACGGTGGGCAGGGCTTCCATTATTTCAATGGCCGGTTTTACCGTCTGGCGCATACGCGGCGCCATAAACTGTGCGGTAAACATGGCGCCGAAAATAGCGATGGGCACAGCAAAAATCATCGCATAAAAAGCCGCTTTGATCGTGCCAAAAGCAAGCGGCATCAAACTGAACTTGGGCTCAAACTCGTTGGTAGAAGCGGAAGACTGCCAGATATAATCCGATTCATCATAACCTTCGTACCATACTTTTCCCCACAGTACATCCCAGGAAATTTCCGGATACTCATTATGCACTTCATACAAATGAATTTGATTAGCACTATCGTAAATCAGCAGGTTTTGCGCACGCGCGGACCATGCCATCTGTTCAATCGAGGTATTTGCGGTATTAATATTTGCCAGCGTTCTTTGCGAGGTCGAATAAAAAAGCGTGATCTCACCCGTGGTATCAGCCACCGCAAAACCTTTACGCTGCTGCTCAGTCGCAATGTAAGTGACGGGATTTTCATTTTCATGAAAATTACGGATGAATGTTAATTCTCTGCCACCTTCTTTTCGTACTGACATCCATTGCTGAACTTCACCATTGGCCAGTCCGACCATTAACGAAGAACCACCCAATAGCAGCCTGAGTCGACTGATTTCCTGCTTAAATTTGTACACTTCAGCATCACCATCAATGCCATCTTCATCGATCAAATAATCAAGCAAGATGCCATCCTCAGCCGCCGCATAAAGATGGTCCAGTCCAGGTGTTAACGCAAGCGAACTAATGGCACGTTCAAACTTCAGCTCGGACCGTGATTCCAGTTCGATGGTAATTTCTTCACTAATAAAAGATTCTTCGCGCAGGTATTGCGCAAATACGATGCGGTTGTCGCCTGTTACAGCCGCTATACCAACTATATTTTCGCTAAGCTGAATAACAATCTGTGCCAATGCCTGGCCTGTCTCATCTAATGACAAAAGCTCTTCGCCTAATGGAAATTCAAGCCTCGGCGTCAAGGTGCGAACATCATCGGGATAACTTAAATCAAATTTATAGCGCACTGCCAGTGCTGTGCCATTTTCAAGGCCCAGGACGACGAGATCCAGACTCGCTGCCACACTGCTTATCTTTGCAGGTAAATCCAGGAATTCATCGAGAACGGTGCTGCCGGACTCCGTATTAAAGAAAATTACGTGACCATTATCGGTAAACCTGACACCAATCGACCCCTGCTCTTCAAGCCCGAGATGCAATGTTTTAGCGTTATCTGCCGCCGCATAAGAGACACTTTCCTTGATTTCAGCCGAGCCAAACATCGGTATAACAACGTACAACAAATAGAAGAAAATTAACAAAATAGCGATAATGACGCTAATGCCACCTGAGGCCACAAAATACCGCGTTAAACGGTCTTTTAACGCCCGCTGGTTATATCGCATTTCTAAAGATTGCTTTTTCATTCGCGAATTTTATCGTTGTGATGTTACAAAGTTGTTACAGAATGTGACAATTCGATTAAATTACATTTTAAAGTCCACTACAGGATCTGGTGTGTCTGCTGCGCCTAAAGTATCTTAATATCACTCATCAGGGTGTGATGCAGTCATTGGTGAATGTGTAAAAAATCTTGAATATTGTACAGCCATCTTTACACTTTGCCCTCTTCCTTAATCCAGCCATTATCATAACTCATTGATAACATTAAACACTATGTAAACAAGGCATGGATTATGCAACTAGTTACACGAGGCAATGTTATATGGAGAGAGGTGCCTGAAATGGACATAATAATTAAGTTTTTTTTACTGATCTATTTGATGGCCATGGCTGTGGTGACAATTCTCGGCGTTATCTGTGTTTTGGCGGCGATATTTAGACCCGAATGGGCCACAAAGAAAGCATTGGTAAAAGCAGTAACAAACATCGGCGCTAGAAATGGATTCGATTAGATTCTTTCTTGCCGCTCTCCTTTTGGTTTTTTCTGGCCAATCCCTGGCGTTATTTATGCCCGGTGGATTACAGATAAATACTAAGGTAACTATTGAATCTAATGATGCTGATTGCTGAGTACTTTATATCGAAAATGACCCGCATTGCTTTCTCTCACTACAAACCCCATTAATGATAATGCAGCATTAGTCGTTAGGTTACAGATATGAATTCACCAACGATGTTACTGTTAGCTGCCGATATTATCCTGCTACTGCACGTTCTATTTGTCGCCTTTGTAGTCATTGGCATGCTGCTTATCTTCATAGGGAAAATTCGCTTTTGGCCCTGGATCAGAAACCCATGGTTTCGCTTAATACATCTTGCAGCTATTGCTGTCGTCGTTATTCAATCGTGGCTTGGTCTAATATGCCCACTAACGACCGTTGAAATGGCGCTGCGTTCACGGGCAAATGATACTGTTTATGCCGGCTCTTTCATCTCACACTGGCTGGAAAATATTTTGTATTATCAATTACCCGCCTGGGTCTTTGTCATTAGTTACACGGTGTTAGGTGCAGTCGTAGTTGCCAGCTGGCTATGGATCCGTCCGCGACGACTTTAATTTTTAATGGGGACGGAGGGATTAAATTTTAACCACATCCTCACCTTTTATGCATGGCCTTCCACGGTGAGTTTGTCCATGGCTAAGGCCATATTTCTTCTCAATGGCGTGCTTGAATTGATCATCACTAACTGGTTGACAGTAATGCGCAGCTTTACGTATTAAGTCTACGTCATCAACATCAAGATTATTGTGAAACAATGCCCGGTAATTTTGACAGCGCTTCTCCTTTGTTTCACCCAGGCACTTATATTCGTCATGCGTCACCAGCCAGCTTTCATCGCCCCACGCATTACTGTGGTAACTGGACCAACGATATTCTTCCGGATGTTTAACCATATTCGCAGCAACAGGATTTAACTCAATATAACGACAACATGTGAGAAAATATTTTTCGGTCTGAACAAGACTAGAACGATGACGACCTTCCCACAAGGTACCTGTTCTTTTATATTTTTTATTAACGTATTGCGCGTATCGGCTGCCAACGACTTTCATGGTATTAGATATTGATGTTTTTTCTTCCGGCGTTGCCAGCACATGTATATGATTCGTCATCAGACAATAGGCATGGACAGAAACACCATAGCGTAATGAAACCTCTTTCCACAAATCCAGGTAAAACTGAAAATTTTCCGGCTCAATAAAACAAGCCTCTCGGTTATTACCTCGTTGAACAATATGATAGGGATAATCAGGCAGGTACATCCTTGCACGTCTTGGCATAGCAACTCCTTTGCTAATGGTTAACTTTATTTGATAGTAACAATCTCATCGAGATTGGTCAAAACTTAATCCCTCCGTCCCCATTGACTCTTACAAATCGGCAATAGACAAAATTTTGTGAAGCACCACCCGGCGTTTTATGTTCTTCGGTACTAATGTCAACCAGTTGGAAATTTTCACCCAGTACGGCTGACATTGTTTCAGGGCTGTAACGCACCACGTCAAGACCACTGCATTTTTCTGGCCCATCAAGATTAAAGGTAGCAATAATTGCATGTGCGCCGGGATTTAATGCATTAGACAACGCATGTATATAACTTGAGCGATCATCTTCATTGCGAAGAAAATGAAATACTGCACGGTCGTGCCAGAGATCAAATACCATAGCCGGTGAAAATTTTGTTATATCACACTCAATCCATTCAACCTTATTGGCACGACTGCCAAGACGAGTCTTCGCCTGCTCGATCGCACCATGCGCAATATCAAGCACGGATATATTTTGATAACCCGCATCCAGCAAATAATCAACCAGCGTGGAAGCACCACCACCAATATCAACAATACGTGCCGCTGCATTAATGCCTGTCGCTTTGATCAGGTCAAGAGAACAAGACGGACATTGTTGATACCAGCTTACTTCAATGGATTTCTTATCCGAATAGATGCGTTCCCAGTGATCCTTTCTATTAGAGTCAGTTACAGTAGAGTCGGTTTTATCCGTTTTTTTATTCATCATAATTAATACTAAGGCCAAAGGGGACGGAGGGATTAAATTTTAACCACATTAACTTTATTTGATAGTAACAATCTCATCGATATTGGTTAAATTTTAATCCCTCCGTCCCCATTAAAGTCCTTATTGATTAGACCTACTATTGCAGCATTTTTTGCTGGCGTTTATTTGCCATACCAATTCGTGTGATTTTATTTTGTTTATTAAGCAAGCTTTCAAATGAAGCCTTCTCACCACTGCGCTCATAGTCCATTTTCATTTTTTCAAACAGCGAATCTTCAGCAAGGTCATCTCTTTGAGCCATGTTTTCCAGCAACAATATAAACAAACGCTGCAATGAAATTTTCCATGTGCTGCCTGCCGCCTGATAAAGATCATCACTTAGCCGCATAAAGTTATCGAAGGGTTTGTCATTAAGAATTAATGGCAAGGCATTTTTAAATCTTCCGGAGTTTGCAATCATATCCCAGTAACGCGCAAATCGATTGACGCGCTGCATGGTTTTAAAATCAATGTCTGCTGTTTGTAATATGTTGTACGGCGGTTCCGGGTTATAACGTAATTGATATTTCTCGTTGTGGCGATTGAGCGGTACGCCGCGCAATCGTTTCAATATGCCAAGTTGAATTTCGTGTGGATTTAAACTGACTAACTGATCAAAACTTTTCGCAAAATTATCCAGAGTGTCAGACGGCAGGCCAAAGATTAAATCGGCATGGATATATGCTTGCGTACTCGCTCTTAACCAGCGCAGGTTTTCACAGGTTTTTTCGTTGTTCTGTTTTCTGCTAATCAATGCCTGTATTTTTTCGTCAAAGGTCTGCACACCAATCTCAAACTGCAAGGTATGTTGCGGGAATTTTTCGATAACAGCTTTTAAGCGGTCCGGTAAATTATCGGGCACCACTTCAAAATGCAGGTATAAATCATCCGTCATACGCTGTAGAAAAAATTCTAGTATCGCAATACTGCTACTGACTTTTAAATTGAAAGTACGATCGATAAATTTAAAGTTACGCGCACCACGAAAATACAACTTATCCATTTCATCGAGAAATAAACCCAGCTCAAATGGCTTCGATGTTTTATCAAGCGATGACAAACAGAACTCGCATTTAAATGGACAGCCGCGTGAAGCCTCAACATAAATCAAACGGTTTTTTATGTCTTCATCGCTGTAATATTGATAAGGCAGCTGTAATTGATCCAGTGGCAATTCGTCACTTTGAATTTCTCGCTGCAAGGGTTTATTAGCGGACAAAATTAACTGACATAATTCCCGGAAACTTTTCTCGGCTGCACCCATGACAACATAATCAGCCATATCAGCAAGCACCGGTTTATCGGGCAAGTGACTGACTTCCGGGCCGCCAACAATAATGACAGTGTCTGGAGAGACCTGTTTTATCAACTCAACGGTTTTTGTCACTTCGGCAACATTCCAGATATAAACACCGAAACCAATAATTTTCGGGCGGTTTTTTAATAACTGCTCTGCGATGTCTATGGGGCGCTGTTGAATACTGAACTCTTCTATACACGCTAAGGACTGAAGCTCTCCAAGATTGGCATACAGGTAGCGCAAACCGAATGCTGAATGCATATAACGCGCATTCAGCGTGGTGAGTATGATTTGATTTGCAGCTACCTTGTTCATAGCGACACATTATAACAGCGACTGCCCGCTAACGAACGCACTGATATAAGTAGAAGACAAACTAAAGCTTTAAAAACGATTTACCACGGATTAGGGCAGGACGCCCGTAAGTAGAATAACGCATATGTCCATGGATGGACGGTAATAGAGCAATGCAGGAGCAATTGCCGAGGAGCAGTTATCGAGGCACAGAGGGGTCGCTCTTACGCTTCCTGCGTTTGCGACATTAGTGCATCCTTGCACGTCACACAGAGAAAAGTTTTTATTTCGTCATGCCGGCGAATACTGCCATGGATGGCAGGTAGTAGAACAATGCATATGTCCATGGACGGGGTAGTAGAGCAATGCAGGAGCAATTGCCGAGGAGCTATTGTCGAGGCCGGTATCCATATATCAGGCGAGTATGGATTATCAGGATTAATGCCAATATGAACGATGGATACCGGCTAGAAGCATGCCGGCATGACGGCATTCTAGATGTTTGTCATTTTAATCCACGTCTTTCGTTTTTTTTGCCCCTTCCCCATAAAAGCTTTTCTCTGTGCCTCGATAACTGCTCCTCGGCAATTGCTCCTGCATTGCTCTACTACCGTCCATCCATGGACATATGCGTTATTCTACTTACGGGCGTCCTGCCCTAATCTGTGGTGAAAGTTTTATTTGCGTCTTTTGCGGAAAAGTAATGCTTTTATTTGTAGAGCCGTTACAGATTCAACAATGCAGATTAAACGATAAATTTACCTGTTTCGCGCAGTTGATTTTCCATCAGTTCGATTTCACGGGCGCCAGAGTAATAAACATTACTATCCACCGTATAATCCAGGCTCATATTACGATCGTCATAATCAACCTTGTTTAAAATACTTTTAATCGCGTTCAGGTGCGCAGGGTGTTTTTCATTACTGCGAATAACTGCCCACGGACTGACATGGTTATGCGTGCGTTTTAACATCTGATATTTCATTTCCGTGAACTCGTCCCATTTTTCCTGCATCTGCACATCAATCTCGGATAATTTCCATTTTTTTAATTGATTGGTTTCCCTCTCGGTAAATCTTTGTGCCTGTATTTTCTTAGAAACAGAAAAATAAATTTTATGGAAAAGAATGTCATGCGCCACTAGATCGTCTTCAAACTGTGACACCGTTTTCATGAAAGTGCTGTATTGCTCCTGTGTGCAGAATTCAAAGATGGGTTCGACCATGGCGCGGTTGTACCAGCTACGATCAAACAGCACGATTTCACCGCCACGGGGGAAATGCTCAACATAACGCTGAAAATACCACTGGCTTAATTGCACATTGGACGGTTTGCCCAGCGCCACAACACGATAATGTTTTTCGTTCATGTAACGTGTAATACGACGCAGACTGCCGCCCTTGCCTGCTGCATCGCGACCTTCCACCAGGATAATCATTTTTTTCTGTTGCCTTTCAAGATGTTCCTGCAGCTTAATCAGCTCTGCCTGGTAAGGCCTTAATGAAACATCTTCGAGATATCGTACATAACGGCGATATAACAGCTGGCTAAATTCATCATCGCCTTTTTTTAACTCTTCTATAAATGACTGATAATCCATCTTTAATCCTTACAATTGAAAGCTACATAATTGGATAATAATACACAGTTATGTACAAACGTTGACTGATATAGCTCAAATTTAGCGCTGTCTATTAATGATTCAGCCAATATTCGAATAAAACCACGAAATTATTCTGACCAAAAGTCACTATTCGTGGATATAGTTCACGATTTGATTGATTTCAGTCGCCGAAAGCTTGAAAATACGCGCCAGAATTCGAAGTATGTGCATTTCATCACATACGACCCTTTTATTAAACTTATAACACTTTCCGAGGAAAATCCATGAAGTTAATTCTTTTAGGCGCACCGGGTGCTGGTAAAGGTACTGTTGCAAAATTACTGACTAAACTTGACGGTTCTGTTCAGATTTCTACTGGTGACATTTTACGCAGCGCAGTTGCTGCAGGCACTGAATTAGGCAAACAAGCGCAAGCAGCAATGAAAGCCGGTGACCTGGTGTCTGATGATTTAATCATGGGTATTATGGGTGAGCGCCTTAAAGAAGACGACTGCAAAGCCGGTTATTTACTTGACGGTTTCCCACGCACTATCCCACAGGCAGAAGCGTTAAAAGTGCTTCTTGCTGACATGGGTGAAACTTTAGATTGCGCTGTTGAAATCGACGTGCCACGTGATGTCATTCTTGACCGTTTAACCACTCGCCGTACCTGCACTGGCTGCGGAGAAATCTACAACGTTAAATCTAACCCGCCAGCAGTAGAGGGTGTGTGTGATAAATGTGGTGAGCCTGTTGTACAACGTGATGACGAAACGGAAGAAGCCATCAGTAATCGTTTAAATGTTTATAACGATCAGACTGCACCATTGGTTGATTTTTACAAAAACGAAGGTTTACTGCTTTCTGTCGCGGCAACGTCTTCTGATGATGTGATTGACGCCATTAAAGAAACATTAGCTAGCTAATTATTTTCTTTTATCAGAAACTAAAAAGCCCGGATGTAAAAACATCCGGGCTTTTTTATTTTCAACTATCGATAAGATAATGCCTGGTATATTGCAGCCCAATCTCAAGCCATATACGGGCAACGCTATACACTAACAGGGAAAACCGACTTATTTAACGACCCAATGTAGCAATAAAAATGATTAAGGCAATAAGCGACAGTATGGGGTGTATCAGGTATGCAACTATCACCCATAGTGAGGCGAATCCCACCAGCACTGGTTTTGTTAATTTCATAATAAAACTCCCATGTCAGTATTTAGCTGAGCTCCATCGAGTACATATAAGACCATATATCGTCCAGAAAAATCCCAAAAAAAAGGGACGGTAAATATGTATTTAGTCGAATCCCTGTCTAGCCCCGATTTTTGTCATTGTTACTATAATTACACTATTTCTAAATATAATAGAGCAAAAGTCATGCCAGAAAAATAATTCTATTATTATCAAGTAGATAAATGTACACCATAAAAGTAGTTGTAAATTTTATAGACACTTATCTGAATACCTGGATGGGCTGAAGCCCGTCATATGGGCAAGTAGATGGTTGTGACGTCGATTGTTACTGTAAATGATTTGTGACACCAGCATGAAGGATTGCTAGGTAACTATCGAGTAAAAACATTAACAGCAAGCTAATTAGTGGTTATTCACCGGTAAAAAATAGACGCTGGTAAGTTTTTACCCATGGCCGCAGATAGTTGCTCATGAAATGACTTTAAAATACTGATACAAGCCTCTGGCAGCCTTAATATTTCTGGTAGAATGCTTAAACTTTTTTGCAGAAAATCCACGTGACACTGAATCAAATTAAAATAGCGCTTTACTCACTTTATCTGACCCATAAGTTTGGTCTTAAATTGAGAAAGGTGAACGATGCCGTTGAAGTCACCAGGCTTCGACTTCAATATGCCGAAACTTTATTGTCGCGTTTAAATATTAGCGTACAAGTTGATGGCGCGGAAAAGATTAAGCATGGCGATCAATATCTTATCATCTCTAATCATCGAAGCATTATCGACCCTTTGATTGTCGAGCTTGCACTGAAGAATAAAGGCATTAATAGTTTATGGATCGCCAAGAAAGAACTTTATAATTCATTTTTCTTTGGTACGTTTACACGTAATGCAGGCACTATATTACTGGACAGGGACTCAAAGCAAATGAGCTTATTCTTTAAAGAGATAAAGGCGAATGTTGCACAGGGGTTTTCAATTTGTATTTTTCCTGAAGGTACGCGCAATAAAGATGATGCACCGCTTTCTGCGTTTAAGGAAGGTTCTCAAATAATAGCAATGAAAAACAAATTGAAGATATTACCCGTATATATCAAAACGAATACCAATGTCGTTTTAATGGAGGCAATCAAAAAGAACACCAAAGGTCTCAAAGTGACTATAGAAATTGGCGACCTGATTGACTACAAAGACCGCTCTAGAACATTGGAAGAATCTTACAAACTGAAATTTAAGCTTTAAGCGACTGCCTGCTTAGAGCCGGTAACCGTCACTGAAGCATAACTACAACGAAGGATATCGTAGGGTGCGCCGTGCGCACGGCGCAGCCTACGAAAAACAGCCTAAAACGGCTACTTGAACTTCAGACTGGCAAGGACTGCGTTAAGTTCGGGTTTAACTGCCTGGTATTCATCAAACAGCACCATCACATAAGCATCCGACGCATTGTTTTTATGCATTGCCAGCAACAGTACCTGATCATATTGATCTGAGAAATCGTCAATCACATCCATTACCGCGACTGCCGCCCAGTCAGCATTGAATTTGGCTATTGGCATTTATCAACTTTAAGAACTTACATCTGCATCAAGTCATCAAAAAAACAACATCAGAACATTATAATATAATGGATTATAAAAAATGCATGGGACATTAGTGAATAATTCTCAATCAATTCGTTGATAATCAATCGATGATTAACGACTGCGATTAGCCATATAACAGCGAGTAAAGCCCTATTACTCCATAGTTTCTTTATATTTTTTTACCCATATTTTTGAAAGATATTAGCGAACTGGTCTATAAAGACTAAAACAAACAGCAAGATTTCCATAGACGGATGCTGGAAGATAATCATGCTGTAATTATTAACTGATATACGCTAACCATCCAGACAAAAAATATTATGCCAACGAGCGCAACTGACAACACGGTATTTGACACCAGTTCGAAACTTCATCAACTTATATACGCCAATCTGCCACTAACACTGCTGACTGTTTTGGTTAACAGTGTTATTTTATGTATCGTTCAATGGGACTATGTTGCGCATTCAACTGTTCTTATATGGCTGGCCATCACTAACCTCATCTCTGTTATACGGGTATTCCTATATCAAAGATTTAAACAGCTTGATGTTAACCAGCCTATACCCGAAATATGGAAGAAGATCACCTTAGCAACCAGTATGGTTACAGGTTTAACATGGGGTGCGACATCGATCTTTTTATTTCCCGAAAACAGTATTGCTCACCAGGTCTTTCTCGCTTTTGTTCTCGCCGGCATGTCAGCCGGTGCGGTGACCACCTTATCGCCGGTAATGAGTTCAATAATTGCGTTTATAACGTTAGCCATGCTGCCATTAATTACACATCTGCTGCTGGTAGGAAGCAGTGTTAATTATGCCATGGCGACCATGGCAACACTTTTTGCTGTAATGATGCTGATTACTGCAAAACGTTTAAATAGCACCATGACCGAGTCATTAGAAATAAGACAGGAAAATAAAGTTTCACAAGGCATCATTAAACACCAGGCTTATCATGATGAGTTAACCAATCTGCCCAACAGGCGTTTACTTACAGAAAAGATTAAAGATGAAATTTCTCGCTGCCAGCGTCATCATCACTTTGGTGCGATTTTATTTCTTGATCTTGACCACTTTAAAACAATTAATGATTCACTCGGTCATTCCATCGGTGACGAACTAATCCAGAGCGTTGCCACACGGCTAAAGTCACGCATGAGAAACGAAGACACGGTGGCACGTCTTGGCGGCGATGAATTTATTATCCTCATTTCTGAAGCGGGTGATTCGCCAGCCGAAGCGGCGAAAAACAGCCAAACCATCACCAGGGGATTACTTGATCTTTTTGCACAGCCATTTGACATTGAAAGCGGTCCGCTAGAAATAACTGCCAGTATCGGCGTCGCCATATTTCCTTTAAACGAAACCACACCTGAAGAATTGTTGCAAAAATCTGACGTTGCCATGTATGAAGCCAAGGGAGCAGGCCGAAACAAGATCAGGCTGTTTAAGCCGGAAATGCAGGCAGTGATAGATAATCAACTCAACGTTGAAAACGGTTTACGTCAGGCGCTAAAAGAGCAGCAGCTGGAACTTTATTATCAACCACTGCTTGATAGTGATAAAAATCTTTTTGCGGTCGAATCCTTAATACGTTGGAATCATCCAGAAAAAGGTATTATCACACCGTATAATTTCATCGGCATTGCTGAAAAATCTGCATTGATCATTGCTATCGGCGATTGGGTATTGCAAAAATCGTGTGAAACCCTGGCAGGATTATCAGCAGCAGCAAACATAAACATGTGTATTAATGTCAGCCCGCGTCAATTTGGGGAAAGTTCATTTGTTAAAAAACTAAAACAGGTCCTGCAAACAACAGGCGCCGATCCGACAAAAATTCGACTGGAAATTACCGAAGACATGGTTTTGAATAATGTCGAACTCATGATTGAAAAAATGCTGACTTTAACGGCGATGGGCATACATTTTTCTATCGATGATTTCGGCACGGGCTATTCATCACTCGCCTATCTCAAACGATTACCTGTCGACCTATTAAAGATCGACAAATCATTTGTCCTTGATATCAATACGGACCGAGATGATGCTGCCATTGTTAAAACGATTATTGCGTTAGCTCAACATATGAATATCGGCCTGGTTGCAGAAGGTGTCGAAAATCAGGAAATTTTCGACACCCTGGCGAAATTTGGCTGCCATAAATTTCAAGGTTATCTGTTCGGCAGACCGATGCCGCTATCAGCGCTATACGCTGAATTTAAAAATCTCAATCCCGATAATCAGTTAACTGAAATTACTCCGATAAAAACAAACTATTTATAAATTGTGCCATCCTATCGGTCACTGCTCATGAATGCCTACTGTACTAACAACCGGCATTCGGATTTACTCACGTACAAGTAATTAACCTCTATGTCAGGATAATTATCATTTAAGGTTAGAGCCCTGCCCTACCATGCCCTTAATTGCTATTTAATTTCCTGCATAGCTTAACGGTAGCGTAACACCCATATCTTCATCGGCCAGTACCATAAAAAAACTGATCCAGTTTTCGTTATTAAAGGTTTTAACAATTTTCTCTCGGCAGGAAAGCTTGTATTGCAGGACTTCGCGTTGCAGTCTGAATATCTCGTTTTGCATTTGTATCAGGCGGGACGATGAAACAGTCGGTGAAAGTGCAGCCTGCTTAATAGCGATACGTTTATCCACAATTTTCTGCATCACGGCAACCATTGGGTCTTTGTTTATCTTACGCCAGTCGTCAAGGTCGTCGAGCTGTTTTTGTGTGAGGCCAATATAATCCTTGTTTTTCATTATTACCGGCATCAGGTTAGCCAGATAATTAATCTTATCGAGCTTTTCAATAGCGTGTTCTAGAGCAGGGCCTTTCTGTTCTAATGTAGATCCTGCGAATGCCAACGGTGTCATGAGAAAGACACTGATTATGAATAGTATGCGGATGCCCATGGGCTTACCTCCTGTTTAATTAATTATTATTTTTATTCCATTTATAACCACACAGTAAAATTTTCTGTGCAGCGACTACAACAACTAAAGCATATTTCGTACCAACTATATAAGAATATCATAACTTACTGATTAATATGCGCAAAGATTACCCTCAGATAAAAACACCTCAACTTTAAGCAGATTTTTTGCACCAGCTTGCTACAAAAGTTTTACGTTTTGTCTTTTAATAGTGCACGAGGAAATAAACAACAGCAGGGGACTACTATCCGAAACGTACAGTCTAAACATTTAAAAATGATTCACCACGGAGGCACGAGGGGCACAGAGGGCACAGAGAAAAGCTTTTTATTTTGTCATGCTGGCGCATACTGCCATGGATGGCATAGTAGAAAAGCATATTCCATGGACGGAGGTAGTAGAGCAATGCAGGAGCAATTGCCGAGGAGCTATTGTCGAGGCCAGCATCCATTTATCAGGTGGTATGGATCATCAGGATTAATGCCAGTATGAGCGATGGATACCGGCCAGGAGCATGCCGGCATGACGGCACTCTCATTTGTTTGTCATTTTCATTCATGTCTTTCGCTTTTTCACCCCAGCCAAATAGCTTTTCTCTGTGTGACGTGCAAGGATGCACTAATGTCGCAAACGCAGGAAGCGTAAGAGCGACCCCTCTGTGTCTCGATAACTGCTCCTCGGCAATTGCTCCTGCATTGCTCTACTACCGTCCATCCATGGACATATGCGTTATTCTCGGTCTCTGTTCCCGACTCTACTCTACCGATTCCATCCTTGGAATCGTACTTACGGGCTTCCTGCCCTAATCTGTGGTGAAATATTTTTTGACCTTACTAGAATTTACACCACAAGCTTTACTTGTAATTTTTTAAAAACCAACGAGCAGATTAAGCGAAAACATTGTTACGTCTTCATTGTCAAAATCATACACATTATAACGAGCACTCAAATTAACTTTATCACTCACCTTAATTGCTGCGCCGATACCATAGAATATATCCGTTCCATCATCTTCAAAAAAAACGCCAAATCCGTCTTCCCTTATTTCAGCATCCCATTTATTCAAACCTACTTTAAAGAAGAGATCAAAATCTCGATTGACAGGTGCCTTTATTAAAGCACCCAGCGTTACACCCTCGGCGCTTAGTCGCCAGTTTGGCGCTATACCATCATCTGCTTCGCCAAAATCAATATAGGAAGCTTCAAAGGAAAAGTTGCTGTTGATATCATTGCCAAAAATTAACTCAATAGCCGTTGGATCGTCAAAACTTGAAACCTCATCAGCATCATAATCTGTTTTCCCAATACCACCACCAACATACCAGGACGCCATAGCATTTGTGGATAAAAATAATATCGCTATTGATAAGTATAAATTTTTCATTGCATTCTCTTTTACATTTATTTATGTGACTAATCCACATGCAACGCTAAGCGATACCTGTGAACACTACATGAAAACATACCTGCATAGACTAATGTATTTACTTAGATTCAGTATTGATACACATCAAATTATACGGATTTAGAACTATGCAGGCAGGGTTGCGGATATTTTAATTATTATTGAGTGACTGCGTATGGCGGTAAGTGCAACTGATCAATGCAACACATGGAGCTTACATGGATAATGGTATGGACCCACCCAACCCTATAACTGGCCTTGTAATGGGCCAATATGAGTCATGGATACCGGCCAGGAGCACGCCGGCATGACGGTTTCTATTAGTTTGTTATTTTAATTCACGTCTTTAGCGTTTTTTATGCACTTATAAAAGCTTTTCTCTGTGCCTCTGTGGTGAAAAAATTTATTGACCTTTAGCCATCTTTACCATCAACGCGTGCGCTTAATAACATCGGTGCGAATAAAAACACAAAGATAACAAAAGCTATCATCCACAACACTTGTGAAATTGCTATCCAGTAAATATATAAATCCATATTAAACAAGGGAAAAATAACACGCACGATAGCAGCTGCGGTTAAGGCTAAAAAGCCCCAGAATACAATGGCTGGTGGATTAAATACGTCGCGGCCGGTATGACCTAAAGACACGCGTGACATCATGCCGATGGTTATCAGGCCAATGCCACCGACGGTAAATGCATGAACAGATAAAAATGCTGGCAAGTTTAAATGCAACTCCACTGCCTTTAAAGCAAAGCCTGAAATGATAAAACCATAAGCAAGAACCAGTATCCAGAGCAATGGTTTTTGCCAGATTTTATGGGTGTACCATCCCACCAATCGAATGGCATGCAAGACTGTCAACAAGCCGGCGACTAGCGAAGTAAGCAAGCCATAATCCGTAAATACGTCGCTTATCCATAAACACACGAGTAAAACCAGACTGGAATGATCCAGCCATGCACGATTCTTTAATGTTACATCGCCATTGATGCCATTTTGTATAAACATCGGCATAACGCGGCGCATCATGACAAGCACTAATGAAATAATGATGTACATCGCTGAATATAAACCCCATTGCACACCTTGTACAATGACACCTGCTATACCCAGGTAAAAAACGACATTACACAGCACCAGTAAAAACAATTTAGAAACAATGCCGACCTGCTTATACTGCTTAACTTTTAAAACCGGGCGCAAACAAACAATCACTAACATGCTCATAAACGCTATATCAAACACAGCAATTATTTCTATCGGCAATATCAAACCAGTTAACGGTAACAGTCGCGCGAGCAGCCAAAAAGAAAATAAAAGTGCTAATGCTTTGCCGCGAAGCACCTCGATACCTGTCCAGTTTTTAATCGCGGTAAGTAAAAATCCGGCAACCACTGCCATGGTATAACCGAAAATCATCTCATGGGCATGCCAAATATTTGCTGATATTCCGACAAAGCTGAAACTCATGGAATAAACATAACTTGCCATCCAGATAGCCATTGAGACGATCGCGAATAAACCAGCGCCTAAAAAGAATGGCCGAAAGCCCAAACGTAATACAGGCGGCCCGTAGTCCGAGACTGCATCATCAACTGTGCCATCGATATTTAACATGTGTTATTTAACTAGAGCGTTTAAAAAACATAGACCGTACAATACGGCGGCGGTATTTTCATGAAAATGATGTCTATCAAGAGGCGGAAGCAGCTTTCTGGTGGATAAGCCAATATGTCACGCAAAATACATCCACAAGGTCATAAATATGACAAATGCGATAAAGGTAAGCAAACCGGTAATCAGATCACCCGGTCCCTTATTGTGTTTTTTTGAGGGTTGAACCGGTTCCGGTTCGGTACTGTTTTCGTTAGTCATTGTAATATTTGCATTAGTATGACGCCATCATAACCAATAGCCCTTTAATTTCATAGCTAAGTATCAAATAACATAGGCTATGCTAGATATTCAGGGTGGCCATATCGCTGCTATGTATGTACCCGGTTTTCGCGTCCTGTTGAAAGTTAAACCTGTGTCGCTTGAATGATGATGCCACCGTCAGCAATTGCAATACCTTAGCCAGTGGTAGATGATAGGCATAAGTTATGGTATAAATTGCGGCATATATAAAAATGGACGCGTTGACAAGTGATAATAATTCGCATTATCACTTGTTGATTTGCCTTGTCTCTGCTTTCATATAGAACATATTATTGATTACGGATTTATCTCAAATCTTTGTATCTTTGATTTATGTCATATTTTTCATCATTTGATGGCGGTAGAGTCAGTCCCATTGAGCAACATAAAAACAACTCTTGACTGGAGAAGAGCATGATTACCTACAAAGAACTTAACGAGCAAAATCATCGTATTACTGAGTTATCTAACGTCCTTAGCTATCTCTTCAAAGATCGCTCGATGTGTGATACAGAGTCGTGCTGCAGCCTTTTCATTAATTACGTCACTTTAGTCAAAGATCACATAGACCTGGTTGACAAGAATATGTACAAAGAACTTCTGGCAAGTCCTGATGAGAAGGTCAACAATATTGCGAAAAACTTTATGTCCGGCTCGCTGGAAGTAAAAAAAATATTGAAGAAATTCTCTAAGGACTGGTGCCGTGTTAAAAATAAAAGTGAATTAACAATCAAACATCACGACAAGTTTCTAACTGCAACTGATGAATTGTTTAATTTAGTTTTAAATCGCATTCAAGATGAGACCGAGCATCTTTACCCGCTAGTACGAAGCATGCGTTAAAGGATTTATGCAGGGTTTTTAACTAACAGGTTTCACCTGTCATTTCGATGCTATAGAACAAATGCGAGTCGCGTTTATAAAACCATTTGGGACTGACCCAGATAACTAATGGTGAAACGATCCTGGTAAGCGCACCAACCTTAGCCTCGAGAACCTCGTTATTGAAAGCCTCGCTGAATCGACCAGCTTCGGCAAAGACTAATGCCGCCTCCCCCTGCCGTGAGTAATCAGTACCGCATTAGCCAGTACGTCATGATCCGGATTAACAAGACGGCAGGCAAAAAACCTCTTTCAAATTCATCAATGAGGTGCGCCCGTTGCAACATAACGACGCCATTGAACGCTAAAGCAGTCAACTACGCCGCATAACGCTTAAAGTAGTTTCTATCATTTTGAGCGGCGCCGTACACCATATAAAATCAATAGCTTATGATAACTACTTAGCGCTAATTATATTAAATTTCCGGGCTTTTACAGCACACTTCTAAGGTCATCAGGTCTATACCGTATCAAAATCGCGACACCATTCACCGCACAAATGAACACCGCCCTATTTCTGTTCATTGATCACAACGACTATAAAAAATTCATTACAGGTATAATGCATTCTCATAAGCACAACGCATAACACTGGCATTACTAACGGAGTATCGTGGCGACATTCAATATAGCAAGCATGCTGATGCCGGGGGCCTACGATCATCCGGTTAATAATATAACGCTTATTGAAACCCATATTTCCTGGGTCATTCTTACCGGCGACTTCGCCTACAAAATTAAAAAACCCGTCGACTTTGGCTTTCTCGATTTTTCTACTTTAGAAAAAAGACACGAATATTGTATTAATGAATTACATTTAAATCGCCGGCTGGCTGCCGAGATTTACCTTGATGTGGTTTCTATTTCCGGCACACAGAACAAACCGGTCATCAATGGCCACGGTGAGGTATTTGAATACGCGGTAAAGATGGCACAGTTCCCGCAATCTGCGCAACTGGATAATATGCTGGCTGCCGGTGAACTTAAGGCTGAACACATGGATGAAATAGCCCGCATGATTGCTCGCTTTCATCAGGCTATCGAGATCGCTGATGACACCATGGCGTTTGGAAACAGTAAGGCTGTTTATCAGCCGGTTGCAGAAAACTTCATGCAAATAAACGAGCATCTGGATACAGGTCCATACAAAAACACTCTTGATAAGCTTCAGTCATGGAGCAAAGCAGCATTTGCAAAACAGGAGTCTGTTTTCACTCGGCGAAAACAGGATGGTTTTATCCGTGAGTGTCACGGTGATATGCATTTACGTAATATGCTGTGGTTAGAAACCGACTCTAACAGCGGCCCCGTTGCCTTTGACTGTATTGAATTTAATCCCCAGTTACGCTGGATTGATGTCATCAGCGAAGTCGCCTTTCTGCTAATGGATTTACAGGACCGGCAACAGCATCAGCTGGCGAATCGTTTTTTAAACACTTACCTTGAAACCACTGGCGACTACCCGGGGCTTGCCATCCTGCCCTTTTATCTTTGTTATCGCGCACTGGTACGTGCAAAAGTAAGCGCTTTACGTCTTGAACAGACAAACATCACAGCAGAAGAAAGAGAGAAAACGTTGTCGGAGTTCGAGTCATACCTTGAACTTGCAATGCTTTATACACAGCCGACATCGCCAAAACTTATTATCATGTCCGGCTTATCTGCCTCCGGTAAAAGCACCGTTTCCCAACAGTTACTTGAGACCCTTGGCGCAATTCGCATTCGTTCCGATGTAGAGCGTAAACGGCTATTCGGTATAAAACCAGAAGAACAGGCTGTTGAAGACAAGGGCGCTGAAGAAATCAACAGTGGAATTTATTCAGCAACCGCGTCACAACAAACCTATAACAAACTTGCTGAACTGGCAGCAACAATAATCAGCGCCGGTTACAGCGTTATCATCGACGCAGCATTTCTTAAACATGAACAGCGCAAACCATTTCAACAGCTGGCAAAAGATTTAGCTGTTGCTTATATTATTTTAGAAATAACCGCGCCCGCTGAAATCTTGCGACAGCGCATTAAAGCAAGAAAAAACGATGTTTCCGATGCCGATCTAAGTGTGCTTGAATATCAGCTTTCAAACTGGCAGCCGTTACATAGCAGTGAAATAAATGCGGTAATCACTGTGGATACTGCCAAAAAAGTTGAGATCGATCGGCTAGTCAATAAAATTAAAACAGCCTGATCTGGATGTTTAGCCTCATGCCTTTTTACCTGGCAGCGACAAACTAAAAAGTTATGGACTTGTTGCTTTGCTGTATCCAGTACTTCAACGCTCGGTGGTACTGCATCATACATGACCTTGAAACGGTTAACCCGATCACCCGCATTATGCATACCATCAACAAAAGCAGGCTGTGTTGCCTGGTAAAGCAATTTGGCCTCTACCGTATAAGGCCCAGACTGCCCTTCTATATCGGCCTGGTAATGCACGGTATCAGCACCGCAGCCTTCGCTCGTACTCACGCAGTTGAAATCATTATCACCCGTCAACACCTGCTGGAATTGTTTGCGTTTCAATCGTTGCAGCCTTGCTGTTAGTAAACCCGCTGGTGGAATGCGGTTATCCTTGAGATACTGCGAACCCTGCAGCAGTATATGGGTGATATTGTCATGGATATCACCCAGTACCGTTTCATAGATTGCTACCTGCGATGCATCATTAATGACATCACGGTGCGGCTCATAACACAAAGCTGGAATCAAAACCTTCGAGTTTATGTCCAGCCATGCAGTCGGCTTTCAACCGTGCATCATCGGTTGAGATGTAACCTCTAGCATCATCGGGTTTTCCTGATTCAAAGATGATCTGGTTGGCACCATTTTTTACCAGCACATGCAGCCACATCCGGCGACTGGGATAAGCCGATGGCATCTTATGGCCCGCATGGTTGGTGACAGCTACGTTAAATTCGAGATTATTACCAACCGGTACTGGCGCAGAAACCGCGATCGAAGCGGCACTGTTAAGAAAGTTTCGTGTCAGTGCAATCTGGTCATTAAAACCGTCATCAGTTGTCTGGAACTCGTCAATGCCGAGCTCAGTACGATAGTCTCGTAATATTTCCAGTAAATGCGCATTACCACCAACAGGGTGTGCTGACCATAAGGTGTCCGAATAGACACGTTAGTATTATCTGGCAACAGGCTGATCTTGGTGTGAATAGCCCGCAATCGGTTCAGGCATATGGCAATCCTGACATTGCGCCTCTTGCGCCTGCTCCGGTTGCATACACACTGTTTTGCCATTCCAGGTAAGGACCCTGCTCCAGAAAACTTATGCCTGATGGTATACCGGTATCAGGATCAAGCGATGGTGTATACAAGGTATGGCAGGTAGCACAAAGCTCTGATGTTGATACGTATGCACCTTCAGTAGGTGTGCCCAGTCTGACTAAACATATTGGTTTCAAACTGGACTTACCATAAGGCCCATAAATTTTTTTGTAGTCTGGGTCTGATGAATCGCCCAGTATGGTAAAACCACCAGAGAACGACGCAGGTGTACCCAGGTTGCCCGCATCGATCTGGTGACATGCCGTACAGCTCACACCTTCACGTGAATGATCTTCACTTTTGGCGGTATCGAATCGGAAATAATTCAGTCAACGTCCAGATCGAGTATCGGTAGGCATGCGTACGCCCCATCGGTGCGTGACATGTGGTGCATGTATCTTCAATAAAACCTGCCAGATGCGGAAAACTGTCTACTTCATCTTCCACTGCAGCCTGCCAGTAAGGATCATTAAATGCATTCGCCATCACACTGTGTTTCCACTGCGTGCCCGGGCTGATATCTTCTGCTTAAACTTACATCCGGATACATATTGAGATACCATCTGATTTATGACAGTCTGCACCGCATTTAGCAGCATTGGTAAAGGCACCTGTCGGACCCCAGTCAGCATTAAATTCTGTATCAGTCGACATGGCATCGCTGTCTATAATAGTACCTGTAGCAGTGTCGTTACTTAACGTTGCATTCTGCGGGTTGCTCAGAACAAGCTGCATGCTATTGCTGGTTCCAGCTGGTGTTGAGGCATTGTTTAACACAGCAACAGGAATGAATTTTCGTACCTCACCCGGTGCAAATTGCACCGTACCGCTGGTAGCGGAGTAATCCGTACCCGCTATCGCCGTTCCATTGATCGTTGCATAATCCAGGCTGATAGTTGCTGTGTGTGGCGCAGAAAGACTGACCACAAACTCCAGGTCATCAGCACCTTCAACAACAGTTGAACCATAGATACCTGCTTCAACGGTCGACGGAGTAACAGGAGGTATTACTGGCTGTACGACTGGATCATCTGAATTGCTGCAGCCGTTGAAAACCAAACCGCATAGAACTATTGCTGAAACACCTGCACGTCTCAGTAAAAACATACTAATGAAATGACTGGATAATTTCATAACTACCCTCACTACGAATCAAAACCATCAAAGATGCACTGTTCATTTTCAGACAGTGCGCTTTGATGATTAATCAAAAACAGTATCGTCCATCATTTTCAATTAGCAGAACATTAAAATGGTGAACGCTACAAACTGGGCAATCGCTCTGGTAAATGCGCCCGAATCTCTTTCGCATTAAGATGAGACAGGTTCTTTGCCAGCTCAAAACATGCCAGGTTCTGAGTTTGTACGCTTAACTGGTTACGAAGGTTACCTAAAAAGCCTGGCGCTGCGACCAGAATAAATTGTTTAAATTTATTGCTTTTGCGCGCCACATCCAGTTCATTGGCCACTTCTCGCGCAAAATTGATATTATCCTGCTCTTTAGGACTGATTTCATCCTGATAGGCATGTCCACCAGCACCATTACTGCCATTGCCACGCCCAGGAAGATCACTGGTCATTTTTTGTTCATGCAATCGTGCTTGCGTATGTACGATGCTTTCTATTTCCTCTATGGGTCCGGTGCGGGAATCAACTGAAAAAATGCGCGCTTTACTGTTATCTGCAACAACTAACCAGGTCAATTTCATAACAACACCTCATTGTTTATATAGATACTTATTATTAGACATTAAGTTTTAACTCATTACGTTGATTATAATCAAGTAACATATCAAGTTGGTACACATTTTTTGCATTTATTCGACCAGATTTTACCGGTCAATTTCATTCAAACATAAAAAAAGCCCGGACAGGCCGGGCTTTTCGCTGGATTATATTGCTAACTTACTGATTAGCCATTAATTGCTGGCTATTATTTACTCGCAATGGCTTCCAGTTGTTTAGCTTTAATAATCTGACCATCCAGGCCTGATTCTTTACCATTTTTACCATAAGCCACTGACATCAATGTACTGTAGTAAGTAACAGGGATATTAAACTTAGTGCCGTACTTCGTATTAATTTTATCCTGATACACTTCTACGTTCATTTGACATACCGGGCATGGTGTAACAATCATGTCGGCACCGCCATCATAAGCCGCTTCAATGATGTCTTTAATCAGCGCCTGAGACTTTTCTGGCTCAGAGAACGCCAGCGCACCACCACAGCAGGAAACTTTCTTGTCGTAGTTTTCAACCGGTTCCGCACCCATGGTTTCGATAAATTTATCGAGATATTTAGGATTCTCGAAAGACTCACCTTCAATTCCAAATGGACGGTTAGTCTGACAACCGACATAACCGGCAATTTTGATGCCGTCTAGCGGTTTAGTCACATGCTTGGCCATTTCTTCATAACCGACATCTTCGATTAAAACTTCAACCATGTGGCGGATTTTACTGTCGTTTTTCAAGGTAAGACCCGCTTCGGCCAATGCCTGGTTAGTCTCGTCCATTAACCCGGCGTCGGAATCTAAACGTTCCTGTGTTTCTTTTGTTGATAACCAGCAGGCAGCACAGGTTGCAACGATGTCCTGACCCGCATTGTGCTGTTCAGATAATGCGATGTTACGTGCAGACAACGCTAAACGTGGAAGCTCACCACCGCCACAATAACCAATAGACGCTGAACAGCAGTTCCAGTCTGGAATTACGTTAAGTTTAATATCCAGTACATCACACATTGACTGTACTGATTTCAGGTAGTTTGAAGAAGACGCGCCTTCTTGCGATGAACAACCTGGATAAAATGAATATTCTTTTGACATAGTTATATACCCGCCTTATTTATCAACACGAGCCGCTTCCAGCTCCTGTGCTTTTTTGATCATGGCATGGAAGCCTTTCTTGTCTTTTAAGGTGTGACCGCCAACAAGTTCTTTAAGACTTAAACGTCCCGACTTAAGCATACCCAGACCAATGCCGGCCATGCCCAGAGCAACCTTGATGCCTTCAACAAAACCGTTCATGAAATACAGGTTAACACCTAACCATAATTCATTAACTCGGCCGTTCTTGGCCAGGTTGTCCCAGAACAGCTGGGCAAACTGACGCGTTGGCTGATTTTTAGGCTCAATGCCCAGACGTGTCGCATAATGCGCCAAACCGTGCATGATATGAGTAATGGGCAATTCACGAGGACAACGTGACGATACAGTTGTAACAGGAAGTACACATCCACATAGAAGTGGATTGCAATACTTCGTCACGTTTACCGGCACGAATCATCATGAACAATTCTTGTGGCGGGTGATCCCAGTGCGGGCCTAATGGACATGAGCCTGAGCACACACCACATTGCATACACATTTTCACCCAATCGCCTTCTTCGACATTGGCTTCAACTTCTTTGAGGAAGTTATTGCGGTATTTTTCAACCATGCCTGTATTTAAATCACTCATGGCAGTCTCCTAGAATTTGAATGGGCTCATGCCGATCTGTTCGATCGTCTCAGCCATATCGTTAATGATTTTTGGAACTTTATGAATATCAGTAATGGATATTTCATACGTCTGTACACGTTCTGGTTCAAGACTTAGTGACTCAAGTGTATCAGCCACTTTAGACATACGTTCTTGCGCTGTACCAGAGCCTTTCACGAAGTGACACTGGTAATCATCGCCACTCGGACAACCCATGAGGATAATGCCGTCGAAGCCACTGTTTAATGAGTCAGTAATCCAGCTTAGACTCACTGAACCTAAACAACGAACAGGAATGATACGGGTGAACGCGCTGTATTCAAGTTTGTTCTGTGCCGCCATGTCCAGTGCAGGATACGCGTCATTTTCACAAGCTAATACAAGAATACGTGGTTTTTCGTCAAACTCTTCTGGAATATCAACCGCTTTAAGCTGCTGACCAACGGTATCGATAGAGTAGTTTTCAAATGAGATAACACGTACCGGACAGGCACCCATACAGGTACCACAACGGCGACAACGTGATTCGTTGAATTGCGGGAAACCTTTTGCGTCTTCGTCAATTGCGCCAAATGGACATTCCACTGTACAACGTTTACATTGTGTACAACCTTCCATACGGAAACTCGGGAAACTTAAATCCGCAACACGAGGATGCGCCGCTTTACCCAAACCTGAGTTTTCAGCTGCTGCAATCGCTTTCATTGCTGCGCCCATTGCATCATCCATCGCTTGCGCTGTATCCATCGGACGACGTGTTGGTCCGGCAGTGTAGATGCCGGTACGTTGTGTCTCGTATGGGAAACAGATGAAATGAGAATCAGCAAAACCGTTATCCATGTGAGGTACGTCTTTACCCTGGCGATAATCCAGATTAAGAATAGACTCAACGTCGACTCTGATTACCTGTTCTTCTCCACTAGCTTTCGCATCCGCTTTATCTTCATTTTCTTCGATCGTTAAATCAGCCGCTGTTTCCTGACCTGAATTAGGCACCATACCCGTTGCCAGCACAACCATATCAACTTCAAGGTCGATATCTTCATCAAGAATTAAATCTTTAAACTTAACGGTTGGGTTTGCACCATCAACCACTTCAGATGCAACACCTTTAGTAAAGATAACGCCTTTTTGCTGACCGCTGCGGTAGAAATTTTCACCACCCGCGCCCGGTGTACGTAAATCTGTGTACAGTACCGTGGTATCGATATCAGGATTTTGATCTTTAAAGTACATTGACTGCTTGATCGATGCACTACAGCAGAAACCAGAACAATGTGTCAGATGATTTTCTTTGGTACTGCGTTGACCCGCACATTGTATAAACAATACGCTGTTAACTTCCTTGCCATCCGATGGACGTTTAATGGCGCCGCCATTAGCTTCGATAGCTAATAGCTCTAATTCAGCCTGGGTAACAACATCTTTGTTTTTACCGTAAGAGTATTCAGGTAACTGGTTCGCATCATAAGGTTTAAAACCAGACGCCTGAACAATCGCACCAAAAGATTTTGTTTCTGTACTGCCACTTTCTGTGCTGATGTCCGCTTCGAAACGACCCGGTGCACCCGCTGTGTTAGTTAATGTAGAGTTAAGGTGAACTGAAATATTGCTGTCAGCTTCAACCGCTGCAATTAACTCGGCAACACCATTATCTTCAGGGTCTGCATAAGGTGCTTTGGTTGGAATCTTTTTATAGAGCTGAGCAGTTGCACCACCAAGTACCGCTGATTTCTCAACGAGAGTACAAGGGTAACCCGCTTTCGATGCTTCGATAGCCGCCGTCATACCAGAGATACCACCACCAGCAATCAGGATGTTCTTGTTAACTGTCTGCTCACCACTGGCATTTGGCGGCTTCGCATATTTAGCTTCAGCACAACCCATACGAATGTAGTCATCCGCCATTTCCTGGGTCGTTTCCTGCTGGTCTTCGGTATCAGGACGAACCCAGATAACACCTTCGCGCAAGTTGGTGCGAACCAGTGCCACATCATTAAAAGCAAATGCTTCGTTTTTAGCACGGCGTGAACAAGCCGCAATAACAACGCGGTTTACACCTTCGTTGTCGATGTCGTCCTGGATCATTTTTACGCCAGCTTCTGAACACAAGAAATCACTTGCCTGACAGATAGCGGCTTTGCCGTCACGTTTTGCTGTTGTTTCTAATTGACCTGCATCTAAGCGGTCACCGATGCCACAACCTTTACAGATGTAAGCGCCAATTTTCATTTCGTCAGCCATTTCTTAACCCTCCGCCTGCGCTACTTTATTAATAACCTGAATGGCTCTTAACGCAGATGCTGTTGCACTTTGTACTGCACGGTTAACGTCCAGTGCATCAGATGAACAACCCGCAGCAAATACGCCGCCGTTTGCTTCATCATGTTCGATGAAACCTTCGTCGTTCACTTTAATTTCAATCGGGAATGTGTCTTTATCAACACTTGGTTCCATACCAATAGCCAGAACAACCAGATCATGTTCATTGGCATAACGTTCATAACCTTCGGTATCGACACCATTTAATACCGGGTTACCGTTTTCTTTATTTTCAACAATATTGGCCACTTTCGATTTAATGAAAGTAACGTTTTTATCGTCCTGTACTTTTTGATAGAAATTATCAAAACGGTCAATGGCACGAATGTCGATGTAATAAATAGACACATCAGCATCATCACGCATATTTCTCAGAAACATAAGTTGACTTTGTTTCAATGAAGCCATGCAGCAGATACGTGAACAATGTTTCAGGTGGTTAATGTCACGTGAACCGGCACACTGAATAAAAGCAACGTTCTTTGCTTCTTTACCGTCGGATGGACGCACCAGCTTACCGCCGGTTGGGCCAAACGGATCCATTAAACGTTCGAACTCAACACTGGTGATCACATTGTCGATACGGTCATAACCGTAAGGCTGAATTTTAGCCGCATCGTATGGACGCCAGCCAGTTGCCCAGATAACGGCACCGGCTTTTAATTCAATGGTTTCTTCCTGCATATCCAGATCAATGGCATCGTACTTACAGGCGTCTTTGGCTTTCTGCGCATCGTCAGTACCAATCATGCCCGGATCAAGAACATAACGTTTTGGCATCGCCATGTTATGTGCAAGATAAGCGCCTTTATGCTTATCCATGTTGTAGTTATGCTCGTTATCAAACTCAGCTTCTACAGCCTCACCACAGGCGCCGCAGGCAGTACAGTTTGCATTCACATAACGCGGGCTTATTTTCACCGTTGCTGTGTAATTACCCGCATCGCCTGTAAGATCGGTCACTTCCGCCATGGTCAGAACAGTAATGTTCTTATTTGCTGCCATACGGCGCTGATTGATTTCCAGACCACAGGTCGGAAAACAAAGCTTGGGGAAGTATTTATATAATTTGGTTACTCGACCACCAACAGAGGGTGTCTTTTCAATAACAATAACCTGCTTGCCGACTTCTGCAGCTTCTAACGCAGCAGTCATGCCGCTGATGCCACCGCCAACAACCAGAATCGTCTGATTAGTTGCAACTATGTCCGACATCTTATTCCTCCAAAGGATCATGTGTCAGTTTGAAAAATCCAGCTAAAATTGACAGAAAATCAATCACTTAACATGGATAAATATTTTTTATCATGGCGCTCTGAAATTAGCCTAAACGCCCGGAGTCCGTACTATACATCTTTCGCGCAAAATTCTCTATAAAATGGGCGAAATTCAGCGCTATGATTGTTATATGTTTGGATAAGATTATTTTATGGCTAACACTACTTTCATACATGGCAGTTAATAGCATTGTTAGTCAATGCCAGATCGTCCGAAGCTTAAAATCAAAACATCAGTCCGCGAAGGACGCAAATAACGCAAATAAAAGCCTGAATTCTGTTTTAAACTTTGCGTCTTTCGCGTCCTTCGCGGACTGATGCATTTAGTTACTTGCTAACACTGAAGAATGACGTGTAAAAAACAGCCATGACAAATCAAAACAAAAATATCTTAATTGTGCCCCTGCGAAAGCGGCAAACCTTTTGCACAATGCTGCCGGCCTTATATTGAACAAACCAGTAACGCCCCGACAGCCGAAGCCTTAATGCGCTCGCGTTACACAGCCTTTGTGTTACTTAACGAGGACTATTTACGTTACAGCTGGCATCCGGACACCTGCCCTGAAAACATCCGCCTGAACGAAAACACGCACTGGTTAGGGCTTAAAATTAAAAACACCGTAGCCGGCGGCGAAAAGGATGACAGCGGTGAAGTGGAATTTGTGGCGCGCTCAAAAATCAACGGTGAAGCCAGTCGCTTGCATGAAACCAGCCGATTCTTGAGGTTTGAAAATCGCTGGGTTTATGTTGATGATAAATTTGCACATCGAGAGATTTAGTTATAGTTGATTTCTTGCGAAACCAGACATTCTTCAACCCTGCATACCGAATTCACATGAAGTCAATGGTTTGTTACAGAACAAAAAAAACGGCCCTTATTAAAGGGCCGTTTTCTTACAAGCTTGTGCTTGTCAGCTTAAGCGCGTTTTCTGCGAGCTACACCTACCAGACCTAACAGACCTGAGCCGAACAACCAGACTGCAGCCGGTACAGGTACGTAAGTGCCGTCATGCGAGAACGGCGCAAAGTCAGTACCTTGAGCAATTATACAGTCGCCAACTTCAACGGAACCGGTAGAACATCTGAACAGATCGATGTGCAGTCCATCAGTCAACGCTGACAGATTAAGATCAATAAATTCGATGTATCCAAGAGTCGAGTCACCAGGATGGCCAGGCTGGGTGTTAAACACAGTCGCAACGGTAGTGAAATCCAGACGATAAACTTCAAAATAGGTATCAAAGATACCGTGAGGCGCCAGGTTGTTTGAATCTTCTAATGGCGGAGCACCAAATCCCGACTGTACCAGCGCAAGAGAAGTGCCGCCGATACTTGGAGCGATAGTAAACGTATCGTCTGCAGCGCTAGGAACCGCGCCAAACACAACATAGCCAGCACCGGCTTCCAATGAGGTCACACTGAATGTACCACTTACAATGCAGTCTTCAGTGAAAGTGTTATAAGAATCGCATACACCACCATCAGCATCACCGATTTGTAATGAAGGCACTGCAGCTGCGCTTGTTGCATAAAGACCGAATGCAGCAACACATGTTTTAAGAATCAAACCCTTTGTATCCATAGTTAACCCCAATTAAAATATATGTAATTATAAAATTTACTAGTTGAATGCAATATAAATGCCAAAACTAATTAAATCATTATAAAACAATAGATTAATTACAGACATGATTAAATTTAATGCTATTTAACAGCTTCTGCGTAATAATCGACGTCCATCAAGTAATGTATTTCGACAAAATTTTCAATGCAAAGGCCATCAATCAGGCAATACTTATTTATTTTTCAATTACTTATAATTTGTCGTAATTTTTTACTGCTTTTTTGCCTTTCCATTATTAATCAGCGAGTAATATTGTTTTATTGATTTAATACAAGTAGTTAGAATCGAAAATAAATGTAAACTTATTCGACGAGCATATCTGTCAGCGCACATAGCGCATGCGCACGTCGATAGTCATCGAAGATAATGCACACTAAATAATGCATTTTCATCGACCCATGTTTTTACACGCTGGAAACCGGCGTTTTTAGCCAGCTGCTCAAAATGCTCGATGGTGTATTTGTGTGAATACTCGGTGAGTATGGACTGATCTTTTTTAAATTGAAAAACGTGCTCATCTATTGTCACCTGCTGCGCCTGCAAACTGACCAGGTGCATTTCGATGCGGTGTTTTTCTTCATTAAAAAAGGCGTGATGCTGAAACTGGTCTGGATTGAAATTAGCCTTTAACTCTCGATTAATTCGAAGCAGCAGGTTTTTGTTAAATTGCGCTGTATAACCATTTTTATCGTTATAGGCCGCATTTAAAATTTCACTGTCTTTTTGCAGATCGACGCCGATTAACAGGCCGCCGTCTTCACCGACCATGCTTCTGATTTCTTCTAAAACAGTGACCGCCTGTTCAGGCAAAAAATTGCCGATGGTTGAGCCCGGAAAAAAAGCCACCTTATTGCTTGCTTCCACATGATAGGGCAGCTCCAGCTTACCGGTAAAATCTGCGCATACGGCATGCACGTTTAACCAGGTAAATTCTGCCGCGAGTTTTTGCGCTTCATCCTGAAGATAACGCCGCGATATATCAATTGGTAAATACGCGATAGGCCTCAATGCATCAAGCAGCAGGCGAACCTTATAACTGTCGCCACTACCAGGCTCAATCAACAAACAGTCTTTACCAAGCACATTGACGATGTCGTCGATATTGTCCCGGATGATGCTGACTTCTGTACGTGTTGGATAGTATTCTTCAGTGGTACATATTGCTTCAAATAAACGGGAACCCGCTTCGTCATAAAAATATTTTGGCTGAATATAAGGGTCAGGCGCAGACAAACCCTGTATGACATCAGCGCGAAAATCCGATGATTGCGGGTGCTGATCAAAAAACTGGTAACGTTGTGATGGTTTGTCGGCCATAGGCACTGCAGGACTCAGGTCATGTACTTTATATCAGCACACCCTATCGCAGTGGCGATTATGCCGCAACAAAATAAAAACGTAACACAACAATTTTCGCAGCGGCACAGAGAAAGTATTTTTATTATAAACCTCATGATTATTTCAGGTCCTCTGCGTCTCTGCGCCTCTGCGCGGCAAAATTATTTCTGGGTTATTTAGTGTAAGCTAAGGCCAATAAATTAAATGCCTCTGTAAAATAATATTTCCTCAGCAGTCAGTATGAACAATTCCAGTACAGTTCCGGTTATTAAAGATCTCGTTCTTGTTGGTGGCGGCCATAGCCATCTTTTCGTACTGAAATATTTTGCTATGCATCCTGTCCCGGGATTACGGCTTACCCTGGTTACCCGCGATTTGCACACACCTTATTCTGGCATGTTGCCCGGTTATATTGCCGGGCATTATGATTATGATGAGGCACATATCGATTTACGCCCACTGGCACAGTTTGCCCAGGCACGGGTTTATCATGCTGAAGTTAATAATATCGATTTAAAAAATAATCAAATCATCTGTGCAGGACGTCCTCCTGTGCCTTTTGATGTTGTCTCCATCAATATTGGCTCAAGGCCAGGCACATTAAATGTGCCTGGCGCAAACAACTACACTTTACCGGTCAAACCCATTGACCAGTTCTTAACACAATGGGACAACCTTGCAGACACTATAATTAATACCGGCACTGAAAAGGATTTTCATCTTGCTGTTGTCGGTGGCGGCGCAGGCGGTGTGGAAATGGCGCTGGCAACTCAGTACCGTTTACACCATTTATTACAGCAAAAAAAACTCACGACTAATTTTTTGCATTTTGATTTGTACTGCAACACAGACTGCATTCTTCCAACACATAATAAACAGGTCAGAAAACGATTTAATCGCGTTCTTCAACAACGCAACATTAGTGTACACACCAATCACCGTGTGCAACAGGTACAGCAGGATCAACTGACTTGCAGTGATGGCCAGCAGTTCAGGGCAGATGCTGTGTTATGGGTAACGAACGCCTCGGCGCCGGCATGGTTAGCTGAAGCAGGTCTTGATGTTGACGCCGACGGTTTTATTTCGGTGAATAACAGCCTGCAATCGATCTCCCACGACAATGTTTTTGCTGCCGGTGATATTGCTTCGGTGTTCAATCACCCGCGTCCCAAGTCTGGTGTATTTGCTGTTCGCCAGGGCATGCCGCTGGCACGCAATCTTGCCCGTGCCGTACAGAACAAACCACTTAATCCCTTTACCCCGCAAAAAAAATTCCTCGGTTTAATTAGCACCGGAGACAAACACGCCATTGCTTCTCGCGGCAACTGGTCACTCGAAGGTGACTGGTTGTGGAAAGTGAAAGACTGGATCGACCGCCGATTCATGGATAACTTTAATGTGCTGCCTGAAATGGCACAGGAAAAAACGCCAGCGTTTAACAAAGCCATGACCGATGCACAAACACTGCGTGAAATTTCAGCCATGGCCATGCGTTGCGGAGGCTGCGGCGCCAAAGTCGGCAGTACGGTTTTATCTCGCGTGATAAACCGTTTGCAACCGATTACCCGGGATGATGTGCTCATTGGTTTAAGCGACCCGGACGATGCCGCAGTCACAGAAGTGCCAGCCGGAAAACTGGTGGTACAAAGCGTGGATTATTTTCGCAGTTTTATTGATGACCCTTACCTCTTCGGTCAAATTGCGGCCAACCATGCGCTGAGTGATATTTTTGCCATGGGCGCTGAATCACAGTCGGCAATGGCGATTGCGACCATTCCCTATGGCATCGAAAACCAGGTGGAAGAACTGTTGTTTCAAACCATGTCGGGCGCCATAGACGTGTTAAATGCCAGCAATACTGCGCTGGTAGGCGGCCACTCCAGTGAAGGCGCCGAACTTTCTTTTGGCCTGTCAGTAACCGGCCTGGCCGATCGCTCACAGGTAATGCGAAAGTCCGGCATGCAGGCCGGTGATGTTTTAATTCTTACCAAGGCGCTGGGTACCGGAACATTATTTGCCGCCGACATGCGCCTTAAAGCCAAAGGCCGCTGGATCGATGCCGCACTGAAAAGCATGCTGTTATCTAATCAGGCCGCCGGTTTTTGTCTGCATCGCCATGGCGCGACCGCCTGCACTGATGTCACCGGCTTTGGTTTACTTGGCCACCTGGTTGAAATGACACGCTCTTCTGAGAAAAGTGTTGAGCTGAATTTAAACGCCTTGCCCATTATGGATGGCGCACTGGAAATGATAGCGAGCGGGATTTTTAGTTCACTGCAGGAACAGAACGTAAGACTAAGGCGTGCAATAAAAGACCCTGGCGAATTAACCGGGCACAAACACTTCCCATTATTGTTTGATCCGCAAACGTCTGGCGGTTTGCTGGCAGCAATTCCTGCCGATAACGCTGATGCATGCTTAGCTGAACTGCATGAACTCGGTTATCCAGTCAGTATAGTCATTGGCACTGTAACTGACGATGCCTCTAGTGTGGAAAGTGTAACGTTAAAAAACTAAAAACTTTTTGTCCGCAAATGAACGCAGATGAACGCAGATAAAGAATTTAAGTTTTAGGGCATAAGATCTTTCCTGTCGTCAAGATGATGCCGTCTTTAAAAACAAAAAAATCTTTTATCTGTGTTCATCTGCGTTCATCTGATGTGCAAATAGTCTTTATAAAGCATCGCTCATGAACTTTAAACTAACAAACTCTTCTACAGCCCCATATCCTTCAACAAATCCGCCCAGCCCTGTTTTTCTGCTTCGCGTGTAAACAGTCCCGCGCGTTGGTTACACTGCTGATCGAGTTTATCTAAATATGTAGAATCTGATTCAGCCTTCAACAATAACTCACGCAATGCATTGGTATCCTGCACCGGGAAATAACCCGCGTAATCCTCACCCAGTAAACCGATTGAGCCATCAATATTTGATGCAATGACTGGCAAGCCCGCCACGACTGCTTCAGAAATAACATTCGCGCCGCCTTCCATAACTGACGGCAATACCATCAAATGACAACGCCCGTAGGCCTGCCGGATCTTCCAGTGTGGCACTTCTCCGAACCAGTGGTAACGAGGGTTTATTTTCATTTCCTGCCGGGCGTATGAAGCCCACTCATCATTATGCGCTTTGCCATAATGCAAAACCCGAATTCGACTACTGGCCGGTAAATCTCTTACCGCATAAGCGACTCGCATGGAATCTTTTTCCTCACGCAAATGCCCGACCACACAAACATCAAAATGTTTTATCGAACGTTTGACCGGTGCGGAATTGCCTCCGGGTAACGGTATTGCAGACTGGTATATCACATGCACTTTAGGGTGAGATGATTTCGGTAATACTCGTGTTGCCAGCGGATGTAATGTAACCAGACGGTCAGCAGCACTGATTGATGCCAGCGTCGGTTCGGGGTGGCTTTTAATAAAACGGTATAAATCAGTACCCGTCATTGCCAGCACCAGCGGACGATGCGGATATTCTGTTTTAAAGGCGGCTATCGATTCTGCACTGCGCCAGGCATGCAGCGCTACCATCAAGTCATAAGCCGTACCATCCCATTGCATGCTAACACTAACCCGATGACCAAGCTGTCGCAAAAAGTCTGCCCAGCGTAATGCCGTGGCGCGATTTCCGTTTAGTGATTTCACGGCCGCAGGTGTTATTATTCCAATCTGCATAAACTCTATGTTAAACCAAAATTTATTTAACTACACATGCCAGACAAAAATATCTCAGCGCGGACCATCAAAACCTTAATCGATGATTTAAAAGATACACGTCAGCGTAGCCTTGAACTTGTCCATGGACTTGATCAACAACAAATCATCGGTCCGCAACTGGATACAGTCAACCCACTGTTATGGGAAATTGGCCATGTTGCTTATTTTTATGAGTTCTGGATTTTACGCCATCTCGACCAGGCTGACTCTTTTCTTACCAATGCTGATGCACTTTATGATTCCATCAATATCGCACATGAAACCCGCTGGGATTTACCGCTGCTATCGCTACACGATACAAAAGTTTATATGCAGCAGGTACAGCAAGCCGTCATCAGCCGTTTAAAAAAAGGCAATGTTACAGCGCAGGATATTTATCTCACACGATACGCAGTGTTTCATGAAGACATGCATACGGAAGCGTTTACTTATACGCGCCGCACACTGAACTACCCTGCTCCCGTTTTTGCCAATAATGTCCTGGAGCATGAAACATACCAGGCCGGCCCGCTTGATGGCGATGTTGAAATCGAAGGCGGCTGCTTTATGCTCGGCGCAATGGAAAGCACTGACTTCTGTTTTGATAATGAAAAATGGCAACATCCCGTTAAGGTAAAGCCTTTTGCCATTGCCCGCGCCGCAACCAGTTATCTGCAATTTGCTGAATTTGTTGAAAACGGCGGTTACAAGCAGCAGCAATTCTGGGAGGCTGAGGGCTGGGACTGGCTACAAAAAAACAAGCTTACACTCCCCAACGGCTGGAAAAAAAATGCCGATGGAAGCTGGTTAATTAAACAGTTTGATCAATGGCAGCCCATGCGGCCACATGCCGCTGTTATACATATAAACTGGCATGAAGCCAATGCCTGGTGTCGCTGGGCGGGTCGACGTTTGCCGACAGAAGGCGAATGGGAGCTGGCCGCTTCTGGCTCGCCTGCTAATATCAATCAGAAACGGGCTTACCCCTGGGGCAATGAAAGGCCGACTGAAAAACATGCCAACATGAATGGCCGCGCGCTGCGCACTATTGATGTTGGCGCCCTGCCTGATGGAGACAGCGCTTATGGCTGCCGTCAAATGCTGGGCAATGCCTGGGAATGGACGGCCGATACGTTTAAGCCCTATCCCGGGTTTGTCGCTGATATGTATCAGGATTATTCGCAACCGTTGTTCGGACAAACAAAAGTATTACGCGGCGGCGCATGGACAACACGCTCACGCATGATTCGAAATACCTGGCGTAATTATTATGGAGCGGATAGAAATGATGTGTTTGCGGGCTTTAGAAGCTGTGCGCTATAGCGGTGTAATTCTATAAAGCGGTGACAGATGAAATTTTTCATACTTGTCAAATCAGATAAAACGATATCGTCCGCGAATTACGCAAATAACGCAAAGGTTTATAAACAAAAAACAATTCTATTCTTTTTGCGTTTTTTGCGTCTTTTGCGTAATTCGCGGATAAAATTTTTCTCAATTTCCCAAATCTTCAAACTAGAAACTGTCACCCCAGCTATTTTGCTTGCGGCGCCAGTTGATGCGGGTCAGAATAATACCGAGGATTAAACTGCCTATCGCCACTGCGCCACCTATGATAAACCATTCCTGCATAACGTTACTACGCAGCTGCTGATTATCTTTTTCTAGCATTGCTTCATTGGCACGGACTTTTCCCAGTTCTTTCTTTAATTCCTTGTTCTTTTTCGACAACGACAATGGATTAGCCGCGGTAATTTTCAGATCCTCTAGCGAGTTGCTTAAATTAATGTGCTCGGTCTTTAGCGCCCCTTTTTCATTTTTTAACTGCCTGACTTCTGACTTCAATTCAGCAATACTGCTGCTTAACTCTTTTATTTTCTGTTTGGACTTTTCAAGTTGTTTATTCGCTGTAGCGGCGCGACTACGGCCACTGGGGATATTCATAAGGTCATCAGTTAATATCCAGCCTGTTTTATCATCGCTGAGTTTAACCTCGGTATAGTCGCCCTCAGTGTCTAGCACAGTTAATGCCGTACCGCTTTTGATAAATTTAATGATGCGGTGTCCATTTGTTGCGCCTGAGCGCAATGCCACTTTAAGTTCATCACTGACGTAGCGAACGGTTTTTGCCTGGACAGGTAAACAGATCACCACACAAAATAAGACAATGAGCGACAAAGTAAAACGACGGATAGATTGAGTTCGATTATTTAACACGTTATTTTTAACCACTTGTAATATACAAATTATATAAAGAAACAGCCTGATTTAAAGTCAGGCTATATGTTCAGGCACTTATTATGACGAATATGACACATTTCGTCACTTCGCATTTCAGTTAAATTCTGCTGTCGAACCCTGTGAAGCTGTTCGGGCTAACGCCGCCGTTAACACTGAGCGGGGTTAGCCATAGTGCTCAGCAAGTTATTTATCTTTGTAGGCAAACACACTATCCGCATTATCAACATGGTGTTCTTCCAGCCAGGAAAGTTTTTCATGCAAAGTAACCACTTCGCCGACAATGATTAATGTGGGCGGTTTGATGTCTTTGCTGGCGATGACATCCAGCAGGGTATCCAGCGTCGCGATGTAGACACGCTGCTGCGGTGTTGTACCCTGCTCGACTAATGCAACCGGCGTGCTGGCAGGCAAGCCGTGAGCGACCATTTCTTTGCACAATGTCGGCGCACCATGTAACCCCATATAGAACACCACGGTTTGATTCGGCTGTGCCAGCGCCGGCCAGTTAAGATCAACCGAACCGTCTTTTAAATGGCCGGTAACAAAAACACAGGATTGCGCATAATCACGATGTGTCAACGGAATGCCGGCATAAGAGGAACAGCCATTAGCAGCGGTAATGCCCGGCACTACCTGAAACTTAATACCTTCCTGCGCAAGTTCTTCAATTTCCTCACCGCCGCGTCCAAAGATAAAGGGGTCGCCGCCTTTCAAACGTAACACACGTTTACCTTCTTTCGCCAGACGCACCAGTAACTGGTTTATGTTTTCCTGCTGCATGGTGTGTTTGTCACGTTCTTTTCCGACATAAACAATCTCGGCATCGCGGCGCACCAGTTCCATAATGGCAGGAGACACCAACCGGTCATAAACCACAACATCCGCCTGCTGCATCAAGCGCAAGGCACGGAAGGTTAATAAATCTGGATCGCCGGGGCCTGCACCAACCAGAAAAACCTCACCGGGAATATCCGGGCTCTCTGCGCCGTCATCAATGGCTTTGTCCAGCATGGCTTCTGCTTCTTTTTCATGACCCGTAAATACCAGCTCCGCTACTGTGCCGGCGAGAATTTTTTCCCAGAAACCACGACGGGATTCAACATTCGGGAAAGCCGTTTTAACTTTATCGCGAAAGCTCTCAACCAGTTTAGCCAGGCGGCCATAAGCCGACGGGATACTGCCTTCTAGTTTGGTGCGAATCAGGCGCGCCAGCACCGGTGATGAACCGCCGGTTGATACCGCAATGACTACCGGCGAGCGATCAATAATTGAGGGCATGATAAAACTGCATAAATCGGGGTTATCGACCACGTTGACGGGCAGTCGTAACTGATTCGCTAATTCAGAAACTCGCTGGTTAACCACACGTTGGTTGGTGGCAGCAATAACGAGCACGCAAGTCTCTAAATCAAACTCTTCAAATTCGCGTGAAATATGCGAGATGTGCTGATCATCATTTAGCTTTTGCAACTCAGCACAAAGTTCGGGCGAGACCACCGTAACATCCGCCTGTGCTTTGCGTAATAAGGCAACTTTGCGCGCTGCAATAGAACCACCGCCAACCACTAAACAGGGACGGTTTTTGATATGTATAAATATTGGAAAATATTCCATGGCGGCGAATCTATTATTTTATTGGCGTGGTATTGAAAACAATTCAGCTAATGCGACTTGTAAAACCTAACCTGTGGGGTTAAGCAACTGGTCGAGTTTACCGCTTCGATTTAACGCAGAAAGATCATCAAAACCACCAACATGAAAATCATCGATAAAAATTTGAGGAATCGTACGACGGCCGGTAATTTCCATCATGTGATCAAACTTGGCCTGATCTTCATCGACTTTGATTAGTTCGTATTCGGTATTTTTGCTTTGAAACAAACGTTCTGCTGCGGTGCAATAACCACAAAAACGACCACTGTATATAACGATTTTTGGCTGTGACATTAAATTTATAAACCTTCTATAACGTTTTTAAGCATACCCTGCACTTGCGCAGCAATACCACCCAGGGCTTCATTTTGAATAGCCATCATTGACGCCATAGGATCAACAGCTGCAACTTCAACTTTACCATCACTGGTTTCTTGCACGATGACATTACAGGGTAACATGGTGCCAATTTTGTCTTCCGCCTGTAATGCTTTATAGGCAAATCCCGGATTGCAGGCACCGAGTATGGTGTAACGTTGAAAATCAACATCAATTTTCTTTTTTAATGTCGCACTTACATCAATCGTCGTTAATACACCAAAACCAGCCTCGGCAAGATGGGCTGTGACGCGTTCAATCGCATCGTCAAAATTGTCATCAACAATTTTTGAAAAATAATAACTCATGGAAAAAACCTCGGTTTTACAAATAGCGCGGGTGAATGTGGCGCGTATTATAACCTGTTGATGCTAGAGAACAAAACTTACCTTATGGAATAGATAAGCCAAGTTTATGCTGTTTTGTCGTTCGACTGATAACTAAGGATAAACTAAGCAATGACTTAAGCCAGCAAAAAGACTCAACCATCCAGCGGTGGCGGTGCCACGCGCAGCACTTCTTCGACAGTGGTTTCGCCCTGGGCAACCTTGCTGGCACCACTCAAACGCAGCGGTTGCAGGCCGTCTTTAATCGCCTGACGGCGCAGACTGTGAATATCGCAATCAGTATGTGACCATCATGCCGCGTTTCCGTTGAAAACTTAAACATTTCATAAATACCCTTACGCCCCTGGTACCCGGTATCACGGCATTCCAGGCAGCCGACAGGCTCATAGATTGTTTTGGGTTTTTCGGCTTTCCAGGGATGAACCAACTCTTTCCAGGCCTCATCACTGATCTCTGCCGGTTTTTTACAGTGCGGACATAAGGTTCGTACCAGGCGCTGCGCCATAATTCCCAGCACCGATGACTGTATTAAATACGGTGGTACGCCGATGTCCAGCATACGTGTAATCGCTGATGGTGCATCGTTTGTATGCAGTGTAGAAAGCACCAGGTGGCCAGTTAATGCCGCCTGTATAGCAATATCCGCTGTTTCCTTGTCGCGAATCTCACCGATCATAATAATATCGGGATCCTGGCGTAACAGTGTGCGTACGCCACTGGAAAAGTCCAGATCAATGTTTTTCTGTACCTGCATCTGGTTAAATGAAGGCTCAACCAGCTCAATAGGGTCTTCAATACTGCAGACATTCACTTCTGGTTTAGCCAGTAGTTTTAACGTGGAATACAGAGTGGTCGTTTTTCCTGAACCGGTCGGCCCGGTGACCAGAATAATGCCATGCGGCTGCTCAATCATAGATTGCCAGGTGTCATCATCTTTCTGGCTAAAACCCAGTTGCTTAAAGTTCTTTACCAGCACATCGGGGTCGAATATCCGCATTACCATCTTTTCGCCAAACGCTGTCGGCATGGTGGACAAACGTAATTCAACTTCTCTGCCATCTTCTGTACGTGTTTTCAGGCGCCCATCCTGCGGCCGACGTTTTTCAGCGACATCCATACGGCCAACAATCTTGATACGGCTGGTCACCGCTTTCATGACAGCGGTTGGAATTTGATAAACTTCCTGCAATACACCATCAATACGAAAACGCACCGGACACATTTCACGGCGTGGCTCCAGATGTATATCACTGGCGCGCTGATCAAAAGCGTATTGCAATAGCCAGTCCACAATGTTAACTACATGCTGGTCATTCGCATCCAGTTTACCGCTACGGCCTAATTCCATTAACTGTTCAAGGTTCTGGATATTGCCGCCAGTAGAATCAGACGAGGTTCGCGCACCATGAATTGACTTGGCGATGGTATAAAATTCTAACAACAGGCGACGGATGTCGTCCGGACAGGAAATAACCAGCTTAAATTCTTTGTTGTGGATACGTGACAATTCCGCTTCCCAGTCACGTTCAAAAGGTTGGGCAGTGGCAACGGTTATTGTTGTGCTATCAACTTTTATCGGCAGTAAATTGTACCTGGCAGCATAGGCATAAGACATCACCTCGGTAACTTCAGCCACTTCTACTTTTAACGGGTCAATACGAACAAAAGGTAAATCCACGCGTTGCGCCAACCACTGGGTAAGCATTTCCAGTGACATCACTTTTTGCGTTTTAAGATTAACCCAGTTTCGATCAGCCACTATTTCCAGCGGATTCTTTTTCTTATACTCTGCGCCCACGGCAAGGGTTCGCAACATGTGCGCATTTTCAGCGTCCACCATTTCATCTTCTTCAAGCCATTTTAAAATGTCGTGAACTTCAAGATGCTGGTTCTGCTTCATATTGTTATCAAACACTGCACTCATTACTTAAGGTACTCACTTAGGATGCTTTTTTACCGATCCATTATTTAATTAGTCTGTTGCCCATATTTCAAATTTGCCTTCTGACTGCGCCTCTGGTGACGCTGGCAAGAATCCGAAGGAGGCTCTAATAATTCAAGCTCCAGTACCTCAATATTAGACACTTTTGCGAGTTTCGGTCCGATTTTCAGCCAATTAATTAAGGAATAGACATTTTCTTCATCGCCAGTCAGCCGCACTTCTAGCCGCCCGTCAGACAAATTTCTAACACCACCGCTAAGTTTTAGTTCGCTGGCCATTTGTCGGGTGCTTTCTCTAAAAAAAACGCCCTGTACTCTACCGCTGACAAATACTTGCTTAGAGACCTTCATATAACGACGACCCATATCATCATTTTATAAATGCGCCACACTGCAATCCACGGACATTTGCAGTATCGCCATCCATGGCTCTTTGCTGCATACGGCCCATCCATGGGCGTTCGCAGCACCGCCATCCATGGTTCCTTGCTGCATACGGCCCATCCATGGGCGTTCGCAGCACCGCCATCCATGGCTCCTTGCTGCATACGGCCCATCCATGGGCGTTCGCAGCACCGCCTTCCATGGCTCCTTGCTGCATACGGCCCATCCATGGGCGTTCGCAGCACCGCCTTCCATGGCTCCTTGCTGCATACGGCCCATCCATGGGCGTAAAAAAAGGTCCGCAAGCGGACCTTTTTTATCACCTGTTTAACAGTACAGGATTGGCTGACACTACCGACCAGCCTTATTTCAGAGTGTTATTTCGACAGGTATTCACGATCAGATTGCTCGGTATCACCCACTGACCAGGCACCACGCGTTTTAGCGTGATTGATTGCTGCATCAATTTCTGACGCAGATGCATTCTGGTCGATGTCCAGAACTTGTCCTGGGTGGATCAGGTCTGCATCTTTGATCTTGTCACGGTTTGTTTTGTAAATTAGCGGCCACTGGTAAGGGTCAGCATAAACTTCGTCTTTACCAGAGATGTTCCACAAGTTGTCGCCACGAACGACTGAGTAACTACTTACGCGTCCGGCAGCACCCGCACTCGATGACGAACTGGCCATTGCGGCAGCAGCAGCATTGCTGTTAAGGAACTTTTTATTTTCTTCGGCGGCCTGAGCAACAGCAGCATTGGCCTGTGCCTCTGCTTTATTGGCCAGAGCAATGGCACCTGCTTCATCACCAGCAGCAAGTTTTGCTTCAGCCTGAGTGATTAATTTTCCGGTGTCACGCCATTCATAATTGGCTGCTTTTGCTTCTGCATTAGCTGCTTTAGCATCGGCAATGGCTTGTTCTGCTAATGAGGATGAATCAGCTTCATCATCTGTTGTAGTAGCACAACCTGTAATCAGGCTTAAGCTCAAAAGGGCAACACTAAACAGACGGGCAGTTGTACGTAAGGTCATAATATCTCCGATATGGATGTTGGTGTAATATGGGTGTTTGTTGTAATTTAATTATTGGTGTGAATTATAGCGCTAAAAAGTAACAATGTAAGCATTTTGTGTCAAGCAATGTTTATGTATTCAAGACTAATTTCCGATAAAATCCCACAATCGACAACTTGAGGAGTACAGATGAGCGATAAAGTTCAAATATTTCATAATCCCAATTGCAGTAAATGTCGGCAAACCATGGCCATTTTGAATGACAAAGGAGTGGATATTTCTGTCATGGAATACCTGAAAACACCTCCAAGCAGCACTGAACTGGCTGAAGTTCTGGATTTATTAGCGATTGAACCCCGTGAATTAATGCGAAAACACGAAGCACCGTATAAAGAAAACAATCTCGACAATCCCGATCTGACGCGTGCACAGTTAATACAGGCGATGCTTGATAATCCTATCCTGATACAACGCCCGATTGTTATTAACGGCAACAAAGCGACTATCGGCCGCCCTCCTGAAAAAATCCTGGACATCATTTAATGACAAAAGAAATACTCGTTCTCTATTACAGCCCGGGCGGCACCACCGCTGAAATGGCAAATATCATTGCCCGTGGCGTAGAAGAAGTTGAAGGCATGCAGGCACGTGTACGTACCGTGCCGAATGTCTCAGCAACTACAGAACAAAGCGAAAAAGTTATTCCAGACGAAGGTCCGCTCTATGCCAGCACTGAGGACCTCATTGAATGTGATGGCCTGATTCTCGGTTGCCCAACACACTTTGGCAACATGCCTGCAGCGATGAAACACTTCATTGATGGCACCAGTGCTTTATGGATGGGCGGCAAACTGGCAGGCAAACCAGCGGCGGTTTTTTCTGCCAGCACCAGTATGCACGGTGGTCAGGAAAGCACCTTGCTAACCATGATGCTGCCTTTATTGCATCACGGCATGTTAATTGTTGGCCTGCCCTATACAGAAACCGAATTGTTCACCACAAAAACCGGCGGCACACCCTATGGTGCCACTCGCTTAACGGATGACCTGGAAGCCACGCCATTAAGTGACGATGAACGAAAACTCTGCCTGGCCATTGGCAATCGTGTTGCCGCGACCGCTAAAAAATTATTTCAATGACACAACATCCCAATAAAGCACAAACATACATAAAACTGGGGCGATGGCTTACCCTGTCCGGCTATTTTTCACTGCTATTTGGTTTGTTTGCCTGGCACCTGTTAATAGAACCCTCGGCAAAACATCTCATTTCCGTGATTATCTTTTTTCAGCTAGGGCCGTTAATGTTGCCTCTCTTCGGGCTGCTCAATGGCAAGTTATATACCCACGCCTGGTCGATGTATCTGGCGATCTTCTATTTTATAATTGGCGTCTGGTATGCCGGAAACAGTGAAGATTTAATGATTGGTCTTTTTGTGATTTTCACTAGTTTGGTGTTTTTTTTGGGGACGGTGCTTTATACAAGGTTCATGGGCAAGCAAATGAAAGCTCAGCAGAGCTCTCATCAGCAGATGTTGATGGTTAACATGTTAGATTTGTTATGTTTAGGCTGTTTTATATTGGTGTAGGTTTTTGGCATTTACGTTTTTTTTTATTTTGGCATTGCGGGTCTCGCCCCGCTGGCGAATTACATTGTTGCTGTGTTTTGTGATTTAGCATTTACGATTATTTTGAATTGTTCTTGTGGTTTCGCCCACTGTCGGGCGAGTCACTCTTTGCCTGCAGCCGCAAAGAGTAACCAGAAAAGGCCGCCACTACGGCTACGCCCCTGTAAAAAGCACAGGGGTTCCCATTTAGTCAGTACCGTTATCCTGCTGCGCCAGAACTCGCCCACGTTGAAAAACACGTGCGCTCAGACATGCTGGCACAGAAAACTCATGATAACGGCACTGCCTAAATGGCTTGCCTGAGGTGGGAAAGGTCAAGGTCAAAAACGAGGTGACGTCTGGCGCGTACTTTGCCTTTGCTTTGCTTTGTTTTAGTCTTGACTTTGTTTATCGTTTTATTCTTGTTTTTACTCCCGCCTCTCGATTGCTGAAGCTGGGGGTATTGGTAGAGCAAATTCGCCAGGGATGGCGAATTTAGCCCTGTGCGCCCGGACGGCGCATCAGGGCGGGCTCGTAGGCAATATCTCCAGCTTCAGGAACCCCGCAGGGGCAATCGAGTAGCGGCGGCCTTTTACAAAACACATCCTATGTTTTGCCTTTCAGGCCAGCTATAAAGCAGCTGTTCAATTTTGCTCCCAGCAAAATTTGTCTGGTTACTCTTTTGGGCTGTAGCAAAAGAGTGACTCGCCCGCGGTGCGAAAACCGCAATGCCAAACTATAAATCCACCCGTAAATGCCAAACAACAAATCACAACAAAACAACAAGGTAACTCGCCAGCGAGCAAATAAATCGCCACTTACTCCTCAGCGAATACCGACTTAACCAGCGGAATGGTCAACCGCCTCTGCATTGCCATCGAGGCTTTATCCAGTACTGCCAGACGCTCAAACAAGCCGAACATATCTCTTGGATAACGTTGCATCAAATAATCCGCCACATTCTCTGGCAGTTCCAGGCCACTTTGTTTGGCACGATAGTGTAATGCCTGGAACTTTTCTTTGTCTGCAAGTTCCTGCAGCTGAAAGACGGGGCCCCAGGATAAACGTGAACGTAAATCCAGCAGTTTGACGAAAGCTTCCTCAGGCGGGTGCGAGGACGCCATGATTAGACGATTATTGTTTTCACGGACGCGGTTGATGAGATCAAACAGTGCGGTTTCCCAGGCTGCATCAATTAACCAGCTATCGATATCGTCCAGGCAAATCAGCTGTAACTGTTCCAGGCCATCAAACATGGCGGTTGACTGATTTTTTATTTCTGCCTGCGTTAAGTAACACACTGTCTGTTGATTTTTTGCTGCCAGATTGCAGCATGCCTGCAATAAATGACTCTTACCACGTGCCGAATCACCCCAGAAATACAGTTGTTTCTCGCCTTTATTCAAGGCGGTTTGCTGTGCCAACCCGGTGGCTACTTCATTGTTGCCGCTAACGAAGCTTTCGAAGGTAAACAACTCGCCGGGTTCAAAAACTAGCGGTAATTGCGGGTGGGGCAACGCTGTCATCTCAGTGCATTATTTGATAAATTTATAGTAATAGACCGGTATCTGATTTTTTGATACTTGTGATTGAGCAGCCATTTCAGTTGAAGCATTGTGACTTTCTTCAAGCATTGGCTCGGGCTGATTCCCAGTAACCGGTGTTTTTACAGGAAAGGGCTGATGGCTTACTTGCGGTGCTTTAATTTCAGCGAGTTTTGCCTCATTTTTAACAATGTTATGAAAATCTTTTTCATCACTTCGCAGTAAAACTTCAAACACAGCATTGTGCCCATCAACAAGTATAGGTACTGCCGTTTTCACCGCATTTAAATCGCTTAAGTAACGTTCAACTTGACGATATTTTTTAATCGAATCCACCGCTTGCACATTTAACCGTATGGCGGCCAGTTGCTGCTTGTTAGCCGAACCATGAATGGCAAAAACAATACCCATGGCATCTGCCGCCTGATCAATGGCTTTACTAATCAGATGTTTATAATCCGCATCGACCAGGCTCCAGTGCCGATTACTGCTTGCCATCAACAGGCTCCAGCTACTTTGCCACTGCTCACCGTTCCAGATAATACTGCCGGTGAGTGCCGGGCCCCTGGAATAACGTTTTGAAGCTGCTATTACCGGGTCTTTAAATCCGCCTCGAATGTCCGCAAGTTTAAGGATTTTTTTGTCTTCATAGTCAAATAAAGGCCACTTTTGCGGGACCCCTCGACGAGTCAGCGCTTCTTCTGCTGCTGCTTTCAGCAGTGACTGGTCGCTATCTTTTAAAACATATTCATTCTTACCGTCCCTGACGGCCAGCCAGATAACCACATCAGGACGATGCTGCCCCCACACAGGGAAACCATTATCCCGCAAATAGTTTTCCATTGCGTGGCCGTTATACTGAATTTTCATGCGGTATAACAGTACCTGTCCCTGCGCATTCGTTGTCGGTTTGTCCACCGGGTCATAACTGAACCGCTTTACATAAGTCGCGGGCGCAGGACGTTTTAACTTGTCCATGACAATGCTGTCCCCCGAAATGCGCACAAATACCTCAGCCAGCCCCTGTTTGAATGCCGACAGCGAACATTGGTTGACTCATCAACAACCAGAATATCGACGTCATACAATGAATCGCCATGATTGGCCATCGCCTGATTAAAAATAAACAACAAATTGACGAAAACGAATATTTTCGCTTTAAACTTGAACATTAGAGACCCATGATTATGAAAATTTGTAAAAAAAATGCCAGAGAGCGTGTACAATAACACATCTTTTTATCACACGACTAGCTGTCTGAATAGCCCCTGAATTCGATGTCTTCCAAGCAATCTAAACCCCTGAGTTACCGCGATGCCGGCGTAAATATAGATGCCGGTAATGCCTTTGTAGAAAAAATTAAAAGCAGTGTCGCCAGCACTAATCGTCCAGGCGTTATGGGCGGTTTTGGTGGATTTGGCGGCTGCTTTGAATTACCTGATAATTATAAGCAGCCGGTACTGGTTTCTGGCACAGATGGTGTCGGCACCAAGCTTAAACTGGCCATCGATTTAAACAAACACGACAGCATCGGCATCGATCTTGTTGCCATGTGCGTCAATGATATCCTGGTACTCGGCGCCGAACCTTTGTACTTTCTTGATTATTACGCCACCGCTGAACTCAATACAGAAATTGCAGCCAGTGTGGTCGCCGGTATCGCCGAAGGCTGCCGCCAGTCGAATGCTGCACTCATTGGCGGTGAAACGGCTGAAATGCCGGGCATGTATAACAAAGGCGATTATGACCTGGCTGGTTTTTGTGTTGGCATAGTTGAAAAACAAAAAATCATTGATGGCTCTAAAGTCAAAGCGGGCGATGTTATGATCGCGCTCGCCTCTAGCGGTCCGCATTCCAATGGTTATTCTCTAATTCGTAAAATCATTGAAGTCAGCCAGGCCGATATTAAGCAAACGTTTGGCACTCAAAATAAAACTTTAGGCGAAGTGTTACTGACGCCAACAAAAATATATGTGAAAGCCATTCACCAGTTATTATCTGACTATGATATCAATGCCATGGCGCACATCACCGGTGGCGGTTTGCTGGAGAATATTCCCCGTGTATTACCCGATGGCACCAGTGCCGTTATTGATCAAAACAGCTGGCAACTACCCGATGTGTTTCAGTGGCTGCAGAAAAACGGTAATGTAGAAACCAGTGAAATGCACCGCACCTTTAACTGTGGTGTTGGCATGGTGTTAATTGTCAATGCTGAGCATGCAGATTCAATTTTGTCTGTATTAAATCGGGGCGACAAAAACGCCTGGCGCCTTGGTATTATTGAAGCCAGCGCCATTGATTCGGCAGAGAATAAACAGGTTGTATTTAGCTAGTTGCGTTATGGATACAGCTAATCACTAACAGGATTAACAGTGAAAAAAGCTTCTCTTGTTGTACTTATATCAGGCAGCGGCAGTAATCTGCAGGCAATTATCGATGCCATTAAAGATAATCAGCTAAACGCAGAAATAAAAACCGTAATCAGTAACCGGGTAACAGCAAAGGGCCTCGACCGCGCTGCCAAAGAAAACATAAGCACCCACGTTATTGATCATAAACAATACTCGTCCAGAGAAGCGTTTGATAAAGCAATGATGCAGGTCATTGACCATGAAAATCCTGAACTGGTCATACTGGCTGGTTTTATGCGAATATTAAGTAACAGTTTTATAGACCACTACCAACATCGCCTGCTTAATATACACCCATCATTACTGCCCAGGTACAAAGGTACCAACACGCATCAGCAAGCGCTCAAGAATAATGACAAAGTACATGGCGCTAGCGTCCATTATGTTGGCCGCGAACTTGATAGCGGACCGGTTGTCATACAGGGGGAGGTTCCGGTTCTTGCTGACGACACGGTGGAAACCTTAGCCGCACGCGTATTGAAGGAAGAACATAAAATTTATCCTATGGCGATAAAAATGCATCTCGACAATCGCATCAGTTTTAACAACAACCAGATTCTACTGGATAATCAAGCTTTGCTTAAACCGCTACTCTGGAAAAACAATAAACTCCATCGGTAATGCAGGAAAAAAATTAACCATGTTGCCGAATATACAAAAATCGAATCCCGTTGTTTTATTAACAGCTGCCACCCTGTTATTAAGCACACTATTTAGCGGTAGCCTTCTTGCTGCGCATGCCCTGCCTGAATTTAGTGCGACATATGCCATAAAAAAATTTGGCATCCAGGTAGCCGAGGCGCAATACCAGCTTAGCCATACAAAAACAGGTTATAAGTTTACTCAGAATACCCATCTGCATGGTTTTGCCAGCCTGTTTCGCGATGACAGTGTAAACGTGGTCAGCTATATTGACAAAGTTGGTGACGAATTATTACTACAAAAACATGACTACGTACAAACCGGCAAAGAAAAAAATAAAAACGAAGCATTCAGCATACAGTGGGACATGAGCAACAAACCCGTCAACGGGAAAAATAAGCGGCATTGTAAGAAGTAAAAATATCAACCTGAATACCGACGCTGCAGTGTGGGATGTATTATCCTTTCAGATACCACTGATGATCGAAGCCAGTAAAAATAAAAAAGAATACCGCTATAACGCATTACTGAAAGGAGAAATAGATACTTATAACTTCGTATTAACTTCAAGTAAATACATTACTTTTTCCGATAAAGAATACCAGGTATTACAGATGGTTCGAACTGACCCCCATAAAGAACGGCAGTTACATATCTGGTTAGCACCTGGATTACACAATTTACCCGTTATTGTTGAAAATTATCGTGATGGAAAAGAGCACTCTATAATGCAGCTTCAAAGTGTACAGTTTAATAACAGCCCGCGCTTAACTGACCAGGCAGAGAACATTGATGATGACTCCTGATTTTAACCATAAAGATTCAAATAAAGACGAAGATGAGTTTCTCGGCCCTAGCAAATCACAGCTGAAACGAGACTCACTTCATCTCACCGATGTTGGCGAGGAAATACTGAAGTTAAAAGCGGAAGACCGGCATTCACTGGAACTGCCTGATGAGATTGAAGAAGCCTTTGTGACTGCGTTGAAAATAAAGTCGCGCAGCGGACTAAAGAGGCAACGACAGTATATTGGCAAATTGTTACGCTCTATTGATAGCGAGGACATAGAGTCACGCTTAAGAAAAATACAGCATAGTCACGACACTAATACCGCTAACTTTAAACGCCTGGAAAAATGGCGTGACGAATTAATTGAAAATAATAAAGACACACTGAATGAAGTCATTACACGTTTTCCGGAAGTAGACAGGCAACACCTCAATCAGATTATACGCGCAGCGCATCAGGAGAAAAAACAGGATAAAGCACCTGCTGCTTCACGCAAGCTGTTCAAATATCTTCGACAGCTGGAAGAAAGTCAAAGTTAAATCGTTCGCCTGTCTACTGAAGATCGCGAAATGAACCCCACGCAAGATGCTAATTATTCAATCTTTAAACTTACAACTTATAACTTACAACTTTCAAGACAACTAAACTGTTAGTCGCTTCGATTTTTTTCGCTACTTGAAATAGGCGTGCGGTAACGAAAGACCACCCAGTAAGTCGACAGCACAAAGGTAAGAATCACCACCATCTGAATTAAATGCGATGCCTGAAAACCAATGAGCCCACTCGCTAATGCGCTGTAGGCAACCAGAAGTGAAAACTCGCTACCCTGCCCCAACCTGACACCCAACTCCATAGAAAACTTTTTACTTTCCCCGATAAACTGAAAACCCTGTTTAAACACGAGTGGCTTAACAATAATAATCAACAGCGCAATCACTATACCCGCCAACAAAACGCGTTCAGTGATAAGGTTATCAAACTGTGCGCCGATAGAGAAAAAGAACAGTATCAGGAAAAAATCGCGTAAAGGTTTTAAATTTTCAGCAATAACCAGTGACACTGGCGACGAGGCAAAAGCAACACCGGCAATGAATGCACCCATTTCATAAGACAGGCCGATCAACTCTGCAACACCTGCGCCCAGCAGACCCCAGCCCAGTGCCAGTATAAAAGTATATTCCTGGATAATATCAAACCGTAAAAAAAGTTTGTCTACAACATATTTAACCAGCGCAAAGGAAATCACCGTCAAGACGACTAATTTGGCGATCAATAATACAATGGTAAGGCCTACATTCTCACCACCACCACCGGTCAATACTACAATCAGAAGGATCGCAATCATGTCCTGCATCAATAGCACACTGGTCATCATCTCACCGGCATGCCTATGATGTAACGCTGTCGTGGGAATTAATTTCAGGCTAATAATCGTGCTGGAAAACATTAAAGCGGCACCAACGATAACGCTTTCAATAAGGCTAAAACCAAAGGCCAATGTGGCACTGGCTACAACAATGAAAAACACCAGGCTGGTAAACAGCGTAACGATGGCCGTTTTACTAAAAAGATGAAATAAGCGATCAGGCTTTAAATTGATGCCCAGGAGATATAACAGCAGTATCACACCAATATGCGATAGTTTTTCAATATGCCCCGGCTCTTCAATCAGTTGCAGACCCAGCGGGCCAGCAGCAACACCAAAAGCGATATAAGCGAGAATAACCGGTTGTTTAAGATATAAAAAAGCCGTAGCAAATATAGCTGCGCCAGCGAATATCAATGTAAATTCAAAAATTATATTTTGAAAACCCATTGCTGTGCCCGCTTATATTTGCTCGTTAATTTGTCGTAAGTTTGCACGACATGCGCTTATGATTTAAGGCAGGGAACATTTTTCTTGTACGTTCCAGTTTCACCAGATCAACGTTAGCAACGACCACGCCTGTGCCCTGAGGTAAACGGTTTAATACCTGCCCCCATGGGTCAACAATCATGCTGTCACCATGTGTTTCACGGCCACCGACATGGTAACCGCCCTGATCAGCCGCTATCATGAATGAAAGATTTTCAATAGCGCGGGCACGCAGCAATGATTCCCAATGAGCTTTTCCAGTCAAACTGGTAAAGGCGGAAGGTAATGCACATATTTCCATATTCTGCTCGATCATAGCTCGAAACAGCTCCGGGAATCGAAGGTCGTAACATACCGCAATGCCAAGACGCCCAAATGGCGTATCAACGACAACGATACTGTCGCCTGGCGAAATAGTTTCCGACTCCGTGTAGCTTTCATTACTGGCTTCAATAGTAACGTCGAACAGGTGAATTTTATTGTAATGTGCAACCACTTCTCCTTGTGGGTTCAATAACAGGCAGGCCGCGAATATTTTACCCGGCTCTTTTGATCGTATTGGAATAGTGCCGCCTACCAGCCAGATATTATTCCTTACTGCTTGCTCTTTCAGGAAATCCTGCAATAACCCGGCACCAAAGTCTTCGGCAATTTTCACCTTATCCATTTCGGTCAGTCCCATAATGGCGAAATTTTCGGGCAATACCACCAGTTCCGCTTCCTGCTGCACAGCAATTTTTATTAATTTTTCAGCTTCGGCCAGGTTGGCTTTTACATTCGGGCCTGATGCCATTTGTATTGCTGCGACTTTACTCACCAGTTATCCTCCTACTCACTTGAACCATACTATTTATAAAAGCTGTCATTTAATTAAAGAGAACCTAATCATATCATCCGCGCCGCTGCCCGGCGTTAGCGACATGCGGCTGGATGGTATAGCTAAAGAAACAAGCCAGTCTGACAGCTCCTGTACCCAGAACTCACCTTCTTCACCACCCGGGTATTGTATTTCAATTTTCTTATGTTTATCGCGTAACCAGGCATTAATTACTTGATTTAATACAGGCAGAGATAATATAGACTCGCCACTTCGAGCCATCTGCCATTGTTCGGCACGTAATTGCCAGTTTTTCTTGTTGCTCGCAATTAATCCCGATTCGTCAGAAACGGAATCTTGTTTTGACAGTGCCTCGCTTATAACTTTACCATTATTTTCAATATTATTAACTAGCACTTCAGCATTTAGCTGCGCCATAAAAAGTGATAAAACGACGCCAAAGATACACTGCCATTTCAGACTGCTGCATCGACTTATGTCCCTAGAAATCATCTTCATCTTCTGTTTTGTCCGCGGTACGTTCAACAATTTTTTCTATCACAGGGTCGTCCCAGCTTCCTGTTATTGAATAAACATTATGGCCTATTACACCCAGATCAAAAACCTTCTGAATTAACGCAAGGCCGGCGCCTACAACAACCCCGCCGAGTAACGCGCCGCCAGCAAATGTTAATGTGTCGGTGTGTGGTTTTACACGCATTAATAAGCCATAGTCCTGTTTAATCAAATTGATACTACCAAACATATTTATGTCAGCTGCCGGCGCAGACACATCGAAGTTCTTCAATGAGCCATCACCATGAACAAATTCAAATTCACCCTTAATATAATCGAATGAAAAGCCTTCTCGCGTGACATCGTCAAAATCAAAGGCCAGGCGATTGGTTAACTTGAAGATATTCAGCAAACCCAATAAACGCCCGCCAGCACCCGGGATCAGCCTCCAGGATTTCACCATCATTCATTTCAAATGACGCCTTGCCATTCACCTTAGCCCACGATAAGGCGTAAGGTTCAGCATTCCATTTGGCATCAAATTTTGCTTTGAAATCACTGCGATCAATACTTCGCTGAAATCCCAGCCCGGTTAAGGTCTGCCCAAGATTGTTACTGCTTATGGTCCCCTCTAGCACGGTTCTGTGTGCATCACTCCAGCTTGTCAACCAGGTACCGTTAGCGTCAATGCTCATTTCAGGACCTTTCATAGAAAACGTATTTATTAACATGCCATACTCATGCCAGTCGGTTTCAATCCTGACATCAGTAAAAACCAAATCGCTCCACAGTACCTTTTCCGCATCCCAGTTTAATGGTGGAAAATCACTCGGCTTTAATGCGTTAGCACCTTTTTTATTTTCAGTAAAAAACAAGGCCTGTAAATCAATGTTAGCAAGATCCAGTTTTATTTGTGTGGTTTTATCTAATCCCTGGGTAAATGCACCCTGCCCTGTTATGTAGTCAGAATCTATGTCAAAGTTCCAAACATAATTCTCATCACGTGTGGCGTAAAGGTCAAATATGCTGCTATCATTTATCTCATCAACATCCACATATTTTGCTTTTGACCCAATGTGCAAACCGCGATCAGGCAGAACATTAATGTCTGCTGAAAATCCTATTTTACTGGCTGCCGTTTTATTGACCTTATCTGACACATTAAAAGCCGTGTTTTGCAGAGAAGAATTCGCACGGACATGGACAAGGTAGTCAACCGGTTTATAAGGCAGCTCAATATCAATAGCCCAGATCGATTTTCCAGAAGCCCAGTCATGTGGAATCCAGTCATACTGCTGCAGTAAATAATCAACACCCATTTTACCCTGCAGATGAAAAACTGCTTCACGACCTGATTGGCCTTCATGAGTAAATGCATTAATTGTCACAACTTCACCTGCAACAAGCGCATTCATTGATTCAGCAAACACGCTGTCATGGGTAAAACCTAAAGTTCCATTAATCTCACTTATTTCATAACCCAGTGCGGGAAAATATATATTTGTATTATTAAAATCCAGATGGCCATCTATGGCGACATCAATATCTTCCTGACGAAGCGGGGTGTCTATTTTCAGTTTTAAGTCACTTGTCCCTTGCAACTGAAGCAAGCGCATTGCATTACCCAGAACATTATCAAGCGCACTATTCCATATATAGGACTGAATGTCGTCATTCTTACCATGAGCATTAGCCGTTATTTTTAAATGTGCATTTGCTAAATCAAGTATTTCTACAGAACCATTAAACAGCGACACGTTCTGCGTTTCTGCACTGGTATTTGAGACAAACAATGACTGATTAGCAAACTTCACTGTTGCAGATGTATCGTTCAGTAAAGGCCAGTTGTCGAGAAACTTCAAATTAACATCTTGCGCAAAAAACAAAACCTGAAAAACACCATTATTACTGGTGTAAGGGAAATCGTTTAATTTTCCATGCAAAACAAATGAGCCAGTGGGCACGAAACCGTCAGTAATCGCCATATCCAGCCAGTTGATTAAGCCGGGCGTCATGATACCTACAGGTAAATATCGATTCACATGTTCTGTATAAGCATCATAAAAGTCTGTTTGCGCATTGATAAAAATATCTTCTGCAGAATAAATCTGCACATCCATGCTGGAAAAAGTATTGATATGCTTATTTTTTAACTGCAACCGGTCGGACGTTAAATGCCAGCTATCTTCTGTGTAAGCTAAATTCAACTGCCCCTGGATCAATTCGGCAAATAATGGCTTCCTGAATAAATTCTTAAATTCGACTTTAGTGTCGCTTGCACTGACATCTATGCTGACACGCTTATTAAGATATTGAATTAATCCATCAAAACCTGAAAGGCTAATATTGTTTTTAGCATCCGACATTGAAAAATCCATTAATGATGCTTCAACAGTTAACGAGTCCAGCAACTTCTGCCTGGACATTTCTCTGGGCAGCTGCAGATCCAGATTATAAACATCGGCTTTTAGCTGATACGATTTCACCTTCTCTAATTCAGTTAACTGTTGTTCACTTAAAAACACCTCAACAACAGCGGGCATATCCTGAACACGCAAAAAGTCGGCACTTAAATAATAATTTTCATCATCATTACTTGCTATAAGCGCTGTTTTTCTCCCCCAGGATGGCTGCGACTTCTCGCCAAAATAGAAATCCGAAACAGCAAAGTTAAAATGCCCATCATCGTTCAGATAACGAAAATTTGTTGATAAATAGTTAGAACTCCAGCTCCTGGCCGTCGCGTTATTTTTTAGCAACACATTCTGCACTGAAAGTTGTGAAAACAAGCTCTGGATTTTGTTAGCCTCTAAAGTAACCCACAGGTTGACATCAAGAATACCGTCAAAGCGGTAATCTTCAGTCAGATTAAACTTTTTATTCAACTCCCTGACGTTAAGCTTATTCGCCTCTATGTATATATCACCTTTCAGTGAATCTATATCACCGTGTAAATTTGCCACCACAGCAAGATCTTTACCGTATGGCTCCAGCAAATTCATGGAAAACTTTATATCATGATTATTAAAATTATTTTTAACGTCAACATTCACATCAAATAAATTTAAGGTTAACTTTTTTCCCGTATGGTCCTTGTAATATATGTTACTGTCATGCAATAAATAATCTGCATTTTTCAACATATAGATAAACTGATCGGGCAATTCACTGGAGCCTTCACTGGTAAATGTAATACCCTGAAGCAACCACTCTTCTTCGGAAAGTTTTTCTATTGAAAGATCTGTGCCGACAAGCCCAATGTCGTCAACAATTATCTCAAGACGTAAAATGGAAGCGATGACATCAAGCTCAACAAATGCTTCACGAAAATTAAATAAGGGAACCCTATTTTTTTCATCAAAGACGGATACACCGATTAGTTTGAGACGAGGTGAAAACCAGTTAATCGCTGCATCAATAGAATTAATTTCAACAGGCAGGCCTATCTGCTGACTTATTTCCTGCTGTATTTCATTTTTATAACCGGTTGCATACGGCAGGGCCGCGCGCAACACACTAAATATTACCGCAGCCGTTATCAATATCACCGCAAGGCAAATAATGACGCAAACTCTGAATGCGAAAAACCCATTGCATAGCTGTTAAAATTATTTCATTGTGTGCAAGAAAAATGCTTGTCTAAACAATAACAACATCAAACTGCTCCTGCGTAAACAATGCCTCAACCTGAAACCTGATGGGTATGCCGATAAAATCTTCCAGCTCAGCCAGGCTAGCTGACTCTTCATCAACCAGTAAATCGACAACATCCTGTGCTGCCAGCACTAATAATTCCCTGGCATCAAATTGCCGAGCCTCACGTAAGATTTCTCTAAATATTTCATAACACACTGTTTCAGCAGTTTTTATTGAACCTCTGCCCTCGCATGTTGGACACGTGCCGCATAACACATGCTCCAGACTTTCCCGTGTTCGTTTTCGTGTCATCTCCACTAGACCCTAATGAGGAAACTTCACATGATCGATGTTCTTGCATGGTCTTTTTCCAAAGCCTTTTCCAGGGCACGCATTACCTGGCGCTTGTGCTCTTCTTCACTCATGTCAATAAAATCAAGAATAATAATGCCGCCTAGATTACGTAACCGCAGCTGCCTGGCAATACCTTGCGCTGCTTCGAGATTGGTTTTAAAAATTGTTTCTTCAAGATTACGGCTACCAACGTATGCACCTGTATTCACATCAATCGTCGTCATTGCTTCTGTCTGATCGATGATCAGATAACCACCCGATTTAAGCTGTACTTTTCGCTCCAGACCTTTTTGTATTTCATCTTCAACACCGTGCAAATCAAAAATGGGCCGTTCGCCGGGATAATGCTCTATAAGATTGGCAACTTCAGGTACGTATTTATCAGCGAATTCAAGCATACTGATACATGTTTCTCGAGAGTCCACACGAATCACTTCAAGGTCGTCATCAACCATGTCACGCAGCACTCGTAAGTATAACGGCAGATCTTTAAGCACGACACTGCCTGCCTGTACATCTGCTGTATTATTAATATTGTGCCAAAGCCGGTTAAGATATTTAATATCACTGCTTAGCGCTTTTTTATCGGCAACTTCTGCTGCCGTTCGTAATATATAACCGGCATCTTTAATGCGGTGTTCCTGTTCCAGTAAATCCTTTTTCAATCGTTCACGATCTTCTTCTTTCTCAATACGCGATGAAACACCAATATTGTCAGCATTAGGCATAAACACCAGGTAACGTGACGGTATAGTAATATTCGTGGTTAATCTTGCACCTTTGGTGCCTAACTGATCCTTAAGCACCTGGACCAGTATTTCCTGTCCTTCTCTTAAAAGCTGCCCAATATAAACGGGTTCGCTGTTGTTCTTATTTTTCTGGGCGACATCAGACACGTGCAGAAAGGCTGCTTTATCCAGACCAATTTCAACAAAGGCCGCTTCCATTCCCGGCAGCACACGCACCACTTTACCCTTGTATACATTGCCGACCAGGCCACGACTTCTGCTACGTTCAATGTATAGATCGTGCAACATGCCATTTTCGAGAATCGCAACCCGCGTTTCCTGCGGCGTCATATTGATTAAAATTTCCTTACTCATAGTTATTCTTCTTTATATATTATTTTCACATTCCCGCGCAGCAGCACGGCAACAGGGTATTTAATGAGTAGCCCTTGCTAATGGCCTGACACCGCATTGTTTCAGTAGTTCTGCGGTCTCATATAATGGCAAACCCATGACACCAGAAAAACTGCCATTTATATTTTTAATAAATTGCGCAGCAATACCTTGTATGGCATAAGCACCGGCTTTATCATTTGCTTCTCCCGTATCCAGATAACGTTCGATTTCTTCATCCTCTAAGGATTTAAAAACCACCTGGCTGCTACTGGTATCGATAACTGTCAGGTCTTTAGTAACTATAGCCACAGATGTGTGCACTGTATGTTTTTTGGCTGAAAGTTGTTGCAGCATCTTTTTTGCTTGCTGCCGATTTTCAGGTTTGCCCAGTATTACACCGTCTATTTCTACGATAGTATCAGAACCAAGCACAGGTAAATTTCTTGCATTTTTTATGGTTTCAAATCCACGTTGCGCTTTTTCCATGGCCAGCCTTTGCACGTAATCTAGTGGCCGATTCATTCTGCTTTTTTGTTTCATCGACATCAACAGATTGCACGATTACCTTGACACCGATTTGCTCGAGTAATTGACGTCGTCGTGGCGAAGCAGATGCCAGAATAATTTGGTTTTCCATGATTATGAACCCCAGACCGTTTTCAATTTCAGGCCCGGTGATAAGGATGGTTATTCAAGTATGCTCCATGCACGATAAATCTGTTCCAGCAAAATGACACGCACCAGCGGATGGGGAAAGGTTAATGCAGAGAGCGACAATTTTAGTGAGGATTGGGACAATAATTCATCAGACATTCCATCGGGCCCGCCTATGACTATAGATACCTCCTGTGCTTGCTGCATCCAGCTTTCAAGAAGTGACGAGAACTTCATTGTTGTCACCGGTTTACCCAATACATCAAGCACAACAAGCAACGAGTGTTTAGGTACCGCCGCAAGAAGTTTTCTGCTTTCATCTCGAATAATGCGCGGAATATCCGGGTTTTTTCCTCGTTTTATTATCGGTAAAAGAATCGTATTGATTTTAATTTCTGCAGGCAGGCGTTTAATAAAATCATTACTCGCAACATCGACCCAGTCCGGCATTTTATTTCCTACCGCAATAAGATTTATTTTCACAATAAGGCCAGTGTGCCAGCACGACACATTTTAGTTACTTTCACTACCCTGCCTGCTTAAGACATCAACAGACCATAAACTTTCAAGATCATAAAACTCACGAACTTGCTGCTGCATAACATGCACGATGACATCACCCAAATCGACTAAAACCCACTCACCGTCATCTTCTCCTTCAGAACCGAGTGCCGACTGGCCTGCTTTTCTTGCTTCAGCAATAACATTATTCGCTGCTGATCTTACATGACGGCTGGAGGAACCTGTAGCAATCACAACCCAGTCAGTTACCGTTGTTTTGCCTCTCACATCAAGCACCGTGATATCCACAGACTTTGAGATCTTCGAGAGCATCGATGGCCAGTTGTTTCAGTTGATCAATTGTCATGTAAATTTAACCTCTTTAATTGCTGGTAGACCTGTTTCGGCATGCACTGACTTATGTCCACATCATTTTGCAAATCCGCTCTAATTTGAGTCGATGATATGTCCAGCTGCGGTACTGATTGTAACAGGATTCGGCCTGATTTCTCTGCTGTTAATGCCGCAACGTCCGTCGTCATTTTTTCCACTAAAAACCGGTAATCATCCATCGTCACCTGCTGTTCAAGCTGGCTTTGCGCAAATCCGGGCCGGGTCATTACCACCAGGTGGCAGCAGTCAAATAACGACTTCCATTGATACCATGAAGTGATGCCAAAAAATGCATCCATGCCTATAATTAAACATAATGTTTCATCCGGGAAATCATCATGCAGCGACTTCAGCGTATCAACCATAAATGATGAACCCTGACGATTTAATTCGCGCTGATCGACAACCACGTCAGGATAATCTTGCAGCGCGCTTTGCAATAAAGACAATCGCTGTTCAACACTAAGCCAGGGAGTTTCACGGTGCGGCGGAATACGATTCGGTATAAAACGTAACTGGCTTAAATTTAAAACCTGTTTTACAAAAAGCGCGGGTTTAATATGTCCATAATGTACCGGATCAAAGGTACCACCAAAAATACCGATCATGTTGAAGACAGTGAAAATTGAAAAATGAAAAATGAAAAATGAAAAACCGTAATAGCTGAACGCACCCGAGCATGCTCATTTTGCAAAAAAAACATTCCTACAAGCCTTTTATTTTTCGTTATTCACTTTTCATTTTTCACTATCGTACATGCCCATCACCCAGGACAATATATTTCTGACTGGTCAAGCCTTCCAGTCCGACCGGGCCACGGGCGTGCAGCTTATCGGTGCTGATACCAATTTCGGCGCCCAGACCATATTCAAAACCGTCGGCAAAACGCGTAGAGGCATTGACCATCACCGAACTGGAATCCACTTCACGCAGGAACTGGCGTGATTTCGTGTAATTCTCGGTAATAATAGACTCTGTATGCTGTGAACTGTATTGATTGATATGCGCTATCGCCGCATCAATATCTTGCACGATCTTAATCGACAAAACAGGTGCCAGATACTCGGTCGACCAGTCTTCTTCCAGCGCCGCAACAACCGCCACATTACAGCCGTTTAACAGTGCCTGTGTTTTCTGACAAGCCACGCAGCTCCACACCCTCGTTGACATACAGGGTTGCCAGTTCAGGTAAAATGTCATTGGCAACAGATTCTGCAAGCAACAGTGTTTCCATGGTATTACAGGTGCCATAACGCTGTGTCTTGGAATTAAACGCTACCTTTAACGCTTTTACCTTATCGGCATCATCATCGATATAAACATGACAAATACCATCAAGATGTTTGATCACAGGAACTTCAGACTCGTTACTAATGCGTTCAATCAAACTTTTACCGCCGCGTGGAATAATAACGTCAATCGAGTCTTTTAAACGCAGCATTTCGCCCACCGCTAAACGGTCGGTGGTTTCGATAACCTGAACCACTTCGGCAGGCAAATCCGCAAGCTTAAGCCCCTGCTTTATGCACTGGGCAATTGCCTGGTTAGAATTAATGGCTTCAGAGCCACCGCGCAGTATCACGGCATTGCCCGACTTCAGGCACAAACCCGCTGCATCCGCCGTGACATTGGGACGCGACTCATAAATGATGCCGATTACACCTAAAGGCACGCGCATCTGGCCCACCTGTATCCCTGATGGCTGATAAGCCAGCCTGGAAATGACACCTATTGGGTCAGGCAAGGTGGCAATTTGACGTAAACCTTCGGCCATTGCCTGAATGCGATCATCGTTTAATTCAAGACGGTCAAGCGAAGCGGCATCCAGACCTTTGTCTTTAGCGGCTGCCAAATCAAGCGCATTGGCTTTTTTAAGGCCTGCAGCCTGGGTAACGATAAGCTCAGAAATAGCAAGCAGCGCCTGATTTTTTTGCGCTGTTGACGCTCGCCCGATAGCTCTGGAGGCATGGCGTGCGGCATGCCCGACATTGGCCATATAATCTGCGATGTCAGTGACGACTGTTTCAATATTTGCGTTCATAATAAAGACGATTATTCAGGTAAAACGGATACGTTACAATTATCCAATTATATCAAATACTTAATGACGAATCCGATGATTATTAAAAAACTGCCAAAATAATACACTTATTTTTCTGTTTTAAGCCGGTCCCGGCAGCGGGTAATGCCTGCGAATGCCACCCGAAAAGAGTGAAATCCCTACTAAAATCATGCGCTAACAACGAACCGCTAACTATTTTGTTGAACCCGCGAGACGTACACAGAGCATTTCAATCTCATCCCATACATTGGCATCAACCACGCCTTTACTGGCGGCATCAATGTAAGAACAACGTTTTAACATCAGTTGCAAGGTGCGCAAGGTGTGACGTGACATACAGGATTTAAACAAGGTGATGCGACTTTGCCAGACACCGGAACGTTTTAAATTATAATCAGCAGATGAGGCATCCTGCATAACCTGGGACAGTAATCGAACATCTTTAGCCAATGCCCAGTTAACCACCACCGGTACAATACCCTCGGCTTTAAGCCCGGCTATAATTTTAATAACGCGCTTTGTGTTACCACTCAATAACACGTCAACCAGTTCAAAGACACTGTATCTCGATTGCGATGTCACCGCTTGTGCAACATCTGCATAAGTCACTTTCCCCGGGCCCAGCAATAGATACAGTTTTTCAATCTCCTGATCGGCGGCCAGTAAATTGCCCTCAACATGCTGGCTGATGTAGGCGAGAACTTCATTATCAGCATCCATATCACGTTTAATAAATCGCTGCTTTAACCAGGAATGACAGTTTTTCTACCGGTACCGGCCAGCACTGCACCACCAGACCTTTTTGTTCAATGGCCTTAAACCAGGCGGATTTTTTAGCATTGCCATCAATCTTGCCGGCATTAACCAGTAATACCGTATCTTCAGGCGGCTGCGTTAAATAATCTTTCAGTACCTGCGATCCCTGCCGACCGGGTTTTGCCGATGGCAATCGCAATTCAACAATGCGGCGGCTAGCGAATAAAGACATACTGGCGGCTTCATCCATTAAATTTTGCCAGTCAAACTGCGCATCGACATCCAGCACTTGTCTTTCAGTAAAATTTTCATCGCGTAAAAAAGACCGAATCAAGATCCAGCGATTCCATTTGCTGTAAAGGCTCATCACCACTGACCATATAAACAGGATATACCGTGCTGCCAACATGGACGGCAGTTGATCAGGGCGCACGTTCATTGCAGCAGTATCGCTGCTGCTTTCCTGGATGTTATTGACTTTATCCGCCGCTGCGCTGTTTTTCGAATGTGCCTGCATTTTTAACAAAATTAATTGTGCCGCATCACGCTGCATATCTTTGTACAAGATTTCCGATTCATTTGTCACTGCAAGCACCGCATCCGGATCAAATAACAAGCTACGTGAAATCGAAATGGACTGTTCAATATTTTTCGCTTTTAGCGCTGTTGTAGACTTAATGGTTACGGTAAATAGCACCGTGTAATTTAATAAATACTCTCGCGCACGACCGTTGCTATCAACCGACAGTACAGTTCGACTTTTTTGTCTCACTGTATAAGCGTTAAATATGTATTTGCCTCATGCTCATTATCTGTCAACTTGAATTTCATTGGTCGCCAGAAGCGGCTTTATTTGGCGGCCGAGTTCAAACAGGCTGTTTTGCTGCAGATATAGCGGTGACATATTCTGTGACAGCTCCAGTGCGCCGCGCAGTTTAAAACCGCAGGCGTTAAGCATGCTAATAGACAGTACACAAGCCAGCGTTAATAAATAAAAACGTCGATTTTTCATAAAACAGTAATGTCCGGTAGAAAATAACATATTAATTAGCCACTATATTTACCAGTCGCCCGGCAACCACGATAATTTTACGCACAGTTTTACCGTCGATATTGCTGACGATTTTTTCATCCGCCAAAGCGCTCGCTTCAATTGCCTCTTTATCGGCATTGGCCGCGACATTAATTTTAGAGCGTAATTTACCGTTCACCTGTACAACCAGTTCAATTTCATCACGTACCAGGGCGGACTCATCACACAGCGGCCAGGCAAAATCCGCCAATAATTCGTCATGACCCAGTTCATGCCATAGCTGTTGCGTTATATGCGGAACTATCGGCGATAACAATAAAACAATATTTTCAATGCATTCATGTGCCACAGCATATCCCTGTTCGCTGTCATCATTAAACTTGCTTAACTCATTAATCAGCTCCATGACTGAGGCAATAGCAGTATTGAAAGTATGGCGACGTCCAATGTCATCACTCACTTTAGCGATTGTCTCGTGTAATTTCCGGCGAATATTTTTCTGTTCTGCGCTGAGCTCATTCACTTTAAGTTCAGCACTGGCGACACCCTTGGTTACATGTGTCGCCACCAGTTTCCACAGCCGTTTTAGAAAACGGCGGCACCATCAACACCTTCATCATTCCATTCCAGTGACTGTTCAGGCGGTGCCGCAAACAGAATAAACAGGCGAACAGTATCGGCACCGTATTTTTCGATTAATTGCTGCGGATCAACGGTGTTGCCCTTCGACTTGGACATTTTACTGCCGTCTTTTAATACCATGCCCTGTGTTAATAGATTTTTGAAAGGTTCATCACTGTCGAGCAAGCCTTCGTCGCGCATTAATTTATGGAAAAAACGCGCATAGAGCAGATGTAAAACCGCATGTTCAATGCCGCCGATATACTGGTCTACCGGTACCCAGTATTTTGCCCGCTCATCAAGCATAACGTCCGCATCAGGACAGGCAAAACGTGCGTAATACCAGGATGATTCAAAAAAAGTATCGAAGGTATCGGTTTCACGCGTCGCCGCACCGCCACATTCAGGACAGCTGGTTTCATAAAACGCCGGCATTTTTTTAATGGGTGAACCGACATCGTCACCGTATTCAACATCTACCGGCAATACCACCGGTAACTGATCGTCCGGTACCGCAAGCGTACCGCATTTGTCGCAGTGAACAATGGGAATCGGGGTGCCCCAGTAACGTTGCCGGGAAACACCCCAGTCGCGCAGACGATAATTAATTTGTTTTTCACCTTTACCCTGGCGACCAGTTTGTCGGCAATCGCATCCACTGCCTGCGCCGACGTCAGGCCATCAAATTCAGCTGAATTTTTCAGCAGACCTTTTTCCACATAGGCCTCTTCTGCAACGCAAGCATCACTGCCATCAGCGGGGAAAATTACCTGCTTGATCGCTATACCGTAGGTTTTCGCAAAAGCATAATCTCGCGTATCATGCGCTGGCACTGACATGACTGCGCCTGAGCCGTAATCAATCAGTACAAAATTCGCTACCCAGATGGGCACATGCTCACCACTTATCGGATGTTTCGCCATCAATCCGGTAGCCATACCTCTCTTTTCCATGGTGGCAACGTCCGCTTCGGCGACGCTGGTGGCTTTACAGGAAGTAATAAAGGCCTGTAGCTCAGGATTATTTTCTGCCGCTTTTTTCGCCAGCACATGTTCCGCCGCAACGGCAACATAGGTAACACCCATCAAGGTATCCGCGCGCGTGGTATAAACCGTTAATGGCGCCAGATCAGCCTGCTCAGCCAGCACTTCAAATTGCAACTCAACACCCTGAGAACGGCCAATCCAGTTGCGCTGCATGGTGCGCACCTGCTCAGGCCAGCCATCCAGCTGTTCGAGATCATCAACTAGCTGCTCAGCATAGTCGGTAATTTTCATAAACCACTGCGCGATCTCACGACGCTCCACCTGGGTATCGCAGCGCCAGCATTTGCCGTCGATTACCTGCTCGTTTGCCAGCACGGTCTGGTCATGTGGGCACCAGTTAACACCGGCAGTTTTTTTGTAAGCTAAACCCTTTTTGAACAGGCGGGTAAACAACCATTGCTCCCAGCGATAATAATCCGGCTTGCAGGTGGCAATTTCTCTGTCCCAGTCATAGGCAAAACCCAGACGCCTGAGTTGTTCACGCATATACTCGATATTTTCAAATGTCCATTTCGCCGGCGCTACCTTGTTTTTCATTGCCGCATTTTCCGCAGGCAATCCAAAAGCATCCCAACCCATGGGCTGCAGTACATTCTTACCCAGCATCCGCTGATAACGTGAAATCACATCACCAATGGAATAATTGCGAACGTGGCCCATATGCAAACGGCCGCTGGGATAAGGAAACATGGCCAGGCAGTAATATTTCTCTCCTGCTGAAGCGTTCCCGGTAGCGTCGTCTATGGCTTTAAAAGTGGCCTGCTCATCCCAGGTTTTTTGGATTTTTTCTTCTATTTCCTGGGCTTGATATTCTTCATTCATAACTTATTTAAATATATTGTGCAGTTCGTCGGATGACTTCGCCTGGCATTAATTTCTGGTCTATAACTAAAGGCAACGCTGATAAATTATCATAATATCTGCGGGGCAATGCCCGAAACATGAAGAATACACCAGCACTGAGACTACATAAAGGATTCGTTTCATTTGCCGGTCATATATATGAATCAAATAACCAAACTTTACCTGTTACATAACAATTGTGCCCCGGGAAAACATGAACAAAATACATAAAAAGCCATCCAGCCATCTGATTACGGCGTATAACCAGATCATGGGTGAAATGCGAAATGCTTTTGAACGGGTCGAGACAAACAATATCTCGCTGCAGTCGGCGCTGGATATGGCAAAGCATCAGACCGTCCATCTGGGTGTAGTAACGGCAGAAGAAGCGTTTGAAATTGGTGAATATATCAAGCGTGATATCAATGACGCGGCAGAATACATGATGGAAACCAGTGCAGAATTTTATGACTGGTTAATGCTGGACATTGAGGTCATTGAACGTAAGGTGCTGGATTTATTTTTATCGGTGGCAGACCACACGCGTCTTGAGCTGGCTAAATTCAAGCACGGCAGTCTGCCAGCGGTACAAAATCAGAGCAGGCAGATAACTGTCTATTTAGCTGGCGAAACAACAGAACCCGGCACCTTAATCTGTGAAAGCTGCGGTAAAACCAGGCCATATTTCAGTACTGACAAAATCAGCGACTGCAAACGATGTGGACACCATCGTTTTATTCAACGTCATCAATGTGACATTTAAGCCGCATCTATAAAAACAAATACGTTATTCTGCCCGCTGCATCTCTGTGCTTTAGTTTATTGACGGCCAGCTTTAGCAAAACCCAGCAATAACAAACCACAGATGGCGACAATCAACCAGTCTCCCCAGCGTACAAACGGCGTGGCACCGCTAAGCGGTTGCACTTCACCGTTCAATACAGCCGTTTCAAACTGTGGCAGCTGTTTAATGACTTCCCCATGCGGTCCGATTAAAGAGCTTATACCCGTATTGGTGGAACGAATCATATAACGGCCCGTTTCGAGTGCACGCATTCGAGCGATAGCATGATGCTGGTGTGGCTCATGCGAATCTTCAAACCAGGCATCGTTACTGACATTGACAAGCAGGCGGGCTGCTGGCAAATCTTTAATGACATCACGTGCAAATGCCTCTTCAAAACAAATAGATAAACCCAGCGGAATACCGGCAACGGTCAGCAATGGCTGGTCTTCATCACCCGAAGCAATATCTGACATTGGTATATTGACGAAGCGGTTAAAAAACTCAATCAAGAAACGCAGCGGTATAAACTCGCCCAGTGGCACGAGATGGCGCTTATTATAGACGCCGCCATTCACATTCAGCACACTGTTAAGCGAACGTTTTTCATTATTCTTGACAAAAATACCAAGCAACAAATCGGCCTTGCGCAGTTTCATCTCTGCTCTTAATTGCTGGATATAAGGTGCCACGCGATAGCGGTAATCCGGCACTGCCGTTTCAGGCCAGACAATCAGATCCACATCTTGCTGCGCCAGCGTTAAATCAAGATACAAATCCAGCGTCGGCTGTTTCATGTACGACTTCCATTTATCACTTTGTTTTACATTGCCCTGTATAACACTTACCTTCAGCGGATCACCCACTTTCTCTGTCCAGTCTATGGTTTTCAATAAGCTACCAGTGAACCATAATAAAACAACTGGAATAACCAGAGATAATCCCCGCTTGAAGCTTAACTGCCGGTATTGCTGGGCCAGTAAAACCAGCGCACCAGCAGATATTGCAATAAAACCGCCGACCGCATGATTACCAAATACCGGCGCAAAACCTGCTAATGGAAAATCGATTTGCGTGTAACCTAGCTGCATCCAGGAGAAACCCGTCATCACGTAACCCTGCAACCATTCAAACAGCACCCAGCTTGCCGGGTAAAACACCATAAAACGTAACGCCGGCCTGTCGGGCAAAAAGCGATTAACGGTATACACTGTCAGCGCAGTGTAAATGCTCAAATAACAGCATAATAGAAAGATAAGAAATCCGGCAAACAATGCCGGAGCGCTGCCGTGGGTATGCAAACTGTGATAAATCCAGCTAATACCCGTGCCTTGCAAGCCCATTGCAAACAACCAGGCACTGAGTGTTGCCTGTTTTAATGGCAACTTATTCCAGAAATAAAAAGCAACGGCCAGCGTTAAAAAGACCAGGCCGCTTAAATCAAACGGTGCAAATGCCAGCGTCGTTGCAGCACCGGCAATTAAACTGACAAAAACCCAATGTAATCGCGACAAACGATTAGCCTTCATTTGTCAGATACTGAGTACTTGCCGGCATCATCGTTTTCAATTACATCATTAGCAGTATTCTCAGTCGTTACTGAAGTCACTTCATTATCTGATAAAAGACTCACCTGCATATTATTAATGCGGCGGGAGTTAGCGCTGATAATTTTGAAATGGAAATTCTGGATAGTAACTTCTTCTCCACGCTCAGGTAAATGCCCTAATTCAAACGTTACCAGGCCGGCAATCGTTTCAAATTTTTCATGCGTTAATTTGGAATCAAAATACTGGTTAAATTCGTCTATTGGCGTTAGCCCACGAACACTATAACGCTGAAAACCGCTACGTCGAATATTGGTCACATCAGCAGCATCATGCTCATCATCAATTTCCCCAACAATTTGTTCCAGTACATCTTCAATGGTCACCAGACCCGAGACACCACTGTACTCATCAATGACGATTGCCATGTGGTTCCGGCTTTCACGAAAATCCTTCAATAATACGTTTAAACGCTTACTTTCCGGCACAAAAATGACTGGCCGTAAAATATCTTTCAGTTCAAATGCTGCACGACTTTTTTCATCATGATAATGCGTCAAATCTTTCGCCAGCAAAATGCCCACCACCTGGTCAATACCCTCATCAACAACCGGAAAACGTGAATGCCCCGAATTTGCCACTATAGTCAACATATCCTCGACGCCAAGATCTTCTTCAATAACAACTAAATGAGAGCGCGGCACCATGATGTCACGCACCCGCATTTCAGAAACCTGAAACACGCCTTCTATCATCATTAAGGCATCAAGGCTTATTATCCCTTTTCGCTGCGCATCGTGCAGGTGTTCCAATAAATCAGATCGCTCATCTTTGATTTTGAAGAACCGGCTTTTCAGCGCAGTGAACCAGTTAACTTTATCGTTATTTTTTTTCATTTAAGTATGGGTGTTGCATTGTCCGTAAGGCCAGTAATATAAATAGGATTATTTGTAAGGGTTGGCAAATTCCAGTTGTTCAAGAATTTTTATTTCCAGTCGTTCCATTTCTTCAGCTTCATCATTTTCCAGGTGATCATAACCCTGCAAATGCAACATGCCATGAACAACCATATGCGCCCAGTGTGACTCTTCTGATTTGCATTGCTGTTTTGCTTCCTGATTGATTACCGCTGAACATAAAACAATATCACCTAGCAGAGTAATATCAACTTCGGCAGGCGATTGCATGGGAAAAGATAAAACATTGGTTGCCGTATCTTTATCGCGATACTGTTTATTGAGTTGCTGTATTTCGTTGGCGGTAGTAACCCTCATACTGGCGATGGCAGGAGCATGGCCAAGATAGGCCGCGGCTGCCCACTGTTGCAACAAAGCCGGGTCAGGCACATCCTCATCGCCTGATTCAGGCATTTCTGCAACCCCAGCTTCTAACATCAGGTCATCCGAAATAGAAACGTCAACGGTTATCGTCATGAGAAATATTTTCTGATATTCATGAGCATGCCTTTATTTCGACTCATCCTCTTCATAGGCGTGCACTATCTTTTTCACTAAGGGGTGCCTGACAATATCACCCTTATGAAATTGTGTAATACCGACGCCTTCCATGTCGGTCAATATCTTTAAAGCATGACGCAAACCGGAGGTTTTATCACGCGGTAAATCGACCTGGGTAATATCACCGGTAACCACTGCTTTTGATCCAAAGCCAATACGCGTTAAAAACATTTTCATTTGATCAATGGTGGTATTTTGCGCTTCATCAAGGATAATAAAAGAATCATTAAGTGTCCGTCCGCGCATATAGGCAAGCGGCGCAATTTCAATGATATTGCGTTCAATGCACTTGGCAACTTTTTGCTGCCCCATCATTTCAAACAAGGCGTCATACATTGGACGTAAATAAGGGTCGATTTTTTGTGCCAGGTCGCCGGGAAGAAAACCCAGCCGCTCACCGGCTTCAACGGCTGGCCGCACAAGAATTAAGCGGTCGACCAAATCATTTTCCAGTGCTTCAACCGCGCTGGCAACCGCCAGATACGTTTTACCTGTACCCGCTGGCCCCACACCAAGCGTTAAATCATTGGTTTTAATTTGAGCAAGATATTGTTGCTGACTTTTACCGCGACCATTGATTTTTCCACCGTGGCTTCTAGTAAAGTCGTTATTGTCCTCATCAACTTCTATTGATATTGACGTGACAGAATCATCTTCGACATTATCATTTAAATACAACTGCACAGTTGCAGGCGACAAGGCCTCATGGCCAGCAACATTGTAAAGAGTTTGCAGCGCACTCTTTACCGTTTTTAATCGACGACCTTCACCACTCACTTCAAACTGATTACCTCGACAGTTAATATTGACACCATAAAAGTCTTCGATTTGATCTATATGCTGATTAACAGGCCCGCACAAATTGACCAGGCGCTGATTATCCATAGGCGTTAGTTCAAACTGGATAGTGTTCACGCGGGAAGAAACCTGATTTTCAGAATTTCGCATTAACGATGGGGACTCTGTTGCTTTACGCAATTTTTCGGCTTTCATGAGCATTCTGAACACTGTTTGATGGCAGTGATACGGAGAGGCCAATCATCTCGCCCTGCAAGGAATTTGTCCATGCTTCAGTGATTTTCACATCAACAAACTGGCCGATGTATTTTTTATCACCGGTGAAATTTACCACGCGATTATTTTCTGTACGCCCCGAAATTTGGCTTTCACTTTTTCTGGAAACACCATCGACCAAAACAGACTGTATGCTACCTGTCATTTTCTGATTTATGGCAGCAGCATTGCAAGAAATAACGTCCTGCAAAATACCCAGACGATGTTTTTTAATCAGCTCCGTTGTGTTATCAAACAATGCAGCGGCTGGCGTACCTGGACGAGAACTGTAAATAAAACTAAAAGAATGGTCGAAACCAACTTCTTCAATCAACTTCATGGTCGCAGCAAAATCTTCATCGCTTTCTCCAGGGAAACCAATAATAAAATCAGATGAAATTGAAATATCTGGACGTGCAATTTTCAGGCGACGAATAATATCTTTATATTGCGCCGCAGTATGGCCACGTTTCATTGCTGCCAGAATATTATCCGAACCACTTTGCACCGGCAAATGCAAAAAGCTAACCAGTTCTGGCACCTGGGCATAAACATCAACCAGGTCATCATTGAATTCCATTGGGTGTGAAGTGGTAAAGCGAATACGATTAATGCCTTCAATCGCCGCCACATAATGAATCAATAAAGCGAGGTCAGCGACCGTTTCTTCACCTTCAGTACTGTGCATAATGCCTCGATAGGCATTCACATTTTGCCCGAGCAAATTAACTTCTCGCACACCCTGCGCAGCTAATGAAGCCACCTCGGCAAGCACGTCATCAAACGGACGGCTCACTTCTTCACCGCGGGTATAGGGCACCACACAGAAACTGCAATACTTGCTGCAGCCTTCCATGATAGAAACAAAGGCTGCTCGGCCCATCCGCTTTCGGTTCAGGCATGCAGTCAAATTTTTCGATTTCAGGAAAACTAATATCAACGATTTTTTTATGTGTTTCACTGACACCAGAAATCATCTCCGGCAGGCGATGAATGGTTTGCGGGCCAAACACCATATCAACATAAGGCGCCCGTTTCTGAATTTCCGCCCCTTCCTGACTGGCAACACAACCGCCGACACCAATGATTAAATCGGGTTTGTCATTTTTCCAGTTTTTCCAGCGTCCGAGCTGGGAGAACACTTTCTCCTGGGCTTTTTCTCGAATCGAACAGGTGTTCAGCAAAAGCACATCGGCTTCTTCTGCATTACTGGTTAATTCAAGATCGTGGGAGGCGGCAAGAATATCGGATATGCGAGACGAATCATATTCGTTCATCTGACATCCATATGTTTTTATAAATAATTTCCGCGTTGCTTTAGCTGGCATTCGACCCTGACAAAGTAATTTTTCTAGAATGCAATTATAACTTGTCAGGCGATGCAATATCCATGAAATTGTAAACCTTTAATTTGGCATATAATTCTGCCAGACAGGCATAATCTCGCACCAAAACCGAGCATTACTCAATAAATCACTGGCTCAGGAAATCACTGCTCGGGTTTATTACTCTACGGTAACCGATTTAGCCAGATTTCTTGGCTGATCCACGTCAGTGCCCTTACGCACTGCGACAAAGTAAGCCAGTAATTGCAACGGTATAACGAATAGCACAGGCGCCAGTTCGGCGTCAATTGCGGGGATTTTCATCACCCGGCAATTTTCACCGAGATCAGACACATCCAGTCTCTCGTCAGCAAACAAAAAGACATGTCCGCCGCGGGCCAGAATCTCCTGGATATTGGATTTAATTTTACCCTCAAAACCGTCCATTGAAGCAATGGCAATGGTCGGTAAATCCTGATCAATCAGCGCGATGGGTCCATGTTTTAACTCACCGGCAGGATAAGCATCCGCATGAATATAAGAAATTTCTTTGAGCTTTAATGCGCCCTCTAAAGCAATTGGAAATAAAGTGCCACGGCCGATAAAAATTGCATTATCAAGGTCAGCAAAGGCTTCCGCCCAGTCATCGATGGCGTCCTTCATCCGCAGTACCTGCTCGATTAAAACCGGTAAAGACTGTGTCTGATGAAACAGTGTTTTTATTTTATCTGCAGACAGCCGTCGACGTTTACCCAAAGCAGCAACAAGCATTAATAAGGCAATAAGCTGTGTAGTAAAGGCCTTGGTTGATGCTACGCCAATTTCCGGGCCGGCTCGTGTCATTAATTTGAGCTGGCTTTCTCGTACCAGTGAACTTTCGGGCACATTACAGATTGCCAGCGTCAAACTGGTTAATTCTTTAACCGCACGTAATGCGGCCAGTGTATCGGCGGTTTCACCTGACTGGGAAATAGTCACTACCAGGGTATCATCCTGCAAAACCGTTTTGCGATAACGATACTCGCTCGCCACCTCAACACGGCAAGGCACACCGGCAATCGCCTCCAGCCAGTAACAGGCAACCAGGCCGGCATGATAGCTGGTACCGCAGGCAATGATCTGAACCGCTTTCACCTGATCAAGAATTTTCTCGGCACTAACGCCGTTAACGCCCATGCCAAAAGCCGTATCTAGCATCTGGCCGTCAACCAGGCGGCCTTCCAGAATATCTACCAGGCAGGCTGGCTGCTCGTGAATCTCTTTCAGCATGTAATGGCGGTATTCACCCTTTGCTGTCGCATCCGCGCTTAGCGTTGATTCTTTAATTTCTCGCTCAACAAGCTCGCCTTTATCGTTATAAATGGCCAGGCTGTGGTATCGAATATCAGCGATGTCGCCTTCTTCAAGATAAATAAATCGACGAGTTACAGGCAATAATGCCGCTGCGTCTGAGGCTATAAAATATTCCCCGATACCCACACCAATCACCAGCGGGCTGCCGCGGCGCGCGGCGATCAGGCGACTATTATCACTACTGGAGATAACACCTAAAGCATAAGCGCCTTCAAAATCAGCAACAGCGAGGCGTACTGCAGCAAGAAGGTCATTGCCCTGCTTTACATAATGCTCAATCTGATGCGCTGCAACCTCGGTATCCGTTTGCGAGGTAAAAGCATAACCGGCACTGCTTTGCTGCTGACGGAGTTCACTGTGATTTTCAATAATACCGTTATGGACGATTACGACCGACTCATTACAGACATGTGGATGCGCATTTTTTTCACTGGGTTCGCCATGAGTCGCCCAGCGTGTATGCGCGATACCCAGCACACCACGTACTTCAGTCTGCTCGAGGGCATCCGTCAGCTGTTTTACTTTGCCAACACGGCGCACGCGATTGATGCAGTTTTCGTTATCGAGTACGGCAATGCCTGCAGAATCATAACCACGATACTCCAGTCGTCGAAGCCCTTCTAACAAAATTGGCGTTACATTACGTTCAGCGACAGCGCCGACAATTCCACACATAGTTAACCCTGAAATTTAAACTGACAATTGTTTTGAGTTCTGACCAATAAATAATAGAAGCTAAAACCCACAAATACTATTGTATTGTGTCAATTATATAGTACTATTTAACAAGACTCCTAATAACTAGGGGCTTGATCCAATACTCAAATGCTAATTGAGCCGGGATAAATACTGCATAGCCTGACGGTCACTACAGAAAGAGGCCAATAGACCACAATGAACCGTTCTTTTCACCTGTTATTTTTATCGGCATGCCTACTTTGGACTCCAGCTATATTTAGCAAAAATGGCCATGCAACGGATAACACGGCGGCTGATGATATCGCACTAATGCAATTATCAATGCTGACAGAAACGCAGAATGGCCCGTCCTTAGAAAAAAATACCAATGCTGCTAAAATCAAACACCTGCTTCAACCGACTGGCGAAAACAGTAAGCTGCCGGCAAGCGAAACAAGGTCGCCTATCACAGTAGAGCGGCACTTTAGCGATAAGGAAATAGCAAACCTGAGACAGCTTTTTTTACAGGCTGAAGAGGCTGTTATTAAAAATGATGATGCCACTTATTTGCTGCTTGCCGATCAGCTAAAAGAATACCCGCTGTATCCCTACCTGCAATATCAATGGTTAAAAAATCATTTGGATGATGAACGCCAGGTAAAACATTTTCTGCAGGAACATCCAGTCTTCACGTTATGCCAGCCTATTGAAACGCAAGTGGTTATATCACCTGGCAAAGAAAAAACAGTGGCAAACCTTTTTACAGTTTTACAGTAACACAAGTGAGACCAGCTTAAACTGTTATTACCAGCGGGCACAATTTAAAACGGGCGATAAACAAAGCGCACTCAATGGTGCGAAAAAACTGTGGGCCGTCGGTAATTCACAACCTAAAGCATGTGATCCATTATTTGCACAGTTAAAAAAATCCAGCCTGTTCAATCAGGATCTATTCTGGCAGCGTTTTGATGCGGCACTGCGAAACAATAAAACCAGCCTGGCTAAATACGTTAAAAAACTGATGGCTCCGGCTGAGCAAAAAACAGCCAATTTATGGCTAAAACTTCACCGCAACCCTGAACGTCATATACCTGAACTGCTAAGCAGCGCCAAAACAGCACAGGCACCATTAATGTTCAGCCATGCCATTAACCGGCTTGCCAGTAATGACGTTAACCAGGCCATTGAATTATGGGATAAAAACAAACCGCGTTTTAATCTCAGCACAAAACAGTCAGACAAGCTGGAAAAACGCTTGGCTTTCAAATTAGCATACAAAAACGAGTCGGGCGCCTATGAGCGGCTGGGGCAATTAAATGACGCTGACCATAACAGTAAAACACGGCGTATCAGAGTGGCTTTATATGAGCAAAACTGGCCACGTGTCATCACCGCAATAGAAGAACTGAGCAGCGCTAATCAAAAACTTGAAAAATGGCAGTACTGGCTGGCGCGTGCCTACCAGGAAACAGGCAAACCCATACAGGCAGAAGAACTGTTAAATGAACTTTCCAGTAAACGTGATTTTTATGGTTATCTCGCCGCTGACCGGTTAAACCGCCTGTATCAGTTATCTGATAACCCGATCGAAGTAACAATACAAGAAATAACCGATATTAAAAACCGCAAAGCATTCCGTGTTGCCTTCGAGCTTATGGTGCTGGAAAGAGATAACGAAGCCAAACTGCAATGGTGGCATGCACTACGGCAGTTAGATAAAAAAGAAATTCCTGCCGCAGCAAAACTGGCACAACAATGGCAGTGGGATGAAATAGCAATATTTACCATCGCCAAAGTGAAACAATGGGATGACATTGAAATGCGTTTCCCACTTAGTTATTCCGATAAGATTCATGAGAACGCACTACAGCAAAACCTTAACCCCGTGATACTGTTTGGCCTAGTTCGCCGCGAAAGCGCTTTCAATAAAGACGCGCATTCACCTGTTGGGGCACAAGGATTAATGCAGATAATGCCAAAAACAGGACGCCAAATAGCCAAAGATCTTAATGAACGCTGGCCAGGTAAAAACAGCCTGTATAACCCGGTGAAAAATTTAAAGTACGGCTCGTATTATTATCAAAAGCTGCTGAATCAGTTTGACGGGCATTATGCGATTGCCCTGGCCGCTTATAATGCCGGACCCAATAGAGTAAAAAAATGGCTGCCTGATGAATCAATACCCGCAGATATCTGGATTGAAACGATTCCCTATCGTGAAACCCGCGACTATGTAACGTCAGTACTGGTATACGCCATGATTTATCAGCAGCGGATACAGATCTAATGAACTGACCATGAATGACTTAACACGTGAAGTGCAGCCATTAGCGATGATGACACTAAGTTATGTATAACTAATAGTTAAGTAAATTATAGCGGTTGAATCAGTGCGGCATCTTCCTGCCGTGAATTGTTTACCCGTTTATCCACCTTGTAAATTTTAACATCCGTTAAACATTCATTGAGCAGCACCTTTTTGTCTTCGCCGGTGCCCAACCAGTGTTTTGCCGCATCCGCACTTAATATCACCGGCATGCGGTCATGTAGCTGCTGCAGTCCATTTTTTGATTCTGTGGTAATAATGCTGCAGGATTTCAATGGCTCACCGCCAAACTCACATTCATCCCAGAGACCGGCAAAAACCAGTGGTACAGGCCATCATTTGAGCGAACAAAATAGGGCTGCTTGGCGCCCTCTTCAGTTTGCCACTCATAATAACCCAAAGCCGGAATTAAACATTTCTGATTTTTACGCCATGCATTTCGAAACGCCGGTTTTTCATCAATACTTTCAATACGCGCATTAAACGTTGCATACTTGCTGGAGATATCTTTTGACCACGACGGCACCAGTCCCCAACGCATGGCAAAACAGGCGCCATCAACAAAAGCCCCTATCTGTGAACAAGGCGAAACGTTATATCGTTTAAATAATTCATCTGGCCATTCCTGCATTAATGCCAGCCATTCATCAGTAGACCATGTCTCTGCAGGAGGTAAAGCGCTGGCAAATCGTCCACACATAGATTAAATATACTTAGCTGTAAAGATTTTTAATGCCTGCAAATAAAACACTCGCAACTCCAAATCTGATGAAAAATTAAAAAAAACGGCCAGTGACAAATAATAACGCAAATTATTATCTATTGTCAGTAACACCTTTTATTGATACTGTGTTGTACGGATACACCGTTTTGTTGAATTAAAAACCACTAAGAGGTATTAATGACAAAACCTGAACAGCCATCCGTAAGCGATGGTTTTGATTTGCTCGCAAAGAGCACGGAATTATCTCTGGGTGAATATACTTCCATCACCCAGAGCCAGGCTGATATCGAGCTTTATTTAACACAACACCTCAGTACACCCGATTCATCAATCACCTTCAGTTCATTCAGCACCGTAATTTTTGGCGCATTCTCTCGTAAAACCATTGTTTCACCTTTGGCTGGCAGTATCATTGATCTGCTTGTTTTGTTCAGGCATGCCGATATCCAGCATATTCACCCTTCCAGAATATTCACAAAACTAAGTGATTGCTTAATTGAGCAGTACCCCGACGCCTACGTAGTGAAAAATCGAAACATTTTGATGTTGCCAATGAATGATTTTTTATTCAAAATTCAGCCGGCCTACTCAGTCTCTGAACATAAATATATGCTACCTGCTGAACTGTTTGATGACTGGGTAAAATACGACATTAATTCGTACAATGAAATTTTTGTAAAAGAGAATGTTCGTCATAAAGGCAAACTGATAGAAATTATACGAATGATAAAAACCTGGAACCGAGTATCAGGTAATCTATTCAATGGTTACTACCTGGAACTGCTGGTTACCGCGGTATTATCATCACATGAAATAACAAACCATCCAGAAACACTGCGCCACATATTCAATAAGGCATTAACCGAGATTGTCTTTCAAAAGCACGATCCTGCCAATATGGATATTCAGATAGAAGGCCTGAACGATATCGATGAATTAATAACCGCCATGCTGCTATTAAAAAAATCTTACAAACTGGCAGACGAAGCTATTATTTTTGAAGAAAACAACAAAACGGAAGAAGCACTAAAAAACTGGAATATGATATTCCCCCAGGCATTCCCAACCCAGGTAGACATGGTCGTTGGCAAAGCCAGAAGCTCAGGAATAAAAGGTGCAGAGGCATTAAGGATGATGATAAGGAATAAGTGAATACGGCCCTGTCATTTATATCGCTTTTATTATCCTGCCAATCATTATTAGAGTCATAAATAATGGGCCGGTCGTAAAAACCCGGTTTCGTTTCATCCTAACCGGCAGTAGAGTTCATTGTTTAAGTTGTTACAATGAACTCTTCTGTCCAGGTTAACGGTATTATTAAGAAAAACCGAGAGACGTATCTTATTATTTCGCCTTCAATAAATCACGTATTTCCGTAAGCAAAACTTCTTCTGTTGACGGCTTTGGTGGTTCTTTAGGTGCAGCTTCTTCTTTTTTCTTCATCGAGTTAATTCCTTTAATAACCATAAATATCGCAAAAGCAATTATGGTGAAATCAATAACTGTTTGAATAAACTTGCCATAGCTAATAACAACAGCGGGAGCTTCACCGACAGCCTCTTTAACTATATATGCCAAATTGGAAAAATCCACTCCACCTAATAACACTCCGATTGGTGGCATAAGGACACCTGCGACTAAAGCCGAAACAATTTTTCCAAAGGCTGCACCAATAACGATACCAACCGCCATATCAACAACATTTCCTTTTACTGCAAAATCTTTGAATTCTTTCATCATACTCATAGCTTATTCCCCTAATTATAAAAATATTAATTGCACTTATAAATAAATCTTATTATTAATTCAATAGACCTGATACATATCTAGCCATTTTATTATAAATCCTTTTCATTATAGATCCCACATCACTGCTTGTTTAATTAACATTGTTTAACCTTTCCCCGCTTGTGACTGGCCACTCGATGGCGTGAAATAGAGTCTTAAATGTTAGCAAACGAATAACAGGGGGTGAATCGCGTGCAAACAGTACACAATGTATTCCAATGGTCATTTTATTTAAGTGGCATGACTGGGCTGATAGTAGTAGCCGGTATCTTTACCAGCTGGCTATCAATCGAGATACTTGCGGTACTAGTAGACATCACCGCTTAGCTAATCCAGGCACAAATACCGCTTCTTACACAGAAAAATTGAAAAGCGTTAACAAAAGTAATTTATTACTTACCGAATTCTTTATTCATTTAATCACTAAAAGAGGAAATAAATATGGAAAGCTTAATACCATTAATCGTGCAGTTAATCAGTGGCGCTGTCGGGGGCAATGTAGCGGGCGCTGTAATGAAAAATTTCTCGCTAGGTACTGTTGGTAATTCTATTGTCGGCATACTCGGCGGCGGTTTTGGCGGTCAAATTCTGGGGATGCTGGGCATTGCCACAGGCACTGGCGATGGCGGCATGGATATAAGCAGCTTGCTTGGCAGTGTTGCTGGCGGTGGTGTTGGTGGTGGCGTCCTGTTGGCGATTGTTGGCACTGTAAAAAAAGTTCTTGGTAAATAAAATCTTTGCCGGACATCAAGGAGAAAGGGGGCAAGAACACGACCATACTTACATTTCGTGATCAGCCCCCTGTTATTTTTACTGTGACATCAAACAATCGTTACTGGTAGATTTTTCCCTTGTGTTTTAGCCAGCCATCTTCATGACGACCTGCGGGATCATCATGCGTCCAGTGCAGCACGCCGCCTTTTTCATTCCATTCGTATTCGCCATAGTACTCAATGTTATCGCCTGTTTTTAGATGCGAGATCCTGGGAGCTAAATCAATGTTATGGGCAATCAGTACAGACTGGCCATTAGATAGCTTGATAATAAATTTCTGATGACGGCTGCCTTCATTGTCATCGGGCAGCAGGCGACTGACAACACCCCTGCCCTGTACCTGCACATCGCTGCGCTGGTTTTTAAATGCCGCAAGTATATCGCTACTGCCTTTCGTTATTGGTGCGCAACCGGTTTTGCTAATGATGACGCGAGGCTTCTGCAACATTGAATTGTTAAAGGTGTCACAACTGTCCATGTCGCCGCTTGCCAGGCCGATTTTGAACCATTTCACCCGCTGTGCCGAGCTGCCATGGGTAAATGAGTCCGGACTTACATAACCTTTTGACTGTTTCTGTAAAGTGTCATCGCCAATGGCACTGGCGGCAGTCAGGCCTTCTTCTACATCACCTGCTTCGAGTAGTTGCCGGGCGCTGTTAGCATGATTAGCCCAAACACCCGCCAGGCAGTCTGCCTGCAGTTCCTGTAGAACCGAGAGTTTATTGCTTTCTACCTCGTTCAGTTTCTTGCGCGCTGCATGTACTTTGCTCGGAAGTACCCAGCAGGGTCTGGATATGGTGACCCACTTCGTGGGCAATGACATAGGCCTGGGCAAAATCACCCGGTGCTTTGAAGCGATTTTTCAACTGTTCGATAAAAACCCAGGTCGATATAGACCTGTTGATCAGCAGGACAATAGAAGGGCCCCATGGCAGATTCAGCCATACCGCAGGCCGATTTTACCGCGTCGCGAAACAATACAAGGCGTGGTTCCTTGTAGGTTTTTCCTTTTTCACGGAACAAAGTATTCCAGGTTTCTTCGGTATCAGCCAGCACCACTGAAACGAAGTCCACCAGTTCTTTTTCTTCTGCGCTTTGCCGAAGCGGTTCTGCGGACATGCTCGTAGTGCTGCCCTGCTGCAGTCCAAGGCCGCCTAACAGGTTACCGAGGTTTCCTGTGTATAAGCCGTAAGCCCCCACACACAAAACCAGTATGGCGGTACCTTTAAAGCCTAGAAACTTAAATACCACGGGCAGCAGACGTAACATGCCACCACCGCCACCCCCTAAGCCGCCAAGTCCGGAGACACGCATATTGCGTCGGTCTTCCACATTGCTGCTTTTACGTTTTCCACGCCAACGCATAATTATTTTCCTAATGTCCTGTATTTTACCGGGGTCAAAGAGCATCAATCAGGACGCCCAATGCTATATAACTTTTTTCTAATATTAAAACTCAAACTCTAGCGTCCAATATGCTCGAACATCCGGCAATTGAAAGCATTATAAATTCAATAAAAAAATGAGAGAGTTTACTAAAAAAAATTTTATATGCGGCGCCTTAATAGATTTAACCATAGAGTGTTACATTGCCATACCTCTTTCTGCAAAACACAATATCCAGGCACACGCATCAATGCAAAATCAATAAAAACAGCAGTGAGCCCAACCGGTTATTTGCACAGCGTTGGTGCAAACTTCCGACTTTATGCTTTATATTTGACCAGCTTGTCCAGTCGCTTTTTTTCACTGAACCCGCCTCAAGCGCACTCTGCCACAAATAAGAATAATTCTGTACAACTGGCATAAAAACTGCACTATAATATTCGTCATTGAAATTAGCAGGAACAGCTAAATACCTGGCCTGTCATAAATCTAACCACTACTGGAGAAAAAATATGCCACCTTTCGATGAATTACACATGCAAAATCACAAACTGATCGAAACATCAAATGTACTCATATACCTGTTCCAGGAAAGAGCCATGTGTGATACCGAAACAGCCTGCAACATGTTCTACAACTTTATGGACAGCATCAACGAACACCTGGGACTGGTCGACAGCCTCTACCAGGGACTGCTGACCGACAATAATACAGAAGCCAATAATACCGCCCGCCTGTTCATGTCAGGCGAACAGGAATTAAAGCGCATCATTGCCCAGTACACAAAAAAATGGTGCATCAAAAATCGCCAGCAACTCAAAGTAGCTGATCATGAGGCATTCAAAATAGAGACCCAGGAATTGTTCAAGATGGTGTTAACACGTATTCAGAATGAAACCGAACATCTCTATCCAATGGTCAGAGAAACTAAAAATAAAGCCGCATAACTCAGAGCAGGATCAATGGAATCAGACTGAAACGTACTGATTTCCACGGACAGTTAAATTAAGCAACATCATACGATTTCGCAAACTGCTCGGGTGTCTGGTAATTGAGTAACATTGGCCTTACATTTCACATTGTGTGAAATGTAAGGCCTGACCCAATTCATTTCTTGACTTGCTCATAATAATCGTATGTATACTGTTTATCATATGTGCCGTCACCATTTGAATCAAACTCTGATGATATCAATTTGTACATACTATATCGTTGTTTCTTTTTAGGGCTTGAAGAGGTAGGGCCGAGTATTTCAATTTCTGTAAGCACGCCATTTTTAAAATAAGATTTATTATCTATAATGCCGTCTTGATCAGTGTCTATTACCTGCATAAGTGGGTTTCCACGTTTATATGTAATGGTGGTTTCAAATATGCCATCAAAGTTTTCATCTGCTTCTGTTTTATAAGCCATGCCTTTACGGTTAAATAAATTAATTAAATCTATTGAGCCATCTAGATTGCGGTCTGTTTCTGCACGCTCGATTCTATTATCTCTATATGTCCATTTTTCATCTAATTTACCATCGTCATTGTGGTCAATGCCATCTAATGTAACTGGTGTGTTATATGCTATAAAGGTTGCACCGACGCCAATTAGTAAACCAAGGAGTAGACCCATACCTACACCAGACGTTTTGCTTTTTGGCGTGGCACTATTTGCAGGCTCTGACTTGAGTAGTATCCCAGGATTTTATGACTTCCTGAGCATTTGTATAATCAGCGTCATCAACTAATACACGGACGAAACCCATTGCTTGTAGTTCGCCAACACCTCCTTGAAGGTATTCTCCATCTATGCGAGTTAAAATTCCAACTTGTTGTAATAAGTTGGATATCATATGTGCTTCTAGACCTGACGATGCCTCAAATATACATTTCATATTATTCCCTTAAAAATCTAACGTTTTAATAAGTGGCCGGCCGCTGTTTGGCCGGTCCAAGTGTGCGTGCTTTTCGCACACGAACTTAATTTATTTGTTATGTGTTTTGTAGATTTACTATTTATTAAGTGCATTGATAAATTCTTTAGCATTGTCGCCACGAAGGTTTTCGGCTAACCCTATAAGACCATCAGTAAGGTATTTTGCTTGTATTCCTTTAGAACGAAGATATACCATTGCAATAGTTGCGCGATCTTTGTGTGGGCATGCAGTAACTATTATTTTGTTTTTGTCTAACTCTTCAAGTCTTTTGGGTAGTTCGTTTAGTGGAATATTTTTGGATGGACCGACTTTCCATGCCGCATACTCTTCCGGAAATCTTATGTCGATCAACTGTGCTTTTCCTTGTTTTAGGAGATCAATAAGCCCCTTGCTGTCCATTTTCATTTCTTTGCGTGCAGTATAGTCAAATGACTTAATATAACTTTCTAGCTCTATATCACTTGCATATACTGATTGGCAGAATCCGAAAATAAGAATGACATATATAAAATTTTTCATAGTTACTCCGATTTATCATTTTTCACATAACGTTAAGGGTAAGACGCGCGCGTTTTATTGCGCGTCGCTCTTGACCCGCTTGTTATGTATTATTACCACAACCCTATTTATGTTTCAGGGTTCATATTATTTTTTAGAAAAAATACCAATGGTATGGCTAGAGGACCTAAAATTACGCCAATTAATCTCCACAGCAATGTAGGCTTTACATTTCTTTTTTTCGCAATATAAAGACAAATAATATGACTTGCCAACCAAACAAATAATAAAGTATATGCAATCATACTTACTCCTTTATATTACTTTGCCTATTTATACACATAACTACAATTAGAAACCCTAATTATCACTTTTCCAAAGTGTCCTTTAGGGTGTATAAACATTTGTGTTGTTGTTAAATCAACTACATAGTCAAAAATTAGTGGGCTGAAATGGAGCTTTACACGGTGCAGGAGGCGGCTATGTTTAAGCCTTGCTTTCGCGCTTATATTATAGATATTGTGAATTTATTCAACAGATTGCGCAGGTCTGGCCCGGTTGTAAGCCGCTATAAAAAAAGCGCCTGCATTAACAGGCGCTTTTTTTATTCTTAAAATTTTTTAACTGATAAGTGACCGTCTTAGCTGACGCCTAAAACGGAATATCATCATCAAAACCATCATCTACCATGGCAGGCGCAGGCTGGGCCTTTTGCTGTGCCGGTGCTGATTGCTGCGCTGACTGAGCAGGTGCAAAACCACCTTCACCGCCACGGCTATCTAACATTTGCATGGTGCCGCCGATATCGACAACAACTTCTGTCGTGTAGCGATCCTGGCCGTCCTGCCCTTGCCATTTGCGCGTTTGCAGCTTGCCTTCAATATATACTTTTGAGCCTTTCTTCAGGTACTGGGCAACAATTTCTGCCAGTTTGCCGAAGAACACGACACGATGCCATTCTGTTTTTTCTTTTTTCTCACCACTGCTTTTATCGCTCCATGTTTCTGAAGTCGCCAGGGTGATGTTTGCCACTGCATTGCCATTCGGCATGTATTTAACTTCCGGGTCTTTGCCCAGGTTGCCGAGTAAAATTACTTTGTTTACGCCACGTTGTGCCATGTTTCCTCACCTTATATATTTATCGTCGTATTAAGTTTGTTTAGTGCTTAAATGGATGTTTTGCTTAATGCTTTAGATTATCAAGCCAGCTCCATAGGGCGCTCAATTTGAGCCCGCTAAAGATAACAATTTTTCTTCATCAAGGATATGTTTTTTCACTTTTAAATACGCCACCGAACCGGATTCATTCTCGTCGTCAACCAGGGTGGCTTCGATCACGCCTTTAACCGCCAGCAGCTGCTGGATGCTGACATTTTGCACATTTAAAAGATAAGTACTTAAATATCCTGGTTTTTTCATTGTGATGGCTAATAGTAACCAGCAGCCTAAAGCGACCAGTACGGTGATATACACCCCTGTTATGCCCCATGTCTGATGCGCATAACCACCGATTGCACCACCGAAAAAAGCGCCAAGGAACTGGCTACTGGAATACATGCCCATTGCCGTGCCCTTTTGTGTCGCTGGCGCTGTTTTTGAGATTAATGAGGGCAGTGAGGCTTCCAGCAGATTAAAGCCGGCAAAAAAGATGAGCAGTGCCAGCACGGTTAACCACAGTGACTGCCCGTTCGAGACATTGAACAGGAAAATAAAGGTGGCCGCCATGAGGCTGACAATGGCGCCGATAAATACCGGTTTCATTGCCTGCTTGCGTTCGGCAATAATAATAAACGGCACCATAATCAGCAGCGATACGGCAAATACCGGCAGGTAAATCTTCCAGTGGTCGTCCGCGAGGATACCCATGTTATTTTGCAGCACTAACGGTATAACCAGGAAGATACACATCAATACAAAATGCAGGGTGAGAATGCCCATGTCCAGCCGCAGCAACTGGGTATTTTTCAGTACCGCTAACAGCGAGCGGGTTTCTACTTCGGCGTCACGGTGAAAATGGCTCTGCAGCGGGTCTGGCACAAAAAAGAACAGGATAGCGATACCCACCATCGCCAGTATCGCGGTGCTGTAAAAAATACCGCTGATACCGATCCAGTTATTGACAATGGGGCCCAGCACCATCGACAGGGCAAACGACATGCCGATGCTGATGCCGATAAACGCCATCATTTTGGTGCGATGCTCTTCGCGTGACAGATCCGCGGCCAGCGCCATTAACGCGGCCGCTATCGCCCCGCCGCCCTGTATGGCACGGCCGACGATAATACCTTCTATGCTTTGCGCACTGCCGGCAATGAGCGAGCCGACAGCAAAGATCAGCAGGCCAATTAAAATGACCGGTTTGCGGCCGATACGGTCTGACCACATGCCAAAGGGAATCTGCAGTACTGCCTGCGTCAGGCCGTAGATACCCAGTGCCAGTCCCATCAATAACGGCGTGGCCCCGGGGAAATGCTCGGTATAGAGTGCAAACACCGGCAAAATCATGAACAGACCCAGCATGCGGAAAGCATAAATCGTCGCGATTGATAGCGCAGCACGGCGTTCCTGTGTCGCCAGGTTATTTGATAGGTGTTGGTTCATCTTGCCAGCTTGTGAAAATAAATAAGGTGTATCTCTTGCTGTAAAAGCTAAAAACCGGCATTCTAACAGATTGCTTTATTTTTCTTTGTATAGTTTATGGATACCATTCAAATTCGGGGTGCACGCACCCACAATCTAAAAAATATTGACCTGGATATTCCGCGTGACAAGCTCATTGTCATCACCGGTCTGTCCGGCTCGGGAAAGTCATCACTGGCATTTGATACCATTTTTGCCGAAGGCCAGAGACGCTACGTGCAGTCTTTATCGACTTATGCCCGGCAGTTCCTTTCGATGATGGAAAAACCCGATGTTGACACCATTGAGGGCCTGTCGCCGGCCATTTCTATCGAACAGAAAACCACCTCGCACAACCCGCGCTCAACGGTAGGCACCATTACCGAGATTTACGATTATCTGCGCCTGCTGTTCGCCCGCGCCGGCATACCACGCTGCCCCGAGCATGATACTGAATTACAGGCGCAGACAATAAGCCAGATGGTTGACCACGTTCTGGCATTACCTGAAGGCAGCAAGTTAATGCTACTGGCACCAATAGTTCGTGACCGCAAGGGCGAACACCTGAATATGTTTAGCGACTTTAAACAGCAGGGCTTTATTCGTGTTCGCGTTGATGGCGTGGTGTATGAGCTTGATGATGTGCCGGAACTTGATGCCAAAAAGAAACATACCATTGAGCTGGTGATCGACCGTTTTAAAGTCAGAGAGGACATCAAAACCCGTCTTGCTGAATCGTTCGAGACCGCTTTGCTGCTGGCGAATGATGTCGCCACCATTGCATGGATGGAGCCGGATGAAAAAAACACGAATGGCGACGAGCATGCTGAAATAATTTTCTCGGCAAAATTTGCCTGTAACTTATGCGGTTACAGTTTGCCGGAACTCGAACCGCGTTTATTTTCGTTTAACAATCCTGCCGGCGCCTGCCCTGACTGTGAAGGCATTGGTAACAATCATTTCTTTGATCCAGAGCGTGTCATCAGTGGCCATCTCAGCCTCGCCGGTGGTGCCATCAGGGGCTGGGATCGCCGCAATGCTTATTACTTCAGCATTATTCAGTCATTAGCCGATCATTACGAGATAGATATTGAAATTCCATTTAAGGAATTACCGGAAAAAGCACAGGCCATTTTAATGTATGGCAGCGGCAAAGAAAAAATTCAGTTTATTACACCGGGCCATGGCGGGCGTCGCAGCAAAAAAAGCACGCATGCCTTTGAAGGTGTACTGCATACCATGGAACGACGCTACCGCGAAACCGAGTCTAACCTGGTACGGGAAGAGCTCGCCAGGTTCATGTCCATTCAGCCGTGCCCGACATGCAGTGGCACACGTTTAAATGAAGCCGCACGCCATGTTTTTATTGCAGACAAAACACTGGCTGAACTCACTGCCATGCCTATCCAGCAAGCCTTTGATTTTTTTGATTCGCTGAAATTAAGCGGTCACCGTGGCGAGATTGCAGAAAAAATTAACCGCGAAATTTCAACGCGATTAAAATTCCTGGTGAATGTTGGACTCGATTACCTGACCCTTGACCGCAGCTCTGACAGCTTATCCGGCGGCGAAGCACAACGCATCCGACTGGCCAGCCAAATTGGCGCCGGCCTGGTTGGCGTCATGTATATTCTTGATGAACCGTCTATCGGTTTGCACCAGCGCGATAACGACCGGCTCATTAAGACACTTAATCACCTGCGTGATATCGGTAACACGGTGATTGTTGTTGAACATGATGAAGATGCCATTTTATGTGCTGACCATGTGATTGATATTGGCCCCGGCGCGGGTGTTCATGGCGGTGAAATAATTGCCTCCGGCACACCGCAGGAAATCATGAACAATAAAAAATCATTGACCGGGCAGTACCTCGCCGGCATCAAAAAGATTGAAATACCAAATACACGTACTGCCCACAGTGGCGACGTTTTTAGTATTAAAGGTGCCAGCGGCAATAATTTACAGCACGTTGATGTCGACATTCCGGTGGGATTATTTACCTGTATCACCGGCGTTTCCGGTTCCGGAAAATCAACCCTGATTAACGATACGCTGTACCCGATTCTTGCCAAGGCGATCAATAATAATTCAATGTCAGCGGCAGCCCATCAATCATTTGCCGGTATTGAACATTTCGATAAAGTGGTTGATATTGACCAGTCACCTATTGGACGCACACCACGCTCTAACCCGGCAACCTACACCGGCCTGTTTACACCGATACGTGAACTGTTTTCAGCCACACAGGAATCACGTTCACGCGGTTACAAACCCGGACGTTTCAGTTTTAACGTTAAAGGCGGCCGCTGTGAAGCCTGTCAGGGTGACGGCGTTATTAAAGTCGAAATGCATTTTCTGCCGGATGTTTATGTTGAATGTGATGTCTGTAAATCACAACGTTACAACCGTGAAACACTGGAAATAAAATACAAGGGCAAAAATATTCACCAGATACTGGAGATGACCATTGAAGATGCGCTGGTTTTCTTTGATGCTAGTTCCGGTGCTTAATCGAAAATTACAGACACTGATTGATGTCGGTCTGGGTTATATAACCCTCGGCCAGCGTGCCACTACCCTCTCCGGTGGTGAAGCACAACGCATCAAGTTATCAAAAGAACTGTCCAAACGTGATACCGGACAGACGGCTTACATACTTGATGAACCGACAACCGGTTTACATTTTTATGATGTGCAGCAATTACTTGATGTCCTGATACGGCTGCGTGATCACGGCAATACCGTCATTGTCATTGAACATAATCTCGACATTATAAAAATGGCGGACTGGATTATCGATCTAGGCCCGGAAGGCGGTTACAAGGGCGGCAAGATTATTGCCACGGGCACACCAGAAGAAGTCGCGCAAATAGCGGGCTCTTTTACCGGTAAATACATAAAACGCATGTTAGACAATAACAAGCTAACGAGAAAAGCAGGATAAGTTTATGCGCCTGTTTAAAAAGCTAATTAGCGGATGTTGGTATCCTTTGCCTGTTTGGCTGTTCAAACAGTAATGATGAACAGCAAAGACAGAACTTATTGAAATGGATTGATTCTCATCTGACTCAGATAAGCCAGAATATCGAAGCAGACATAAACAAAGAAAAACAGGGCTTCTATCCGCACCAGGGAAAAACAGACTACAAAAGTAAAGGCTATATCGAATACATACTCCAGGAAAAAACCGGCGCACGCCTGCAGGTTTCTCAGCGCAGCTTGTTGTCATTAGACGACATTAAAAACACCGCAGCGTATAAAAACCTTGCATTAAAAGCAGAGGCGTTACAGCTACAACTGTCTATAAAAGAAAAAAATATTGATGGCGATGAAGTTCAAACGTATGAAGAGCTTGATGAATATATCGACGATATTGAACGTTATTTTATTGTTACAATTTCCGGTTGGTAGCGAGCCGGAATAATGTCGCACTAAAACATCCGTTTTTTTAAAATTAAAACCATTCGAAATAAAAAACATTTTATCCGCAGATGGACGCAGATAAAAATAATATTAATTGGCTGTCATCCTGAACGGTAGTGAAGGATCTTGCCATATGTATAATATTTAAGCCGTTAAGATATTTCACTATCGTTCAATATGACAACATATAATGTTTTTATCTGCGTCCATCTGCGGATAAAAAATTTTTTCTAAAGAGGTTACTGGCCGGCTATCGCATCAGCCACTACAAGTAAATTGCCAGCCCTGCCATGTGAGCTTGAAGCTGAAGCAAAAGAGATTTATCGGACGAAAAAAAACCAGCTATAAGCTGGTTTTTTTATGCAAACAGAATAGTCGTACTGCTTATTCAGCAGCTTCTATAGCGTCAGCAGGACGGTCAACCAGCTCTATATAAGCCATTGGTGCGGCATCACCTGAACGGAAACCACATTTTAAAATGCGAGTATAACCGCCAGGACGATCTTTATAACGAGGCGCCAGCTCAGTAAACAGTTTGCCTACAATTTCTTTATCACGTAATCTTGAAAAAGCTGAACGACGATTCGCAACTGAATCACTCTTTGCCAAAGTAATTAGCGGTTCAGCGACACGTCGCAACTCTTTAGCTTTTGGCAGAGTTGTTTTTATAATTTCGTGATCGAACAATGAGTTAGTCATATTGCTAAACATCGCTTTACGATGACTACTGTTTCGATTAAGTTTGCGGCCAGATTTATTATGACGCATGATTTATAACCTTTATCTTTATATGTATTGATTTATCAATACAAAAGTTTACATTGTATTAATGGCTTATATTGCCCTGGAAATTAACCCGCTTCTTCTTTATCACGAATAGAAGCAGGCGGCCAGTTATCTAACTGAATACCCAGTGACAATCCGTGCGAAGCAAGTACATCTTTAATTTCAGTTAAAGACTTTTTACCCAGATTCGGTGTTCTTAATAATTCAACTTCAGTACGTTGGATTAAGTCACCAATATAATAAATATTTTCTGCTTTCAAGCAGTTAGCAGAACGTACTGTCAATTCAAGCTCATCAACAGGACGCAGTAAAATAGGATCGATATCGGCTTCTTCATCCTCAGCCACTTCATCTTCCATGCTTTGCAGATTAACAAACGCAGAAAGCTGGGCCTGTAAAATAGTCGCTGCTGTACGAATCGCTTCTTCTGGATCAACGGTACCATTGGTTTGTAAATCAATGATTAATTTATCCAGATCTGTGCTTTGTGCAACACGTGCATTTTCAACATTGTATGAAACACGACGAATAGGACTAAAAGACGCATCCAGTTGCAAAGTACCGATAGTTGTAGACTCTGCATCCTTAGTTCGTGTATTTGAAGGCTGGTAACCACGGCCTTTTGCAACCTTAAGTGTGATGTTTAAGTTGCCGTCACTATTTATGTTTGCAATAACATGATCAGGATTAACAATTTCTACATCGTGACCTGTTTCGATATCACCGGCAGTTACAACACCCGCACCAGATTTACTTATGCTGATAATTTGTTCATCATTAGCGTGCATAATTAATGCAACACCCTTAAGGTTTAACAGGATTTCAAGTACATCTTCCTGTACACCTTCGATGGTGCTGTACTCATGTACCACACCTTCGATTTGTGCTTCAACGATGGCACTGCCTTCGATTGAAGATAATAAAATTCTGCGTAAAGCATTACCCAGGGTATGACCAAAACCGCGCTCTAATGGCTCTAATGCAACTTTTGCATGAGTTTCGCTGTAAGACTGTACATTAATGGTACGCGGTGTAAGAAGTTCATCTGTCGCTGACATGTGTTGTATGCTCCACTACTTAGAATAAAGTTCGACGATTAACTGTTCATTGATCTCTGCTGACAATTCAGCACGCTCAGGAACATTTTTGTACACAGCTTCAAGTTTAGAATCGTCAAGACTAATCCAGTCAACGATACCATTCTGTTTGGCCATATTCATTGAATCGGCAATACGTGTTTGTTTTTTCGCTTTTTCACGAACAGTAATTACGTCGTTTGCTTTTACCTGATAAGAAGGAATATTAACAACGACGTTATTAACCATAATTGATTTATGATTAACCATTTGACGTGCTTCCGCACGTGTTGAACCAAAACCTGAACGATATACAACGTTATCAAGACGACGCTCTAAAAGTTGCAGCAGGTTTTCACCGGTAGAACCTTTAAGACGTGCAGCTTCTTTGTAGTAGTTACGGAATTGTTTTTCAAGAACGCCATAAATACGACGTACTTTCTGTTTCTCACGTAATTGCAGTGCGTAGTCAGATAAACGTGTACGACGTGCACCGTGCTGACCAGGTATCTGATCAAGCTTACATTTACTGTCAAGCGGGCGTAAAGAAGATTTAAGTTCTAAATCAACGCCTTCACGACGGCTGAGTTTACATTTTGGTCCAGTATATTTAGCCATATTATTCTCTTAGATCTTGCTTTAACCGTTATGCCTACACACGACGTCTTTTAGGTGGACGACAGCCATTATGTGGAATAGGTGTCACATCATATATATTGGTAATTTTAAAGCCTATGTTATTCAACGAACGAATCGCTGAATCACGTCCGGGACCTGGGCCACGAACCATTACTTCAAGGCTTTTCATACCATAATCCTTGGCACGAGTACCGGCACGTTCAGCAGCAACCTGCGCCGCAAAAGGCGTACTCTTACGTGAGCCACGGAAACCAGAACCACCAGAAGTCGCCCATGACAGGGTATTTCCCTGACGGTCAGTGATAGTAATAATGGTGTTATTAAATGTTGCAAATACATGCGCAATACCATCAACCACAGTACGTTTTATTTTCTTTTTTGCTTCAGGCTTCGCCATGTGAATACTCTGTTTCTAAATTAGATTAAATTTTGGTAACGAATTACCGTAGTTATTTACTATCGCGGCCGAATTATCGCGTAATAGGCCGACGTGGACCTTTGCGTGTACGTGCATTAGTTTTTGTGCGCTGGCCACGAAGCGGCATACCACGACGATGACGGATACCGCGGTAACAGCCTAAATCCATCAAACGTTTAATACTCATCGAAACTGCACGACGTAAGTCACCTTCAACAGAATAGTTACCGACTTCGGTGCGCAGTGTTTCCAACTGCTCTTCTGTGAGTTCGCCGATTTTAGCATCTTCAGCTATACCCGTTGCAGCGCAAATCTGCTGGGCACGGGTTTGACCGATACCGTAAATGCTTCTTAAGCCAATTACGGTGTGCTTATTTGTTGGAATGTTTATACCTGCAATACGAGCCATTATGGTTTCCGTCTTTTCGCGACAAAGCGCGCAATTTTACTAATAATATGGGCCTAAATCAATAGGAATCTATCCACCAGAAGTCTGACTAAAATCAGCCCTGGCGTTGTTTATGACGAGGATCAACACAAATCACACGCACTACACCGCTACGTTTCACGATTTTGCAGTTGCGACACATTTTTTTCACTGATGCACGTACTTTCATTTTCTTAATCCTGCTACTTTATTTGCTGATCTAATCAAAAATTCTACATTTCTTGTTAATGAACAATGCCAATCTATAACTTATTACGATTGCTTGTACGCTATCGTTTATAACCATCAAGATTGGCTTTTTTCATAATGCCTTCATACTGGTGCGACATCAGGTGCGACTGTATCTGCGCCATGAAATCCATCACTACGACGACGATAATCAATAACGATGTACCGCCAAAGTAAAAAGGAACGTTCCAGTACAAAATCAAAAATTCCGGTAATAAACACACGGAGGTTATATATAGCGCACCGACAAATGTTAAACGTGTCATTACCTTGTCAATATACTTGGCTGTTTGCTCACCTGGCCGTATACCCGGAACAAACGCACCACCACGCTTCAAGTTATCTGCTGTGTCACGCGCATTAAACTGTAACGCGGTGTAAAAAAAGCAGAAAAATATAATCGCAATGGCAAATAAAATGATGTATATCGGTTGTCCCGGTGATATCTTACTCGCGATATCTGACAACCACTCCATGCCTTCAGTCTGTCCGCTCCAGCTCGCCATTGTTGCTGGAAACAGAATAATACTCGAAGCAAAAATCGGTGGGATTACACCCGCCATATTCAGCTTCAGTGGCAAATGGCTACTCTGAGCCTGGTACAAGCGGCGTCCCTGCTGCTTCTTCGCATAGTTAACGGTTATGCGGCGCTGCCCTCTTTCAATGAAGACAACAAATGCGGTCACTGCTATCGCTAACACAAACAATACGATAATTGCCAGGGTATGCAGTTCACCGGTTCTTACCAGTTCCAGCGTTCCACCAACTGCCGAAGGTAGCCCGGCAACAATACCGGCAAAAATTATTATCGAAATACCGTTGCCTACACCGCGCTCCGTTACCTGCTCACCCAGCCACATTAAAAACATAGTGCCGGTTACCAGCGTTACCGCTGCGGTAAAGATAAAACTCACACCTGGATTCATTACCAGTGCCGCTGACCCAATTGACTGGGACTGTAGCGCTGTCGAAATACCAACTGCCTGAAAACTTGCCAGTACTAAAGTAAAATAACGTGTATACATCGCTATTTTACGTCGTCCTGGCTCGCCTTCTTTTTTCAGCTGCTCCAGTGACGGCACGGTTACTGCCAATAACTGCATAATAATCGATGCCGAAATATAAGGCATAATACCTAATGCAAACAGCGACATACGTCCTAATGCACCACCTGAGAACATATTAAATACGCCCAGTATACTGCCTTTTTGCTGATCAAACAATGTTGACAGCACGGTTGGGTCTATACCCGGTACAGGTATAAATGTACCTATACGAAAAACAATTAATGCACCAATAACAAACAGGATGCGCTGTTTTAATTCCGTAAAATTACCCGAACTTGCCATTAAATCATTGCCATATTAATAAAACTGCTGAATTTCTGATGTTAATTGCCTAGTTACGCAGCATCTTCAATTTTTCCGCCTGCAGCTTCAATAGCTTTACGCGCACCTGGTGTTACTTTTATACCTTTAAGCTGTACCGCTTTAGATATTTCACCAGAATCAATTACTTTTGCTTTTTGCGTTCTGGCTGGCACAACATTCGCCTTAATCAACGCCTCCAGATCAATAACATCAGCATCAATTTTAGCCAGTTCATACAAACGCACTTCAGCACTTAATTTTGATGAGCGTGATGAGAAACCAACTTTAGGTAAACGACGTTGCAAAGGCATTTGACCACCTTCGAAACCAACCTTGGTGAATCCGCCGGAACGTGATTTCTGACCTTTATGACCACGACCACAGGTTTTACCAGTGCCAGAGCCTATTCCGCGACCAACACGTTTTGAATTCTTTTTACTACCAGCTGCGGGCTGAAGAGTATTTAAATGCATTCCATCAGTACTCATTATTTCGCCTCCTCAACGTTTACCATGTAGTAAATTTTATTAATCATGCCGCGATTTTCAGGTGTATCCTGAACGTGACACAATGATTGGTACGCAACAAACCTAAACCACGCGCGCAAGCCTTGTGTGACTTCAAACGACCAATCGTGCTTTTTGTTAACGTAACTTTTAATTCTTTAGTAGCCATGCTCTTCTTTACCTAGCCTTATTACCCAGCTTTATTTACCAACAAATTAACCTGAACCAATTATGGATTTGTATTAACCCAGTATTTCTTCGACTTTCTTGCCGCGTTTAGCCGCAATGTATTCCGGTGATGACATAGATGAAAGGCCATTAATCGTTGCACGTACTACATTTACTGGGTTACGTGTTCCGTTAATTTTAGCCAATACATTCTTCACACCAACAGCTTCGAAAACTGCACGCATCGCACCACCAGCGATAATACCCGTACCCTCTGATGCAGGCTGCATATATACATTTGCTGCACCGTGAATACCGGTAATAGCGTGTTGTAAAGTATCGCCTTTTAATGGCACAGCTTTCATGTTCTTACGTGCTTTATCCATTGCCTTTTGAATAGCTAGCGGCACTTCTTTTGCTTTACCGTAACCAAAACCAATCGTACCGTTACCATCACCAACAACTGTTAGTGCAGTAAAACCAAATTGACGACCACCTTTAACTACTTTCGCCACACGATTAACTGCGACTAATTTTTCAATGAAGTCATCTTTATTATTTGATGGTGATTCTGCTTGTGCCATGCTTAAACCCTATGTTTAATCTTTTATGCTTAATCTTAAATAGATAGTTATATTTAACGTTGTATTAAATACAACTGCGACTAAAACTGTAATCCGCCTTCACGTGCTGCATCAGCTAACGCTTTAACACGGCCGTGATATCGAAAACCTGAACGGTCAAACGCTACAGAAGTAATGCCTGCAGATTTTGATTTTTCAGCAATTGCTTTACCAACCAGTGCTGCGGCCTCAGTGTTACCTGTATATTTCGCTTCACCAGCAACATCTTTTTGTACAGTTGAGGCAGCAGCTATAACTTTACTGCCGTCAGGCGCAACAACCTGTGCATATATATGACGAGGTGTACGATGCACAGTTAAGCGATACGCGCCCTGCTCACTGATTTTTGCCCGTGTTCTTTTAGCACGACGCATTCTGTTTACTTTTTTAGATATCATGTTACTTACCTGGTCAGATTATTATCTGGCTCTAACTAGTTATTTTTTCTTGGCTTCTTTACGAATCACACGCTCATCAGAATATCTGACACCTTTACCCTTATAAGGCTCTGGTGGACGATACGCCCTGATCTCTGCGCAAACCTGACCAACTTTTTGTTTATCCGCGCCACTTACATTAATTTCTGTCTGGCTTGGTGTTTCAATAGAAATGCCTTCTGGTATCGCGTACTTAACCGGGTGTGAGAAACCTAAAGACAGGTCCAGAACTTTACCCTGTACCTGCGCTCTGTAACCGACACCGACCAACTGTAACTTCTTGGCGAAACCTTGAGAAACACCAATTATCATATTATTAACCAGTGAACGCATGGTACCGGCCATCGCCATGCTGCCTTTTGATTCATCATTAGGCGAAAACACAAGGACACCATCTTCCTGTTTAATACTTACAGCATCGTGTAAATCCATAGTCAGGTTACCCTGCTTACCTTTTGCAGAAATTGTCTGACCACTGATGTTAATTTCAGCACCAGAGATTAATTCGACAGGTTTTTTAGCAATACGTGACATTGTTCTACTCTTACGTTTATATGTTATGATAAATATTATGTTTATATAATCAGTATGTTTCTATAATTCAGACTATTACCGTTTCTTTTTAAGAAACAGTACAAATAATCTCACCACCGCGACCAGAAGCACGTGCTTCACGATCAGTCATCACACCCGCAGATGTAGAGACAATAGCAATACCTAAACCATTTAAAATCTTTGGCAATTCGTGCTTGTTTTTGTATATACGCAAACCTGGACGACTGACACGTTTTATTTGTTCAATAACCGGACGGCCTTCGTAGTATTTCAAGGCAACGGTTAAGGTTGGTTTAACCTCGTTGTCACTTGAAAAACCAGCTATATAACCTTCGTCCTGTAATACTTTAGCAATCGCAAGTTTTAACTTGGACGATGGCATAGTCACATCAAATTTTGATGCTGCTTGCGCATTACGTACGCGTGTTAGCATATCTGCTATAGGATCTGTCATCATAATGAAATACCTCTACCAACTCGCCTTAACAAGGCCAGGAATATCGCCACGCATAGCAGCTTCACGTAATTTATTTCTACATAAACCAAACTTACGGAATACACCGTGAGGACGACCAGTTATACGACAACGATTACGTTGACGTGCGCGACTAGAATCTCTAGGCAAAGTCTGCAACTGACGCTGCGCTTCCATTTTTTCATCGAAACTTGCGTTTTGATCAATTAATACAGCTTTATACGTCGCACGCTTTGCAGCGTATTGTTCTACTAGTCGAGTACGCTTGTGTTCACGAGCAACCATTGATTTCTTAGCCATCTTATTTACTACCCTGCTTTACTTCGCCTTTAAACGGGAAATTAAATTCTTTTAACAATGCCAGACCACTCTCGTTGTCTGCTGCCGTTGTTGTAATACAGATATCCATACCACGTATTTTATCGATTTTTTCGTATTCGATTTCTGGAAAAATAATCTGCTCTTTGACGCCCATGTTGTAATTACCACGGCCATCAAATGATTTTGGGTTTAAACCACGGAAGTCACGAATACGCGGAACCGAGATACTGATCAAACGATCAAGAAACTCATACATTCTTTCACTGCGTAAAGTCACTTTACAGCCGATTGGGTAACCATCACGCACTTTAAAAGATGCAACGGATTTACGCGCCAACGTTGTAACAGGTTTTTGGCCAGCTATTTTTTCCATATCTGACAAAGCATTTTCTAATATCTTTTTGTCACCAATAGCATCACCCAAACCCATGTTTATAGTGATTTTTGTAATACGCGGGACATCCATAACATTTTTGTATGCGCCCGTTGCCATTAAATTTTTAATGACGGTATCACGATAAAATTCTTGTAATCTTGACATGTTATTTCTTTACCTTAATAAGCCTTATACGTCTACAACTTCGTCATTTGACTTGAAGTAGCGAACTTTACGACCGTCTTCCAAAGATTTGAAACCAACACGATCGCCTTTATTGGTCATTGGGTTAAACAGCATCACGTTTGATATATTCAGAGGCATTGCCTTATCAACAATCCCGCCTTCTACACCAGCCGTTGGGTTTGCTTTAGTGTGCTTTTTAGCCAGATTAATAGCCTCAACCAGAACACTTTCATCAGTTACATTTAATACAGTACCCTGACGACCTTTATCTTTACCAGCAATGACGATGACCTGATCACCTTTTTTAATACGTTTCATTCTTTATCTACCCTTACAATACTTCTGGTGCAAGTGAAACAATCTTCATGAACTTCTCATTACGCAATTCACGAGTAACCGGGCCAAAAATACGAGTACCTACTGGCTGAAGTGATGCGTTCAGTATAACTGCAGCATTACTGTCAAAACGAATAGTTGAGCCGTCTGAACGACGCACACCTTTCTTCGTACGCACTACAACAGCGTTATAGACCTCACCTTTTTTAACTTTACCGCGAGGAATCGCATCTTTAATACTAACTTTAATCACATCGCCAACACGTGCATAACGACGATGTGAACCACCTAATACCTTGATACACATCATGCTGCGTGCACCACTGTTATCAGCAGATTGTAATATTGTTTGCATTTGAATCATGACTTATACCTAATCCTAACCGTTAAAGCTCTGAAGCTTTTTCAACAATTTCTACAAGTTTCCAGGACTTTGTCTTGGACATTGGACGACATTCTTCAACCAGGATGATGTCACCTTTGTTACATTCATTTGCTTCATCATGAACATGCAATTTGGTTGAACGATTAATAAACTTTCCATATATAGGATGTTTAATACGACGCTCAATCATAATTGTTGCAGATTTATCGCCTGCATTGCTGGTTACTACACCCTGCACTGTTCGCTTAGTTGCTCCAGCATTTGTCTCAACACTGGTCATTATGAATCACCTTTCTGTGTTGCAGCTTTATTCGCATGACTCATTTCAGTCAACACCGTTTTTATACGTGCAATGTCATGACGAACAATACTAAAACGATGAATTTTAGGCGTGTTTCCAGAACCCATTTGCATGCGTAAATTAAATTGTTCACGACGTAAATTTAATAATTCACCGTTTAAGTCTTTTTCAGACATTTTTCTATATTCTTTAGCAGAAGCCATTACATCACCGCACGAATTACAAAAGTTGTTTTAATAGGCAGCTTGGTCGCTGCTAAACGGAAAGCTTCACGTGCCATTTCTTCTGTCACACCTTCCATTTCATACAAAACGGTACCTGGCTGAACTTTTGAACACCAGTAATCCACATTACCTTTACCTTTACCCATACGAACTTCTAATGGTTTACTTGATATAGGCACATCAGGAAAAACACGAATCCAGATTTTTCCGGTACGTTTTACTTTACGTGTCATCGCACGACGAGCTGCTTCAATTTGACGAGCAGATACACGACCACGTTCTGTGGCCTTCAGGCCAAATTCACCAAAACTGACTTTGTTGCCAGTTTGTGCAAGACCACGGTTCTTGCCTTTGAACATTTTGCGAAATTTTGTACGCTTAGGTTGTAACACTTTTTAATCCTCTAGTATGACGTATGGTTAACCATGGGGTTACTTAGAACCCGCACCTGCACCAGCGCCTGCATTAGCAGCGTCTTTTGATTCTAATTTCTTATAAAGATCGAAAACTTCACCTTTATAAATCCAGACTTTAATACCTAAAATTCCGTAGGTTGTTAAAGCTTCATACGTACCGTAATCGATATCAGCACGCAATGTGTGAAGAGGTACACGACCTTCGTGATACATTTCACTACGTGCAATTTCTGCACCATTTAAACGACCACGCAATTTTAATCTTAATGCCCTGCGCACCCATGCGCATGGTGTTCTGAATAGCGCGCTTCATCGCACGTCTAAACATCACACGGCGTTCAAGCTGCTGCGCAATACTTTCAGCAACAAGTTTTGCATCCAGCTCAGGTTTACGTATTTCTTCAATGTTCACTTTGACAGCATTGATATGCAAACCAATAATTTTTGCTACTTCTTTGCGCAGAACTTCTATATCCGCGCCTTTCTTACCAATAACAACACCCGGCCGGGCAGTGTGAATTGTAATGTTCGCTGAGCCTGTAGGGCGCTCGATCTGTATGCGGCTTACATTGGCGCTAATCAGTTTTTTACGCAGAAATTCACGCACCTGAATGTCTGCATTCAGTAGATTTGCAAAGTCTTTTGTTGATGCGTACCACTTCGCATTCCAATCTGCTGAAATACCTAAACGCATACCTACTGGATGTACTTTTTGACCCATTATTATCTCTCTTTAGCTGCCTGTTTTGACTGTCAAACTTAACTGTCAGTCGATTTAATTGTCAGACACACAAACCGTAATATGGCTTGAACGTTTTAAAATTCTATTTGCACGACCTTTTGCACGAGGCTGTATACGTTTCATTGTTGGACCTTCGTCAACAAATACTTTTGAAACGCGTAACTCATCGATATCAGCACCTTCGTTATGCTCTGCATTAGCAATTGCAGATTCCAGTACTTTTTTCATTAGATCTGATGACTTAGTGACACCAAAATTTAATGCAGTCAATGCTGTATCAACCGGTAAACCGCGAATTTGATCAGCAATCAGGCGAATTTTCTGAGGAGAAATACGCGCGTATCTATGTTTTGCAATAACTTCCACGATGATTACCCTTACTTAGCCTTTTTATTTGCAGTGTGGCCCTTATAAGTGCGAGTCAATGCAAACTCACCTAACTTATGGCCAACCATATTTTCGTTAACTAACACCGGTACGTGAAGCCTGCCGTTATGAACAGCAATGGTTAAACCAACCATTTCCGGAAAAATTGTAGAACGACGTGACCAGGTTTTAATTGGTTTACGATCTTTGTTCTCAACCGCTTTGTTCACTTTAGTGATCAGATGATGATCAATAAATGGACCTTTTTTTAATGAACGTGGCACTTTAATTCCTCAGTTATTTATTCGTAACTATTTATTTCTGCGACGCAAGATCATTGTGTCTGTGCGCTTATTACTACGTGTTCTGTAACCTTTAGTCGGCATACCCCATGGCGACACTGGATGACGACCACCCGATGTACGACCTTCACCACCACCGTGCGGGTGATCGACTGGATTCATCACCACACCACGAACCGTTGGACGGACACCGCGCCAGCGAGTAGCGCCCGCTTTACCCAGTGAACGCAATGAATGCTCCGAGTTACCAACCTCACCAATAGTGGCGCGGCATTCGGTATGAATCTTGCGCATTTCACCTGAACGTAAACGTAAAGTTGCGTATATGCCTTCACGAGCAAGTAACTGTGCAGTAGTGCCAGCACTGCGTGCAATCTGTGCGCCCTTACCTGGCTTCATTTCAACACAGTGAATTTGTGAACCGATAGGAATGTTTGCAATCGGCAAAGTATTACCAGCACGAATCGGTGCATCGCTGCCTGACTGAAGCACATCGCCTGCCGTCACACCCTTAGGTGCAATGATGTAGCTTTTCACGCCGTCCTGATAAACCAGCAAGGCAATATTTGCGGTGCGATTTGGATCATATTCAATACGTTCTACGCGTGCAGGTATACCATCTTTGTTACGCTTAAAATCGATAATACGGTAACGTTGCTTGTGGCCGCCACCAATATGACGAACACTAATACGACCCGCATTATTACGACCACCTGACTTACTTTTACTTTCAGTCAGTGAACGTTCCGGCGCACCTTTATGTAATTCTTTATTAACAACCTTAACGACAAAACGACGTCCGGGTGATGTTGGTTTGGTTTTTACTATTGCCATGACTAATCCGCTATTATCGTATTGACTTATTTCGCACCAGCGAAATCAATATCATTCTCTGCCATTAAAGTAACGTATGCTTTACGCAAATCAGAACGTTTACCCATGCGGCCACCAAAGCGCTTGGCTTTACCCTTAATATTTAAAATACGCACTTTTTCTACTTTAACTTTAAACATACCTTCAACAGCTTGCTTCACTTCTGCTTTTGTTGCTGTAGACAGTACTTTAAAAACGTGCTGATTATGCTGATCTGCTAACAATGTGCCTTTTTCAGACACATGAGGAGAAACTAAAATCTGATGCATACGTTCCTGATTCATGACTTGCTCTCTCCAACCAGCTGTTCCTCAATGGCACGTATCGCACCCACGGTAACCACCACATGATCATAACGAACAAGGCTTACCGGATTCATACCAGCAACGTCTGTAATCTCTACATAAGGCAGGTTGCGCGCCGCCAGATACAGGCTTTCATCGCCTGTTTCAGTAACGATTAATGTCTTGCTCACACCCAGATCAGCCAACTTGGCAGTCATCTGTTTAGTCTTAGGCGCATCAACAGTAATATCCTCAACAACAATTAAGCGCTGCTGACGATTTAATTCGGACAGAATAGAACGGATACCTGCTCTATACATTTTTTTATTCAGCTTTTGCGTATAGTCACGTGGCTGTGCAGCAAAAGTCGTACCACCGCTGCGCCATAATGGGCTACGAATAGTACCGGCGCGAGCACGGCCCGTGCCTTTTTGGTTCCATGGCTTGGCACCACCACCGCTTACAGCAGCGCGATTTTTTTGCGCTTTTGTGCCTGAACGAGCACCTGCCATATAAGCAGTCACCAGTTGATGAATCAGGCTTTCTTTGTACTCAAGACCAAACACTGCATCTGATACAGCGATTGTTTCTTTACTATTATGTAATTGCAGATCCACGATTCTAATCTCTTATAATCTTTATAACTTAAACTTTAACCGCTGGTTTGATGACTACGTCACCACCTTTGGCACCAGGCACAGAACCTTTAATCAATAACAGACCGCGCTCAACATCTACCCGTACCAACTCAAGAGTCTGTACTGTACGCTGCACATTACCCATATGACCCGACATTTTCTTACCCTTAATGACGCGGCCCGGTGTCTGACACATACCGATTGAACCGTTCGAACGGTGAGAAACCGAGTTACCGTGCGTAGCATCTTGCATGGTAAAGTGATGACGCTTGATGCCACCCTGAAAACCTTTGCCGATAGTACGCCCGGTGACATCAACTTTTTGCCCGGCCTCAAACATTTCTAGTGAGATCTCACCACCAACTGCCAGCTCAGCCGCTTCATCACCTTGAAGGCGAAATTCCCACAAACCACGGCCCGCTTCAACACCGGCCTTGGCATAGTGACCCGCCATTGGTTTATTAACGCGAGAAGCTTTTTTCAAGCCGGTCGTTATCTGCACAGCCTGATAACCGTCTGTCTCATCTGTTTTAATCTGGGTAATACGGTTTGCTGCAATTTCAATTACACTTACCGGAATGGAATGCCCATCCTCAGTGAATATGCGCGTCATACCCGCTTTTTTACCAACAACACCAATAGTCATGTCGAATCCTGCTTATTAAAACCTGCTCATCCTAAATTTCAAGGTAACAGGTCTTCAGGCCAAAACTGCTGTTATCGCAATCGTGGCCGATGAATTAACGTTTATATATCGAATATATTTTAAAAAATAATATCGATTTCTGTTTTCGCAGTTTCCGACCCTCTCCATACCATGGAAAACGAGGACTTACGATAATTGGTCTTTGCGCCGCAACTTTAAATAACCTGATCTCTGCTAAAACAGATCTCATCAAGCTATTAGCCAGGCAGCAAAGCCGGCTATTATACCAGTTTTATTTTTAAGTGATAGTGCTAATTGAGCTTAATTTGCACGTCAACACCGGCTGACAAATCCAGTTTCATTAAAGCATCAACGGTTTTGTCTGTCGGGTCGATAATGTCCAGCATGCGCTTATGGGTACGGATTTCGTACTGGTCACGCGCATCCTTGTTCACATGCGGCGAAATAAGAATAGTAAAACGTTCTTTTTTCGTTGGCAGCGGAATAGGACCCTTAACGTGAGCGCCTGTCCGTTTAGCCGTTTCAACAATCTCACTGGCCGACTTGTCAATCAGGTGATGGTCAAAAGCTTTTAAACGAATTCTTATGTGTTGATTAGCCATACTTTTCTCTTAACTCTAAATAAAATAACGACTCAGATTACTACTGAGCGGGTATTACTCGATAATTTTGGAAACAACACCTGCACCAACGGTACGACCACCTTCACGAATCGCAAAGCGCAAGCCTTCTTCCATCGCAATCGGGTTGATCAGTGTTACTGTCATTTTCACGTTATCACCCGGCATTACCATCTCGACACCTTCCGGCAGGTCACAAGCACCTGTCACGTCTGTGGTACGGAAATAGAACTGCGGACGATAGTTGTTGAAGAATGGTGTGTGACGACCACCTTCATCTTTACTTAATACATAGACTTCACACTCAAACTTGGTGTGCGGATTAACGCTTTTAGGCTTACAGCAGACCTGGCCACGCTCAACTTCTTCACGCTTCAGACCACGCAGCAACAAACCAACGTTATCACCGGCTTCGCCACGGTCAAGCAGTTTGCGGAACATTTCTACACCGGTACAGGTGGTTGTCTGCGTGTCGCGAATACCGACGATTTCTATTTCTTCGCCAACGTTCACCACACCGCGTTCGATACGACCGGTAACAACCGTGCCGCGACCCGAGATAGAGAACACGTCCTCTACCGGCATCAAAAATGGCTGATCAATGGCGCGTTCTGGCTGCGGAATGTAATCATCCATGGCCGCAACCAGCTTAATCACTGACGGTACGCCGACCTCTGAAGTATCGCCTTCCAGCGCTTTTAGTGCTGAACCCACGATAATGGGCGTATCATCACCCGGGAATTCGTAAGCATCCAGCAGCTCACGAATTTCCATTTCAACCAGTTCGATCAGTTCTGCATCATCAACCATGTCGGCTTTGTTCATGAACACCAATACGTAAGGTACACCCACCTGACGAGATAACAGGATGTGCTCACGTGTTTGCGGCATCGGGCCGTCTGCAGCCGACACCACCAGGATCGCGCCGTCCATTTGCGCTGCACCGGTAATCATGTTTTTCACATAGTCGGCGTGTCCCGGACAGTCAACGTGTGCATAGTGGCGGTTCTCACTCTCATACTCTACGTGTGAGGTCGCAATGGTAATACCACGGGCACGTTCTTCGGGGGCGTTATCAATTTGATCAAAGGCTTTAACTTCGCCGCCCTGCGCTTCCGCCATTACTTTTGTCAGCGCAGCCGTTAAGGTAGTTTTACCATGGTCTACGTGTCCAATTGTGCCTACATTTACATGTGGCTTATTTCTTTCAAACTTTTCTTTAGACACCGTTTTTACCCCTTTTCTCTATTATCTTATTGTTCATTAAAAGTTAACTATGCAGGCCGGGGCAGGCATTGTTTGCCGCAACCCATCATCCTGCCGATAAAAATAAAACAGCCGCTTTGTCGGCTTTCGCTATAATGCAGCCAATCCGAGCCAGGCGTTTATTACATGCCTGTTTTACTGGAGACGACCGCCTGAGCTACCACCTTCGGTGCTTCTGCATATTTCTCAAATTCCATTGAATACGTTGCCCTGCCCTGCGTTGCCGAGCGTAGCGATGTAGAATAGCCAAACATCTCTGACAGTGGCACATCTGCATGTATATTCTTGCCCGCGGGCGTATCATCCATTCCAGCCACCATGCCACGGCGCCGGCTTAAATCACCCATGACATCGCCCATGTAATCTTCCGGTGTCACCACCTCAACCTTCATCATCGGTTCAAGTATGGTTGGCCCCGCTTCCAGCGCACCTTGGCGAAAACACATTGCACCGGCTATTTTGAAAGCCATCTCGCTCGAGTCCACATCGTGGTACGAACCGTCGTACAGTGTCACTTTTACGTCTTCTATCGGATAACCGGCCAGCACGCCACTGCGCATCTGTTCCTGCACACCTTTATCGACTGCAGGGATGAACTCTTTGGTACCGCACCACCCACGACAGCATTAACAAACTCATATCCCGAACCCGGTTTCTGCGGCTCTATCCTTAGATAAACATGACCATACTGACCACGACCACCCGACTGCCTTATAAATTTTGCTTCGTGCTCAACCGTTTTTGTTATCGCTTCACGGTATGCAACCTGTGGATTACCCACATTGGCATTGACACTAAATTCACGCTTCATACGCTCAACAATGATTTCTAAATGCAGCTCGCCCATGCCTGATATGATGGTCTGGCCGGACTCTTCATCCGTATGCACCCGAAACGATGGATCCTCATGTGCCAGCTTACCTAAAGCCACACCCATCTTTTCCTGATCCGCCTTGGTTTTCGGCTCTACTGCCACCGAAATAACCGGCTCGGGAAAGTCCATTTTCTCCAGCGTAATAACTGCCCCTGGGTCACATAAAGTATCACCGGTAGTGACATCTTTAAGTCCTATTGCAGCCGCAATATCACCCGCATACACTTCTTTAATCTCATCACGATGGTTAGCGTGCATTTGCACAATACGACCAACGCGTTCTTTTTTGCCTTTAGTCGGGTTAAATACCGTATCACCCGTCTTTAAAACACCCGAATAAACGCGAAAAAAGGTCAAGTTGCCGACAAATGGATCCGTTGCAATCTTAAAACCCAGTGCCGCAAATGGCGCTTTATCATCTGCAGGGCGTTCCGCCACTGTTTCATCTTTATCATCAAGATGCCCCGTAATAGCAGGCACATCCACTGGTGAAGGCATGTAATCGATAAACGCATCGAGCATTGCCTGCACCCCTTTATTCTTAAAAGCGCTGCCACAGAATGTCGGCACAACTTCATTCGCTAATGTTCTCAGGCGTATACCCAATTTAATATCATCGACATCCAGCTCGCCGCTTTCCAGATATTTATCCATTAGCGCCTCATTCGCTTCAGCCGCAGCCTCCACCATGATTTCGCGCTTTTCATTACTCAGTGCCAGCAGCTCAGCCGGGATTTCACTCTCAACGAAAGCCGAGCCCATGTCTTCCTCTTTCCAGCGAATCGCTTTCATTTTAACGAGGTCGACAACGCCTTCAAACTTTTCTTCTGCACCAATGGCAAGCTGCATCACCACAGGGGTAGCGCCTAAACGCTGCTTAATCTGATCGACCACACGCAAAAAATCTGCACCCGCACGATCCATCTTATTGACGAATGCCATGCGCGGCACATGATATTTATTTGCCTGACGCCACACTGTTTCTGACTGCGGCTCTACCCCACCAACGGCACAAAATACTGCACAGGCACCATCCAGAACTCGTAACGAACGTTCCACTTCAATGGTAAAGTCAACGTGCCCGGGCGTATCAATTATATTAATGCGGTGCACATCATACTGCTTGTTCATGCCTTGCCAGAAACAGGTGGTAGCCGCAGAAGTGATGGTTATTCCGCGCTCCTGCTCCTGCTCCATCCAGTCCATGGTGGCAGCACCGTCATGCACCTCACCTATCTTGTGAGATATGCCCGTATAATACAGGATACGTTCGGTTGTAGTCGTCTTGCCTGCATCAATATGCGCCATGATGCCAATGTTACGATAGCGCTTAATTGGCGTGATGCGAGCCATGACCTGTCCTGCCTAATGTTCCTGCCTAATGACCTTATCTACCAGCAAATCCAGCAGATGTTTAAAATATTTAGACTACCAGCGGAAATGCGCAAAAGCCTTATTGGCTTCAGCCATACGATGCGTGTCTTCACGTTTTTTAACTGCATTGCCGCGATTTTCCGAAGCGTCCATCAGCTCACCGGCCAATTTCAACTGCATCGATTTTTCACCGCGTTTGCGCGCTGAATCAATCAACCAACGCATGGCTAATGTCACCCGGCGACTGGCACGAACTTCAACCGGTACCTGGTAAGTTGCACCACCAACACGGCGAGATTTAACCTCGACCATCGGGCTGACGTTTTCTAATGCTTTGTCAAGAACGTCCATTGGCTCGCCCGTGGCTTTTTCACCAATGCGATCCAGTGCTTTATACATGATAGTTTCGGCAACGGATTTTTTACCGCTAACCATAATCATGTTGACGAATTTTGTAATCTGCGTGCTACCGAATTTTGGATCGGGTAAAACTTCTCGTTTTGCGACTTCTCTTCTTCTTGGCATTAGTATTCTCTAAAAAGCGTTGTTTGTGAATTAACCCTTAGGTCGTTTAGTACCGTATTTAGAACGGCCCTGGCGACGTGATTCCACGCCCTGTGTATCAAGACTACCGCGGACTACGTGATAACGAACACCAGGTAAATCTTTCACACGACCACCACGAATAAGCACAACCGAGTGTTCCTGCAGGTTATGACCTTCACCACCAATATAACTCGTCACTTCAAAACTGTTTGTTAAACGCACACGAGCAACTTTACGCATCGCAGAGTTCGGCTTTTTCGGTGTTGTTGTATACACACGAGTACACACGCCACGTCTTTGCGGGCATGCTTCCAGCGCAGGAACATTGCTTTTTACAATTTTGCTGCGGCGTGGTTTACGCACTAATTGGTTAATTGTTGTCATTTATAACTCCAAAATCCGCCACGAATCATTAACTTAGCGGCGCCTGTTGGTATTTACTACAGGCTTAAAATAAACGACAGGCCCTAGATGCTACTCAGGAGGCCTGTCAAAAGAGGCGCAATTCTATGCCCACCGCCGCTAACTGTCAAGCAGCTAACGGCTGGATAAGCGCCATTTAAAGGCATTTTTTACCGCCGGGGCGGCAAATACATCGTTAAGCATCCTGCTTAGGTTGTTCCGTTTCTGCATTAGCGCCAGCCGAATCAGCCGTTTCTATAATTTCCGTTGGCATTTCGACATCGTCAAGCTCTTCAGTGACATCAGCCGCCAATTCAGCACTGGCTTCCTCTTCAGAAATGAATGCCGCTTCTATGTCTGCAGTACGCTGACGATGCCTGTCTTCATGAAAGGCAAGACCGGTACCGGCAGGAATCAGGCGGCCAACAATAACGTTTTCTTTCAGACCACGTAACGGGTCGCTGCTGCCGCGAACCGAAGCTTCGGTTAATACTCTTGTCGTTTCCTGGAATGAAGCCGCAGAAATAAACGATTCAGTAACCAGTGAACCTTTGGTAATACCTAACAGTATTGGTTCGAAGATAGCGGGCTCTTTTCCTGCAGCCACCAGATTTTCACATTCTTCAATAACGCGTGCGCGCTCAAGGATCTCACCTTTCAGGTAGCTTGAATCGCCACCTTCGATAATTTCACATTTTCGCAGCATTTGACGAATGATGACTTCGATGTGCTTGTCATTAATTTTCACACCCTGTAAACGATAAACGTCCTGAATTTCGTTAACCAGGTATTCAGCCAGATCTTCCGCGCCCAGTAAACGTAAAATATCATGCGCACTACGCTCACCATCGGCTATCACCTCGCCCTGCTCAACGTGCTCACCATCGAACACGTTAATGTGACGCCATTTCGGAATCAGTGATTCAACGGCTTCAGAACTGTCTTTGGTAATAACCAGACGCTGCTTACCTTTGGTTTCTTTACCGAAACTGACGACGCCGCTTGCTTCTGCCATGATAGCCGGCTCTTTTGGCTTACGCGCCTCAAACAGGTCAGCAACACGCGGCAGACCACCGGTAATATCACGGGTTTTACTGGATGCCTGAGGAATACGCGCAATAATGTCACCCACTGATACATCGTTACCATCTTCGATATTAATAATCGCACCGGATGGCAGGAAGTAACGCGCAGGCTGTTCGGTGCCAGCAATATTCAAGTCTTTGCCTTTTGCATCCACCAGTGTAATCAGTGGACGCATATCTTTACCCGCTGTTGGGCGCTGCTTAGGATCAATAATTACAATGGATGACAAACCGGTAATTTCATCCGTTTCTTTCTGCACACTGATGCCATCAGCAAAATCAGTAAATTTAACCTTACCTTCAACTTCAGTAATAATTGGATGGGTATGCGGATCCCAGGTTGCGACAACCTGGCCACCGGTCACTTTGCCTTCTTCTTCAACAGAAATGACCGCGCCGTATGGAATTTTATATAATTCACGTTCACGTCCCTGATCATCCGTGATACCCAGCTCACCAGAACGGGAAACCGCCACCAGGTTACCACTGGTCTGAGGCACAACTTTAATGTTATGCAAACGCACGGTACCCGTCGTTTTCACACTAATACTGTTTGCTGCTGCAGAACGACTTGCCGCACCACCAATATGGAAAGTACGCATGGTCAGCTGTGTACCCGGCTCACCAATTGACTGCGCGGCGATGACACCAACCGCTTCACCGTGGTTGACCAGATGGCCACGCGCCAGATCACGACCGTAACACATTGAACAGACACCCTGTTTGTTTTCACAGGTAATAACTGAACGCACAAAGATTTCATCAACGCCCAGTTCGTCAAGCTGCTCAACCCATTGCTCATCAAGTAAAGTATCACGCGGAATCAATACTTCATCATCGGTATTAACCACATCACGGGCAACCACACGACCCAGTACCAGCTCACTCAGTGGCATAACAACATCGCCACCTTCAATGATCGACTGTACCAGCATGCCTTTTTCAGTGTTACAGTCTTGTTTCAGGATAACCATGTCCTGTGCCACGTCGACCAGACGACGCGTCAGGTAACCGGAGTTGGCTGTTTTTAACGCGGTATCGGCCAGACCTTTACGCGCACCGTGAGTAGAAATAAAGTACTGTAGTACGTTCAGACCTTCACGGAAGTTCGCGGTAATTGGTGTTTCAATAATGGAACCATCCGGTTTCGCCATCAAACCACGCATACCCGCTAACTGACGAATCTGCGCGGCAGAACCACGAGCGCCGGAATCAGCCATAACGAAAATATTATTAAATGAAGGCTGTTTAACCATATTGCCTTCAGCATCTTCCACTTCAACCGTACTGAGTTTGTCCATCATGGCTTTTGCCACTGCTTCATTGGCATGCGACCAGATATCAACCACTTTGTTGTAACGCTCACCATTGGTTACCAGACCAGATGAGTATTGCTCCTGAATTTCTTTTACTTCTGCATCAGCACCTGCAAGCAAAGCGGACTTCTCTTCAGGAATGACCATATCGTTAATACAGATAGAAATACCTGAACGCGTCGAATATCTGAAACCGGTATACATTAACTGGTCAGCAAAGATAACCGTTTCCTTCAAGCCGACCTGGCGGTAACAGGAGTTAATCAGATTAGAAATGGCTTTTTTACCAAGGTCCTGATTGACTAATTCGTAAGGAATACCTGCAGGGATGATTTCTGACAGGATGGCTCGACCCACAGTGGTCTCAACAATACTAAAACGTTCTTCCAGCTCACCCAGGTCATTAAATACAATTTCTTTAATGCGCGCTTTAACCTTCGCCTGCAGATGTGCAGCGCCACTGTCATACGCACGATGCACTTCATCAACGTCAGCAAAGACCATGCCTTCACCGGTTACGTTGATTGATTCACGCGTCATATAATACAGACCCAATACGATGTCCTGTGAAGGTACAATAATCGGGTCGCCTGATGCCGGTGACAGGATATTGTTTGTCGCCAGCATTAAGGTACGCGCTTCTAATTGCGCTTCAATCGATAGCGGTACGTGTACTGCCATTTGGTCACCGTCGAAGTCGGCGTTAAACGCGGTACAAACTAACGGGTGCAACTGAATCGCTTTACCTTCAATCAGTACTGGCTCAAATGCCTGAATACCTAATCGATGAAGTGTTGGCGCACGGTTAAGCATAACGGGATGCTCACGGATAACTTCATCAAGAATATCCCATACTTCCGGACCTTCTTTCTCAACCATTTTCTTCGCCGCTTTAATGGTTGTCGCCAGGCCGCGACGCAATAATTTATTGAAGATAAATGGCTTGAATAATTCAAGTGACATTTTCTTCGGCAAACCACACTGATGTAATTTCAATGTTGGGCCAACCACAATGACTGAACGGCCAGAGTAATCGACACGTTTACCTAACAGGTTCTGACGGAAACGACCCTGCTTACCTTTAATCATGTCGGCTAAAGATTTCAGTGGACGTTTATTAGTGCCGGTAATAGCACGACCGCGACGGCCATTATCCATCAAGGCATCAACAGATTCCTGCAGCATACGTTTTTCATTACGTACGATAATGTCTGGCGCATATAACTCTAATAAACGTTTTAGACGATTATTACGGTTAATAACACGACGGTATAAATCGTTCAGGTCTGATGTTGCAAAACGACCGCCGTCCAGTGGAACCAGTGGACGTAAATCTGGCGGCAACACCGGCAGCACTGTCATAATCATCCACTCAGGACGATTACCGGAAGCCATAAATGATTCAACCAGTTTCAGACGTTTAGCCAGACGCTTCAGTTTAGTTTCAGACTTGGTAGCACCCATGTCTTCACGAATCTGAACTCTCTCTTCTTCAAGTACCAGCCCCTTAAGCATTTCATGAACGGCTTCGGCACCCATACGCGCATCAAACTCGTCACCATGTTCTTCAATGGCTTCAAGGTAGGTTTCGTCGGTTAATAACTGACCTTTTTCCAGCGTGGTTAAACCCGGCTCAATAACAACAAATGCTTCAAAGTAAAGAATACGTTCGATTTCACGCAAGGTCATGTCTAACAACAGGCCGATACGAGAAGGCAGTGATTTCAAATACCAGATATGTGCAACCGGACTGGCAAGATCAATATGCCCCATACGCTCGCGACGCACTTTTGACTGGGTAACTTCAACGCCACATTTTTCACAAACCACACCACGGTGTTTCAGACGCTTGTATTTTCCACACAAACATTCATAGTCTTTAACCGGACCAAAAATCTTGGCACAGAACAGACCGTCACGTTCTGGTTTAAATGTACGATAGTTAATGGTTTCCGGTTTTTTCACTTCACCGAAAGACCAGGACTGAACTTGCGCTGGTGACGCAAGGCTGATTTTAATTGCATCAAAATCTTCGTTCTGGCCTGGTTGTTTAATGAGCTTAAGTAAGTCTTTCATTGCTCTTTAATCCTGTATGAATTATTTATCTGATTTATATGTAACACGGGTTACGCTGTTATGCGGCCTGCGCCGGGAGTTTGTCCTGTTAAGACTTGTTCTCCAGTTCCAGTTCAATGTTGATACCTAAAGCACGGATCTCTTTAAGCAGCACATTGAAGGACTCCGGCATTCCCGGCTCCATATGATGATTACCATCAACAATGTTCTTGTACATCTTGTTACGTCCAGCGACATCGTCTGACTTAACCGTTAGCATTTCCTGCAAGGTGTATGCAGCACCGTACGCTTCCAGTGCCCATACTTCCATCTCACCAAAGCGCTGGCCACCAAACTGCGCTTTACCGCCTAGTGGCTGCTGCGTGACCAGACTGTAAGGGCCGGTCGAGCGCGCATGCATCTTGTCATCAATCAGGTGATTCAATTTCAGCATGTATTTGTAGCCAATAGTGACCGGGTTATCAAATTGCTGGCCGGTTCGGCCGTCAAACAGCGTTGTCTGACCGCTTACTGGCATTCCAGCCAGTTCCAGCATACGATGGATCTCGGCTTCATTGGCACCGTCAAATACTGGTGTAGCCATCGGCACACCTTTACGCAGATTGCGCGCCATATCCATGAGCTCTTCATCGGTGAACGATTTCAGATCCACTTTGCCACCACCATCATGATTGTAAATTTCATTCAAGAATTTACGCATCTCTGTAACAGACGCTTTGTCATCGAGCATCTTGCCGATAACATCACCCAGGCCTTTTGCCGCCAGCCCTAGATGCGTTTCTAAAACCTGACCTACATTCATACGTGAAGGCACGCCCAATGGGTTCAGAATAATATCAACCGGTGTGCCATCAGCAGTGTGCGGCATATCTTCAACCGGTACGATAGTTGAAACCACACCTTTGTTACCGTGACGACCCGCCATCTTGTCGCCAGGTTGCATACGACGTTTAACCGCAAGATAAACTTTAACCATCTTCAGTACGCCAGGCGCCAAATCATCACCTGCTGTCAGTTTGTCTTTCTTCTCGGTAAAGTAAGCATCGAGTAATTCACGCTGCTCTTTATGCTGTTTAGCCAACGCTTCAATACGGGCATTTTCAGTTTCGTTCTTAAGTCGAATCTGCATCCAGTCTTTGTGATCCAGCTCTTTCAGATAAGCCGCTGTAATTTTATCACCTGACTTCAGACCAGCAGGTCCACCGGCCGCCTGTTTACCGGTAAAAACGCTTGCCATACGAGCAAACAAGTCTTCTTCGATAATACGCCACTGGGCATCGACATCTTTCTTCACAGAAGCAATTTCTTCTTCTTCAATTTCAATGGCACGCTTGTCTTTATCAACGCCGTCACGGGTAAATACCTGGACACCGATTACCGTACCGTAAGTACTCGCACCGACACGTAAAGATGAATCTTTAACGTCTGAGGCTTTTTCACCAAAGATGGCACGCAATAATTTTTCTTCAGCTGTTAACTGGGTTTCACCTTTTGGTGTCACCTTACCGACCAGAATATCGCCCGGTTTTACTTCAGCACCGACATACACCACACCGGACTCATCCAGCTTAGAGAGCAGGCTTTCGCTAACGTTTGGAATATCTGCAGTAATTTCTTCAGAGCCCAACTTGGTATCACGAGCAACACTGCTTAATTCCTGAATATGAATGGTAGTGTAACGATCTTCTTCAACCACGCGCTCAGAAATAATGATTGAGTCCTCGAAGTTGTAACCATTCCACGCCATGTAGGCAACCAGCATGTTCTGACCCAGTGCCAGCTCACCCATATCCGTTGATGGACCATCAGCGATAATATCGCCGCGCTGACACTGTATCGCCAACGCGCACTAAAGGGCGCTGATTAATACAGGTATTCTGGTTTGAGCGTGTGTACTTGGTGAGGTTATAGATATCAACACCCGTTGCGCCATCAGCGGCTTCCGCCTCATGCGCACGAATAACGATACGTCCGGAATCAACAGAATCAATTAATCCGCCACGAACGGCTACCACAGAAGCACCCGAATCATGTGCCACGGCACGTTCCATGCCTGTGCCAACCAACGGTTTGTCTGCACGTAAAGTCGGCACTGCCTGACGTTGCATGTTTGAACCCATCAAGGCACGGTTAGCATCATCGTGCTCAAGGAATGGAATCAATGACGCAGCAACAGATACAATCTGTCTTGGCGATACATCCATATATTGCACATCAGCCGGTACTGATAATGAGAATTCATTTAAGTGACGACAGGACACCAGCTCATCTTGCAACTTACCTTTGTCACTCATGGTGGCATTCGCCTGAGCAATAACATAGGTGCTTTCTTCAATCGCAGAAAGGTAATCAATTTCGGCGGTTGCTACACCCTTAACAACTTTACGATAAGGTGTTTCAAGGAAGCCATATTCATTAGTTCGCGCATACACTGAAAGCGAATTAATCAAACCAATGTTTGGACCCTCAGGTGTCTCAATCGGACATACCCGACCGTAATGTGTTGGATGTACGTCACGTACCTCAAAACCGGCACGCTCACGTGTCAGACCGCCGGGGCCTAAGGCTGAAATACGGCGCTTGTGTGTTACTTCAGATAATGGATTATTTTGATCCATAAACTGAGACAACTGGCTTGAACCAAAGAATTCCTTAACAGCAGCAGCCACTGGCTTCGCGTTAATCAAATCCTGTGGCATCAAACCGTCTTGCTCAGCAGTCGTTAAACGCTCTTTTACTGCACGCTCAACACGAACCAGGCCAACACGGAAAACGTTCTCCGCCATTTCACCAACGCTACGAATACGGCGATTACCCAAATGATCGATATCATCGACAATACCGTTACCGTTACGAATAGAAATAAGCTCTTTCATCACAGAAATGATGTCTGAAGTATCACCGAGTTTCTCGTATAAATCTTTCGCAAAATCGTCTTTGCGCTCCGCGAAATGACGTGAATCATAAAGCACACCAGGGCCTTCAGACGAATCACGCTGTAAGCGTCGGTTAAATTTCATACGACCAACAGTAGAAATATCATAACGATCTTCCGAGAAGAAAAGATTGTTAAACAGGTTTTCAGCCGCATCTTTTGTTGGCGGCTCACCGGGACGCATCATGCGATAAATTTCTATCTGCGCTTCCAGTTTTGTCGTGCTGCTGTCAACCGCCAGCGTATTGGAGATGAATGGGCCGGCATCCAGATCGTTGGTATAGATTACACGTACACTCTTGATACCTTTTTCCTGAATAAAAGCGATTAACTCTTCGGTAAACTCAGCGTTGGCAGGCACCATCACTTCACCGGTTTCCTGATCGATGAGATCTACCGCTAATACTTTACCCACCAGGTAATCCAATGGCGCATTCAGCTTCTTAACTTTTTTCTTTTCCAGCGCCTTGATATGACGCATAGTCACACGTTTGCCTGTTTCAACAATTACTTCTTTTCCAGCAGTGATATCAAAAGTGGCGGTATCACCACGCAGACGCTCAGGAACCAGGTCAAAACTCACACCATTTTTGGTAAAGCTGTATTCAATACTTTCGAAGAAAATATCAAGAATTTCTTCGTTGTTGTAACCTAAGGCGCGTAACAGTATTGACGCCGGTAATTTACGACGACGGTCAATACGGACAAAAACACTGTCTTTAGGATCAAATTCAAAATCCAGCCAGGAACCACGGTAAGGGATGACGCGCGCAGAATATAAAATCTTACCTGATGAGTGTGTCTTACCTTTATCGTGATCAAATAACACACCCGGTGAACGATGCAACTGAGAGACGATTACCCGTTCCGTACCATTAATAACAAAGGTACCGTTGTCTGTCATTAAAGGCATTTCACCCATGAATACTTCTTGCTCTTTCACTTCTTTTGGTGTGGTTTTCTTTTTATTGTCTTTGTCGTAAATTTCAAGACGTAAAATCACACGCAGTGGTGCGGCATAAGTCATGCCACGAAGTTGACACTCCTTAACATCAAACACCGGCTTGCCCAGTTTGTACTCGACAAACTGCAGCTTGACATGGCCTGAATAACTAACAATGGGGAAAACTGATTCAAAAGCACCCTGCAAACCGGTGTTTTCACGTTGCGCTGCTGTTTTCTCTGATTGCAAATAACCACGAAATGAGTCAAGTTGCATAGATAACAAATAGGGCACATCCAGAACAGGTGGACGCTTACCGAAATCCTTGCGGAGTCTCTTTTTCTCGGTAAAAGAATATGTCATCAGTTTTCCTCGTTTAATCTAAAATTTATTAGGCGTAGTATTTAAAACTACTACAACTATCATAAGGCTCGCTTTATACAAGCGGCCATTTATACACAGAAACAGGAAAAGGCCGGGAAAACACTGTTATTTAAATAACAGTGTTTCCAGCCTGCCTGCCGCTGATTCTGCCAACCCATCAGGGTCACCAAGCTCAGCGTGATACCTCTATTTAAGCTCGACAGATGCGCCAGCTTCTTCAAGCTGCTTCTTAACTTCTTCAGCTTCATCCTTGCTTGCAGCTTCTTTAACAGTAGTAGGCGTACCTTCTACTGCGTCTTTCGCTTCTTTCAGACCTAAGCCTGTGATAGCGCGAACAGCTTTAATAACAGCAACTTTGTTCTCGCCGAAACCAGTTAATACAACATCAAACTCATCTTTGACTTCAGCTGCAGCAGCTTCGCCGCCAGCAGCAGGTGCAGCCGCTACAGCAGCAGCCGCAGATACGCCAAATTTTTCTTCCATTGCAGAAATAAGATCTACAACTTCCATTACAGACATATTGGAAATAGTTTCCAGAATATCATCTTTAGAAACAGCCATGACTATTCTCCAGATTATTAAATATTAAAAAAATGTTAAAATTACAAAGCGTCAATTACTACGCACTTGCCTCTTTTTGATCACGTACAGCAGCCACAGTGCGAACAAATTTCGCGTGCGGCTCGTTGAGAGTACGAACGAATTTTTCTACCGGCGCTTTCATCACTGCCATCAATATAGCAATAGCCTGATCACGAGTCGGCAGTTTAGACAGTGCTTCGAGTTGCTCGATAGGCAACACTTCACCACCAATTGCAATTACTCTGGCAATTAGCTTGTCATTGGTTTTTGAAAAATCCTTAATAAGTCGAGCGGCTGCACCTGGATCTTCCTGAGAGAACGCCATAATCAGCGGCCCCACTAAAGAATCCTGCATACACTCAAACTCGGTACCTTCAACAGCACGTTTTACCAGTGAGTTCTTGGCAACACGAAGATAAACGCCTTCTTTACGTGCGTTAACACGTAATTCAGTCATTTCATCGACGGTCATGCCACGATATTCAGCAGCAACTGCTGAAAACGCACCGGCGGCAACGTTAGAAACTTCAGCGACAATTGTTTTCTTGCTTTCAAGACTTAGTGCCACTTTAGCTCTCCTGTTATAGCCAGGATTAACAATTTAAAGTTCAACATAATCATTAACCTAGCCAAGTAAACAGACCATGCAACATGCATGACCCACCAAGGTGTTCTCATTACAGGGAGTCACCATCTACGTAGGAAATTAAGCAAATCATTCCGCATATTATTCCGGAAATCTCACACCTACGGTCTCTGACGACACCGATTACTCGGCTGTCAAATCATTGTTCAGCTATCGAAAAAACCAATGGATAACAACAAATTCTTATTTCAACGGCCGAATAACCCCAGCTGCAACTAGCCCTTACATAAGCTGACTCGATCAACCGTCAAGCCAGGGCCCATTGTCGTTGAAACAGAAATTTTCTTAAGAAATACACCTTTAGCTGCCGTTGGTTTCGCTTTAATCAAATCAGCAATCAAGCCATCAATATTTTCTTTTAGCTGCTGCACTTCAAACTTTACAGTACCAATAGAACAATGAATGATGCCGGCTTTATCTACGCGGTAACGCACCTGACCGGACTTGGCATTTTTAACTGCAGTCGCAACATCAGGTGTTACTGTACCAACTTTAGGGTTAGGCATTAGACCACGAGGACCCAGTATCTGACCCAGCTGACCGACAACACGCATAGCGTCAGGTGATGCAATAACAACGTCAAAGTCCATAATGCCTTTTTTAATTTCGGCAGCAAGGTCATCCATACCAACAATATCGGCACCCGCTTCTTTTGCAGCGATCGCATTATCACCATCAGTAAACACGGCAACGCGCACTTCTTTACCGGTACCGTTTGGCAAAACCGTCGCACCACGTACAACCTGGTCACTCTTCTTAGGGTCTACGCCAAGATTTACACTGATATCTACCGATTCATTAAATTTAACCGCAGACACTTCTTTCAATAAAGACAGCGCTTCTTCTATCGGATAAACCTTATCTTTATCTATTTTTTCGTTAATTGCTTTACTGCGTTTAGTTAACTTAGCCATTAGTTCACACCCTCAGTCTCGATACCCATACTACGTGCACTACCAGCAATAGTACGAACAGCCGCATCCATATCAGCCGCTGTTAGATCAGGCATTTTAGTTGTTGCAATTTCTTCTAATTGCGCACGGTTAACTTTGCCTATTTTCTTTATGTGCGGCTCACCGCTGCCTTTAGGTACACCTGCAGCTTTTTTCAATAAAACGGATGCCGGTGGTGTTTTGGTGATAAAGGTAAAACTTTTATCAGTATAAACGGTAATAACAACAGGAATCGGCATGCCTTTTTCCATGTTCTGCGTCTTGGCATTGAAGGCTTTACAGAATTCCATGATGTTAACACCGTGCTGACCTAATGCAGGACCAACCGGTGGACTTGGGTTCGCTTCATTTGCACGTACCTGCAATTTGATATATGCGTCTACTTTTTTAGCCATTTTACTCTCCCGGGTGCAAACGCCGTACTTAGTTCGGGCTCCCCGTTTGTTCATTAAAAATAAATCAGTGTATTAAAAACTCTGATTTTATACACTAAAAAGTTGGCAGTTATCAGTTGGCAGTAAAAACAAACGCTTTTAACTACCAACTGCAAACTGCCAACTTAAAACTATCTTTAGCCTTTCTCTACCTGGCTAAACTCAAGCTCTACAGGTGTTGAACGACCAAAAATCAGCACCGCAACTTTTAAACGGTTGCGATCATAATCGACATCTTCAACCACACCGTTAAAGTCATTAAACGGCCCATCAGTAACACGTACAACTTCACCGGGCTGATACAATACTTTTGGCTTTGGTTTCTCAACACCTTCAGCAATCGCATTCACAATCGCCATCGCTTCTTTTTCGGTAATCGGTGCAGGCTGATCTTTCGTTCCGCCAATAAAACCCATTACCTTGGGAACATCTTTTACCAGATGCCAGGTTTCATCATTCATTTCCATTTCCACCAGCACATAGCCGGGGAAAAATTTACGCTCTGAACGACGCTTAACACCGTCTCTAATCTCAACCACTTCTTCGGTAGGAATTAGAATCTGACCAAACATATCTTCCATACCCGCAAGGCGAATATGTTCTTGCAAAGAAGCTTTTACCTTGCCTTCAAAATTTGAATAAGCATGAACAACATACCACTGCTTAGCCATGACTTATGCGCCCCCTGTTATTAACTGGATTGCTTGCGCGAGCAGCATATCAATCAACCAAAGAAAAATGCCAATGATAATCACCGCCACAATAACCATAAAGGTTGTCTGCACGGTCTCCTGACGTGTTGGCCACACAACTTTGCGCACTTCCATGCGCGACTCGCGGCCAAAGCCGATCAAACCCTGACCTAAACGTGTGGTTGAACTGATAGCAATAGCAACTATTGCGGCGAACACAACACCCAGCACACGATACAACTGCGATTCACTTTCGTAGTAATAAAATCCAACAATACCGAATATCAGCACGGCTATCGCTAGCATTAGCTTGAATGTATCCAGTTTGTTAGAAACTACTTCTTCGGTCTTGGCGACCATTTAAACACCTGCCATCTTAATAATGCTGGCAGGCCAGGAGGGACTCGAACCCCCAACCTGCGGTTTTGGAGACCGCTGCTCTACCAATTGAGCCACTGGCCTAACCGTACGCGGGAGGTGTGGCATTGCCGCACCTCCCGCTATACTCATTTAGAGTAAATACTTACTCGATAATTTTAGAAACAACACCTGCACCAACGGTACGACCACCTTCACGAATCGCAAAGCGCAAGCCTTCTTCCATCGCAATCGGGTTGATCAGTGTTACTGTCATTTTCACGTTATCACCCGGCATTACCATCTCGACACCTTCCGGCAGGTCACAAGCACCTGTCACGTCTGTGGTACGGAAATAGAACTGCGGACGATAGTTGTTGAAGAATGGCGTGTGACGACCACCTTCATCTTTACTTAATACATAGACTTCACACTCAAACTTGGTGTGCGGATTAACGCTTTTAGGCTTACAGCAGACCTGGCCACGCTCAACTTCTTCACGCTTCAGACCACGCAGCAACAAACCAACGTTATCGCCGGCTTCGCCACGGTCAAGCAGTTTGCGGAACATTTCTACACCGGTACAGGTGGTTGTCTGCGTGTCGCGAATACCGACGATTTCTATTTCTTCGCCAACGTTCACCACACCGCGCTCGATACGACCGGTAACAACCGTGCCGCGACCCGAGATAGAGAACACGTCTTCTACCGGCATCAAAAATGGCTGATCAATGGCGCGTTCTGGCTGCGGAATGTAATCATCCATGGCCGCAACCAGCTTAATCACTGACGGTACGCCGACCTCTGAAGTATCGCCTTCCAGCGCTTTTAGTGCTGAACCCACGATAATGGGCGTATCATCACCCGGGAATTCGTAAGCATCCAGCAGCTCACGAATTTCCATTTCAACCAGTTCGATCAGTTCTGCATCATCAACCATGTCGGCTTTGTTCATGAACACCAATACGTAAGGTACACCCACCTGACGAGATAACAGGATGTGCTCACGTGTTTGTGGCATCGGGCCGTCTGCAGCCGACACCACCAGGATCGCGCCGTCCATTTGCGCTGCACCGGTAATCATGTTTTTCACATAGTCGGCGTGTCCCGGACAGTCAACGTGTGCATAGTGGCGGTTCTCACTCTCATACTCTACGTGTGAGGTCGCAATGGTAATACCACGGGCACGTTCTTCGGGTGCGTTATCAATTTGATCAAAGGCTTTAACTTCGCCGCCCTGCGCTTCCGCCATTACTTTTGTCAGCGCAGCCGTTAAGGTAGTTTTACCATGGTCTACGTGTCCAATTGTGCCTACATTTACATGTGGCTTATTTCTTTCAAACTTTTCTTTAGACATGTCTAGTGTCTCCCCCGAAGGTATTAATATCTAAATTGACAACATTATTTATAAATAAATCAAACTACTAATTATTTGCGCTTAACAAACCGGCATCTATGCCAGTAATTGGCCATCTCAGCACTGGCCATCTTAGCAACTGGAGCTCATAACCGGATTTGAACCGGTGACCTCTTCCTTACCAAGGAAGTGCTCTACCGACTGAGCTATATGAGCCAAAACCTTATCCTTCTTATTCAGGACACCCCATCTGACTCATCAAAGCCAAAGTCTTTCACAACCCGGGCCCATCAAACCTGGCGCACCAAAATATGGAGCGGGTGATGGGAATCGAACCCACGTATTCAGCTTGGAAGGCTGAAGTTCTACCATTGAACTACACCCGCAATTCAAACTGCGAATGACCCCCATCATTATGCGTGGGAATAATCCTTTACTAACTTTATGGTGGCAAGGACAAGGATTACTCCAGGCTCCCTGCCTTCCGCCCTTCGGGTCAGCGCTAAAAACGCGCTGTTCAAAATTGTTCCTGACAATTTTGTTGAACCTCTTATCGGTCCAAACCCTCCCCTACCTGAGAGAGCCTACCCGCCAGCAGGTCCAACTTATCCTGCTAGCACTTGTTCTAACTTATGGTGGAGGGGGGAGGATTTGAACCTCCGAAGGTAGAACCAGCAGATTTACAATCTGCCCCCTTTGACCGCTCGGGAACCCCTCCAAAAATCAAGCCGCACATTTTGCTTGAGCACAGCGCAACTGTCAACCGTAACACGCTGATACAGCGATTATTTTTTAGCCTCGTAAAAGCAGGATTTACGCCACGCTCAAGAACGAAGAAACTACTCTTTTTTCCCGCCGCTGCAGTCAATAAACCACTAAAACCCATGCTGCGGAATAAAAACGCCCACAGCTCCTTTTATGCGTTATCTGGAGCTATGGGCATTATTTGGAGCCGGTGACAGGAGTTGAACCCACGACATCCTCATTACAAGTGAGGCGCTCTACCAACTGAGCTACACCGGCAAGGGGCGCAATTGTAGGGAATCAACCCGCTGAAAGCAATAAGATTTACGGTAAATATGAGATTTTTTTGAAATTACTTCTTCAAATCAGGCAAGCAGCCAGCATGACGGGCCGATACAAACAGAATAAACACAAATATCACGGATCCAGTATAAGCAAACGATTACCCGCTATCAGTCAAATTTCAAGCGCCACACTGCCGACTAAAACGGCTAATTTTATCTTTTGCCGAAGATTTAATATATTTTTCAAAAATCGATTCGAGGAATTTTTACGCCGCTGGCCAGCTGATAATCTAGCCAATAAATCGTATGACTTTTGAATAACGGCTCTACTGTGACTTCAAAGCCGAGTTTTTTCACTTTTTTCGCCAACTCATAAGCACCGCTTTTGCTTTTAAAACGACCAAGTGACAAGCCGTTCTTTTGTTCGCCATCACGTATCACGTAAAAATCTTTTATTTTTTTCGATTTCAGGCGATCACCTGTTTCGATCGCTTTTTTACGGCTTTTCTCAGGTTTAATATAAACCCAGATACAGAGACTGCTCTTTTTCTTCACTGCCGCGAAAATCTGTCTTAATACACATAAGATATAATTTCTTGCGTCAAAGCACGCAATTTATCCAGATCTCGAAATGGCCCCAAAGTAAAACAGTTTTCACTTTTCGATGCTTCGGCCTCAGTCTCGACAATGGGAACTACGCCCGACTCTGCAACTTTGCTCGCTGGCGCTGGTTTTTTATCTGCGACCACTTTGTTGCTCAGATGTTTTATTTTCAGCGTTAACTGACACCATTAAATCTTCGATTGCCGCTTCTGTTTTTGTTTCTTCTGTTACTTCAGCAATCGCTATAAGCTCGTCCTGTTTCGCAGGTTTTACCTCCGCTTCATTAGAACTTTCAGGCTGCCGCTTTTTCAAGCTCGCTTAACAAGATGACCGGCTGAACATTTTTTAGCGGTGGCACATTGGCATAAGATGCCGTGCCAGGCAGACTAATTTGCCACGCTATGTAAACAAGGTTTAATGACAAGTACAATTAAAAATAACCAGCGCATATTACTTATCCACTTAACTTTTACGTTGTTTCATAATGTTATACAGCCCTTGCATAATCAGATCCGGCTGGTGATGCATAACCGGCATATCCGGATAGTCTATAATTGTTTGCGCAAAACCGCCGGTAATAATAATCTGCATTGACTCATCCATCTTATCGCGTGCCAGCTGGACAAAGCTCACGAATCCCGGCCCGCAAAAACGTATGCAAGACCCTGATTAACCGCATCATTGGTATTATTCGGTATAGCGTGATCATTAAACTGCATACTGTATGCAGACTCCACATTTTCTGTGTCAGCTATCAATGCGGCATGCATAGTAGCGTATGACGGCAATATATAACCACCTAAATGCTGCCCATTTTTATTTATTAGATCAAAGGTTATCAGCCGTTCCCGCACTGATCACGCAGACTGAAGAGTCCGGGAAATATTGATGAGCAGCAACAACTGCCGCCCATCTATCCGCACCATGTTGCGCCGGGTCATCATAGGCATTTATTATATCTTTAAATTGTTTTTCTGTTTTCAGATATTCAACGTCGAGCTGCCAATGCCGCTTAATCCATTCACTTAGTTTCATGGCAGCTTCGTCGCCGGCAACACATACTGCAAAAACACGAGACGGTTTTTCTACCTTCGAAAATAATTCATCAAAAAAATCCGATACATTATCTTTCTCATAGCCGACCGCACCGCGGGCAACAATTTCTTCAGCTTGCCATGAAGCCCATTTGATTCGGCTATTGCCGATATCCACGGTTAATATCATGGCCTGTTAATTCTCATTTTCATTAAATAGTTGAATCTGCTTTCACACTGACATCTGCGCTATTAAAAACACGCTGTTCGCCATCAATCAAAACAAGCAATTCTGCATTATCATTTACCCCTTGCGCAATGCCTGATAATACTTCGTTATTATCCAGAATCACTTCAACAGGCTTTCTCTTTACAAAAATCATATTGCGTCCGAAATTTTTCCAGGATTTTCTTTAGACTCCTGCTGAAACTGCTGACAGACAGCAATCACATTTTGCAGTAAAGTCGAAGCGATCAGCTTTCGCTCTGGCTTATTCTTCAATCTTCTGTGATTCATATTCTCCACAGATATCAGTTAATAGCTAATAAGTCTTTCAACATTGCTATTCTGAAGCGATGACAATATCGTCATTCATCCATATGCGAAATTACCGCCTATGCCATCACCACTGACGTATTGTTATAGTCCGGCATGTCATCAACGGCTTCGTTTCAATCAAAACACCTGCAATTTTTTTACCCCTGCACATAAACATCGTTCGGCCATTTAATCTGCACATTTTTCAATGTTAAGACTTTCCAGTGTTTCCGCAATTGCCACCGCAATGGACAGAGGCAACAAATGCAGCTGCTGATACGATAACGAAAAAAGCCAGGCAAGACTCATCGCAATATTGGAATTCGCGGTCATTACCCAGTGTTTGCCACGCCGCCCCCTGCCCTGTGTTTGCTGCTTCAGCAAAACAGGCAAAGGGCAAGGCTTTACCTGTCTTGATTTGCTGCAGCGACCAACTATTGCGTTGAGTCAATCAACTCATGCACGACGACATGCCATGTCCAGCTTGATTGATTTTCGCCACGCCGGCTTTCAGCGCCTCAGCATTCAGAGGCTCGGCTTTGCTTTTTCGCATTAAATTTTCCAATAGCACTGCTCTATGGTGGCCAATATGTTATAAATCCAGCAGGATATAAATCTACAGCGTGTTATATCACAGTACAGGCCGTCATGAAAAAAAGTAACGAATTTATTGAATACCTGCTCGAATTATTGCAAGGCGTTGGCGAGGTAAAAGCACGCGCCATGTTTGGCGGATACGGCCTCTACCTTATAAATGTCAAAGCACGAGGAAAAGATCATGTTTGCCCTGGTTGCTGATGAGGTTTTATATTTCAAAACCGACAACGGCAATATTGGCGACTTCAAAGAACGCAACCTTGACGCCATTCAGGTATGAACGAAATGGCAAACAGTTTTCCATGTCATACAATGAAGCACCCGGCGAGGTACTCGATGATCCGGATGAAATGACACACTGGGCGATTCAAGCCATTGCCGCAGCAAAAAAAAATAAAAAGTGAAAAAATATCTTAGCGCACCACTGACCGCAACAACACTGCCCAAAGGCATCCCCTTCATTATCGCTAACGAAGCGGCCGAGCGTTTTAGCTTTTATGGTATGCGCGCTATTCTGGTAGTGTTTATGACGCAACACCTGGTAAATGCCAATGGCCAGGCTGATTACATGTCGCCGGATGAAGCCAAAGGCTGGTTTCATTTATTTGTGTCTGCGGTGTATTTCACTCCACTATTAGGTGCATTAATCTCTGACGGCGTACTCGGTAAATACCGAACCATTATTACCTTATCACTGGTTTATACAGTAGGACATTTTGCGCTTGCGCTTGATGACAGCCGCATCGGTTTAGCCATAGGTCTTGGCTTAATTGCGCTCGGCGCTGGCGGCATTAAACCCTGCGTTTCCGCGCATGTGGGTGATCAATTCAGCCAGACTAACAGCCATTTACTGCCTCGTGTTTTTGGCTGGTTTTATTTTTCTATTAATCTAGGCGCTTTCGGCTCAACTTTATTCATTCCATGGATACTGCAAACCTATGGCCCAGCTGCTGCTTTTGCCATTCCCGGTATTTTGATGTTACTGGCCACTGTCATTTTCTGGTCAGGGCGTTATCGTTTTGTGCATATACCCGCCGCTAGAACAGCATTTGTCCATGAAGCATTAAGCCGTGAAGGATTAAGCGTTGTTGCCAGACTCAGTATTTTATATTTGTTTGTTGCCATGTTCTGGGCTCTCTTTGATCAGACCGCTTCCTCATGGGTATTACAAGCCGATAAAATGGACCGTATGTTATTCGGCTTTGAATTATTACCTTCACAACTGCAGGCGGCAAACCCATTACTGGTCATGCTGTTGATACCTGTTTTTTCATACCTTATTTATCCTGCGATAAACAAGGTCCTGGTCTTAACACCGCTACGCAAAATATCGGCAGGCATGTTTATTACGGTTTTAGCATTTAGTATCAGCGCGCTTATACAGGAAGAAATTGACAGCGGTCTGGTACCGCATATCAGCTGGCAAATTCTGGCCTATTTTGCTCTTACCTCGGCAGAAGTCATGATCTCCATTACCTGTCTGGAGTTTTCCTACACACAGGCGCCGGCAAAAATGAAATCATTTATCATGGCCTTTTTTATGATGTCGATTGCCATTGGTAATTTATTTACCAGCGCGGTAAATTTCTTTATAGAAAATGAAGACGGCAGCAGCAAGCTCGCAGGTGCAGATTATTTCTGGTTTTTCACCCTGCTGATGCTGATAACGGCAATCACTTTTATCTTTGTCGCCAGCTGTTACAAAGAAAAAGCCTATTTACAAAAAGAAAACGTATAAAATTCAGCAAAATCTTCGCTACAGCGGTAGAATACGCCGCTTATTAGCCCCGTTTTACTGAAAATAACTGGAATATAAAACACAAATCCATGCCAGCTGAAGTCGAAATCACTACCCCTACGAACTTTATTCGCAACATCATTCAGGATGACCTGGATTCTGGAAAACACAGCGAAATACAGACCCGCTTCCCGCCAGAGCCCAATGGTTACCTGCATATTGGACACGCTAAATCGATATGCCTGAATTTTGGCATTGCTGAAGACTTTCAATGGGCAATGTAACTTGCGTTTTGACGATACCAATCCAGAAAAAGAAGATGTCGAATACGTTGACGCCATCATGGAAGACGTCAAATGGCTAGGCTTTGAGTGGAGCGGCTTATATCACGCTTCAGATTATTTTCAGCAGCTCTATGACTATGCAGTCGAGCTGATCAAACAGGGTAAAGCCTACGTTGACTCGCTCAGTGCTGAAGAAATTCGCGAACATCGCGGCTACCCTGACCAAAGCGGGTAAAGAAAGCCCGGACCGTAATCGCAGCATCGAAGAAAATCTTGATCTGTTTGCCCGCATGCGCGCAGGCGAATTTGAAGATGGCAAATACCTGTTGCGTGCAAAAATCGATATGGCATCAGCTAATATCAACATGCGTGATCCTGCCCTGTACCGCATTAAACATGCGCATCACCAGCGCACAGGTGACGAGTGGCCGATTTACCCCATGTATGATTATACGCACTGCATATCAGATGCCCTGGAAAACATTACACATTCACTATGCACCCTGGAATTTGAAGACCATCGCCCGCTGTATGACTGGGTACTGAACGAGGTCAAAACACCCTGCCATCCGCGACAAATCGAATTTGCCCGGCTGCAGCTTAAATACACGATTACCAGTAAACGCAAACTTAACCAGCTGGTCACAGACCATCATGTCAGCGGCTGGGATGATCCTCGCATGCCAACCATTACCGGTTTGCGTCGCCGCGGTTACACGGCAGCGTCTATTCGTGACTTTTGTGATCGTATCGGCGTCACCAAAAAAGACAGTTTTATTGAAATGGCGGTACTGGAAAACAGTATTCGTGAAGATTTAAACGAACACGCTATCCGTGTGATGGGCGTATTAAACCCACTCAAAGTAACTATCGAAAATTATCCGGATGACCAGAGTGAAGAACTGACAGCTAAAAATCATCCGCAAAAACCGGAGATGGGAACACGCAGCATAAGCTTTACAAAAACTATTTATATCGAACGCGATGACTTTCTTGAAGATGCACCGAAAAAGTTTTTCCGCTTATCGCCAGGTCGCGAAGTGCGTTTGCGTTATGCCTACTACATTACCTGCACTGATTTTGTAAAAGACGAAAATGGCAACGTGGTTGAATTAATCTGTCGTTATGATCCAGAAACCAAAGGCGGTTCATCAGCTGATGGCCGAAAAGTAAAAGGCACTATCCACTGGGTATCAGCGGAACATGCCATTGATGCTAACGTTAATCTCTATGACCGCTTATTTACCCAGCCGAATCCAGCCGCGAGTGAAAATTTTACCGAGCATTTAAATCCGAACTCTTTAATCGTGTTAAACAACTGCAAGCTGGAGCCTGTACTCGCAGACGCCAGCGCTGCGCTTCATTATCAATTTGAACGTACCGGTTATTTTGTCAAAGACAATAAAACAGAAAACCTGACGTTTAACCGTACCGTTACTTTGCGTGATACCTGGGCAAAACTGGACACCCAAAACCAATAAAACCGACATTACGATAATATTTCGGCGTGCAAATAAAAGCCGGAATATTCGCCCCAGCCCGCTACCAAATATTTCTATTAATTAAGACTCAGGTCAAGTACACGGCTGGATCTTCTGATTTATAATAAAACCAGGGAGAGTTAGGGCAAGGTCATGCGCATACCTGTTTTTCTATTGCTGATGTTATTTTCATTGCCGGCCTTTAGCCTGCAATCAGAAGATAACGACAGGGTCTGCGCCCCATTTCGCGGCGGTATTGTCGATCCTGCAATCATCCAGTCAATGCTGCAGGCAAGTGAAGAAGGCCGTCTCTACCAAATCCGGCAGAACAGCTCCCGCGTCGGATTTTGCGTCAACAGCATCATTGGCCGGATAGAAGCTCGCTTCAAAGGGATACAGGGAGGCCTCGCCCTGCGAAAAGAAGTCTGGGGTGATCGATCACAAATGCTGGTAATGGTGGACACCAGCTCGGTGGAGATGGATCGTGGCTACCTTAAAAACATGCTCAAAAGCGAATACTTTCTCGACACCTATACCTATTCAAAAATTTTATTCGTTAGCACAAAACTATGGTGGCTGAGACATGACCATGCCATCCTCGAAGGCATGTTGACCATGCATGGCGTGACCAGACCGGTCTATTTCGATGTAAAAATAACCTCGCTACCCAACAGCAATCCGAAAAGCCTTGCTGACATTATTGTTAGCGCAAAATCATTCATCAATCGTACCGATTTTGGCATGGACAATTTAACCCCTCTGGTGAGTGATAGCGTAGAGCTTTGCCTGCACATCGAAGCTACGCTGTTCAAAAAGTAGCGGCTGCAGCTGCCCATCTTCATCTATTTTTATTACATTAGTGAACAGCTGTCAGCATTTTCCTACAGCACAATCCAGTTATGCCTGACAGCCGTCAATGGCAATAAAATCCTTCCATTGCTAAGATTATCCATACTGGCTCAGCAATCGCTGCGCAGTGAACAAATACGCCACAACAGGGAGTTAGGCTAATGGAAATCATTAAATTGATATACCAGGAAATCAGTTACTTTATTAAAGCAGGTACTGATATTTCGCTGCAGAAAATTGGACAGTTTGTTAATCGATTAAAAAGCAATCATTGAGCCAGAAAATACAGCTGACTCAAGACCTACAAGCTCGAGCGACCATATAAAACCGACTTAATAAAACCGACTTAAGCTAACGCTGGATTAATGAATAACGGTTATCTGCTGATTGGCACAGCTAAGTGTAAACGGGTTGCCGGTACTGGTTTCAGTGAAAGCATAACGCGTTTCCTTAGCGTTTTTTTTCACGCTATTAACACTGACATTGATATGCATGCCGGCAGTATATCGCGAAGTTTCTTTTTTATCCGGGCATGCGCCTGACATCATGTATTCCTGCATCAGCATCATTCGAACATTATTTGCGGCGATTAATGTTTGCGCACGTAAGGCATTCTTCAGCGCATTTGAACTTACCGACAAGTTGTCCAGTGCTGACTGCGCCTCCTGGGTGCGTATCAGGTGATCACTGTTTTCAGCCAGAATTTGCCGATAAAGATTTTCTGCATTTCTGATGGATTTAGAAATAAGTTCAGGGTTGCCGCCGCCCATTGCGACCATGGACTGTTTTGCTTCAAACACGGTTAAGCCATACTTAAGCTCATCGTTGGCTAATACCACTAAAGACTCGCTGCCTTCACCGCTAGCATCTGCCACCTGCTCAAACAGAATACGTGACTTGTTATATTGAAACTGGCGCTTTAATGTTTGCGCCTCATCATAAAGTGCTTTTAATTTTTTATTGTTGGCTACTGAAGCCGTCTTTAATTGCGTACGCGGCTTTATAAGCAGCGCCTGGGTTTTATCATTCAAGCGCTGCGCGGCAACCAGACCAATGTGCTCAAAAGCATTATAAATGCCTTGAAAGTCCATATCATGCACGGAAATAGATGCTGTTGAAACATAGCTGGCCTGATCTTTTAAATTAACCATAATTGTTAATTTTGCCGTTTCAGCAGGACCGATCAAAGAGATTTCCAGGCGCAGTTTATTTGATTGCCTGTCGCTGGTATCGGGCTCTGCTGCAATTGAGAATAAACCGCCTTTAGTCAGTTCAGCTAATGCGGTATCCACAGCCGCCGCTTTCATATCTTCAACAGGCAAGGGAAACCAGTCACCTGTCCTGATATTAACCTCCGTACTCACGGTAAAAGGTTTTGCCGAAATTGCCGCTGCGTAAAAAAAAAGACTAAAAAACAGCATGCTTAAAAACAGATGACGAATAAACAAACGAGCATTAATTAAATGAAACATGGTAATCCTTATTTTCTGCAGGAAGGTTCATTATCTAATATCGAAGCATCTGCCTCGCGCGTCCAAATTTGTGATTTAATCGTTTTAGCGGGATTATCACTATCCAGAAAATAGATTTTTAAGGCATGACCATTATCAAGTAATTCAACTTCAATTTCGAACTGCTTGCCTGCATGCATGTCCGCAGTCACTAAAAATCGATTGGCTGCTAGCGGCGCTGCTAGCGGCTTTACCGAACCAGAATCTATTTGATAACAATTCAACCCTAAATCGACTTCATCGCCGTCAAAATCGTATTCTATAATTCCACCATCATTGGTAATACGAGTATAGATTACATCGCTATTTGCACCATGATTTTCCGAGCTATTCCACATACCAACCAGATCAGACAGTTCGACACGGTTGGAATCACTGCCTGTCGGTGAACAGGCGATGTTTAAAATAGAGACAATAAACAATAAATAAATTTTAACGTTGAACATAAACACCTCTAAAACATTAACTGATTGTCAACCTGGCAAATTTTCGTTTACCTACCTGGAACACCGCTTCTGTGCCTTTCATTATTTTTACTGATTTATCAGCAATTTTCTCACCATCAATTTTTGCGGCACCCTGCTGAATCATACGCATAGCGTCACTGGTACTGCCGCATAAACCGGCGTCTTTAAGTAAATTGGCTATCGGATATCCCTCTGCCGGCGCATCAAAACTTAATGCTGGAATATCATCGGGTACTTTGTTTTTAGCAAACTGCGCAATAAAACCTTCACGTGCCGCTGTCGCCTCTGCTTCACTGTGAAAACGGCTAATAATTTCTTCAGCCAGTAAAAATTTTATATCCCGTGGATTTTTTCCCGCCTGCATTTCCTGTTTGAAGTCTGCTATCTCACTCATGGGACGGAAACTTAACAACTCAAAATACCGCCACATCAAATCGTCGGAAATTGACATAATCTTGCCGAACATGTCTTTCGGCTCGTCATCAATACCAATGTAGTTATTAAGCGACTTGGACATTTTCTGCACGCCGTCCAGACCTTCAAGAATCGGCATGGTTAAAACACATTGCGGTTCCTGGCCGTGCTGTTCCTGCAGCTGCCGCCCCATTAACAGATTAAACTTCTGATCAGTGCCGCCTAATTCAATGTCTGCCCGCATTTCGACGGAGTCATAACCCTGAATCAGCGGGTACAGAAACTCATGAATGGCAATGGACTGTCCGCCTTTATAACGCTTACTAAAATCATCACGCTCCAGCATTCTGGCTACTGTGCTGCTGGCAGCCAGCTTAATCATGTCGACACCGGTTTTCCTGTTCATCCACTGCGAGTTAAACAAAACCTGTGTTTTATCTTTATCCAGAATTTTAAAAACCTGTTGCTGATAACTTTGCGCATTTTTCTCAACATCCTGCTGAGTCAATGGCGGACGAGTGACCGTTTTGCCAGTGGGATCACCAATCATGCCGGTGAAGTCACCAATCAAAAATAATACTTCGTGACCTAAATCCTGAAACTGACGCAACTTGTTTATCAACACCGTATGGCCCAGGTGTAAATCAGGCGCTGTGGGGTCGAAACCGGCCTTGATTCGTAACGGCCGACCCTGCTTTAGTTTCGCGACCAGCTCTTTTTCCACGAGGATTTCATCCGCGCCACGCTGTATTATTTCAAGTTGCTGTTCTACGGATTTCATATCGTTTCCCGACTGGTGTTACGCTAAAAAGGTGTATAAGATACCTGCGCTTGGATGCTTTCTCAACTCCTTATAAGAAATATTGAGTAAATGCTTCAAATTCATCAAATTTATTGATTTATTTACCGATAATTTCATTGACCGGACACTATTTTACAACTACATTTACTGTATATTACTAATTGTATATTACTTACGTTTTTACTCACAGCCAAACACGCCAATGTCATTGATTAATAAAGATTTTCTCTTAAACCCGAAACAAAATAAACAACGCGGTCACATCCGTTTGCGCTGGACGCTGTTAGCCATTGCGTTTGCAGGCATCGGTGCGGTGATAGCCAACACCAATTCAGCACACAAAAATTCAGATTCTATCGCAACCGATTCACTGCCCGATTTTGAAGCGGTCACCACAACATCGGACAAACTGGCTCGTGACAGTTTTTCACTCAGCCTGCCCGAATTACAGGCTCAGCAAAAAATTATAGACGACGCCAACCACCTTGCCCCCAGACAATGGCGTGAGTTCAAAGTTAAATCTGGCGACAACCTTGCCCGCCTTTTTAAACGCGCAAAAATCAAACCGCAGCAACTTGATGAATTAATGAAGTCTGGTGACGCGGTAAAAACCTTAACCAAAATTTTCCCCAAAGATGTTATTCGCGTACTGTCTGATAATGATGGCATATTACAGGCCATACGTTATGACATCGACCACAAATCTTATTTAATGGTCGAACGTGAAGCGGGTGAACTGCATGCTAAAACCTACAACCATCAGATTGAGACACGTGAAACACATGCCAGCGGGGTGATTAACTCCTCGTCTGTTCCTGGCAGCTCAGGATGCCGGCATTCCACAGAACATCATTATGGAACTGGCTAATGTTTTCGGCTGGGACATCGACTTCGCACTGGATATTCGTAAAGGCGACAGCTTCACCGTGTTATATGAAGAACTGTTCCGCAACGGCGAAAAAATCCAGGATGGTGATATTCTGGCGGCAGAATTTATCAATGATGGCAAAGCGTACCGCGCTGTGCGTTATACCAATCCGCAAACCAATGTTAGCGAGTACTTTACCCCGGACGGTAAAAGCATGCGTAAAGCATTTTTACGCACACCGGTAAATTTTGCACGTATCAGTTCACGTTTTTCCGTCAACCGCTACCACCCTGTACTGCATAAAGTTCGTTCGCACAAAGGCGTTGATTACGCCGCAAAAAGTGGTACACCAATTTATGCCGCAGGTGACGGCAAAGTGATCTTTAAGGGCAAAAAAGGCGGTTATGGCAAGGTCATGATTGTGCAGCATGGCAGCAAGTACACCACGCTTTATGCTCACCTGAAAACCTATAATCGCAAGCTTAGAGTCGGCTCAAAAGTTAAGCAGGGTCAGACCATTGCTTATGTTGGCAAGACAGGCCTGGCAACCGGCCCGCATTTACATTATGAATTCCGCGTTAACGGCACACACAGAAACCCGTTGACGGTTAAGCTGCCAGAATCAAAGCCGGTACCAAAACGTTATATGGCTGATTTTGAGTTAACCACCACACCTATGTTTGCACAACTTGACCTGGTTACCCGTTCACAACAGGTCGCCTGGTTGACACGACTGAACAACGGCAAACAGAAAAAATTAAGTTCTACATTGCTGTTATGCCCATGTCAGAAACTGAACTGTTTATCGGTCTGATGTCCGGTACCAGTATGGACGGCATTGACGCCGCGCTGGTCGACTTCTCTGCAGCACAACCCAGGCTAATTCGTGATCACAGCCATCCATGGCCAGACGATATCCGGCAGGCATTAATCAAAGCGCGCAACATTCCTGACGATGAACTCGATACACTGGGCTCACTGGATCTACAAACCGCTGAATGCTTCGCTGAAGCCTGTAAGGCCTTACTGGAAAACACCCCATACAGCAGCACAGGACGTCGTCGCTATCGGCAGTCACGGTCAAACCATACGGCATCGCCCAGATATAAAAAAACCTTTCTCACTGCAAATAGGCAATGCGCAAAAACTTGCATCCCTAACCCGCATTGATGTTATTTCTGATTTCAGAACCGCGGATATCCTTGCCGGTGGCCAGGGCGCACCTTTAGTGCCGGCACTGCATCAGGCTATGTTTTACAGCAACCAGGTCAACCGTGTTATCGTCAATATCGGCGGCATTGCAAACATCACCATACTGCCAAAAGATAATAACGTTAGCGGCTTTGATTGCGGCCCGGGCAATACATTAATGGATGCCTGGATAGCAAAACAGGGGCAACATTCTTTTGATGCGGATGGCGCACTGGCCGCCAGCGGTAAAACAAATGTCGGCTTATTAGCAAATCTTTTAATGGATGAATACTTTCAGCTAGCACCACCGAAAAGCACCGGCTTTGAATATTTCAAGCTGACGTGGCTGGCGCAATATGCGACATCTAAAGCCACCGATAAAATGTCAGATGCCGATATGCAAAGTACATTGTGTGACTTGACCGCGACCTCTATCATTCGTGCGATTAACCAGTACGCACAACAGACGGACGAAATTTATATTTGCGGTGGCGGCGTTCATAACAAAGAATTAATGTCACGGCTACAGGCCATCACTAAATGTCCGGTAGCGACAACAGAGGCGCTGGGGGTTCATCCTGACTGGGTTGAAGCACTGGCGTTCGCCTGGCTTGCGTACCGCAATATACATCAACAAACCGGCAACCTGCCTTCCGTCACCGGTGCAAAACAGGCCGTCGTTCTGGGTAAGAAAACCCAGGCTGAGCAAGCGGCCTAAACTAGCGTCGTGACATTTCCAGGTAACTGCGATTGCTTTCACCGGTATAAATCTGTGTTGGCCTGAAGATACGATTATCCGATAACTGTTCACGCCAGTGCGCCAGCCAGCCAGCGACACGAGAGACGGCAAAGATCGGGGTAAACTGGTCAGGCGCAATCCCCATTTCAGTGTATAAAATACCTGAATAGTAATCCACATTCGGATATACACCTTTAGCACCCAGTACTTCTTCACACGCCTCTTCCAGTCGCAACGCGGTTTCAAACTCCGGGCTTAAGTTACCCTGAGACTCACCCCACTCTACCATCAGTTTTTGTAAAACAGTGGCGCGCGGATCTTTGGTTTTATATTCTCGGTGACCCATACCCCAGACGACTTGTTTCTTAGCCAGCTGTTTTTTTAACCAGTCATTCGCATTTTCCGGTCGACCAATCTCTCTCAGCATCTCGACCACACGCTCGTTGGCACCACCGTGTAGAGGCCCGGCCAGAGTACCGATTGCAGCAGCAATAACCAAGAATGGACTGGCCAAGGTTGAACTACAAACCATGGCAGCAAAAGTTGAAGCATTGATGGTATGTTCGGCATGTAACACCAGGCAGGCATCCATAACTTTAACGGCCAACGGATTAGGCTCTTTTCCATTAAACATATAGAGGAAATTGGCGGCATGACTTAAATCATCACGTGGCTCTATCGGATCGTAACCATTACGAATATGCTCCCACATGGCCACAATGGTTGCCATGCGTGAAATAATTTTTACCGACATACTGTGAATATAGTCAACATCATTGCCATTTATGCCATCTGAAAGCACTTCTTTGCCACCGTAAAACATACCCAGGCTGGCGACTGCGGTTTGCAGCATTTCCATGGGGTGACCGGAGGTTGGCAGATTTTTCATGATACTTCGTATTTTGTATTTAAGGCGACGTTCTTCGCGTAATTGCGCGTCAAAATCATCCAGTACAAACTGTGATGGCAAGCAACCATCCAGCAACAGCAAAGCGGTTTCTTCAAAGGTACTTTTTTCCGCCAGCTCTTTTATGTCATAACCGCGATAAGCAAGTATGCCTTTTTCACCATCGATGGATGAAATGTTTGATTTGGTGGCAGGTACGCCTGCCAGACCGGGTAAATATTCACTACTCATAACAACTTCCTTAGAGACTAGATTACTGGCTTAAAAACCATGAAGCTGCGCAGATTAGGCAGCGTCGAATACATTAGAACAATGCAGTCGAAACTATCATAATTTTTTGTGCGAATACATTCGCCGTTACTTAATAAATGCACTGCCTGCTAATGGCAGCTTATCTAACAAACAAAAAAGGCGCCAGGTTCTATCCACCGGGGCGCCTTTTAAAATTAAAATGTAATGATTTTACAAACGAATTACAGGCTGACAGAAAACGATGAGCCGCAGCCACAGGTTGATGTTGCATTGGGATTATTCACTACAAAACGTGCACCTTCCAGACCTTCCAAATAATCAACTTCAGAGCCATTAAGGTATTGCATACTGGTCACATCAACCAGCATAGTCGCACCGTTCTTTTCAATAACCGTGTCATCGTCATTCACTTTTTCATCAAAAGAAAATGCGTACTGAAATCCGGAACAGCCGCCACCATCAACCGAAACCCGCAGCTTCAGATTCGGGTTTTTCTCTTCTTCAATCAGCACTTTCACTTTATTGGCTGCCGATTCCGTAAAACCAACAGCAGCCCCCTCAATTACTTTGGGTTTCGGTGCAAAACTTACTTGAATATCCATCGATAATTACCTGACAAATTCTATAAAAACATATATTAGCTAATGCTAAATTAACCTAGTAATTTAGTCAAGTATTCGTTTTAGGTAGGCCTGGGTAAAAAATTTGGCCGCAAAAGAGAAAAACGTAAAAATCTAAAAAAACGTCTTTCATTCGCGCAAATTGCGTGTTTTGCGGCCAATAAGTTGCTTTCTGCACTTTACAGGATATTTACAATGCCTATAAAGCTTACTAACGGCTTCTTTTGTCTCAGCTCTGCGCAGCTGCAGCGTCATCCAGTCGATGAATATTATCTTTTAAATCTTCTTTTTTGTGCTCAAGCATTTTCTTTTCATGCACGTTATGCAACATTTTTCCGTTAATCTCAGCGCCACTGGCCATTTCCAGCAAATTGTATTCTACGTTGCCTGAGACGCGCGCATTGGCAGATAATTCCAGTTTTTCACTGGCAAAAACATTACCGACCACTTCACCATTGATCACCGCATAAGCGACATAAACATCACCTTCAATTCGACCGCGGTTGCTAATGACCAGTACCGTACCTTCAGCAGCATCCGCTGTTGCCACATTACCTTTAATCGTGCCATCGAGATGCAGCCCGCCTCGAAAATTCACATCACCAACAACTTCAACACCCTGTCCTATCAAAGTGTCAATTTTTGATGATTTAATTTTTTTATTACCAAACATAATCAAGCTCCGCCGGCAGTCAAATCTGACCACGCAAATTGTTCGTCAACGGTTTTGATCTTACCAGTGCTAGGGATTACTTTTACGCGAACCAGGTCCGGTTGAAATGCCTCTGGTAAATTCATCACCCCTTCGAAATTCTGAAAATACTTAAATCCGAATTTCATTGGTTTTTTTGTCTCATTTGAGACATCCGCTAACTTTAATGTTACCGACTGTCCTTTGCTTATACCTTCGATACTTACCGCGATAGTACCGCGCGCAAACTGATCATTTCGACCACGCTGACTGACCATTATCTTGTAATGATAACCACCGCCTTCTTGTTGCTTCAGCTGAATGGTCTGAATCGCTAAACTACGGCTACCCTGCTCGGGTGCCACAATGCTCTTATAGAACGATAATTCTTTTTTAAGTGCCAAAGCTTCGTTCTGAGCCTTCGCCAATGTCTCTTTCAGCTGACCAGACGCATCGTCATCAATTCGACTGTTACGTTCAAGCATAGTCGCTCGTCGGTTACTTTCAACTATTTCGGCCTTAGTTTCTTCTAATTCTGCCTGTAACTGGCTTATATAAGAATCGGCATTGGCACTGTCGTAACCGGCGATATTGCGCCCGTACTCATATGCAAACCACACCGTTAGCGAAATCAGGCTAACAATGGCAATCAGACTGAGCAACCACAAATGAGGCTGCTGTATGGTGATAATGCTACGTGTTTGTAGTGCTTTCATAATATTAATTGATGGCTCATGGTAATAATGCGACCTGATTGAGTCCGAGCGTTTCTTCAAGCTCAAACATAATGTTCATGTTCTGAATAGCCTGCCCCGCTGCGCCTTTCACCAGGTTATCAATGACTGATGACACAACAACCGTATCACCCTGTTGCGGCCTGAATACAGAGATTCGACAGCTATTGGCCCCCCTCACGGTGCGCGTTTCGGGCATTACACCTTCGGGCAATATGTCGACAAAAGGTTCACTGGCGTAACGATCAACATATAACTGGCGCAATTTTGCAACCGATAAGCTATCGGCAGAACCCAGTAACGTGGCATACAGACTGGTCTCAATGCCTCGAATCATGGGTACCAGGTGAGGTACAAACGTTAAACCCATCTCATGACCCGCCACACCCGCCAGGGTTTGTTTTATTTCTGGCAAGTGACGATGGCCGTCGACGGCATAGGCTTTGAAATTTTCAGACGATTCGGCCTGCAGGGTCGCCACGCTGGCACCACGGCCCGCGCCACTGACACCCGACTTGGCATCGGCAATTAAATGCTGATCATCTACCAGTGCATTTTCAATGAGTGGCAAAAAACCCAGTGTGGTCGCTGTCGGATAGCAACCCGGGTTCGCCACAACCCTGGCTGCCTGAATGGCCGAACGGTTGATTTCCGGCAAGCCATAAACCGCTTCTTTGAGCACATCAATACAGACATGATCCATGCCGTACCATTGTTTCCAGACGCTCGCATCCTGCAGCCTGAAATCGGCGGCCAGGTCGATGATGCGCACACCCTGGGCAATTAACTCGGGCACCATTTTCATTGCAGTGCCATTAGGCGTTGCGAAAAACACCAGGTCACACTGGGCCAGCGTTTCTACAGCCGGCTCGGTAAAATAGACATCGGTGAAACCACGTAAGTTCGGAAATAAATCAGCCACTTTACTGCCTGACTCCGAACGTGAAGTCACGAGTTTTAACTCTACCTGCGGATGCATTACCAGCAAGCGCAGCAACTCCACGCCGGTATAACCTGTTCCACCTACGACACCTACCGCTAACATGTCACTTCCCCAATATTTAGTTTCTTATTCATCTTCAGCTGTTATTCATTTATATTTTAAGTTTTATGTAAAGCGCGTTAACATGCCACGGCAAAGACTTTCAATTAAACTTACTACTTATTTTAGACGGACTTATTATGTTATGGGTTAAAGCCTTCCATATTATATTTATGGTGACCTGGTTCGCCGCATTATTTTACCTGCCGAGGCTTTATGTTTACCATGCCGATGCCAAAGACGATGCCAGTAACCAGCGTTTTAAAATCATGGAAAGAAAGCTGTTTAACGGTATTGCCACCCCGGGTGCGATCATAACCATCGTACTGGGCTTCTGGTTAATTCACCTGCTGGGATACGGCATTCTTTCCAGTTTCTGGTTACAGGCCAAGCTCGCGCTGGTCGCTCTGCTGGTGGTTTACCATATCTATTGCGGAAAACTGCTGATCGATTTCAAACACGACAGAAACCAGCATAGTCATGTCTGGTATCGCTGGTTTAATGAATTGCCGGTTTTAATTCTGATTGCGGTTATCTTGCTGGTTGAACTGCAGCCTTATTAGCTAGATGGTCGTTGGCATTTGCGTTGCAGTTGGCAGTAATTTTCAAAAAGTGACTGCATGATTCAAACGTTTTTTACTGATAACTGACGACTGTCAACTTTTCTACGCGAAACGCTCTAACTGGCTCAGCGCCTGCTTATACACTTTGCGCTTGAATTCGACAATTTCATCCACCGGCTTCCAGTAATCTACCCAGCGCCAGCAGTCAAATTCCGGCTTGTCGCTGCAACATAAATTGAAGTCACTTTCGCGGCCTGTCAGCCGTAAAAAAAACCAGATCTGCTTCTGCCCGATGCACAAGGGTTTCGACCGGTGACGCAATAAATGACTAGGGATACGGTAACGCAACCAGTCATCCGTTTTGCCGACAACCTCAACATGTTTGGCTAATAATCCTGTCTCTTCATGCAATTCACGGTACATCGCATCGACCGGTGTTTCATTTTCGTCGATACCGCCCTGAGGAAACTGCCAGGTCTTTTGACCCGCCCGCCGCGCCCAGAATACTTTGCCTTCAGAGTTACTCAGGATGATGCCAACATTTGCTCTAAAACCTTTAGAATCAATCACTTGGAATGCCATCCGGGCACACCTGATAGTGTTTATCAAGGCATACCGCTTAAAATTTAATTACCATGATAATAACAGACCAGAAAAATAATAAAAGTTTAATCATTCATTTCATTTTATAAATCACTCTGTAAATCATAACGATATTAGTCATTTCTAATATCGGCATCATCATGGCACGCACTTCGCATTGAGCCTTAATCAATAAACCCGTATCATGCCGAATTCGCAACAGATTAGTAAACTGAAAATAATGGCTTTAGCACTTTTTGATCTTGATAATACCCTGCTGGCAGGTGACAGTGATTTTCTCTGGGGCTGCTTTCTGGTGGACAAAGGACTGGTAAATAAAGCGGCTTATGATGAAGCCAATCAGCGGTTTTATGCCGAATACAAAAAGGGCTCGCTGGATATCTTTGAATTTCTCGCTTTCTCCCTGCAACCGTTAACAGAATTTTCGACCGCGGCCAGCAAATTACCCTCGACGCGGTCGGCAATCAGCGTCACAGCATCCCGGTCCGGTTGCAGCCCTGCCCTGCGCATGCGTTCGGCAATCCAGCCGGGCAGTTCGCGAAGCCCTATAGGCCAGACAGGAATGGACACACCTGTGCCGCCCAGGGCCTTGACCCATTTGGCGGATTGGCTGTTGCGATCGAGTTTGGGCGCTACGACAATGAAAAGAAGGTCCGAGTCGGTAACGTCGACGAAGTCGGCAATCGCCTGGCTGCCTGCACGACCCGGCTTTCCGGTCGGCACGCGCAACTCGACGATGCGTTTTTCGGCGAAGAGCGACAGGTTGGCGCCAGAGTCGCGCAGCTGCGCCCAATCGAAACCCGTTGTCGCGACATGCAAATCCCGTGACGTAAAACCCTGCTCGCGCGCTGCCGCACGAATCGCGTCAAGCGCCTCGTCGACAAGCAGATGCTCGTCACCCGTTACGAGGTAACAAGGCGCCAGACTTTTCTGCAGGTGAGTGGACAGCTGGTTAACGTTGATCTTCAACCAATCTGCTCCATGTTGATCGATTCGCCTTCAAGGAGGACGGGTATGCCGTTGGCAATCGGATAGAGGACCTTGCCGTCGTCGGTGAGCAGCGCCTCATCAAGCGCTGCGTCGAGTACCCGGCCGTCGCGATTGCTCAGCGTGCCGGCGGCGATCGCCGCATTCACCGCCTTGAGCGTCGCGCCCTTGGCCAGCGACAGCTCCTTGTGAGTCACAGGGCAGCGAAGAATAACCAGTAGTCGTTTGTCCATATTTCTCCCAATCCTCTGATAGGATAACGGCATCTCCCGATGGATCAAAGTATGTCGAAGTCGACCAACTGGCTCGACGGCGCAGCGGTTGGGCTGTCTGCATTGTGCCTCATTCACTGCCTTGCGTTGCCGCTCGTCGTAGCCGGGCTGCCGTTTCTTGCGCAATTTGCGGAAGGGCACTTGCATGCGCAGATGCTGGTCGTCGTGATACCCCTTAGTTTCATCGCGCTCGGGCTCGGTTACCGGCACCATCGAAACGCAAAAATTGTTGCTGCAGGTGCCGTTGGCATGTTGATTCTGACGATCGGGGCTACCGTGGCGCACGACAACCTTGGCCTCGCCGCCGATCGACTGTTCACTATCGTGGGTGCGCTGGTGCTGGCCACCGCGCATTTCTATAACAGCGTTCAAACGCGCGAACGCAAGAAGTCGACCAGCTCCTGATTCTGGCAGTACTCGGCAGCCTTGAGCGCCAGGCCGATGTCATCGGCAAGCGGCACAAACGCATCGTTCTCGTGCCGACAACGCATCATGACCTTGACTGCGGCGACATAGTCTCCGTCATTTAGCAACAGATGGAGGTAGGACTGCGCCGAACAACAGTGCGGGGTATTTGATTTCCCAGCGCAGCATCTGGTCGAAGAACCAGGCCCACGCGGATTCCGGGTCGGGGTCGCGTTGCAACCAGCTCTCAATGTGTTTGAAGCCACCCGCCCGGTTGTCTCGACTGACAAAACCGTAGGCGTGGTTGAGGACCGCGGTACGTTCTTTCAGCAAGCTTGCATCGACGTCCGCCTGATCCGGCTCAGCCGGATCGTAGATACCGACTTCGTCATGAAATTGATGTGGCGCGACGACAGTGCCGGTCAAGGAGAAGAAAACGAGTGTCAGGTAGAAGCCGATGAGCTCGACGATGAAGTCCGGCCACTGTAATGAGGCTATCCACTGCAC
>CAVYHC010000029.1:0-34239 GCA_963768125.1 uncultured Gammaproteobacteria bacterium
TCGCCAAATATATGGAAGCTTATATTCAGTTCAGGGTGAGTATTTAATAACTCTGCAGCAGCTTTGATGAAAATATCAACACGTTTTACCGGCACTAACCTGCCTGCAATGCCAATTCTGAATGAAGAAGTGTTGGGCTCTATGTCTGAATTAACAGGATCAGGTTTGACAGATGTGATTATGCTCGTGAGCGATGCTAGATCAATACCGTTTTCAATAACCTTAATCTTGTTAGCAGGAAAGTTTTTTTGCAGTATTTCAGCAAGGTCTTTTGAAACAGCGATAATCTTTTTTTGTAAAAACCGCCCGCAGAACCAGTCCATGAAAAGAATTAATCGTTTTGGAATATGAAACCATGCCGGCTTATGTTCCGGCGCGCCATGTGCAGTTCTTAGTGTAGGTGTATTGTTGAACTAGTGCTGAGATACTGCCCAGGATATTTTCTTTAACACGATGAGTGTGAATTACATCTGGTTTTATTTTACGGATGGTGCTAATTAGTTGCAGCAGAATTTGAAAGCCATTTAATTTTGATTCATCAAGTACAATTACATTGATGCCATTATTGAGTAGCTTTTGTTCGAGTGTGCCATGGTTGAGTAATACAACATTGATATTTATGTCTTGCTTGCTCGTTAAGTGTTTTAGCAAGTGTAAATAGCTGTACTTCAGCTCCGGCCCAGAGGTCGCCAGAAGCAATATGTAATACTCTTATTGGGGTGGATTTATCCATGTATGTTATGGTGTAACTAATTAGATTGGCGAGCTTGTCCAAAGGCACTACCACTAAATAATATTTTCACTTGTCCGTCCATCTGTGAAGTAATTCATTAAGTTTTTTATTGGAGAGCCTGTTCAAAGGTTTGTCTACGTATGTTGCAAGTACATAGCAAAGAATAAATAACAGAACTAATACGATGATTAGAGAGGGAAATTTATTCGCGTCAAGAGAATCAAAGATCATTTTCCCGAGATTGTTATGCAGTAAATATAACGGGTATGTCATCATCGCCAGTTTGAATAAAAATGGGCGTTCACCAATTCGTACATGGCCGAGTGCGATTGCCAGCATCAATATATAAAAAACAGTAATGATCAATGGTGAAGTTATCATGTGGTGCGATGATTGCTCGAATAGGAATTTCGGCACAGCGTTGACGGATTCAATCAATGATAAAACCAGGCATATGAATAGCATAGCACCTCTTGCTGGTGTGAGCCTGTCTTTCCATATAAGGTATATGGTTGCGCCTGCAATGAAATATGCGCCATAAGGGTATATAACTAATGATGGCAGCCCGGGAATATAAGGTGCTGCAATGCAGCCAGCTAACCAGCCAGCTAACCAGTAATCAATATTGTTAATTTGTTTTAGTACAATCAGGATGAATACCAGAAAATAAAACTTGAGTTCAACCTGGAGCGTCCAGTACACGCTGTCAATATAGTCTTCGCCCATATATCCTGCGATCATAGTCATATTCGCAAAGATACGAAATATGTCAAAGCTTTGTCCCTGGATTAGCAATATGCCAAGAAGCGTGATGCCAATTGAGGCCCAGAAAATTGGATACAGCCTGGAGAATCGAGAGATAATAAACTGAGTTGGTGTGCGCCCGACAGCCGTCCACAGTATAACGAACCCTGATATCATGAAAAATAAATGAACACCAAGATAGCCAAATCGAGTTACTGAGTCGATTTGCTCAAATAAAGTGTGGTCATCTATTTGTCTGTAGGTGAGGTGGTATAGGACCACCGCAAGTGCGGCTAAAAAGCGTAAAATATCTAGCTCAAACACCCTAGTATTTGGAGTATTTCTATGCATATTTAATAGCCATTTTCTAAAAAGGTTTGCCGGCCTGTATGTTGTTCTTTATAGTCATGCATGTTTATGGTATTTGTAATTTGAAATGGCTACTGTTGATAAGCAGATGTTATCATGACTATATAAGTAGTTTTAATAGTTTATTTCTGCGTTGCTTTTGTGAACGTTCATCCTGATATATTTTAAGACAAATTATGGAAATATTATTTTTTATAGCAGCTTTTTTGTCCTTATACAGTTATTTTTTATATCCGGTGTTGCTTAAAGTGCTTCCTTCGAGACGCTCTGATAGTGGCCAGAATAATGGGAACGCAAATTTGCCGTCTCTTAGTTTGATCATTACCGTCCATAATGAAGAAGGACGTATTCGAGAAAAATTGGAAAATACACTGCAAATTGATTATCCGTCTGACTTGTTAGAGATTATTAGTAGCATCGGATTTTTCTACTGATGAAACAGACCATATTGTTAACATCCTATGCGGATAAAGGTATTCGTTAGTCCGTGCTGATGAGCGCAAGGGCAAAGAGTATGCGCAGCTATGTGCTATTCGTGCGTCAAAAGGTGAGATTCTGGTGTTTTCCGATGTGGCGACACAAATACCCGGTGATGCTCTTGCGTTTACTTGCGGCTCGATTTTTCTGATCCACAGGTCGGCGCACTGTCGAGCGAAGACCGGTTTATCAGTAATGATGGTAGTGTCGTCGGCGAAGGCGCTTATGTGAAATATGAAATGTGGCTGCGTCGGCTGGAATCGGATAGTGCCGGACTGGTCGGTTTGAGTGGTTCATTTTTTGCTGCAAGGCGTGAGGTCTGTGAAGACTGGGATATCTATTGCCCGAGCGATTTTAATACCGCACTGAACAGTGCCAAGCATGGCCTGGTCGCCATCACCTGTCCGGATGTGGTCGGTATTTATAACGATGTTCAAGATTCTTCACTGGAATATCGGCGCAAGATGCGTACCGTCATTCGCGGTATTACGGCGATAGCCCGCCATCCGGAAGTGCTGAATCCGTTTCGTATGGGATTGTTTGCTTTTCAGGTGTGGAGCCACAAAATTATGCGCTGGGGCGTGCCCTGGTTTATGGCAATATTTTTACTACTTACTTTATTGTTGCAGGGTCAGGGTATGATTTATACGCTGGCACTGGTTGCACAAATTGTCTTTTACGCGCTGGCATTAGCTGGCTGGCTGTTTTCCGGGCTGCGTAAAAATACCCTGGTTAAAATTATCTTTTTCTTTGTGCAGACAAACCTGGCGCTGGCGCAGGCAACGGTTTTGTTTATGTTGGGTAAGCGGATGACGGTGTGGACACCTTCAAAACGTTAAGCCACTATATTTTGAGTAGAGCGTATTGATGTTTTATCAGCTGCCGCCTGTCGGTAATCCAGTTTTATTGTCTGCAGATACAGGCCCTCAGCCAACCTCATGGGGAATCATCTTCCGGTTCATTATTTGATGCTGGGCAATTATCGCAACTTTATCATTCAGGTACTGCGGCACTTGCAGCCGCACTGCTTGCAGCTTTGGCTGCGGCCAGGCAATCAAAAGACAATGTCCAGAATCCGGAAGTAATATTGCCGGCTTATGCCTGTCCGGATCTGGTAAGCGCCGCTGTATTTGCCGGTGTTAAGCCGGTATTGGTTGATCTGGAAGCCGGGCGTCCATGGCTGGACCTGTCATTATTAGCTGATGCAATCACTGAAAACACGGTGGCTGTGGTTGCGGTAAATTTATTTGGTATTGCCGAACGCTGGTCGCTGCTTCGTGAGCTGGCGAATAAAAACCAGTTTGTATTGATTGAAGACAGCGCGCAATATTTCCCCGGTGCCGATGAGCAATACGACTGGCAGGGGGATTTGGTGGTGTTGAGTTTTGGGCGTGGCAAGCCCGTCAGTTTGCTGGGAGGGGGCGCGGTGTTGACTAATAATGCTGCGCTATTTGAGTTATTGCCCAAACCTCAATCTGATGCTGTGAGAGATGAACCACCAGGCCTGGGCCAAAAATTATCATTTGGCCTAAAAGCAAGGCTGTATAACGCCATGATTTCACCTTATTTGTACTGGCTGCCATCGGCCATGCCATTTTTACATTTAGGTGAAACGCGTTATCATAGGTTGCATGAAATAAAGGCCATGGATCAGATGCGGTCAAGCTTACTGACAGCCAATATTTTTCGCTATCAGGGTGACACCGATGCAGCAACACGATGTGAAACGATTTCGTCCATGCTGGATTCAGTGGATAAGGTAAAAAACCTGCCGCGTGACTGTGATATGCCGGTTAATCGTCGATTATTGCGCTATCCTTTGTTGCTCGAGGCAGCCGTGCGTGACCGGGTTTATCAAAAGTTAAAGCAGGCGGGTTTGGGTGCTTCTATTATGTACCCGGCAAGTTTGCCAAAGATTGCCGGGCTCGAGCGATTATTGGGGGATAAGCAGAATTACCCGAATGCCGAGATGTTTGCGTCCCAGATATTAACGCTGCCAACACATTCGTTTGTTAGCGACAAAGATATCGAAAAAATGAAAACGATACTAAAAGGACTAGATTATAAACAACAGGATTAGTATTCACTCAATTGGTAACAGATAAGCAAGGTATGATAATGAAGAATTTTTTAACGGTCGGTTTACTATTGGTTTTTTTAACAGGGCTAGCTGCTTGTAGTACAAAACCGAATCTGCCTCCTAAGTCTATATCCGGACAGAATTTAGGCCCTAGTGTATTGGTAAAGTCTTATAAGATGGCGGTGGGTGATCAGATTCAGATTAATGTCTGGAAAAATCCAGAATTGTCACTTTCAGAGCCAATTCGACCAGACGGTAAAATTTCAATGCCGTTAGTTGGTGAGGTTATGGCCGCCGGCTTAACACCAGAAGAACTGTCTGCAATCATTGAAGTTAGATTAGCAGACTATGTTAAAGCACCTAATGTGACGGTTATTTTAACCAGTCTGCAAGGGCATGCATTTTTGTCACGAATCAGAGTGACCGGTTCAGTCACGCAAAATCTTTCAATGCCCTATCATCAGGGTATGACGGTACTCGATGCCGTTCTTGAAGCGGGCAGTGTTGATCTTTATGCGAATGCAAATAAAACGAAATTACATCGTACGAACGAAAAAAGGCAGTGTTGCATACGACATTCGTCTAAAAGATATTATGGAAGAGGGTGATATGCGAACAAATATTACGCTATTGCCCGGAGATATTATTACTGTTCCAGAAAGTAGCTTCTAAAGCGTTTTTGATCGTCGTTGGTTGATTAGTCGAGCACGCTATGTTTTCTGGACGGCGAAAATATCATATTAAAACTTCTCGCTGCGGGGCTCTTTCTGCTCAGTAAGCCAGTGTGTGCTGTACTGTTTGAGCCCGGTGTTGGTATTGGTGTTGAATATACCGATAATGCCACGTTGGTAAATGAGGATAAGGTTAATGATTTAATTACAGTTGGTTATGTTGGTGCGCGTCTTTCTGAGAATGAAGGTGCATTGACCTATGATGCTACAACTTCGTTTAATAACCAAAGTTATACGCAAGATACTTTTCCAGATCAGCATTATTTTAATTTAGGTGCAAGTGCTGATTGGGCGATGATAAAAGACCGGTTTAACTGGTTCTTAAGTGATTATTTTAGTCAGCGCACGGTTAATACATTAAATTCAAATACGCCGGATAATTTACAGGACACTAATGTTTTTACGTTTGGTGCAAATATCCGGACTCCAATATCCGCGCGTCAAAGTTTCAGTTTAGATCCCGATGTTTAGTCAGTATTATTATGAAGTAGCAACCTACTGATAATAAACAGTATTCTCTGGCGGCAAACTGGAATTATCAAATGTTTCGTTTAACCAGTGTCGGTTTAAATCTCAGCGCACGAAAGATAAACTATACTGAAAAAAATCTTTTAGGTCAGTCAATTGAAGATACAACGTTTACAAATTGGCGTTTTGTATTTAATGGGCAGCGTTTACGTTCAAGTTTTTCAGCTAATTTAGGTTCAACCAATGTTAAAAGAGACAATGGTGATGAAACAACAGGGTTTTCCGGGTATTTAAACTGGTTGGCAGATTTATCATCACGCTCAAAGTTTGAAACACTGGTTTCGACTGATCTCACCGATACAAGTAGTGTGGCTTATAGCCTGGCAGATGATCCGGCTAATGGAAGTGAAGATGTACAGATTACAGCAGATGTTATTCGTAACAGTATTATTAACCTGGCTTATTTAAGAGAAGATGCATCATTGAGTACACGTATATGGGCGCGATATCATAAAGTGAAATATAGTGATAATCCGTTAGATCGTATAATTCGGACTTTTGGTGTTCAGCTAAGTTACCCGGTAACGCCATTGTTATCAAGTGGTGCTTATGTAAATTACAACCGCACTAAACAACTGGATACCGATCGTTTGGATGAGAGTTACACTGCTGGGTGGTAATTTGAATTATCACTTTTCACGTAAGCTGATGGTTTGTTTGATTTAAAGTATCGTAAAAAAGAAAGTACATTTGCTAGCCAGAAAATTATGATGAGGATAGTGTTTTTGTTAGTCTTGTTTATGGTTTTGGTGGTGTACAAAGGCCATCACGGGCGGGTGGTTTTTAAGCATGTGTTATCAGAGCGCGTGCCTTGTAAAGTAGCTTGATAATCGGTTTGCGAATAACCTGTAAGTCGGTCGCAGAAATATAAGTCTCAGTTAAATGCTCTTTGTACGGCGTGTTTTTGCCGTCACCTATCAGAAAATCATAAGCTTTGTACTGTTGCTCTATAGACGCTTCAATCTCGTAACCGAAGTGCAAATAACCCAGCGATAATTTTTTATGATGTCTTTCATCGAAACCTGCTTGAATGTTGTAATTCCTATTGTTGATTACATAATTGAACTGGATGGAAACGGGCTTGTTGTTCAGTGATAAAATTGAAAAATTCAAACAGTTCTTTTCTGCCATCAGTTTTGCGACCTGCTTGTTAAATTCAAGCCGTTTGTTTTCAAACGCCGGCTTGCCCCAGCGTTTTTTATGCAATAAATTCAATATCTCAAAGTTATTGTCTATATTGGTCGATAGCATTCTTTCAAAAGAAACCTCACCCAGTGTTGTAAAAACATTGCGACGGTTGATGAGTTTTAGTCGTGTATTTTTTCCAAGATTATCAGTGTATTTTTTTAAGTTGCCGCTGATGTTTAAATAATAAGATTTGTGTGTTTCTGCATGACGTAAATAACAGTTTTCCAGAAGGTTTTCATCGGTCAGCAAATGGCAAGTTTCTGATTTTGAATTAAGGTAAGGAAAAACGATCTCGTCCCAGTCTTTAAGTTTGTTTATATATGCGCAAAAGGCTCGTATTGTATTTTCAGAATCTGATTTGTCAATAATAAAATCCAGCAGCTCAGTCGGCATAGTTGATCTTTGATGCCAGCAGTTTCCGATAAATTGTAAACGGGTGATTGTGATTATTTTTTTTGTTTTTATCGTTGAATAGTACAGCGGTGCAAGTCCGACTAATATGCCATCGTCTGTCGTGGCGGCAAGCAGATTAAGCTGCATGTTGTCTACGTTGGAGAAAACCTTCCACCAGCTAGTTTGCCATTCCCAACTTAAAAATAATTGATCTGAGTTCGAGCGATCAAGTAGATCAGCCCATTCACTTCTGGAGCTAAAAAACTTTTCTTGATCCCATTGCTGGATGTGAATTTTGCCCATTTGGTGTAGATGTGATTTAAGTATAAAAGTTGGTTTGATTTTCAAGATTGTAGCATGGAGCAATGCTCGGCAGTATTATTCGAAGCCACATGTAGGTGCGACTAAGTCACCCGGTGTGATTGTAACGTTGGCCCCAAGGAAATGATATATTAGGAAATTCCGAATAATCGATATGCACTGCTCCCTTTTTAATTTTAATTTACATATTTATAAACCGATCCAGGCTGCGATAGCTAATCGCTTCGGTCAGATGCGGTGTTTCTATATCTGGGCTGTTTTCTATATCGGCAATGGTGCGTGCCAGTTTTAATATGCGGTGATAGGCGCGGGCTGACAGTTTTAGTTTGTCCATGGCTTTTTCCAGTAAGTGTTTTTCTTTATCCTTGAGTGCGCAAAACGATTCGATTTCTTTGATGTTTAAATCGGCGTTAAATCGCGGGCCGCGTTGTTGCTGTTGTTTAAATGCGCGATTCACACGCTGGCTTATTTGTGCGCTGGCTTCACCTTTCGGCGCATTATTATCGAGTGCGTTTTTGTCGATACGCGGCACTTCAATGTGAATATCAATGCGGTCTAAAAAAGGTGCGGAGATCCGGTTGCGGTGTTTTAGCTGTTGCTGCGGGGTGCAGACGCACAGGTTCTTGCCGTCGCAGCTGTATCCCTGCGGGCAGGGGTTCATGGCGGCAATTAGCTGAAACTGTGCCGGGAAGTCGGCCTGCCGGGCGGCGCGTGAGATGGTGATGGTGCCGGTTTCCATGGGTTCGCGTAAGACATCAAGCGTGCGCCGGTCAAACTCGGTGAGTTCATCAAGAAACAGCACGCCCTGATGCGCCAGTGAAATTTCGCCGGGTGCGGGTTTTGAGCCGCCGCCGACCAGCGCGACACCCGATGCGGAATGGTGCGGACAGCGAAACGGGCGTTTTTTCCAGTTCTTGATATCAAAACCCTGGTTGCTGATGGAGTTGATGGAGGCGCTTTCCAGTGCCTGCTGGGTGCTCATCGGCGGCAGGATACCGGGCAGGCGACTGGCTAACATGGATTTTCCGGTGCCGGGCGGCCCGATCATTAACATGTTGTGGCGACCTGCGGCAGCAATTTCTAAGGCACGCCGCGTGCGGTGCTGGCCGCGAACATCCGACATATCCGGTACATTAGTAATGTGCGCCGGGTCGTTGTTGGCGAGTGCTGCCGGCAACTGCACAAGCCCCTGCAAATGCTGGCACACCTCCAACAGGTTATCGGCGGCAAAAATTTCAGCCTGCTTGATGAGCGCGGCTTCGCGTGCGTTTTTTAGCGGCAGGATTAATTTTTTATTATTGTGTAACGCGGCCAGCGCAATCGGCAGGCTGCCGTTCACTTCACGCAATAGACCCGATAAGGCCAGCTCGCCGTGAAACTCATATTGATGCAGAGTGACTTTATTGATTTGTCCCGAGGCGGCGAGAATGCCCAGTGCAATCGGCAGGTCATAACGGCCGCCGTCTTTGGGTAAATCGGCGGGCGCCAGGTTAACGGTGATTTTTCGCGCCGGAAATTCAAAACTGGAATTGATGATGGCGGCACGCACCCGATCTTTGCTTTCCCTGACCGCCGCCTCCGGCAGACCGACGATGGAGAAGGCGGGTAAGCCGTTAGACAGGTGGACTTCAACGGTCACTTCGGCGGCGTTAATGCCATTGAGCGCGCGGGTGTAAAGTGTGGCGAGTTGCATAGTATCTCTTCCTTGAGATAGTTTGTTTCGTTAAATCTTTTGTCATCTGAACGTTTTTGTAGCAGTGATCTGCACGGTTACCGATCAACGGATGCGTGAAGTCATAAAATCACGTCAGAAGATTATTCACCACAGAAGGCACTTCGTTTCGCTGGCATTCAAATTGCGCAATTGTAGGTGCGCCGCGCGCACCGCTAACTCATTACCTGAATATATAACTCCGGTGCGCACGGCGCATGCCCTACGGTGTTCCGCATTGTCAGCTACGAGTTAAATGCAGTTATTAGCTGTTCTACCTGCTTTTCCAGCTGCTCGAGTTTTTCTCGTGTTCGCTGCAGTACGGCTGATTGTACATCGAATTCTTCGCGGGTGACCAGGTTCATTTTAGTCAGTGCAGATTGCAGCAGGCTGCGAACATTGCTTTCAATGTCACCCTGTATGTCTTTGACGTCGCCGGGAAATAGCGAGCTGATGCGTTTGGTCAGTTGTTCAAGTGGATCGTTCATATTCAAAATGGCGTCATAAGGTAGTTGCGATATTGTAAATGATATTTGGGGTCAGAGTAAAAACTCTTGCCACTCGGTGCGTTGTTAAGAGTTTTTACTCTGACCCCAAATATTCACGCACCAAAATGTTTCTCTCTTGCTTAGGGCGCACTGTATCGGTGCGAGTGGTAGTTGTGCGGCCCTGTGAAAAAATAATATTTCAATGTATCTTATTGATTTTAATTGAATAATTAAAACTGGCACAGTACCTGCACTTGTGAAGTACGTTTTCTACAAAAAACTGTTTATTTTTAACGTTTGTATTTTAATTTGACTTAGGAGTCTTATCTTCATGAAAAAATCTATTGTTCTAGCAACTGCGGTTGCTTCTATATTATCTAGCGGTGTTGCATTAGCTGAGCTTTCTGCAAATGCTGCAGTTACATCTAACTATATCTGGCGTGGTGTTACGCAAACAGCTGACCAGGCGGCTGGTCAGGGTGGTATTGACTGGGGTCATGATTCTGGTTTGTATGCAGGTACCTGGGTATCGAATGTTGATTTTAGCGAATTACACGGGTGAATATGGCAACGGTTATGAAATGGACGTTTACGCCGGTTTCGGTGGTGAAGCCGGTGGTTTAGGTTACGACCTGGGTGTGATTTCATACCAATACCCTGATAACACCTGAATTCAATTTCACTGAGGTGTATGTGTCTGGTACAGCAAGCATAGTAACTGTTGGCGTTGCTTACACTGTTGATGCGGCTTCTGGAAACAAAGACGGTGTGTTTGACGAAGGCGATATGTACGTTAACGGTAGCCTTGATTTCACTGCGGGTAAAAGTGACGTAAGTATTTATGCGGGTTCTTACATGTTTGACAACGATGGCGGAACTGCTGGCGATGTTGACTTTACTCATTTCGGCGCAAGCATCGGTAAAGACGGTTTCACTTTCGCAGTTGATAAAAATGACATAGATGATGGTAGTTCCATCGACAATGTTCGTTTCACTGCTAGCTATTCAGTCGATTTCGAACTGTAAGTATTTGCCATTATTTATAGAGGCTGAAACTTAGGCCTTTATGGTTCATGCCTGTCCTCGCTGATGAGGGCAGGCACTTTCGGAGGAGTAACTATTATGAAAATGATTACTGCAATCATTAAACCTTTCAAACTTGACGATGTGCGTGAAGCATTATCTGAAATTGGTGTGCAGGGTATTACGGTAACAGAAGTTAAGGGTTTTGGGCGTCAGAAAGGACACACTGAGTTATATCGCGGCGCTGAATATGTTGTTGATTTTTTACCTAAAGTAAAAGTTGAAATTGCGGTTGCTGCTGATATTTCTGAGAAAGTGATTGAAGCCATTCGTGGTGCGGCTAATACCGGAAAAATCGGCGATGGCAAAATTTTTGTTTCTACTATTGAACAAGTTGTTCGCATTCGTACCGGTGAAACCGGCGCTGAAGCGCTTTAATTCTTAATTAATTGGGAGGATCTCACGTGGAAGATCAAGTACTCGAATTACAATACGCACTCGATACCTTTTATTTTCTGGTATCTGGTGCGTTAGTTATGTGGATGGCAGCCGGTTTCTCGATGTTAGAAGCAGGTTTAGTTCGTTCAAAAAATACAGCTGAAATTTTAACCAAGAACGTGGCACTGTTTGCCATTTCCTGCATTATGTATATGGTTTGCGGTTACGCAATCATGTATGACGGCGGTTTCCTGCTTGATGGCATCGCCGGTGGCGATACACTGGTTGCCGACGCATTAGCTGCTTCTAAAGAAAATGGTTTTGGTGGCGATTCTGTTTATTCAGATGCCTCTGACTTTTTCTTCCAGGTGGTTTTCGTTGCAACGGCAATGTCAATTGTTTCTGGTGCGGTCGCTGAACGCATGAAGTTATGGAGCTTCCTGGTATTCGCTGTTGTGATGACGGGTGTTATCTATCCTATGGAAGGTGCCTGGACATGGAATGGTGCTGATGTATTTGGCCTGTATAACCTGGGCGACCTGGGTTTCTCTGACTTCGCAGGCTCAGGCATTGTCCATATGGCTGGTGCAGCCGCTGCATTAGCCGGTGTATTATTGCTCGGCGCTCGTAAGGGTAAATATGCAGCCGATGGTACTGTGACACCTATTCCAGGTGCTAACTTACCGATTGCAACACTGGGTACATTCATTTTATGGATGGGCTGGTTCGGTTTCAACGGTGGTTCAGTATTGAAATTAGGCGATATTGCCAGTGCTAACTCTGTTGCCATGGTTTTCCTTAATACCAATGCCGCAGCAGCGGGTGGTGCAATGGCCGCATTAATTGCCGCGCGTTTATTGTTTGGCAAGGCTGATTTAACCATGCTGTTAAACGGTGCATTAGCTGGCCTGGTTGCGATTACTGCAGAGCCTTCTACACCAACGCCATTATTAGCAACATTGTTTGGTGCTGCCGGTGGTGTACTGGTTGTGTTCTCTATCGTGTTCCTGGACAAGCTTAAAATCGACGATCCGGTTGGTGCGATTTCTGTACACGGTACCGTTGGATTTCTTGGCCTGATGCTGGTGCCACTGACTAATGACGGTGTCAGCTTCTCTGGTCAGTTGATCGGTGCGGCAACTATCTTTGGTTGGGTATTTACTACCAGCTTTGCTGTGTGGTTTATCCTGAAGATGGTCATGGGTATCCGTGTATCAGCAGAAGAAGAGTACGAAGGCGTCGACATTGGCGAATGTGGCCTCGAAGCCTACCCCGAATTTACTGGCAAATAATAGACTCCTGCTAGTATTGTGGTTGGTCGAGTACTTCGGTACTCGGCCTTTTTTATGTCCAAGGAAGTAGGTAAGGGGCGTGAGCAGGAGCGGAAGCTTTGTCTGCAGGGAAATAAAGTCAAAAAGATGTTCACGCACAGAGGCACGTGAGCACACGGAGACAAACCTTTTACTGTTAACTGCGCCGTAGGCGCAGTTAATAACATACAAGAACTGGTACTCTCTGTGCTCTCTGTGCCTCTGTGGTGAAATAATTTAAAGTTTTTGACTATGCATTATTCGTCGGTTTTTTTATTCATCGATTCATTTCGCACATTAATGGTGCAATGTTTGCCTGAGATGTGGTAAAAAGACTGCCGAGTCTATTAGTTTAAAAAATACCAAATTCGGGAGTCCAAATGAAATTAATTAAAGCAATCATCAAACCCTTTAAACTGGATGATGTGCGTGAAGCATTATCAGAAGTTGGCGTAGCAGGTATCACAGTGTCTGAAGTGAAAGGCTTTGGGCGTCAAAAAGGTCATACAGAGCTATATCGTGGCGCTGAGTATGTGGTCGATTTTCTTCCTAAAGTAAAAATTGAGACAGTGGTTGAAGATGAGATAGTAGAGAAAGTAATCGAAGCTATCAGTAAAGCCGCCAATACCGGAAAAATCGGTGATGGTAAAATTTTTGTTTTGAATGTTGAGCATGCTGTACGTATCCGTACTGGTGAGTCTGGCAATGAAGCGCTGTAGAGCAGTTAACAGTTAATAGTTAACAGTGAAAAGTGAACAATGAAAAGTGAACAATGAAAAGTGCACTGGAGTCTTTCCTCAGCAGTTGTTCTACTAAGTGATATCCATATCACGTCTACATTTTCAGCCGCTCCATCCATGTAAGCGCCCATGTATGGCATAAATAGAGAAAAAAATGATGAATAAATTAAATAAGTTATTTACAGCCTTTGTATTATTGTTTTTGCCTGTTATGGCGCAGGCTGAAGGCATGGACACGGGTGATACTGCCTGGATTTTGACTTCAACGGCGCTTGTTTTGTTTATGACGCTGCCCGGTTTGGCCTTGTTTTATGGTGGGCTGGTGCGGGCGAAAAATGTGCTCTCTGTTTTAATGCAATGTTTTGCTATTGCCTGTGTTGTCAGTATTTTATGGGTGGTCTATGGCTATAGCCTGTCGTTTGGTGATGGCGGCAGCATGAATGCCTGGATTGGTGGCCTGGATAATGCCTTTTTAGCCAATGTAACACGCGATTCGCTTAACGGTACTTTGCCGGAAAGTGCCTTTGTTATGTTCCAGATGACCTTTGCCATTATTACGCCGGCATTGATTATTGGTGGTTTTGCTGAGCGCATGCGCTTCTCCTCAATGTTATTGTTTAGTGTTTTTTGGGTTAGCTTTGTTTATTTCCCTATTTGCCACTGGGTATGGGGCGGTGGCTGGTTAGCCGAAATCGGCCTGCTGGATTTTGCCGGTGGTACGGTTGTGCATATTACGGCCGGTGTTGCCGCTTTGGTTGCGGCAATGGTGATGGGCAATCGCAATGGTTTTCCGGTTACGCCGATGATGCCGCATAACATGACCATGACGGTGACAGGTGCAGGTATGTTATGGGTAGGCTGGTTTGGTTTTAATGGCGGAAGTGCACTCGCTGCAAACGGTGATGCTGGCATGGCAATGCTGGTCACGCATGTCAGCGCAGCATGTGGCGCTCTCACCTGGGCGGCGATGGAGTGGATTAAATACGGTAGACCCAGTGCTTTGGGTACGGTGACAGGCATGGTGGCAGGTTTAGGTACTATCACGCCGGCATCAGGCTTTGTTGGGCCGATGGGGGCATTAGTTATCGGTATCAGTGCGGGTGCTGTTTGTTTCTTTGCAACCGGTTTTATCAAGCAAAAACTTAAAATTGACGACTCGCTGGATGTATTTCCGGTACATGGTGTTGGCGGTATATTAGGCACAATATTCGCTGGTATTTTTGTTTCAGCAGGATTAGGCGGTGTCGGTTTTGCCGAGGGTGTGAACATGGGCTCGCAGGTCGGCGTGCAGTTAACCGGTGTTCTCGCTGTATTAGTATTCACCGCAGTGGCAACCTTTGTTATTTTGAAAGTTGTTGATGCCTTGATTGGTCTGCGTGTTACAGATGAGCAGGAAACAGAAGGTCTGGATATCAACCAGCATGATGAACGTGGTTATATTTTATAATTTTGCTGTTGTTAGTAATGTTTGTTAGTAAATAAAAAGCCGGCGAAAGCCGGTTTTTTATTTACTGTGAGATTGTGGAAAATAATGTTTTGCCGCCAAGGTCGCAAATAGCGCGAAGAAAAACATTTCACCACGGAGACACAGAGAGGTCGCTCTTACGCTTCCTGCGTTTGCGGCATTAGTGCATCCATGCACGTCACACAGAGAAAAGCTTTTGTTTTGTCATGCTGGCGCACGGCCATGGATGGCAGGTAGTACGATTCAGGATGAGTCTCAGGTGTGTACAGTTTATCAGGATAAAGACCCGTATGAGCGATGGATACCGGCTAGAAGCATGCCGGTATGACGGTATTCTATTTGGTTTTTAATTCTCGTCTTTCGTGCTTTTTACGCCCGGCATAAAAGCTTTTATTTTGTCATCTCGAACGAGAGTGAGAGATCTTAATCGGCTAAATATTATACGGCGGGCAAGATCCTTCGCTCTCGTTCAGGATGACACCCAATTAATATAATTTTTTATCTGCGGACTTCGTGGCGAATAGCGCTATGCACGTCAGCACAAATAGCGCGAAGAAAAGCATTTCACCATAGGTGCACAGAGAGGTCGCTCTTACGCTTCCTGCGTTTGCGGCATTAGTGCATCCATGCACGTCACACAGAGAAAAGCTTTTGTTTTGTCATGCTGGCGCAGGCCAGTTCATTTATCAGGTGTGTACAGTTTATCAGGATAAAGCCCCGTGTGAGCGATGGATACCGGCTAGAAGCATGCCGGTATGACGGTATTCTATTTGGTTTTTAATTCTCGTCTTTCGTGCTTTTTACACCCGGCATAAAAGCTTTTATTTTGTCATCTCGAACGAGAGTGAGAGATCTTAATCGGCTAAATATTATACGGCGGGCAAGATCCTTCACTCTCGTTCAGGATGACAACAGGAAACTGTAGGGTGAGCCGTGCGCACCTGAACATGCTCACAAAAGTTTGGTCATGGTGCGCATAGCGCACCCTACAATAAATTAGATATTTATGTTTTTTTATCCTTAGCGTCTTTTGCGGCCTTCGCGACGAACAGTTGTTTAATTTTTAATTCAATCGATTAATGACAGACTTGAAGGCGTGGTCAAACGCTGAGTGTCCCATAATCATTTTAGTGGTGTTGTTAGCGATTTCATCATTGAATTCGTCAAATGACTTTTCTGTAATCAGCTCACCTTTATGGTTAACAAACATTAAATTTTCATCTTCAACGATAATGACCGATAACTTGCAGCGTCGCGGCACGTTATCTTCACCCATATAAACCTGAAACCACATGCCAGGCATGATATTCGATGGCATGGGCGTTTTGTCTGCAATTTCTTCTTCTATAGGCGCTTCTTCAACTGGTTCTGCCGTGCTGATTATTTCTTCAGCGACAGTGACTTCTTCTTCGCTAAAGTTTGCGTCATCTATATGCGCCTGTAATGTCCCGCGATAAGCGTCCATGATGTTTTGCACATCTTTTTTAGAATTGCTTGATATATTTAAGTAGTCTTCTGTTGTGTCGAGTAATTCGTCTTTTTCGGCAATAAGTTTCGCCAGGTCTGCAGCGGTGATAATTGGCTGAACGCTTTCAACGATATGTCTCAAGGTTAATACCAGGTTTACCCATGCATTATTTTCTTTGCCATTATTTAAATAATGATTGAACATTAATGTTGGCCAGCGTTTGAGAATAAGCGGATGAACGGCTTCTGGTAATGCTTTTCCTGTGGTGGTGGCGCGCAGGGCTTTAAGAACAGTTGCACGCGCGTGTTTACGTAATAATTGTTTTTGTTCTTCTTCTTCTTTAGCGCGGGCGAGATCTTCCTTTTCCTGAATGACAGTGTTGAGGTTATCCAGTGCATTCTGGAAAGTTTCAGTGGTTAAGTCGTATTCGCCTAAAATACTGGAAATAGTTTTATCCAGTAGTAAATACATTTCATCTTTGTGGTCGGTTACGCCAACGCCAACGTCAGCAATGGTATCGAGTAAAGCGCGCGCTGGATGATCATCATAGATAAAAAATTCCTGATCAGACATCGAGGCTTTAATGATAGGAATCTGTAATCTTAATAACAGTGTTTTAACTGCATCTGAAATATCTTCATCATCGATAATGGCATCAAAAATTAACTCAATGAAATCGATTGTTTTTTCAGCAATTTGATTGATGCGTTTGGTAACAGCACCACCTGAGGTTTTTGCTATTTCAGCAAGTACCGCCTGTTTGATCGCTTCGGCATCAAAACGATCGGTTTCGGGTTGATCAAACTGTGGCAGACTTTGCAGGCTTGATAAAGCCTGAATAATTTCCTGATGGCCAAAATGTTGCGGTGTGCTACCCGGGAAAAATTCAGCGTGACTTGTCGATGATTCATCTGCCGAACCCGGTGTAAAAGGCGCGCCGCCGATATAGTTACCTAGAACACGTCCTACCTGACTGGCCGGCATGCCAGCAGTGTAGTGCTGGTATTGTGCGCCATCTGCGGGCGGCGCTTGTTCGCCGCTGTGTCTCTCGGCATAACTGCCACTGCCAGCGCCACCCGTTGCAGAAGCTTCATTGCCACCGCCGCCAGCTGAAAATCCACCCGCACCACCGCCACCAGTTTCAGGGTGTCCGCCAGCGCCTCCACCTCCACCTTCAGTCGTGGGCTGCGGAATATTTGGGTTTGCATGTCGATAGGTGCCACCGGGCGGAGCGGTCATGGCAAAGCCACTTATATTGCTGCCACCGCCGGCAGGGCCAGCGGCACCCGCAGGTCCGCCACCACCGGCAGCTCCAGCGCCGGCAGGCCCAGTTGCGCCAGCAGGTCCACCACCACCGGCAAATCCGCCGCCAGCATCATCAAAATTATCTTGTGGCACGTCGTCAGTATTTTCCTGAGCCCCTTGCTGTGGTTTCGGACGAGGACGTGATGGCGTTTTTTGTGTATGCAGTTTTATCTGTGGAAGTACGCCGGCATCTATCAGGCGAGTATTGATAGAGTCATAGAGCCCCTCCAGTTTACTGGCAACTTCCACATCGAACATGCTGAATAATATTTTTTTGTTGGTACTGTCGAAGTCCTCTCCAAGCGCATCATTAAACGCCTGGCATATATTGACGGGTACTAGTGCATTTTTAGTGAATATCGTTGGTGTCTGTAGTGCCAGGTGCTCCAGGCGCGCTTCGAGGTGAGATAATGGCTCTCGATATCGTGAGCTTGCACGTTCGCCGATACCCTTAACCAGAACCAGGCCTTCCATCTCGTCCTGATCGACAAGGCTTAATTCACTCTCTTCGTCTGATTTTTGCTCGACCTGTTTTGCTTCATAGTCCTTTGCGGGTATGAGAAATTCTTTAATATTATTATCAAAGTCGCTGGCGATAACGGGTTTATTGACACGCAGCTGGTTCATTAACTCGAAATAACGTGTTTGTTCTTCGTTATTATCTGCCGCTTCAGACAGGTTAAACAAGTCTTCCTGCGCTGAGTTCAGCAGCTTTGACATCAAATCTGTCAATCGGGTCGTAACATTATTACGGATATCAACAACCAGTTTGTCGTATTCGCTGATTTTCGAGGTGTTATTTTTATTTTCACTCATGGAGAAGTGTTTCCATTTACTATTAGCGCCATTATAGGGTGGTGTCGTTTGTAATTCATAGATTATAGACGTTGGCGAAGAAAAAACAGAGACTTGATGATATTTTTAGAATGAATATTGTGCCAGCAAAATAAATGATTTATTTGCAACTGCATTATATGCAACTATGCTTTCAGGGCGAGTGCCGATTAATAATAAAATAATAATCAATAATCCTTTAGAGAATTGTCGTGTCTATGAGTGAGCCATCTGTTGAAAAACCCGAAATATTAATCGTTGATGATTCAAAGGTGATTCGTCTTGCCGCTAAAAAAATGCTGGGCACTGACTACGAAATTCATCTTGCTGAAGATGGTTTAATTGGCTGGGAGATGATACAGCAGAACGCGGCAATTTCTGTCGTTTTCACCGATTTAAGTATGCCGAATTTAGGCGGTATCGAGCTGCTTGAATTCATTAGAAACTCGGACAATGAGCAGATTGCGAATTTGCCGGTTATTATTTTAACGGGTAATGAAGATACCGACAGCAACAAGCAGGAAGTATTTGATGCCGGAGCCACCGATTTCATTGGTAAACCATTTGACTCGATTGACCTGCTTAGCCGTGCGCAATCCTATGCGCGCTTAAGCCGTAAAGTCGTTGAGCTTGAAAAGAAATCCGGTTACGACGGCCTTACCGGTTTATATAATGAAAATTCACTGCTTCAGCAGGGTTCAAAATCCTTTGCTTTTGCAAGTCGCCATAAACTGTTTATCAGTGCGATATATTTTGAAATACCTGATTTTCAGGATTGTTTTTTAACACACGGTAAAAACGTCGCACAGCATATTATTATTGCTGTGGGTAAACGTCTGCAGGAAGTTATGCGTGAAGAGGATGTCGCTGCACGAATAGGTGTTGCAAAATATGCGCTGATCTTGCCGATGACAAACAAGCAGAAGACGAAACTGGTCATCCAGCGCGTTTGTAAAAGTATTAACAAGCTGGTTTTTGATACTGGAGCAGAAAGAATTCGCGTTAGTTTTTCAGCCGGTTATGCAGCACCGGATAATATTGAAAGTATCGAATTCAACGATTTGCTGGCGCAGGCAGATGATGCTTTGCAAAGAGCGTTGTTGTCATCAGAACAGATCATTTGCTTTGATCAGGTGGCTGAAGTTGAGGCTGAACCGGTTGAAATTACAGAACAGGATATCGAGCAGGCGCTTGCACATATTGTTAATGGTGATTATTATCAGGTTCCACAGCCGCATTTACAGGCAGTTGTTGATCGCCTGTCGCCATTCATGCACTATGCGGATAACCAGTTAACAGCGGAACCGGCAGTGGGTTCTGCTGATAAAAAAATAGCAATATAACAACTTTATTGGATTTCAAATGACAGAAAAGGTAATACCGATTTCAGCACAGGAAGCATGGCAAATTTGCCAGCAGGATCCGCGGGCATTATTAATCGATGTTCGTTCAAGCATGGAGTTTTTATTTGTTGGTCATCCCAAGGGCGCGGTACATATTCCATGGATTGATGAGCCAGACTGGGTAATCAACGAAAATTTTGAAACAGAAATAAGAAAACTGGCCTTGGGTGGCTTGCATGAGTCGACGAACGATGTACCTATTGTGTTAATTTGCCGCAGCGGCAACCGGTCTGCTGATGCGGGCGAAGTGCTGATCGCTGCCGGTATTAACAGGGTATACAACATCGATGAAGGTTTTGAGGGCAAGCTGGATGATGATCACCATCGCAGTACGGTTAATGGCTGGCGTTTTCATAATTTGCCGTGGGAACAGTGTTGAAAGCAGTTAATAGTTAATAGTTAATAGTTAACAGTGAAAAGTGAAAAGTGAAAAGTGAAAAGTGAAAAGTGAAAAGTGAAAAGTGAAAAGTGAAAAGTGAAAAGTGACAAGTTAACTGGAATCGTTCCAGACGATTCTCAGCATTCGCTCCATCCCTGGAGGTAAATAGTGAATAGTGTCTTGGGAATTTTCAGCCCCCCTCATCCATAAATAGCGGCATATCTTTCTGACTCGTTGCGGAATATAATCTTTTCATGGAAAAGGAAAACGAAAAAGTAAGTAAGACAGAGGCTGAGTGGAAAGCTGAGTTGAGTGATGATGAGTATCGCATTACTCGTCAGGCTGGGACGGAGCCTGCCTTTACTGGGAAGTATTACAACAATAAAGAAACCGGGATGTATCACTGCAAGTGTTGTGGTGAAGCGCTTTTCAGTTCAAATGAAAAGTTTGATTCCGGGTCAGGCTGGCCAAGTTTTTATGCGCCGAAAGACGGCGTGGCTTTAGATGAGATCAAAGATTCCAGTCATGGCATGATTCGGGTTGAAGTGCGCTGCCCTAAATGTGATGCCCACCTGGGCCATGTGTTTGAAGATGGACCACAACCGACGGGCATGCGTTATTGTATTAATTCGGCATCGCTGGATTTTGAAAATAAAGAATAACTGTAAAGATCAAAGAGCCTGCCGCGAAGGACGTCAATAATCACAAATAAAAACAAAACAGTCATCTAAATGAATAGGGTCAGGCCTTACATTTCACGCAATGTTGTCTCTGTCGAGCTAATGCGCTGAAAGGATGGAGTAGACCTACTCTGCTTATTTAAAAGTTTTAAAAGCATTGGTCCGCGAATAACGCAAATGACGCGAAAATAACATATGTTTTAAACATCTGTAGGCCTGCATAAGGCACGTTGCAGGCAATGCCTGACAAAAACGCCGTGAACAACAAAGTCTTATCACGGCCTACGAATATATATTTTTCGCGTTATTCGCGGACTAATGCTTTTTTAGTGTATTAATTAACAGCAGCTTCCACCACTGCAGCCGCCAGGTTTTACTGCTTCGATGGTTGCGGATAAGACATATTCTTCCACGCCGCTGTCCGGGTGCCCAGTCTTTGATGAAGTCTTTGGAATCATCTTTTGGTTTGATGCGGATTTGTTCAAATCCGTGTTCTTCTAACAGGGTTTGCAACTCGGATATCTGCGAGGCGCCCGCCATGCAGCCTGAATATAAAGCCAGGTCATTTCTCATTTCGTCAGGCAGTTCGGTGCTGGCAACAACGTCGGATATGGCCAGTCGGCCGCCGGGTTTTAATACGCGAAAGGCTTCACTAAATACCTGTTTTTTATCGGGAGACAGGTTGATTACGCAATTAGAGATGATGACGTCAACGGTATCGTTGGCCACTGGCATGTGTTCAATTTCACCGAGTCGAAATTCGACCTGATTGTATTTTCCTTTGACTGCATTACTGCGCGATTTAGATATCATGGTCGGCGTCATGTCGATCCCAATCACCTGTCCAGATTCACCCGTTTCTGCCGCAGCCAGGAAACAGTCAAAACCGCCGCCACTGCCCAGATCAAGGATGGTTTCTCCTGCTTTAATACTGGCAATGGCGCGTGGGTTGCCACAGCCCAGGCCCATATCAGCGCCTTCTGGAACATTTTCCAGGTCATCCTGGCTGTAACCTAAACGTGTGGATACCAGCGTATTGATGGCGGCATCATCGGACACGCCGCAGCAGCTAGACTGCTCGCCGCAGCTGCTGCCATTATTGCTGGATTCGGCGACTTCGCTATAACTTTCACGGACGTTCTGGCGTATTTCATCGGCTTGTTTCTGATTTAATGGCGGGTTCATGATTGGGTCTCGCTGTGTTTCAGGGGTTATTGGGCAAAAACTTGTTCTAGCTGCTTCATCATCTCGGTGTTAATTGAGCAAAACACCTGTTTTCCTTCGCGTTTCATATGGATTAGGCCAGCGCGATGAAGTTCTTTTAAATGGTGTGATAATGTAGAGGCAGCAATATCAAGTTGAGAATCGAGGTCGCCGACGCAGCAGCTGAGTACCTCATCACTGGCACAGCTGGTGCCTGGTGTGCAGCAGCTTGTCAGGATATTGTATATTTTTAAACGATGGCTGTTTGCCAGTGCTTTAAATATATCGACCAGCTGGTCGGCGTTATTGTTTTCATAGTTCGACATGTTTCGAATTATAGATATATAAAATAATAAAGCAAGGTTTATTTTTGCGGTAATATGATGTTGATAGTTAGCGATTAGAGTCAGTGATGTCACAACAATTAACAAACGAAGAAAAACACAGGCTGGAAGAGCGTCTCTTTGAATTAAAACAGGAGCATCGCGATCTTGACGATGTCATCAATCGATTATTATTGACGCCTGCTGTTGAAGAGTTACAGCTCAAACGATTCAAGAAGCGCAAATTAAGGCTTAAAGATACAATCACGCAGCTGGAAAATGTATTGATACCTGATATTCTTGCATAACAGAGAAAGGGTATAAATCCTGATATACCTGGTATTTCTGAAACTAACAAAAAGACGAATTCACCACAGATTAGGGCGTCCTGCCCTAATCTGTGGTGATAAGATTTTCGTTTTTAATGGTTCTTGAGGGTGTTTAGGTGAATTATTGTTCGGCTTGTGGTGAAAAAGTCAGTTTTATTGTTCCGCAAGGGGACAATCGTCAGCGTTATGTCTGTAATAGCTGCCAGACTATTCATTACGAAAACCCAAAAATCGTCACCGGCTGTATCGCGCAGTGGCAAGACAGAATCCTGTTATGTAAACGTGCCATTGAGCCAAGGCATGGCTTGTGGACGCTGCCCGCCGGTTTTATGGAGAATGAAGAAACGAATTTGCAGGGCGCAGCGAGAGAGACCGCAGAAGAGGCCAATGCTAAGGTTGAAAATATGCAGTTGTTTTGTGTATTCAGTATCGCGCATATTAATCAGCTGTATACCATGTATCGCGGCGATCTGGTTGATGGAGTGGCCAGTCCGGGAGAAGAAAGTCTTGATGTGGCCCTGTTAACAGAGAGCGAGATTCCGTGGCAGGACATTGCGTTTCAGGTCATTAATGAAACCTTGAAGTTATATTACCAGGATAAAAAACAGGGCAGTTACAAAACACACTACGGCGATATCATTAAACAGGATAATGAATCGTATATCGTTAATTATTTTTAGATGATTTAACGTCACGGTCGTGAATTATGATAATTTATCCGCGAAGGACGCGAAAGACGCGAATGTAAAAAAACAAAAACATTTTATCCGCAGATGAAAGCTTCCGCATCCTCGGCAATTGCTCCCTGCATTGCCCTACTACCGTACATCCTGTACATATGCTCACGCCCCTTACCTACGTCCTGTAGGCAACACAGATAAAAACATCCTATTTTGTCATTTTGAACGACAGTGAAAGATCCTAACGGCCTAAATTTTATACAGGTGGCAAGATCCTTCACTAACGTTCAGGATGACACCCTATTAATATAATTTTTTATCAGCGATTGTCATATGTTATTAATTTGAATATCACCAATAAATTTTATTTCGTCTTTTGCTTTTAAATTAAACACTAATTGATAGAAACTTAATTCATTCTCTAATGATTGAATGATGGTTTCTGCTTTTCTGAAACCATGCTGTTCTCCCGGGTAATACTGTGCGGCTACCGGTAAGCCTTTTTTATCGAGTGCGGCAAACATTTTTTCGGCCTGTTCGCTGGGTACAACTTTGTCTTCCAGTCCCTGAAAAAATATTACCGGGCAATTGAGTTTTTCCGTGCTGTTAATTGGTGAGCGCTGATCATACAGGGCTTTGGCTTCAGGGTAGGGGCCGATGAGCCGGTCAAGGTAGTGGGATTCAAACTTATGGGTATCACTAACCAGGCTGTTTAATTCAGATATGCCGTAGTAACTGGCGCCCGCTGAGAATACGTTTTCGAAAGTCAGGGCGCATAACACGGTGAAACCGCCTGCACTGCTGCCGCGAATAATTAACTGATTTTTGTCTGCCAGCCCTTGTGACACGGCGTACATCGCAGCATCACAACAGTCTTCGACATCAAGCTGCCCCCATTTGCCATCGAGTCGAGAGCGGTATTCTCTGCCATAACCTGTGCTGCCGCTGTAGTTAACATCGAGTAATGCAAAACCACGCGAGGTCCAGAACTGTTTTTTTGGGTCAAGGGCGGTTTGGCTTTGGCCGGTAGGGCCGCCATGGCAAATGACAATCAAAGGCGGTGCTTTGTCTTTATTTGTGTTGCTGGCGGCGGCATAGTAATTGGCATAGACCGTCTGCTTATGCCGGTTTTCAAATGTCAGGCACTGTGCTGTTGAGTATAATTCTTTTGCTACCGGCAGCTGACATGAGGTTTTGATAACAGCCGTTGTTAAGGTGGATTGCCGGTGATCGATAGCGGCGGATATTAACTGTGGAAATTCATCGTTTGACGCAGCAATAAAACAAATATTATGTTTACGCTTGCTTGTATGACTGGCGGCCAATGAACTGAAGTTTTGCCAGGGTGTTTGCAAGATTTTGAGCGCTGATTTATCGTGCGTTGAAAGTACAGCCAGTTTTGATTCACCCTGGGACTGATAGCTGCAAATAATATGGGTGTTATCGATGAACGCATAGCTTGACTGAGCGAATACCCACTGCGGCAAGCCGAATTCTTTTTCCCCATCGCTGAGCTGTTCTATTTTTTTGCCAGTACTGCTATTGATATAACGGTAAAGCTGCCACCAGCCGGTATCATCGGCTATGAAATATAATATATCGTCGGGTGACCATTGTGGTTGAAACACCGATATATCGTCAGCGCCTGCAATGTGTTTTTTGTTTTTTACATGGCCTTTATCATTAAGACTGGCCAGCCATAGCTGGTTGCCATGCCATGGCATATTAGGGTGGTTCCAGGTTTGCCAGCATAACTGGTTGCCAGCATCATTTAGCCTGGGGCTGGCATAAAAATCGTTACCTTGTTCAATGCTTGTTATTTCACCATGATTGAGATCAATGCTTACGATAGAATTGCTGACCTGATTGTTTTCATGTGTCTCGCATACGGCTATCAGTCGATGCCAGTGTTTGTCATAGCAGAAATCAGCGAAGCGTTTATTTTGTTCTGTTGTTATGCGTGTTATATCGTCGTTATTGATACAATAGATATCCTGATCAGTATCATTAATAAACAAAACCTGTTGTCCGGCGATACAATAACTGCCGCCACCGTATTCATGTACCCGCGAACGGGCACTGTAGGGTGACGGTAAAAGGTCTGATGTTTTGTTATCGGTCACTTTGACGATAACGCAGCGTCCGCCTTCCTGAGGTCTGCGCTCCAGGTAATAGATTGATTTTTCGCTGAGTTTTGGCTCGTCAATGGAAACATTGTCACTGACGATAAGTTCAGCGGAAATGGCGGCTGATGGGTGATTTTTCGCAAGGTGGGGCAGTGGCAGAAGTGTCAGTGGTCTGGTTTGTCATTGTATTTAGCTAAATAGTTTGAATAATAAAACTCTAATAATAGAATTTCGCGGTCGGGAAGGCTATTCTACTCATATGAATCATTATCTGTTTGTTAACGGTTATACAACATTAATCTCTGGCCGCTGGCGGAAATAGGCTTATGTTATTAGAAATTGCAGGCCTACTGGTCGTTAGCGGTATTTTATTGCTGGTTATCGGGATATTTATTGCCCGGCAATATACCCTGCGCGCCAAGCTTGTTACTGCCTTCCTGGTGATTTTATTAACCTCTTTGACGGTTCTATCGCTGCTCGATGGCTACATCATGGGCGAGAGTCTGACAGATGGTGCCAATAAAGCATTAAGTTTATCGGCCAGGAACTACGCAGATCGAATTGATCAGTTTAATCGCCAGAACGCTGACTATTTAAAAACAGAGGCCAAATTACCGGCGATTAATCATTTTCTTACGCGCAAGGCAGAGCCGCCATTTAATCGCCAGGCATTACTGGAAATTTTGCGGGCTTTAAAATCGCGACACAATGACATTATTTCTTCCTATGCAATATTAACGACACAGGGTATCAATGTAATAGATACAGATTCGGCGAATATTGGTCTCGATGAAAGCAGGCAGGAATATTTTTCTAAGCTGGTTAAGGCAGGTGCCAATGGCCGACGTTTAGACAGTTATCGATCACCGATTATTTTTGATGGGCAACAACCCGTTATTGTTTTTAGTAGCGCTATAAACGATTTATCAGGAAATTTGATCGGGGTATTAAGGGCAAAATATAACACATCAATTATTGCGACACTGTTTGATCGAACAAAAGGCATGGTCGGACGAGGTTCTTTCGCCGTATTGCTGGATGAAAATAACCTTCGGCTGGTGCATGGTCGTCGCAATGATCTGCAATATACGCTGGCAATTAGGCCTGATAAAGAAAAATGGCAGCAGCTAATAGATAATAAACGGCTGCCTGAAAATGCCTCGGGTGCTTTTGTTGAACATGCAGACTGGGTCAGCAAGATTAAAAAAGCCAGTGTCCGCTCTCCCATCATAGAAACACAGTTTTACGGTCTGGGTACAGCAGTGTTTTCATCGGCTGTGGTTAAGCTTGAAACTGCGCCATGGACATTATTAGTCTCACTGCCTCAGGATGTATTTTTAGAGCCGGTACAGTCGCAGACAAAAAGTACATTATTTCTTGTTGTAATTATTGCCATCATTGTCGTCTTGATCGTGATGGCAACAACACAATTATTACTGGGTCCGATTAAGCGACTAACTTCGGTGGTTAAGAGCATCGCTAATGGTAACCTGCGTGCAAAAGCAAATGTTGAAGCGAATGATGAAATAGGCAGTCTGGCAAACGCTTTCAATGATATGACGAAGAATCTTAATACTTTGATTGTTGATTTAGAAGCAGAAGTGGGCAGCCACAAACTGACTGCAGAACATTTGAACAAACTATCACAGGCGATTGAGCAAAGCCCCGTATCGGTAATGATTACTGATCTGGATGGAAATATAGAATACGTTAATCCGCAATTATGCAAAATTACCGGTTACTCAGAAGAGGAGCTAATAGGCGAAAACCCGCGTATATTAAAATCCGGGCATACATCAGACCAGCAGTTTAAAAACATGTGGAACGCAATTACCGGTGGCCAGACCTGGACCGGTGAGTTATATAATAAAAAGAAAAATGGCGATCTTTTTTGGGAAAACGTGACAATATCTCCAGTCAAAAATGATGAAAATAAGTGCACGCATTATATGGCGATCAAGGAAGATATTTCGATGCGTAAAGATTATGAAGATCGACTGTTGTACCAGGCCAGTTACGATAAGCTGACAGACCTGCCAAACCGAACCCTGGCATATGACCGTATTCAGCAGGCGATTGCCAATGCGATTCGTGAGCAAAATAAAATCGCACTTTTATACATGGACTTTGACCATTTTAAAAATATTAATGATACCCTGGGCCATACTGCAGGTGATGAATTCTTAAGGGCTATGGCGGTCAGGCTAAAAGGCTGTGTCCGCGATTTTGATACGGTGGCACGATTAGGCGGCGACGAGTTTTTGATTATGCTGCTTGAGATAGAAGAGGACCAGTCTGAAGCTTTTGAAGAAGTGATTAAACATAGAACGGAAGAACTGTTACGACTGGTTTCAGCGCCCTGTTTAATACAGGATATGGAGTTTTCTGTTACAGCAAGTGTCGGTATTGCAATATTTCCTCAGGATGGTGATGATCCACACGCCTTGCTGCGTAATGCTGATACAGCAATGTACCGGGGTAAGCGAAAAGGCCGAAATACCTTTGAAATATTTACCCCAGAGATGGGTGATGTTGTAATGAAGCGTGTCGAAATTGACAATAAATTACGGCGTGCCCTGGATAATGGCGATTTTTATCTTAAATACCAGGCGTTGATGGATGCAAGAAACCAGGAAATTATCGGCGCTGAAGCGTTAATACGCTGGGAAGATGCAGAGCTGGGTGAGATTTCACCGGAAGAGTTTGTGCCGCTTGCTGAAGAGAGTGGTCTTATCGTTGATATTGGTAACTGGGTTCTGGATACAGCGCTTGGCAATGCTAAAAAGTGGCGTGAAAATTCGGATTATAAAGATTTTTATGTGGCGATTAATTTATCGAGCCGTCAGTTTAGAGGTAAAGATATTGTAAAAAATATTGCGGATAAATTGATACAGTATGATCTTCCGGGTTCCAGTCTTGAGTTGGAAGTCACCGAGCGTTTGTTGATGAAAGATGTGCCGCATGTGGTTAGCATATTAAATCGCTTTAAAGAGCTAGGCATCAGGTTGTCGATAGATGACTTTGGCACCGGCTACTCTTCATTAAGTTATTTAAAACGTTTTCCATTTGATGTATTAAAAATTGATAAATCGTTTATTTCTGATATTGGCGAAGATCCGGATGATACCGCTTTGTGTGATGCCATCATTGCCATGGCGCACAGCCTGGGCTTAAGTATTATTGGTGAGGGCGTAGAGAACAAAATGCAGTTTGATTTCCTAACGCAGCGCGGTGTTGAAATCATTCAGGGTTATTACGTTAGCGAGCCAATGATAGATGAAGAATTTTTGAAGTTTATCGCTATTTCAGACTGGCTGGGATCAACCGCTTAAAGTGTCTAACGAGTTTCATCCTGTCAAATAAAAGCATTGTTTTTGCCGCGAAGGACGCAAAAAGCGCGAACAAAGACTTTTAATCTTTTGGATAGTAACCCAGGTTGGCGCAGCATATCCGTGCATTTTGTGACCCTGATGCCCATTGCTGGATTACACTATCACTAATCAAGGCTATGAAAACACGAAAGCAATATCGTTTTCTTTTGCGTTCTTTGCGTGCTTCGCGGCAAAATTTTTTAGTTTTTTTACGTCAATATTGTTCGTGCCGATTAACCGTGATTGTTCTCGTTGTAATTAAAAGGCTTAGTAGTAACAGTAAGGTTACATAGGATGTCGCGCCGAACAAATCAGAAATACTGTCGTCCTCATCTGGGCTGGCAGTAACAGCCAGGCCAGCAAGAGAAAAATTAATGTTTACCGATTGACCTGTTGTTATGCTAATAACTTCGCTATTGCCTTCAGCTTCTCCCTGATAGGCAACTTCACTAATAGGGTGCGGGCTGGTGAAAGAGGCGTCAAGAATGGAAAAGGCATAGGGTCCGATACTGGAGCCGCCGTTAAAAATAGGATTGATAGAGTTTGCATGCAAGGTGTAACTGCCGGCAGGTAATAACAATTTGTAATAACCGGTTCCCTGTTTCAAATAATCGGAAACAATACTATAGGCCTCTGCCGTGCTTGTGTTTTCTGCCCATATATTGGCGCCTAAAATAGCGTTACCCGATACATCAGTGAAACGTCCTTCGAGAATGCCAAAGTTATCATTAACATTTGCTTCTGGATAAAGCGCAGTGAGTGCACTGACGTCATCTGCGTGCAGGCTTTCTGTCTCACGACAAATAAAGGGATACATTACCGGGTAGCTTTCAGGCGTGCTGGTAGCGCAAATGGCAGGCGTGCCAAAGATGGTTTCCTGGTTATTGATATTGGCCTGGCTATGATCAAGGCCAAAGAAGTGTCCGATTTCATGTGCAATAAGCAGCTTAAATTCTGGTAGTTAGAAAGCCCGAGGTCTTTGCCGTTGATGACGGCATAACCCTCACTGAAAAAACTGCCGCCTAATGTTAAATATTGAAGCGGCAAATCCTATGGTGTTATCGCTTTGACCGACACCAAAAAATGCATCAATAATTTCGCCATTGCTGTCATAGACAATGGGGTTTAAATTGTCATCAGCATTAAAGACAGTGCCAGCAATATTGGGTAAATAATGATCAAAATTGCTGATGTTGATATCATGTCGTAATGCTGCTGTTCATTAATGATCAGGTTGATGGTTGAGGTGTTGACGTTATTCCATAATGTAAAGCTTCCTGCACGATAACATTGGCTGCTGCGTTTCTACTGTCCGCATTTAAGTCACCGCTTTCTACATGTACCGTAATCGTTGGGTTTTGATAAGTAACCGGCGTGCTGCCATCAGGCCCTTCGAGAATCTAAAGGGCCGCCGGCAAGCGACAGGCTGCAACAGGCAGTAAAAGCAAATGAAAGCGATAACTTTTAGTGTTTTAATCATAACTATTTATTGTGTATTGTAAGCACGAACTGTATTGATGAAATCATCAAGGCGCGACTGTGAAGGTTTGTCGACATTAACGGCTAATGGGACTTGAATGATTTTATTGTTTTGCGATGCCACTGCCTGTTCAGAAAAATTTCGGCCATTACTCACAATTTGTTCATTATCCATTGTGGCTACTGAAAAACTGCCCTGATGCAAACCCAGGGGACTGCTAAAGCCAAGTTTTGATTTTGTAGGTAAAAATACGACGTAGTTATTACCGGTTTGAAACCTGGGTACGCCATGAATACGAAGCGCCATATTACGGTCTTTCAGATGACCGCCGATTTGTTTGATGGTGTGCGTGTCACCCGTTGAGCCTTTAATTAGATCGATAACTTTAAATTCAGTAAAGGTCGCAATGTGTCCGCTTTGTTCATCCTGTTTCACCTGATTATTTAACACTTCACCGTAAAAAATTAATGTCGCGCGTGTCGACAGTTGTTCCAGCGTGATGGGCAGTAAACTGGTTGCAGATGCGGACGACAGGCTGAATAAATTAAACAGTACGCTGAATAAAATAAGGTATGGTTTCATAGCAGTGCTCGTCACAATCAAAAGGGCAGGTATCGGTAGTATTTGACAGATTATTTGTATTGATGTTCCCGGTGTTTATTCCGGAATAAAGTTTTTTATAGATTACTGTATAGCAGATTTAACGCGTATTTTTATACAAAAACAGGGTTTGATGCATTTACGGTTACTGCATTAACTTGTTATGCAGAAAGTTACTCAGCGCATTCAACACGTGGCTAATAAACCATTGGCCAACAATTCTTCGGTAAAGCCAAATTTTTTGGCATCGACCAGTCGTTGCGTATACAGGATGCCATCAAGATGGTCGCATTCATGCTGTACCACCCTGGCATGAAAGCCGTCAGCGTCAACATCAATGGCTTTGCCGGCCGCATCAAAACCGGTATAACGAATGCGACTATAGCGTGAAACCAGGCCGCGCATTCCGGGTACACTTAAACAGCCTTCCCAGCCATCTTCCTGTTCATCAGATAAATTTGTGATGCGCGGGTTGATCAGGACGGTTTTGGGTACAGCGTTGCTGTCCGGGTAACGCGGGTTACTGTCAAAACCAAAGATAACAACACGCAGTCCGACGCCAATTTGCGGTGCCGCCAGGCCGGCGCCATCTTCAGCGGCCATGGTATCAAACATGTCCTGAATCAAGGCATCGAGTTGAGGATTGTTAAATTCGGTGACCTCATTGGCAACTTGTAATAATCGGGGGTCACCAATGCGTAGAACGGGTTGTATAGCCATGATTTTTGTTGTGCTTATCTGAAAACAGATACTATGATAAAATGACAATTCTATTTAGCTATTTAAGTGAAGTAAAGCCTTCATTTTATTGAGAATTATGTCTGTAACAAGCCTAACAATTGAACAGCAGCTGATGCGCACCAAAAAAGTGATGGATGCCCTTGATGAATGGGGTTTGAGCGGTGAGCAAATACTTGCGGTGCTGGATCTTCCGGTAACTGAACGCAGTCGCCATCTGGCAAAATTCCGTAAGGACACGCCTTTTCCTGAAGATGAAAAAGTGGTTTGCCGAGTGACGTTTTTGCTGGGTATTATTGATGCCCTGCGCACATCCTATCCAAGAAACCTGCAGATGGGTGCGCGCTGGATGGCGTCCCCTCATGTCCGCTTAAATAACCGGTGCCCGCTACAGGCGATGCTTGAAGACGGTGAAACCGGCGTGGTTGCGGTACTGTCTGAACTGGACTGTGCCTATGCCTGGGAATTAAGCGGTTCTAAAATAAATTAGAAAAATTTAACCACAAAATATTTCACCACAGATTAGGGCACGCCTACATGGACGTAGGTGGTAGAGCAGCGCAGGAGCAGTTGCCGAGGACGTTCCCGTAAGTAGAGCAATGCAGGAGCAATTGCCGAGGCACAGAGGAAAGTTTATATTTCGTCATGCCGGCGCAGGCCGGTATCCATTTATCAGGTAAGTATAAGTTATCAGGATTAATACTAATATGAACGATGGATACCGGCCTGCGCCGGCATGACGGTATTCTATGAAATTTTAATATTGCCAAACGGATTATGGCTTTGAATATTGACCACGATGGTTTCTTCCAGCGGTAATTCATTGGCATCGATATGTGGCTGTAACTGTTCACAAATTTGTAAAATGGTTGTCATACCCTGGCGGTTAGCGTCTGACTCGTCTAGTTTGTGTATTTCATTGATCAGTGTTTTGATGAAATCCTGAAATGCTTCAGACTGGTGCTGCAGGGTTAGAACTCTAAAGTCAGCTTTGAAACTTAAATGCAGTTCTCGACCGCCAGCATCGTTATCTATTACACCAATATTGAGTGGGCCTGTTATTTCCATTTTGTACCTATAGGTTTTCTTTGATTAATTCGTAAGCTTTGCGGATTTCCTGTGTTTTTTCTGTTGCCAGCGCAATCATTTCATCAGGTAATCCTTTAGCCACCAGTTTATCCGGGTGGTGCTGGCTCATTAAGCGGCGATAGGCTTTTTTAACCTCGGCTTCACTGCTGCCTTTATCAATGCCTAATATTTTATAAGCCTGGGTAAGTGTTAAGCGGTTGCTGGCGCTGGCTTCAGCGTTATTCGCAATATTGAATAAATGATCAATTTCACTTCGTGAAAAACCGAGAATTTCTCCAATGGTATGTAAAATATCGCTTTTCACTGGCGTCAACTTTACCGTCGGATAATGCTGTCGCAATTTGAATTTCAACAAACATTTGAATAAGGTTGCGACGACGATGGCATTCTTTTTTAAATTGATGCAATATTTCTTGCAGTGGAAAATCATCCGATTTTCCCTGATCAAAAAAATTAATCGCTGCTTTGCGTTGCTCTGCAGACAGCTGCATTTGCGACATAATATTTTTTGCCGCAGAAATTTCCTGAGGGCTGACGTGACCGTCGGCTTTGGCAATATGCCCCATAACAGAAAACGTGGTGGTAAAAAATGCGGCCTGTACCCGCTCCTGACTGCCCATATCAATGCGGTCGCCCATTTTTATACCGCGATCAAAATTACCGCCGAGCGCTGCACCAACCAGTGCGCCTAAAGGGCCGCCAAAAACAAAACCCAACGTACCGCCAATAAATGTACCCCACCAGGCCATTTTCATTTCCTCAATTTAAGATTGTGCGTGATTTTAGCATTTAAAAGCAATTCACCACAGATAAAAGCAATATCACCACAGATTAGGGCAGCCTCGCCATTGTTAGGCGTGCCTTGATCTGTGGTTATTTGCTTTGGTTATGTTTGCAATGCATTAATATGCAAGGCAAGCATGTCCAGCATTTGTTCGCTTGTTTCTGTTTCCAGCAGCAGCTGTTTTTGTTTGTTGCTGATGGGCAATAATTCGCTTAAGCGATAGCAGATATCCGCGCTGTTGTTAAAGTCGACCTTGTCTTTATAACGCTCGGCGAAGGGATGTTTGAGCAATTGTTTTAATGTTTCGGCCAGCGGTTTAAAGGCGTCTGGCAGGGCAGGATTATGGTCGAGTGTTGAGTCTATCGGTGTTGCTTCAGCAAGCAATAAACCATCATCTCTGACCGAGCTGTTAGTTAAGTGGACGCGGTATTTTGCCTCAATAGTTATGCCTAATAGGCCATTGGCTAGTGATTCCCAGTCAATAATTTCAACGTAGCAGCCGGTGCAATAAATTTGCGGCGCACTGCCTACTTCCTTGCCATCGCTGATTAAAACGATAACAAAACCGGTTTGCTGTTTCATGCAATCTTTAATTAAATTTATATAGCGTTGTTCGAAGATTTGTAACGGTAGTATGCTGCCGGGAAAGATTACGGTGTTTAAGGGAAATAGGGCGTGTTTCATGTTTATATTATGAAACTTCTGCTT
>CAVYHC010000030.1:0-8544 GCA_963768125.1 uncultured Gammaproteobacteria bacterium
GTATGCCTGAGGTTGCACCAATGCCTTCAATGTTGACATTATTAACACGATGACTGCGTAGAATCTTCACATCTTTCCACTTAATAGTCAGCAATTTCAGCTTGTCGCTGTCAAACTCAAGGCTGTCTTTATACATGCCTTTGATTTCGCCTTTCAGCCATTCATTAGAAGTGAGTTGAATCCAGTCATAATCAACCGCCGATGGAAGCCATGTCCTGGGTTTATCTTTAATACTTGATTTGGCTGACTCTTTAGTATTGGGCGACTTGGCATCAGCCTTGACAGCCATCGTCTGTTCAATGATTGCCTGTGACTCTTCAGCTTGTTTCGTTGTTTCCTTTGCTTCTGTTGCCGTCTCAGCAAAAACTGCGGAAGAATATAAAAACAAAAAGAAAATTATTAATAGGGTATTTTTTTTATTCATCATTGTTATAAAAGGAAAACCAGCACACAAACAAGCTCACAAATATTTCAACCAGATCGAATGTGCATGTCTGGCTTTAAAACTTCTATATCCGTCATACCTTGCAGCAATAGCAGATATTCTTTTAACTTGGCACTTATAATTATTGCCTTTGTGAGTCACTAATTCCAATGCCAATTAAACTGGCAACCAATATTGCCATATAGAACACACCGACAACCGCTTCCATATAAACGAGAAAGCGCGCGACAGGTGCGACTGGACTGATATCACCATATCCTAAGGTGGTTAAAGTAACAAAACTATAATAGGCAACATTGGCAAAATTATCGTACCAGACCAATTGATCAAGTCCGTTAAATGCTCCCGGAATGGCCTGTGCAAGAAACAAATACATTAATGTCCAGATCAGTCCCATTAGAAGGTAAATGCATATCGCTCCAACAATCTTATTGGCATCTACGGAACCGGAAAACAACACCTGTTTCGCGGCTAGCCAGATGGCCCAGACGTAAAAACAAAATAATATAAAAAGATGCAGATAATATAATCTCAATTCCTCCATCAATACGCCAAGAACAAGAATAATAATAACAGCTAAAACCAGTCCAATGCCTGTACGAAAGAATGCGGACGATGACTTGAATCCGTAAATACCAATTGCAATATTTATAACTGAAAACGACTGAACAAGCTGATGGCCAAGTAAGCCAGGGAACTGATCGACCATTGCACCAACAAACAGCAGCAATATCATGCCAACGGTTAAATAAACAAAATTATTATTTTCAGATACAGATTTCATGATAAATTTTTGTTTTAAACAAAATACATTAAACCAGAATTATTACTTAATTGTAAAACAAGAATTCATCTGCACTTTCCATAAGTTTTTACTGATGGCTGATAACTGACGACTTATCCTTTCCTGATAACTACCAACTGTAAACTGATGGCTTTTTTCTAATTACTGACAACTTTCTCTTCACAAGCACCCATCTTATATCCCTTTACTTCAGGATCTGAACAGGAAGTGCAGCCTGTAGAGCCAGTTTTAGTACTTCCATCCAGCAACGTTCCGCAGACTGGATTGTATTCGCGGGTGCAAACTTCAGGTCTGGGCTCTTCGCATAGTATTAAGTCCAATGCACCGGGTTCATTATTTATCTCATTCTTTTCACTATATGAAGCACAAGAAGCAGACAACAGGCTTAATGAAACCGGTAAAAGGATACGTAACTTTATTAACATATTAATGCACCTATTATTAATTTGTAGCTATAGTTTCAAGTTACATGGCGTTATTGTCACTGAAAACTTATAACAATTAATTCTTTTCCATTCTAAATCGATTTAGCTCAGTCAACAACCAGTCCTGTGTTTTCATTGGCTGTTTCCCCGGACAGGTCACCATGTAATACTTACTACTCATGGTGCTTTTTGTCGCTGAATATTCAATAAATTCTTCGGTGTTTTTTATATCATCCCTGAAATAATCATATTTCATTTCAATGTGGCTGACACTTTTCTCAGCCGGATAATCACTACCATTTCGCTTAATAATACAAGCACTGTTTTCAACATAAGCTAACAGGTGAGTTACTTCTTTTGCCTGGTTTGATGGTACATCGGCGATAACAAAATTGAAAAGTAATCCATATGTAATGAATAAAATTTTTAATAATTTTATCATGTTACGTAATCGGTTTTATATTTTCTGCTGACAAGGTTCGACTGCCAACTATCTCTTATAACTGGGATTCTATTGGCAGCAGTCCCATAAAACCAACACCGAATCGTCGCCAGAAACCGGTATAAGGATCAACATCGAATATCACAGGATCACCATTTTCATATCCGTGCCATACAATTTCTTCGTAACCCTCTTCGTCTTTTTTTAGCTCCAGGGTGAATGACTGTTTTACAATGTCGGTATCAAACTCTTCAGCCATGTCCTGCGCCATTTCGCTTGAATCTATCACCAGGCCGATTTCAGAGTTTTCATAAAATGATCTTGGATCAAGGTTGAGCGAACCGATAAATACACGCTTGCGATCAAGCACAAAAACTTTGGCGTGCAAGCTGGCTTTGGATGAGCTGCCAACCCCTTTCTTTTCCTTACGCTGAGCTCGCGTCAATTTTTTATTCATCTCATATAGCTCGACACCATTTCGCAGTAAGGCTTTTCGGTATTTAGCGTAACCAGCATGCACTACACCCACATCGTTTGATGATAATGAATTGGTCAGAATTTTGACACGTATACCTTTATCTGTGAGACTTTTGAAAAACTCAACGCCTTCGTCCCCTGGTACAAAATAGGGTGAAATCATTATCAATTCTTTTTCAATACTCTCAAAATAAGGTGCCAGCTGCGTCATCAGGTGAAGTTCGTTAGCATCTCGCGAACTGGATAGTTTTTCGGCATGATCAACTACAACCGTAGCATCACCCCAGGTATAAGCGATCGCATTATCACGTATTTTCTGAGACAGGTCTGAATTAAGCAATGCTGTCATGTAATTTGAAGTCTGCTGTTCTTCCATAAATGCCATCAGGTTATCTGTCAGCTTTTTCAATTCTTGCTGTGACGGACGCTGTTCGATAATGGTCGTTGCCGGATAAGCCAGTGAACTGTTCCAGTACGCATCAAAACTTTTTGATACCTCGTTAACAACATCACCTATTGCCAATACGTCGAGGTCGGCAAATTCGAGCGTGGGGTCTGCGTCGTAATATTCGTTACCGATATTGCGGCCACCGACGATCGTCATGACATTATCGGCGGTAAACGATTTGTTATGCATTCGCCGTGTCACAGAGCCTAAACCGGTGACGAATTGTGCACCTCTTGCAATATTTCGGTCAAAGGGATTGAAGATGCGTAATTCGATGTTGGGGTGACTATCAAGTGCAACGATACCTTCATCGCGCCCAGCCAGGCCCATATCATCTATCAGCAAACGCACCCGCACGCCTCGCTCTGCGGCGTTCCATAAAAATCCGGTAAAGAGTTTGCCGACAAGATCGCTGTGGTACAGGTAATACTGCACATCCAGACTGCGTTCTGCTGCTTCTGCAAGTGCTGCCCTTGCCACAAATGCATCGAGACCGCTATCCAGAAGAATAAAACCATCTTCGGTTTTTCCCTGACCCAGATAATCTTGCACATCTCTGCCTAATAGAGTGTCTTGCGTGTCAGTAAGCGCATGGGATTCAGTGCGATCAGTATTTTTCGGTAGTGATGCACAACTGCTGAGAACAGAAAGCAAAACCAGGAAAGTTAGGGTAATTCGTATCATAAAACCATCATAATACCTGTCTTGGCGATGTAATTAATCAGTAAATAAGCTCCGTCTGAACGTCATTACCTCATTACCACGCTTCGCTCCTCATTCCCAGGTTCCCGAAGTTGTGAAAGTATACTTAATAGCCGTCATCTTAAAATGTATCTGCTGATTCAGCGTCGCAAATCACGTAATCAGGCAATTTGTTCGGTATGGGATATAGCTGAATCGACTTAATGTTATTAACCGGATAGAAATACATCGCACCATCCGCTTCGATAACGATATATTGATTCTCAAGTAATTTGGCCATTCTTGAGGTCACCAATTGATCTTCGACCTGCTTGGGGAAATCGTAGGCAATTTTCGTACCGTCCATGAAATGGATAACCATGTTTCGTTTTTGTGTCACTGTGAGCTCCTGATTTTTATGGTTAATTTCTTGTATTAATTACCAAATGGGAACAGCCTTATAGATTCCAGTCGTTGTCAGTAAAATACATGACAGGAATATATTAAAGTTATCTCGAATTCAGCATTATTGCAATCGCTGTTGCTGTATTAGTAATGCTCCAATAAGTATACAAATAAGAAACAGAGTTTATATAACCCATCATTTCTTGAAAACTTATGTGCTAGAAATTATTGGGACAGTCCCAGATAATGCATTAAATGTACTACCTGAGCGAGTATGCAACAGTGTTTTTTGCTAGAATCAGTTAACTTGTAACAGCACAGGAAAAACACATTATGAAAATCACTCGCTCCAGATTTACAGCTAGCGTCGTCAGGATGCTTTGTATTGCTCTAACGCTGATAAGCTTTAATGTTAATGCAGTTACTGGTTCACGTGCCGAAAAGTGGGAATTTTTTCTTGCACCGCAATACACTAACTCCAAAGTCCTGCAATTTGATAATGGCGCAGAAGCAGACATTAATGCCCGCTCCAGCCTGGGTTTTGGCTTTGGTTACAATCTAAACAGTAATGTTGAACTCAGCGTACTGTTTGCTGCCAGCAGCGCTAACTATACAGGTACACGTATTATTGATGATGGCTCTAATACGCCTGAAAAATTTACCTCTAATTTATACACCAGCACCATTAATTTTGGCTTTACTTACAATTTTTTAAAAACACCCTTTACCCCATACCTTTCAGCAAACCTTGGATCAACCTATGTTGATTCAGGCATTCCTACAGGTAATATTGTTACCGGCTGCTGGTGGGACCCCTGGTACGGCTATATTTGCGCGCCCAGCGCTCAGACATATACCTCATCAAATTTTAATTATGGCGCCAGTGCGGGCTTGCGATATGACTTTAATCGTCAGGTTTATATTAAAGGTGGGGTTGGTAAAAATTACATAGACATAGATAGCAGCAATACTCCCGACTTCACTACTTATCACTTTATCTTTGGCTTTATGTTCTAGTTACAGTGATGAGCCATTATTAAGTTGATTAAAATAGTTTTTGGTCCATTGGGGTCGGGCGAGATATTTTTTTAATGCTGTTAATGTGATTTTATTTGACTGGTATCTACCAAGATTACTTAGTCGCAGCATTAAACAAAAGGAACATTATTGCTATCGCGAGTCACACATTAATTACAAGTAAACAGAAGTAACAGAATTGCTTATAGTTCAACGGTTTGACGACAAACTTCTAAAATAACGAGAAATGTTAATTGTTTAGCTGTTTGCGAATATAAAATATTGTTTTTTAGCGTGCACTTGTTATCATGCAGGCTGATAAATGAATTAATCCTGAAGGAAACCTATATGACCTCGTTTAGTCGGACGATATATAAAAATGCTTTATTGGCCAGTTCGGTCTTTATGCTAGTTTCATGTGCAAACACCAAAATTTCTCAATCATGGGTGGAGCCGGGTAATAAGAAGTCATACAACGATCTGCTTATAATCGGTATAGCTGAGAGCGAACAAAACCGACGTGCTTATGAAAGCTATTTTGTCGAGGCATTAAGGGAAAAAGGCACGGAGGCAGAAGCAAGTTATAAGCTGATCAAAAGTAGCGAAAAAATGGAACGCGATACCATAGTAAAAGCGATTGAAGGCCTGGAAATTGATGGTGTCATTATGACCCACATGACCGCGGTTGATGAGGAAACGATCTATCGACCTGGCATGGGTTATTCGACCATGGGATACGGTGGTTATGGCGGTTATGGCGGTGGCATGTATGGCTATTATCCACACGTAAATAATTATGTACAGAGCCCTGGCTATTACACCACCCATGAAACCTATACGCTAGAAACAAATCTGTACGATGTTAAAACAGAAGAACTGATCTGGTCTGCACGCAGTCGCACATTCTCACCAGAATCAGTGGATGAAGTGATTGTTGATCTGACTAAATTGTTGATTAAAGATTTATCAGATAAAAATCTTATTAAGAATAAATAATATCAAGCATTATAATTTGTCTGTTTGCATCGTTGTAAAAAATACAGCGACATCAGACATGCATATATTTTCATAATTATAATCACCTAATAACAGGCCTCTCAAGCTACTAATGTTTCAACCTAAAGAACTATTTATTGGTTTGCGTTACATCCGGGCTAGACGTAAAAACCATTTTGTTTCCTTTATTGCCTTTATTTCTATTGCTGGCGTTGCTTTAGGCGTATTTGCATTAATCGTGGTGCTTTCCGTGATGAACGGTTTTGGCAATGAGTTGCGTGATCGTACTTTAAGTATGACATCCCATGCCACAATAAGTGGTTATGATGGTTATCTTCGTGACTGGCCTGAGGTTATTATAAAAGCGGAAAGCAATAAAGAAGTTGTTTCTGCTGCACCATATATTAGTAAAGAAGTCATGTTATCGAATGGCCGGCGCGTCAGCGGTTCATTGGTGCGTGGCATTAAACCCGAAATGGAAAGCAAGGTTTCACTGGTTGAGTCGAAGATGGTGTCTGGCAGCCTGTTTGATTTGAAAGCAGGTGACTACGGCATCGTTCTTGGCCGCGAACTGGCAAATACTTTAGGTGTTTATGAGGGCGACCGTATAACGGTGATTACACCACAGGCCAGCATAACCGCTGTTGGCGTGATGCCACGACTGCGGCGTTTTCATATCGTCGGTGTATTTGAAGTAGGCATGCATCAGTATGATGCCGCCATGGCTTACATGCACCTGGACGATGCTGCAAAACTGTTCAGTTTTACCGATAAAATTAACGGTGTTCGCCTGAAGCTGACGGATTTATTCGAGGCACCTCGTATAACGCGTGAAATAGAAAAAGATTTTGGTGAAGATTACTGGGTAAAGGACTGGTCCAAACAGCACAAGAATTTCTTCAGAGCGCTACAAACTGAAAAGACCGTGATGTTTATTATTTTGTTAATGATGGTTTCGGTGGCGGCATTAAACATTGTTTCGACTCTGATGATGACGGTGACCGATAAAGAGTCTGATATCGCTATCTTACGGGCGCTGGGTATGCGGCCATCCAGTATTATGACTATATTTATAATACAGGGTGCTTTTATTGGGTTTTTCGGCACATTGATTGGCGTTGCCGCAGGCGTTCCCGTTGCACTTAACGTGTTTGAGATTGTTTCCGGATTAGAGCAAATATTTAGTACTGACTTTCTTCCCAGTGATGTGTATTACATCAGTGATATAACCGCTGACGTTAAAGTGAGTGAAGTACTGATTTATGCATTGTCGGCATTCTCTGTCACTATTCTAGCCACCCTTTATCCCGCATGGCGCGCTTCACGCACGCTGCCTGCTGAAGCTTTACGCTACGAGTAAAAAACATGCTTAGAGCAATAAACATTGCAAAAGACTACCATGATGGCATGCGAAATGAACTGCATGTCCTCGATGACATTAGTTTCAATTTGGATCATGCAGAAACATCAGCCATCATCGGTACTTCCGGGTCGGGAAAAACAACGCTGTTAAATATTCTCGGCGGACTGGATAAACCTACCGTCGGGCAGGTGTTTTTAAATAATACCGATGTGCACAAACTAAGTGAAAAGAAACGCTGTACAGTAAGAAATGAACATTTCGGATTCATTTATCAGTTTCATCATTTGCTGCCTGAATTTACTGCATTAGAAAATGTTGCAATGCCGTTATTAATTAAAGGCGGTTCCGTTGAAAAGACAAAACAACGTGCCCAGGCAGTATTGGATGATGTCGGCCTAAGTCATCGCTTACACCATAAACCCAGTGAATTGTCCGGCGGTGAAAGACAGCGCGCAGCGATTGCCCGTGCCTTAATTCATCGTCCGGATTGTATATTTGCTGATGAACCAACCGGTAACCTCGACCGCAAGAACGCAGAACAGGCGATAGATCTTATTATTAATTTAAACAAGGAATACGATACCTCACTGGTCATTGTTACCCACGACCACGACATAGCCGCCCGCATGGATACGATTTATACGCTTGAAGATGGTATCTTGAAGAAAACTTAATTGTTTTTTTAAACATTTGCGTCTTTTGCGTCCTTCGCGGATTAATTTATTATTAGTCTGAAAGGCAGAACATTATTATCCGCAAAGTACGCGAAGGGCGCGAAGAAAACAAACTATCATGAATTTGGAGACAGAGATAAAAATTATTAGTGACCATCTTAGCCTGTCATCCTGAACGACAATGAAGGATCTTGACTGGCAGTTCACGCTAATCACAGATCCCTCACTATCGTTCGGGATGGCAGCGAGTTAATGTACGCGCAGCACACCCTGCAATAATGAAATAATTATATGCGCTTTTAAACCTTTCGCGTCTTTTGCGTTCTTCGCGGATTATTATTTTATTAAATCTTATCCGTAGGCTGG
>CAVYHC010000031.1:0-13604 GCA_963768125.1 uncultured Gammaproteobacteria bacterium
CGTAAAAAACAAATCTGAAGTGCCTGCAGGTATTGAAAAGACGGATACAGAAACGGCAGTAACATTGGTTTATAGCTTCTAGAAGTTATAAACAAACATAAAAAAGCACTCCTCTCGAGTGCTTTTTTTATGCATGAAATAAATCATTTAAAACTTAAAAGCCAAGCCGGCAAACACTTCGCCCTGCATGAAAAAGCTGCCGTTCACCGTCAAAGTGCAGCCACCACTGCAGAAGATGCTGGAGTTATTATTAAACAGCGTGGCCAGCCCACGCGTTTCTAATCTTAACGCAACATTCTCGGTAATTGGCCATTTCAAGCCTGCGCCAATACTGATCGACGCGCGGAGTTCTGAGTCAAGCCCGCTAAAGTCAGGGCTTAAATAAGTAAACCCCAGTCCGCCACTGACAAAGGTTTTAAAATCACCTTCATCTGAAATGGGTGCAGTGCCGCCAAAGTGCAGGTAATCAATCGATACCGGTATGGTGGCGTCGTTTGTTGTTGTCAGGGGTGTTATAACGTTAATCGATTTTAAATCTGAAGACTGGTGGCTGTAATAAACCTCTAAGGTTTTTCCAAATTCATAAGGTTTGCTAACAATAAGGCCAGCTATATTTGAGCTAACAATACTATGATTTTTGTTGGATACCTGGTCAACAACTTCACCGCCGCCGCGCAAGCCAGCTAAAGGGATTATCTCCAGGGCATAACTATTACTGTAAGAAAGTAAAAGTAGGATGAATAAGCCTGTCGATGATTTTTTCATGATTGTTTAGCTTGATTATAACGTCGTCGAAATCTTTTCTGCAACAGTTATGGCTTTTTTCCTGGCGGCTTCAATATTTCTGTCTCTTGCCAGCGCCACGCCCATGCGGCGCTGGCCTTTAACTTCTGGTTTACCAAATAGTCGTATCTGGGTATCGGGTTCTTTTAATGCGTCAGAAATATTGTTGAAAGTAAGCTGGCTGGAGTCACCACTTACTAATATGACACTGCTGGCGCTTGGCCCGTGAAAATGTATTTCTGGTACAGGTAAACCCAGTATAGCGCGGGCATGTAAAGCAAATTGAGACAGGTCCTGTGAAATCATGGTGACCATACCGGTGTCATGTGGCCGTGGTGATACTTCACTAAATATTACATCGTCACCCTGTATAAATAATTCAACACCAAATATGCCGCGGCCGCCAAGTGCGTCGGTGATTTTTAATGCGATTTCACGTGCTTTTGCCAGGGCGCTATCAGACATCAGCTGCGGCTGCCAGGACTGACGATAGTCGCCGTCTATTTGTACGTGACCAATAGCTTCGCAAAAGCTGGTGCCATTGATATGACGTACCGTTAACTGTGTTATTTCATAATCAAAATCAACAAACCCTTCGACAATAACTTTACCCGCACCGCTGCGGCCGCCCTGCTGTGCATAGTTCCATGCAGACTCTATATCAGCTGTTGTTTTGATTGTGCTTTGACCTTTGCCGGAGGAGCTCATTATCGGTTTAATGACACAGGGCAGACCGATGTTGTTAACCGCGTTGTCAAACTCGTCTCGGTTGCTGGCAAACTGGTAGGGTGAAGTTGTTATGCCCAGTTGTTCTGCAGCAAGTCGGCGAATACCTTCACGGTTCATGGTCAGGCTGGCAGCGCGTGCAGTCGGAATGACAGTGTAACCTTCGTGTTCCAGCTCCACCAGGGTGTCGGTGGCAATAGCTTCAATTTCAGGAACGATGTAATCGGGTTGTTCCAGCTCAACAATTTTTCGCAAAGCTGCGCCATCTAGCATGTCAATAACATGGCTGCGATGCGCGACCTGCATGGCGGGAGCGTTTTTATAACGGTCAACGACAATGACTTCTACACCGAATCGCTGTAACTCAATAACAACTTCCTTGCCAAGCTCACCGCCACCGCAGAACAATACCCTGGTTGCTGTATTTGATAAGGGAGTTCCAATGGAAGTCATAGCCGTCTCGTTTACTGTTGAAGGAAGAAGTATATCGCTATTACGATTTTAAAAACTAAAGAACTTATTACCACAGACGCCGGCAGGGATGCTGGTGGTAGAGCAATGCATGGAGCAATTGCCGAGGCACAGAGGGCACAGAGAAAAGCTTTTATTTCGTCATGCCGGCGAAGGCCGGTATCCATTTATCAGATGAGTACGGGTTATCAGGACTAATGCCAATATGAGCGATGGATACCGGCTAAAAGCATGCCGGCATGACGGCATTCTGTTTGGCATGTGATTTTCATCACGTCTTTCGCGTTTGTCACGCCCTCCTGTAAAAGCTTTTCTCTGTGCCCTCTGTGTCTCGACAATCGCTCCTCGGCAATTGCTCCTGCATTGCTCTACTACCGTCCATCCATGGACATATGCATTGTTCTCGGTCTCTGTTCCCGACTCGACTCTACCGATTCCATCCTTGGAATCGTACTTACGGGCGTCCTGCCCTAATCTGTGGTGAAATATTTTTTGCGCTGCAGAAAATTATCTCTGGCACTGTGGGCAATAGAAAGTCGAGCGTGCTTGCTGGCTGAACTGTTTTATTGCCTGGCCACAGCATGAGCAGTCCTCGCCCGTCCTGCCATAAACCAGAAGCTTTTGTGCAAAGTAGCCGGGCTGACCGCTTTCAGAAGTAAAGTCACGTAATGTTGTGCCGCCCTGTTTAATCGCTTCAGCAAGTATCTGTTTTATGGCATCAACCAGGCTCTGTAGACGTTTAAGTGAAATATTACCTGCTTTGCGTTTTGGGTTAATGCCTGCCCTGAATAATGATTCACTGGCATAAATGTTACCAATACCAACAACGATATGGCTGTTCATAATTAACGCTTTAATGGAGCATTGCCGTTTATTGGCTTTTTGATGCAAATAATTTGCATTGAATTCCGTGGTAAGCGGTTCGGGGCCTAAGGCTTTTATTAATTTATGTTCGTTGATGTCAGCAGGCGACCATAATACACAGCCGAATTTTCGTGGGTCGCGTAAGCGTAATATTTTATTGGAAACGCAGATATCAATGTGGTCGTGTTTTTCAGGCGGCGTGTTTTTCTTGCAGATACGTAAACTGCCCGACATGCCCAAATGAATAATGATACTGCCGTTATCAAGTTTTAAATAAATATATTTCGCTCGGCGGCATACCTCACGTATTTTTTTTCCTGTCGCTAGTGAAGCAAGATTTTCAGGAATAGGCCAACGTAACTTGTGCTGGCGAATTTCTATGTTTTTAATCGTCTTGTTAAGTAAGTGAGGTTCGATACCGCGACGGCTGGTTTCGACTTCAGGAAGCTCTGGCATAAGTTGTACGGTTATTTATTAACCGCCACGATGAAGTTCGTCGGTGTCGAGCTGGCCGCTAATGCGGCGACGCACATGAGACCAGGAAACGCCAATGCTTAATACGCTTGCCAGCATGATTTCGATGATGTAACTGATAACGCGAGCATTGTCGGTAGTTAATCCCATTACATCAATAATAAGCCAGATGGCAAGACCAAAAAATGCAGCGGCAAGCAAAATACCGATGGCGCCGAGTGAGCCTAAGGTGGCGCGTATCAGAATTATCCAGCCAATAAGGAGAATGACGCCAATAAAGGCTTTTAACACGCTAAATTGAGGCAGTGCCTCAGATATCCAGTGATAGTAGGAGACGCCTTCCGGGTTGTAGCTGGAAAATACCACGATAATTGCAAAAACGAAACGGACAAGAAATCCATCGAAGCCAAATCTTTCTTTAGTCGTTGCCATGGTGATAAACCCTCTGAAAATATAGCTGCATTATACGTGTTTTAGCCGATTATTTCGAGCTGAGTGAGCAATTGTCGCTGCCACACTATGCGCACATCACGGCATTTAAGATATGGCTATGCTAATGAATTCGCGCTGCTTTGTATGGCTTAGTTATTGCGGTGCAATCAGCTTGTCATATGCCTCAATATCCAGGTGGTACTCCAGCGCAATTTCTGGACGTGCAATGATTAACCAGGGGTCGGTGTCGGTAATAACATAAGTGATCGGTTGCTGCTGGCCCTCAATAAAAACAAACACCTCGCCGAGCTGTTCTTCCCGCTGCATGTATTCGTGGACAGCAAAAGCCTGATCATTTTTCCAGTGATCAAGGGTTTTATTGATAATATCGGCACTAATTTTACTATTGCTTTGCCATAGTCCGTTAGTATTTTTGGCAATGGTCTGGTTTGCAAGAATAAGTTTTTCAATTTTCCTGTCAGTGGGTACCAGTTTAAGTGAGACCAGGGCGCTAAAGTGAGAATTTAATAATGGGTGATAAACATCTTCAATGGTATAGACAGTTTGGTTTAACTTGATGTAGCGTAAATTTGTTGCTGGGTTAGTGATGCCAAATTCAATAGTATGGTTGTTGAGCTGAATGCTTGTAAGTGGATTGTCTAAACCGGCGTCACTGGTATTTATTTCTTGCACAGAGTATTTGCTGTGCACTGGTGCATTGATCAGTTTAAGTATTGAGTTAATGCGAAAATCATTTGCGGCAACAGCTACCGGTTTAGTTATGTGCCATTGACTTCCCGGTGTCGCCTGCTGCCGTTTTTCTATGGTTGTGCTGTTTTTATTGTGTTGTATCTTAATCGAGGTGATGTCGTTGATATTTGAGTCAGTTAAGGTCGTTAGCAGCAGGTTTGGCTGTTCGCTGAAATAAATAACAGAGGCTAGCGAAATAACGATAATAAAGAGTACCAGGTTAAGAATATTCGTTTTGTACATTATTTGTTTTTACGCTGGCGCCAGATTCGAAAGCCGGTAAATAATAAAAGCAATGGAATAATAATAAAGAAGCCAAAAGCAATAATGATTAATTGTGTATCGCTCAGCTCCAGTTTTGTGTCAGGCGATGGCTGGACTTCTACGGAGACAAGATCATCATCACCAATTAGCCAGTTAAAGATATTGAGTCCCAGCTTAAGGTTGGCGCCAGCGCCGATATAACTGTCAGATAAAAAGTCACTGTCACCGATGACAACAATACGTTGCGAGGCGTGATGAACTGACGGATCCTGTGTTATGCGTTGTAAAGCAACGGCAATGGTGATCGGCCCGGCGACATCACCTGCAGTGGAATCAAATACCATGTCTTCAGTTAAACCGCCGCTTTCTCCCCAGCTTTTTCCGCTCGAATTAAATAAGGCGGTGAGCTGCCAGTGGTTCACTGTTTCTTCGCTAGTTAGCGGGCTAATGCCGCGAGCCATCGGGAACAGCGTATTGTATCGAATGCTATTGGTAATAATGTGCGAAAAGTATTCCGTTACCGGGATAATCGCCGGGTGTTGTATATTAAGTGTGCGTCTAAGGTCAGGATTGTTGTCAACAATAACGCCGTCCTGTATTTGTAATCCCAGTGAGCTGGCCAGCGGTTTCAGGCCCTGCAGTTTACCTGGGTCAATCAGCCATAACAGGTTGCCGCCGTTATTTACAAAGTCATTAATCTGCTTGATCTCGCCTTCCAGGTAAGAATGCTGCGGCGCAGCAATCACCAGTAGCTTTGTGTTGTCAGGTACCGGATTTTCCAGCAGCTTAAGACTCTGTACATTAAAACCGGTTTGTTCGAGTTGCTGATGTAGTGTGGCATAGGCGCGGTTGCTGTCGCCGTTAATGTCGCGTTCGCCATGGCCGCTTAAAAAAGTGACCTGTTGGCTGTCGCGCCGATTTAAGCGCAGCAAAGCATTGCTTATTGCCTGCTCACTTAATGAAGCAATATGTTCCATGCGGTTGTTGTAATGCACAACAAAGGCAAATGGTTTGTTCATTACAATGCCGTCTTTTTGTGCTTCTGCAATATTAATGTCTGGGTTGAGCAGCTCTAAATTAAAATCTTTTTTGATGTGTTGATAACGCCCGATAATTTCTTTAATCGCCTGGCGGGTAACATCATCAGTCGTGTAGGCGTGAACGCTGACCGATTTATCGAGTACGTTTAATAAATCGATACTGTTGTTTGATAATGAATGGCGTTTATTCGCCGTTAAATCGAATTGGTAAGTATAGTGATTAGTCAGCCACGCCAGCATGGCAATGCTGCAAATAAATAGCAGCAGAAAAATAAATTTCTGGACAGTAAGTTGTAAACGTGACTGGTTCGATAGTTTCATGATTGTTTGAAAAAATTCACCACGGACGCCGGCAGGGATGCTGGTGGTAGAGCAACGCATGGAGCAGTTGCCGAGGCACAGAGGCACAGAGTTTATTTGCTTTTATAACAACGCCGTCGGCGTTGTTATAAAAAAAGTTATTCTCTGTGTTCTCTGTGCCTCTGTGGTGAGTCGCTTTTAAATTGACTAATATCATGACTGCAATCGTTGTGTTTCAAGCTGTCTGATGGCTAAAACAATAAAGCCAAAAATAAATAATAAAAAGTAAGCGATATCGCGAGTGTTTAATATGCCGCGTAAGATGGCGGTGAAGTGTGTATGTAGCGATAAATAATTAAGTATGCTGCTGTTTCCTGTGGCGGAAGCGCTGTTCATATTAATCATCCATAGCAGCAGTAATAAACCAAAAGTACTGGTTGCTGCGATCATTGGGTTGTCGGTTAATGATGACAGGTATAGACCGGCAGCGCTAAACGCGGCTAAGGCAAGAAATAAGCCGAGAAGGCCGGAAAGTAGTTTGGCCGAGTCGAGCGCGGCGCCCATGAAAAGCGAAAGCGGCATCAGTGCGATTAAAAATAATACAGTAACAAGAAAAAACAGTAAGCCTAAATATTTTCCCAGCACGATATCAGTTATGCTTAGTGGTGCGCTGAGCAACAGGTTGATGGTTTTACTGCGTTTTTCTTCACTAATCAGGCGCATGGTTAACAAAGGCGTCATCATTAATAACAGGATGCTGCTCACTTCAAATAAGGGCGTAATAACTAAATCAGTAACACCCGGTGCATTTTTTAATGTGGTCAATTCAGATTGAATGCTGAAGAAAATATCAATTGAAGAAAAAAACGACCACGCCAGAATGACCTGTATTACCGCAAGTATCACCCACGCCAGTGGCGATAAAAATAAACTGCGAAATTCTCGTTTTGCGATGGCCAGTATCATTGATCCAGTCCGGTTATATATGGCCGATTCATGCGTTTGTGTTTTCCATGGCAGCAGTTGAAACACGGTTATCGCCGGTGGTTAAATCAATAAATATTTGTTCTAGGAAGTCTGATGAGGCACAAAGCGGCTGAGCCCCCATTGTTGTTGCACAATATATTCAGTGAGTTTGTCGGCGCTTAACTCACTGTCGGCAATAAAATTATTCTCATCAATAAATTCAATCGAATTGAAACACCTTGTCTGCGGCCAGTTCATGCTGGCTAATGCGGGAGCTCAGCGTGATTTCATATTGTGTTGTTTGTCCTGGTTTAACATTTCATCCATATTGGCGCTGTAAACCAGTTGACCCTGGTCAATAATTTGTACACGACTGCACACTGCCTGAACCTCAGGCAGAATGTGTGTGCATAAAATAATGCCGTGGCTCTGCCCCAGTGTTTTTATTAACTGGCGTATTTCCAGAATCTGAATCGGGTCAAGTCCAACGGTAGGTTCATCAAGAATAATGACAGGCGGCGAATGTAAAATAGCCTGTGCGATGCCAACACGCTGCTGATAACCTTTTGACAGGTTAGCAATTAAACGCTTGCGTACATTGCCCAGTCCGCAGCGTTCAATGGCAGTATCACAGGCCTGTTTGAGCCGTGCTTTTTCGACCTGGTGCAGGGTCCCGCAAAATTGCAGAAACTCTGTTACCGTCATCTCCTTATATAACGGTGGGATTTCAGGTAAATAGCCCAGCGATTTTTTTGCCGCCCTGGGATTTTCTAATAAATCGATACCGTTAATGCTGATTTCACCAAAGCTAGGCGCCAGGTTGCCACTCAACATTTGCATGGTTGACGATTTTCCGGCACCGTTAGGGCCAAGAAAACCCAGAATGTCACCGGCAGCCAGTTCAAAGCTGATGTTATTGACCGCACAAACATCACCATAATGACGAGACAGATTGTTAACCGAGATAAGCGAAGACATGGGTGGCTATTATTACTTATCTGTAACAGCATGCAAGCAAAAAACTAAATAAAACTAAGACATTTCACCACAGAGACACAGAGGGCACGGAGAAATACTTTTATACTGGCTACGCCGTGAGCGTAGCTAACTAAAAGCCTCTGTACCCTCTGTGTCTCTGTGGTGAAAAAGCTTTTATAATACCGTCATGGCTAATTTTCTTGGCGTCGATACCGGCGGTACCTTTACCGATTTCTTCCTGTTTGATGACGAATCACAAACGCATTCGCATGCATAAAGTGCTGTCGACACCCGATGCGCCGGAAAAAGCCATCCTGCAGGGTATTGCTGATTTGCAGCTTTCAGGCAGCAAGCTGACACTGGTGCATGGTTCAACGGTCGCCACCAATGCAGTGTTAGAAGGTAAGGGTGTGCGTACCGCTTATATCACTAACAAGGGCCTGGCGGATGTGCTGAGTATCGGCAGGCAGGCACGTGCAGCGTTATATAATTTAACGCCGATAAAAATACCGCCGTTAATCGATGCCGAGTTATGTCTCGAGGTGAACTCGCGCCTGAGTGCGCAGGGCGAACACCTGCAACAGCTCAGCGAGCAGGATTTGTCGACGCTGACAGAACAGCTGCAGGCACTGGCACCTGAAGCCGTCGCTATTAATCTGCTGTTCTCTTTTTTTGATGACAGTGAAGAGCGCAAGATTGAACAAGCGGTTCCTGACAATATCTTTATCAGCCGTTCATCCGACGTATTGCCGGAATATAAAGAGTTCGAGCGCGGCATGACCACCACCTTAAATGCCAAGGTTGGGCCATTAATGCAGGGTTATTTGCATAAACTGCAGGACAGTCTTAACGGCCGGAAAAATCAGCATGAAAATAAAAATCTGGCGCTTTCTATCATGCAAAGCTCAGGCGGTACCACCAGTGTGGAGCAGGCAGGGCGTTATCCGGTCAACCTGCTGCTGTCCGGTCCGGCCGGCGGCCTGAAAGGGGCGCAGTACGTTGCCGCTGCATCGGGCGAAGCGCGCTTGCTGTCATTTGATATGGGCGGTACATCAACCGATGTTTCCATTATCGATAAAGAAATTGGCTTTAGCAGCGGCGCAAAAATCGGCGGTTACCCGGTGGCGGTTCCCATGGTGGACATGCATACCATTGGCGCCGGCGGTGGCTCTATCGCCTTGCTTGATGCCGGTGGTCTGTTGCTCGTTGGGCCGCAATCAGCCGGTGCTGATCCGGGGCCGGCCTGTTATGGCAAAGGCGGTAAATGTCCGACAGTGACCGATGCCAACGTGGTGCTGGGACGATTACTGCCGCAGTCGTTTCTCGGCGGCAACATGCCGCTCGATAAAGCAGCGGCTTTCACTGCGGTAAAAACCATTGCCGAGCCACTAGGTATTGGCATTGAGCAGGCTGCCCAGGGCATTATCGATGTGGTCAACGATCATATGGTTCGCGCTCTTCGCGTTATGTCAGTCGAGCGTGGCGAAGACCCGAAAGAATTCACCCTGGTTTCCTTTGGTGGCGCCGGCGGCCTGCATGTGTGCGCACTGGCAGAAGAGCTGGAAATGACGAAAGCACTGGTGCCGGTAAATGCTGGCGTTTTATCTGCGCTGGGTATGCTGGTGGCGGAGCCCAGCCGTGAACGATCCCGTACCATTAATAAACGGCTGAAAGATTGTCAGGCAAAAAGTATTGAGCAGGTATTTTCAGAACTGGTCAATCACGCTACTGCCGAGCTGGCAGCAACCGCTGAGCGTATGGTACAAACTATCCTAAGCATCGACGTCCGCTATCAGGGCCAAAGTCACGCCCTCAACCTGGCATGGCATGGCTTACATAATATTGAGCAGGCCTTCCAGCAAAAACATAAAGACAGTTATGGCCATCAGCTGGATATCGATATCGAGCTGGTTAATGTGCGGGTACGTGTTATTGAAAAACGACAGTTATTTGAATTGCCGCAGTGTTCATCAACGGAGACCCTGAAAACAGTGTTTACCGCCATGCCCGGTATAGAAGAACCGGTTTCAGTCATTAACCGTGCCGGATTGGTTGTCGGCCAGCAAATAAATGGGCCGGTTTTGATTGTTGAACCGAGTTCGACGACCTGGTTGGCGAAAGGCTGGCATGCGTCGGTTGATGAAGTAAGTAACCTTGTGTTGGCTAAGTAATTGTAATAATTAGTATTAGTTTAGCTTGTAATGCCCTTGTCTCCGCCATGCTGGCAGTCGTGCAACATAATAATGAAACTAAGGTGGCAGAAGTGACGCCGGCCCGATGGGGCGAAAACAACACCGTATTTGAACAGATCGTTTTACTCTTTACTGTCCATGCGCACGGAAATTTGTCAAAAAGCATCCTATAATCTGTTTAGTCTATCGATTAAAAAATTCGCGAATTGATCGCGTAAAAGGTGAACAAATGATTAGGTATGGTGAGTTAGATCAAGCGATCACTGTTTATACACGGGGCGTTATACATGAGACGATCCCGATTGAATACTATCGACATGTCATAAAACTGGCGATTATGATGAATAATAATGGCAAACAGTGGGATATGCAGCAGTCGGCGGCAATTTTACTGTATCTTGCGTTTAGTGATGGGCATCTTAAGCCCAATCATCTGACTGCCAGTGGTCTGGATGCACTGGATTTTGCAGAAAAACTTCTGCACGACAATGGCATGGTTACTGAGCAGGTTGATAATACGAGTACGGTTGCATTCAAATTGTTTGGCTAAAAATAAGCGTTGCAGCGCTATTGCTCCAGGCTTACAATTAATTAGCGTTGGCACTAATAAAGCGATTATTCAGCACGATTGAATCAATCAAATCCTTCTTTTTCGCCATTATCAATGCGGTATTTCCCGGTTGTGATTAGCCAGAACCCTGTCAGGGCGCTGATTTTAGCTGTATCGCGAAAAAACAGAGCGGCCATCATTTGCTGCCTTTCAATATAGGTGAAATTTTGTTCACAAAATCGACTTTATCGGGATTACAATAGTATTGTTGAGTGAATATTAATTGATAGGGGAGATAATGTTATGTCTACCACAATGCTTGATGTTACTTTGCACATAGATGAGGAAACAACGCACGATGAAAGGGAAGAGCTGCGTGATGCATTTCTCAGTAAAAATGGTGTGATGACGGCGGATTGCAGGGATGACAGGCCGCATCTTATGATTGTTGGCTATGATCCGGAAGATGTCACGACAGTGGAGCTGCTTGCAACTGCTCAGAAATGTGGTTATCACGCAGAGTTAATTGCTCTGTAATTCATCGTTAGCAAGCAGCACGAGGCGGCCGATCTTTATTCACTTTATGAATAGATCGGCTGCCTTTTTTGCTTTGATTTTTTAATGCCATGTCTGTGTAACAAGAGGCAGAACCATCAGTCTATATGCATTTATTCACGTATTTTACGCTGAGTGTTATTAATGAATAAACGACTACGGCTTGTTTTGATGATCTCCGCTTTGCTGCTTAATACAGAAATAGCGGCTGAGAAATTGACCAGTTACGCCTTCGTCAATGACGATGGTACCTTACGTATCAAGAGTAAAACAGTGCACCTTTATGGTATTCATATACCACAAACAAGTCAGGACTGTAGAACCAGTCAGCATCCGCCTGTTTGTGGCTCACGTGCTGCACTGGCGCTGGAGTTTAAAGCTAAGCGATTCGTTCGTTGTGAAATTATCAGTGAAAGCCCCAATGGAAGTCTGACGGGTTTGTGCCGAGTTAATTATTCTCATTTTGAAGAGGGTGATGATTTAAGCGCTTATTTGCTCGAACGAGGCTGGGCTGTGGCGTTACCCGATGCCCCCATTGAGTATCACACGCTTGAGAAGATAGCGCGATCACGTGGCATGGGTGTTTGGGGTATTGCGCTTAACAGGCATTAATTGAACCATTATTAACGTTTTTTCCGGTAAAAAATACTGGGAACGTTGCCTCCGGCGCCTTTAATTTGAGGGCAGATAGGCTATCTGATCAATCTTTACTGGATTTATTATTTAAATAATATCTGTAATCTTTCCAGATAAAAATCATACCGATAAAGTACATAGTCTGTAGTAGTGAAAAATTCCACTCGACAATATTTTCGCTTTCATATGTCTTGCTTTGAGTGGCATCTAAGGTGGTGCTAATAATGCCAATGAGCAACATTAACAATAAAATAACGAGCTGATACTGAAGTACCCGTGGTTTTAAAGTGCCTTCTGGCAGAGAAGGTAAGATATTAAAATGCTGCTTTAGCAATAATAATTGAGCCAGTGGGGTGAATGTGAAAAATACCATAATGCCATAGCGGCGCATAAAACGATTAACTTCCCCGGTTGTGCCTAAAAAATCAACATAGATAATGAGAAAAATCGCGCCCACTATGCCCAGCCATAAAATGATGCGGGCGACTTTTGTGCTATTGCCGTACAGCAGATTCAACCAGTGTTGCGCATATATCCAGAACCATATCAGTAACACGCCATATACCATCATCGTTGCGCGATAGATAAATATTGAATTGCCACTGCGTGCCGCCTGGCTGATAGTGGTGCAACCGTCTACATAAGGTAAACACCAGGGTATAAATCCCTGGTAAGCACTCAGCAGGTAAACTGCATGAGAGGCAAGAAAAGGCAATAGGGTTATGATTAAGGCTAATGTTCGAGGTTGCATTTCATTTCACCAATCGCTGGAATCCATGTTTAATCTGAGTCAGTAATGATTATCATTGGTAAATGCCAATTTTCCAGACTATATTAACTATAATATTCGTTTCTGACGTATTTTTTATGCGATCTCTATGAAATATACAAATATAAGCCTTATAGCATGCCTGCTTTTTCTTTTTCTGCCGCTAACAGCAACGGCTACGCCACCTGCTGCAGAACTGGTTTTAAGTGAAAGCGAACGGCAATGGCTTGAACTGCATCCGACGGTCACTTTTACCGGCGACCCCAATTGGCTGCCTTATGAGGCATTCGATGATCAGGGTAATTATATTGGTATTGTGTCTGAGTATCTCGAGCTGGTTTCAGCGCTGACAGGTCTGAAATTTAACATGAGTAAAAGTCAGACATGGACGGAGTCTGTTGAAAAAGCACGACTGGGCTTAGTTGATATTCTTTCGGAAACGGATGACTCCTCTTTGCAGTCGCACCTTAATTTTACTGCGTCATACGTATCTAATCCTCTCGTTATTGTGATGCATAGTAGAAATCATTACGTTGACGGTATCAATCAGATAAAACAACAAAGCATTGCGTTAATAAAAGATTATGGTTATGCCGACAAGATTCGAAAAAAATATTCGAAAATAAAGTTTGTTACGGTAGACGATATTCAGAGTGGACTGGTCTCTGTATCAACAGGTGATGTTGATGCGCTGATCTGTACGCTGGCACTGTGCAGTTATACCATCGCAGAACTCGGCCTTAATAACGTTAAGATTTCTGGAAAAACAGAATTTGATACGAAATTAGCCTTTGGTGTACAAAAAAATCTTCCTCAACTGCACTCAATATTAAACAAAGCGATAAAAAAAATAA
>CAVYHC010000032.1:0-157103 GCA_963768125.1 uncultured Gammaproteobacteria bacterium
GTGGCACATTAAGCCCGGCCAGGCGACAACCTGCGGCAACAGGCCCACTAGGGATGATTTGATAAAGATATTTCATGCCGCCACGGGAATGAAATTTTTCTTCAAGCGCATCTTTGAGTTGTCGCATGTTTGGGGATTCGGCTTTTTTATAATATTCCTGTAGTGCTCGAACGAGATCCCAGTGGTCGTCACTTAATTGTAAGCCGTCCTCTTTAGCAATGTCTTCGGCCGACTGTATGTCCCAGTGCTCGGGTGCATTTGGGAAAGATTCAAGTGATAAGTTCATCAGTTACTCCTCTAAGTTTATTAGTTCGCTAAAATATTTAGCCATGTGTTTTTCGTTTTTATTTATTCACATTATGGAAATGTTGTTCTAGTAATGTTTTTAAAGCTTTGCTGGCCCATCACAATCCAGCGCGGCGTTGCTGTGCCAGTGCCCGCATCAACTAACTGCGGGTGCTCTCCACCAAGCTGCCTGACGATGTCTTCCTGTGAAGGATCTACGTCGATTATAAAGATATGCTTGCCATTGTCGAGGTCCTTCTGAAAGCGGCGGAAGTCTTTATGTGGCGTCTGAATGCCGTAAAAGCCGCCGCTCCAGGTAACGAAGCCAAAGACGGCAATAGCCAGAAAGTAAAAAGGTGTCCAGGTATAGCTTTCTGGTAGTCTGGTAAGATAACCAATTGCTAATACAAGCGCCGCAGCAAGCAGGCCAAAGGCGGCGCCTAGTATAGTGCCATGGACGACATCCTGTTTAAACACGGACTCGATGTTGTGTAAATGTTCATGTCTCTCTACGCCGCCATCGTCTTTACTCAAAACATGTATCTGTGGTGTAGCAACGCCTCTTCGCTCCAGCTCCTGTTCAATACGATCAAGATCATCTAGGTCATCACTTATAAAATAATGTCTTTTCATCTTTACTCTCCAGTCTTTTAAGTTAAAGGCTTTATTTATATAGTTAGCTATCGTTTAAGTTCATTGTCTCGATAATGCGAATTTAACCAGCATTCGGGCAGCGCTTCTCCTGAGAGAAACTGTAAGTTGGATTTGCTGAATTTCTCAGGGTCCTGAACTTCTTCGCCATGCTGATAACGGCCAACAATCGTTTCGTTGAAAGGGTTAAACAGGTCATTTAAGGATAAGATTTCTACCATTTCATGGTTGATTTTTTGTTGTAAAAACATTGTGACCTCCTGTTTTAGTGTTCGAATTCAGCTAAACGTTTTCTTTATGCATGCTACGAATGCAATCACCAAGGTAATTTTTTTGTTTAGTGTGCCATAAAGGCTTGTCGCTATCCGGCTCCAGCTATGATGAGAAGACTTTAATAACACGCCCGCTCCTGCCGAAAAAATTACACTTAAGAGCATTAAGACGCTGATGAATTTAAAAGTCAAGATGATAAATACAAAGATAAATGCGATTATCCGCATTATGCCGATTAAAAAACGCGTAAATAATAGTAAGCTATTGAATATATTAGAATTAAGTTCGTCAGGATAAATTGTTTTGAAACCGGGTAATGGCCCATCTTTTTATCAGCTACCGGTAGACGATGAGAGACGAATCGGTATATATAAAAATAAGGCCATAGAAACTATTTATGTAAAAAAGGTGTCAAGTCATTTGAAAAATTCATAGGTAAATGCGGGGCAGCAGAATTATTCAGTTGCAGCATTCTGGTAAACGTAAGGTAATTAGCTATAGTATCTAAAGTTAACTAAATGGCAGGTCAAAGTGGAAAAAACGTGATCAATAATAAAAAGATTTCCTTGCGCTGGCGGCGTACAAAAATAATTGCCACGGTTGGACCGGCATCCGATACAGTCAAAAGCATTAATGAGCTAATAAAGTCGGGGGTAAATGTTTTTCGCTTGAATATGTCGCATGGTGACCATGTTTATCACCGAAAGGTTTTTACCCGGATAAGAAAATGTTCAAAAAAAATGAACGCACATGTCGCTATATTGATGGATTTATGTGGGCCGAAAATACGCGTAGGTGAATTTCAGGAAAACAGTATTCAGTTAAAAAGAAATGCCAGGGTAACCATCAGCTGTAACAAAGGTATTGGCTCAGAGGGTTTAATTATTTCCCAATACAAGCAATTGTATAAGGACGTCAAAAAGGGTGACAGGATTTTGCTCGATGACGGTAATTTGGAATGTAGCGTTGAAAGCATCACTGGAAGAAACGTTTTTTGTAAAGTGCTCTACGGTGGCGAGCTTAAAAATAACAAAGGCTTGAACCTGCCGGACTGTTTTGTATCTGCATCGAGTTTTACCGATAAGGACAAACAAGATGTACGGCTGGCTATGGAGTTAAACGCAGATTTTGTTGCTTTAAGTTTTGTGCGATCAGCAAAAGATATTCAAGGTTTGCAAAAGTATATGCGGATGACGGATAAGTTATTACCCATCATTGCAAAGATAGAAAAGCCAGAAGCGGTTGCAAATATAGATGAAATTATTAAATCAGCGTATGGCATTATGATTGCCCGCGGTGACCTTGGAATAGAGTTACCGGCTGAAGAGGTGCCGCTAATACAAATAGATATTATCAATAAAGCTCGAGTATATCATCGCCCGGTTATCGTCGCGACACAGATGATGGAGTCAATGATTACTAATCCCAGGCCAACAAGGGCGGAGGTTGGTGATGTTGCAAGTGCAGCAATGTCGAGTGCGGATGCTGTAATGCTTTCCGCAGAGACGGCAGCAGGAAAGTATCCATTTAAAGCCGTTAAAATGATGGATAAAATTTTACGTGAAATAGAGCGCCATCAATGGAGTGTCGGAAGTTTTGGCGACGATTCTGGGAAGGGGTAATGAAGACCCGTCCTCGAGAAAGGCGATAGCACATGCCGCGAGTACCTTAGCGCAAGAACTCAAACTACAGGGTATTGTAGTACCGACACGCAGTGGTTTTACCGCGGCTGTATTATCCGCAAACCGCCCATTCTCGCCTTTGCTGGCGGCTTCCTCAAATATTGGTACCTGCCAAAAGTTGGCGATGCACTGGGGTGTTATACCGTTTTTAATGACAAAGGGAACGGTTCGCGACTGGAATGCTCTGGCTCAAAACATTGGTGAGCATTATAAATTAAGCCAAACAGCTATTCGGGTGTTGCTGGTTTCAGGTTTTAATGATGATGAAGAATTAAATGAACCAGTGTTGAAAATTATTAAAGTAAAACATAAAGGTTTGAAAAAAAGTTGATATAAAAATTAAACCGGTATTACCGAGGCACAAAATTGCGGGACTGTGGTGCGTGTGACCGCAGGTATCCAGGCCTTGTATTGTCGTATGGAGCCGCTTCGAAATAGGCGGGATATTGGGAATAAGGCTGGCTGTAATTTAGGTAATACCAGGAAGGAGAAGACAAAGGCTGGTAGTTTTGCTGGCGCCACCTGTTTTGATCACGTTTGTCATTAAAGTAGTTCATCCATCCTGGGGGCCCGCCCGCCGGGCAAAAAGGAAGCTCTATAAAGGCAAAGCTGTTCTCTGAAACAGCTAAAACTATACAGCTTAGCAAGAATTTTATCAGAGTGACTCGAGTAAGGATGGGCGCTGACAGGGGTTTCATGGGATAACCTTATGATGGAAAGCCTGTCTATTATATGAAATTAGATCGCGCAGCGGCCAATTATTTATCGTTTAATCATGTTGAATCGTGGCATGATTCGCATTACGATGGTAAGCAGACGGTTTAAGTGAATTAAATGACAACGAATAAAATAGATCTAATGGTCAAAGCAAGCTGTATGGCTGTTTTGCTTTTAAAGAGTGCTGCTGCATTTTCGGCAACGACAAGTATTCATAAAAACGAAATCAGCGGATTATTAACCTGGACATCAGATGACGACGGTTTCAGGGTAGAGCTAATTCAATTATTACCAGATTTTATTCGCGCCATATATGCAAAACATGATTTTCCGAAAAGTGAAGTTGAGCGCGCTGCTTCCTATTGCGTGTTTGGTACTATTTTAAAGAATACCTCCAGTCAAAATTTAACATATCGTGTGAAAAACTGGCGTTATCGCGCGAAAGATAACAATGGTTTTTATGGCGAAGCGCTGCCAGTTAAGACAAAAACGCAGTGGTTAGAAGAATGGAGAAAAGCAGGCATTAAATTTTCATGGACATTATTGCCAGACGTCGGCGAATTTGCCGTTGGCGACTGGCAGCAGGGATTTACGACCATAAAGTTAGCAAGAGAAACCGAATTTGATTTGATATATACATGGCAATTAGATGGTGTGGCGCATAGCGGAACGCTGAAAAACTTAAAATGCGCACCAGAATCACTGCCCGTTGATGATGAATTAGATCCAGGATTAAAATGAATAAGTTTATATTAATGGTATTGCTGGCGGCTTCAGTTTCTGTTTATGCAGACTGGCAGCAACCAGAGCTCAGCCATAACCTGACACCCGTTGCAAAAGTCGTTCCAGCAAACGAATTTGAGCTGCCGAATATGGATGACGAAATAATAAAGTTTTCTGATTATCGAGGCAAAGTGGTTTTGCTTAATTTCTGGGCGACCTGGTGTCCGCCCTGCGTTCGTGAAATGCCTTCGATGGAGCGCTTGCAGCAGCACATAGGCAATGAGAGCTTTAGCGTTATCGCGATCAATCAAATGGAAGATGCTGACCTGGTGTTTGCCTTTACCGGGCAGCTGGACGTTGACCCTACTTTTGACATTTTATTTGATAGCACGAGCAAAGTATCGCAATTGTATGCAGTGCGTGGTTTGCCGACAACTTATTTGATTGATAAGCGTGGAAATATTCGTTATCGAGCCGTTGGTGGACGTGATTTTAATCATCCCGAGGTGGTGAAGATTATTAACCAGCTTATTGAAGAGTAAAACTAGAGTCCCTCAAGTTGAGGTTCAGGTAAAATAGCTCAAGGGCCAAGTTGGCCGATAACGTCCTTAGAAAAAAGCATAGGGTGGTGGTTTCTCGATCAGACAGGTATGCCTAATCTTTCAAATTAGTCACTAATGATTGAAACAGTGGTTTCTGCGGTTTCTTTATTGATGTGAAATGCCACTTCGCAATATTCATTATTTTCATCAACAGGTGTTGGGTCATCAGCGCAGTTACAGCCGGCGATAATGCCGGTGTAGAGTAACCCCGCTTTTACTATGATGCTGCTGTCATCTTCAGCTACGCTTAAAATGGTGGCAGATAATTTGTCTGCGATAGCATAACTGCTGTGAGACAGTCCCTGTTGTAACGGCAATAAGCTGGCGTCCAGGGCGCATATCTCCCGTTTTAGAACAGCGATAAAGGCATCGCTATGCCATGCCTGTAATGACAGGTTTAATTTCATGATCGTCGGTCAGGCATCGTTATCCCGGATGGGCGCTTATCTGAACGACTGAGTATGGCTTTCATAGCTAGTCCAGTTGATCTCTGCACCCGTTAACAAGGCAAAAGAAATAAAACCGAGCGCACCGATTATTACCATAATGATGGCACCAAGGAACGCGCTGCCAAAGCCCTTGACTTCAAATCCAGGAACTAAAGCAGCGGCTAGCATTATCATCAGTGCGTTGATGACCAGTGCAAACAATCCAAAAGTTAGAATGGATAAAGGTGCAGTGAGGAACCATAGTGCAGGACGGATGAATGCATTAATTAACCCAAGCACGGTTGCCGCGATTAGAAAAGAAAAAGAATTTTTTGATATTATTCCAGGCACGATGAGAGTGGCGAATCCAAGGCCAATAGCGGTTGCTAGCCACGCGATAAATAAGGCAGTCATAATATGATTTTTTAAATAGGCCGATTTTTGTTTAACTTAATGTGAAAAAGGGTTTTGTGTTTTATCGATTGAAAAACCTTCTTCAGCTGTTTTTTTGCGAGGACTGCTTTCAGCTTCAGACTTTAGCTTCTTCTCTATGTTTAGGCAGCAATCCGTTATTTCATTTATGGCACGTCTTTCTTCGGCCTGGATTAAATAAAAACGTCGTTGGTAAGGTTCATAATTAAAAGAACTTTTTAATTTAAGTGATGAGCTTACGCGAAGGTAATGAATTTTTCCTTTGCCCAGATTAAGCGTAAGACTTGTTTTGCCGGCATATTTTTGTTCGGGATTAATGTCAAATGTGTATTCACCAGGCGCCAGCGTTAGCTGTGTAATGATGCCGTTTTTTATTGCAAGCTTGAATTCGTCATTGATATATAAATCGGGTGAATATATAGCATTAGACATGGCAGGCGGGCGATAGATGTATACTGATGCCTGCTCAGAATCGGCCAGTTGCGGCGTAAAAGATTTTATATTATGACCTGAATTGCAGGCATAAAGAAAAAGCAGGCAAAGTGTCAAAGCTATTTTTAATGCAGGTGTAGTTATTCTCATATTATTCAAAACTGAGTTTGTAGTCTGCATTATGCAGATAATTCATTTCTTTAATTAAATCAGCAAGCGTCATGCTGTGTTCCTCTAGCCAGTTTTTAGGAAATTGCAGATGAATGCTTTTTTTACTTACGGTTATATCAATATCAGGTATTAACTCGCTGGTGCGGCCGCGGTGAAGTAATACAGCGAGGCGTAACAATATACACATTTTTTTACCGGCTTTAACAAAAGGTTTCATCAGGGGGGAAAAAGTTTCTACTCTAAATTTACTTCGGTGCGATAAAACCAGTGCTGCAAGCAAGGCCTGGTCCTGTCGGGAAAATCCCTGCAAGTCTGCATTCTCTAAAATATAAGCGCCGTGTTTATGATAATTATTGTGTGATACCTGCAAGCCAATTTCATGCAGCATTGATGCCCATATAAGCAGTGGTTTTATTTGCGCCAGGTCGATTGACCACTGCTGGCATGTGGTGCGGCACAACTTTTTGACAGTTGATGTAATACGTTTCGCCTGGGTAACATCGACGCCCCAGCTTGCCATAGCAGTCTCAACCGCGGCATCGCGCACGTCATTATGGGTGATACGGCCGACCAGGTCATATAATAAACCTTCCCGCAGGCTTTGATCTGATACCTGCATTAGGTCAATATTCAGGGTTTTGAAAATAGCCAGTAATACCGACAGGCCACCTGCGATGACGGGTATGCGGGTATCGCTTAAGCCGGCAAGTTTTATGTTATCAGTATGCCCGGCATTAATTAGCGCCTCTCGTAACTTTTGCAATGATGGGTAATCAATAGCGTTCAGACACCAGCCCTGCTGATGCACGATATCGGCGATCGCTTTTATTGTGCCGGAGCAGCCAATCGCTTCATGCCACTCGCCAGGCTGAAAATCAGCGGCATAGGGAAAAAGGGTTAAGGTGGCATCGATCTCTGCTGCTTTCATGGCTTTTTCAGTAATGTGACCGCTTTCAAAAAAACGTCTACTTGAGCTGACGCAGCCCGTGTAAAGACTTTCCCGGCGAATGGGCTTCATGCCTCGGCCAATAATAAATTCTGTGCTACCGCCGCCTATATCGACAACCAGACGTTTTCCCTTTTTCGTGGCAAGGCCATGGGCGACACCAAGATAGATAAGGCGGGCTTCTTCACGACCTTCAATTATTTCTATCGGGTGATTTAATATTTCTTCCGCTTTTTCAACGAAAGCGTGTGAGTTATTTGCGATACGCAAGGTATTAGTGCCAGCAATACGTACCGCTGAATGAGGAAGACTGCGTATTCTCTGAGCGAACATTTCGAGACAATCAAGTGCTCTATTTTGAGTAGATTGATTTATAATGTCGTTATCATCAAGGCCGCCGCCAAGGCGTACATTTTCACGTAAGCGATCAATAATGGATAAAGTGCCGGTTTCTTCAAGGCGAGCAACAATCATGTGGAAGCTGTTTGATCCAAGATCGATAGCGGCGACGGTTTCGGGTAAATGATTTTTCGTCGTACTCATCTAAAACTCTTGTTAATGGGCTTGCGAAGCCAAAGAATGGCATTTTACATTATTAAGTGATAAATCACGTGACTTTAAATAATTATATTGTTTGCATAAAATATTTTAGCTGTGTGCTTATTCTGATAGCTGCTGGCGCAGTGAAGGCAGCAGCGCCCGCAGCCTCTGCCGTTGAAAAAGCAGCAGATTTGCAACTAGAAAGCCAGCAAGAGCCTGATATTAGCAGCGACTATGGCGAAGACGAATACGAAGACGAAGACGAAGACCAAGATGATGCTGAAGCTGAAGCAGCTTTACCGGTAACTGAGTGGGCAAGTGAAGGTGAGGAAGACCAATATAATATTTATAGAAGAGATAATCCCGCCGATCCCTGTGACCGTGGTCAGGATATGTATGACTATGAAGTGAGCTGGTATGACTATACTCAAATTTATGTGAACTCAAGGTTTTGTGAACCGGCTTTATGGTTTGATAATTTCTTCGGTAATGACCGGGTGTTTGCCGAGGGCGTTGCCGGAACTTATATCCGCTGGCGAAATGAATTCACTGTTGATGAAGAAGATGGCAGCAGCTTTAAATCTGCATTGAGTGCCAGTGTTGAGTTACCGGGCGTTCAGGATAGATTACGATTAACCTTTGATAGTGGTGAAGACGAAGATTTACGGGACGTGGCACCCGGAGCGGGTGAAGATACAAAAAACACGCTGGGTTTACAATTGGATATACGGGAAAACTTACGTTCAAAATTTAATGTGAACATTAGTTTTCAGCCAAAAATTCGTTTTCGTTATCGTTATACCTACCCTGTCACTGAAACATTAACATTACGTCTAACACAGGAAGTTCAGAGAGAAAAAAGCATACACAGTGCGCGCACATTATTTGATTATGAGCAGTTATTAGAGAAGCAGTTGTTATTTCGTTCATCCACTGAAGGTAAAGTATCAGAAGATTTTGATGGCATAGACTGGTTGCAGGCTTTTGTATTGTTTCAACGGATTAGCAGCAAGACGTCCCTGTCTTATGAAGCCAGTGTTAATGGTATCTCAGAGCCGAATACGGTCGCAACGAATTACCGCTTAGCCGTGCGTTATAGAAAAAATTTCCATCGTAAATGGCTTTTTTATGAAATATCACCAGAGATGAGCTGGCCGATTACTTATGGTGAGCAGCGGCAGCTTGTTTTGCAGGACAGGCGCTCGAAGTGGTTAATGTTTTTCCGCCTGGAAGTGCATTTTGGGAATGCCTATAAAAAACGTTACCAGGATTATATTTAAGGCTGCAAGCAATTAATAGCGTTGCCCTTAAGCAGGCGTTGCCGAAAAGTAGCTGATGGGATAATCCAGCCATCAACGGCCATTTAATAAAAGCACTGCCTTGCCGCAAGATTTATGTCAATTGTTAGCGGTGCTTCTGGGCCGTGGGCAAGTTTTGTTTTGCTAAGTTCAGACATAATGAGCGGAAAATAGTAGAATTTAAAAATAATGAATAGCGTTCGATTATATTACATAAAACATCAGGGAGACGATGATCTGGCACAAATAGATGCAATGCAGGTGGAGCAGTGGCTGTGTGCGCTGTCTTCACAAAAAAAGGCATCAATTCAACGTTTATTGCATTATCGAAACCGAGTGACTTCATTGTCGGGCCTGCGTTTATTAAACATGTGCGCGCACGATGAAGGAATCAGGGGCTTTAAGTTAAGCGATGTTGAAAATCCAGAGACAGGAAAACCATTCTGGAAAAATGATGGTGTTTGTTTTGATTTTAATATTACACACTCAGGTAATTTAATATTGCTGGTTGCCAGTACTACATTAAGAGTGGGTGTTGATGTTGAGGAAATCCGGCCGCTAAAACGCCTGAGTTTTAAAATGGTTATGTCGCCAGATGAATTAGCTGCGATTCAGCAGCAGCCCACGATATTTTTTGATTTATGGTCTAAAAAAGAAGCGGTGGTTAAGGCTGCAGACACCCCCGGTATATCGCGCATGTCTGATGTTATATTAAAGCAGGGTCAGGCGGTGTTAGATGACAAATTATGGTGGTTAAAGAATATTGACCTGGATAAACAATATGCCATTAATCTGGCAACCTCTGCAGTCATTGATAAATTGATAGTGAAACAAGTGCTGTTGGCGAATTTAAAGTAATTAAATTAATGCCTTGATGCAAGAGGCAAAACAGGCCCTGTGATAACGTGGTGAATGTAAATAATAATGCGGAAGAGAGATTTTTACTGTCTGCATTTAAAAGCAGAAGCCAGGGTGTAACCTGCGGCAGAGTCAGTTTTTAGCTGTTTAGTCGGGTGACACAGCTGCCTGTACACAGCGCAAGGTGTTGTAATCGTAAATGCCATCCAGCGCGTCGTAAACAGGCTTCAGTTTTTTGTTGCCATCTTCTGCCGCTAAAAGCGTCTCGTGAATAATATTGATATCCTGCTGTTCTAAACTAACGACTTCATTTAGCTGTAGTTCGCCTTGCGCAATGCAACTGGCAAGATGAGAATAAACGGTTGTGTTTGTTAGCTTGCGTCGCGCTGCAATGGTATCGACGTCCAGACCGCTACGAAATAATAATAGACTTTCATTAACCGTATCTGAGGCTTCCCTGCCAGCCTTGCTTGTGTGTTCACTGATGACTTTTAGAAACGCATCGGCATATTTTTCAAGCTTACTTTGACCGACACCGCTCATTCGTAAAAACTGTTCATGATTGGCGGGTTGTCGCTCCAGCATTTCTGTCAGGGTGGCGTCGTGAAATATAACAAATGGAGGCACATCATTTTCTGTTGCGAGTTTTTTACGGCAGTCACGCAATGCTTCCCATAAAACGTTGTTGCTGGCGATTTCCGTATTGTAAGGTTTTCGTCCTTTGCGAGAAGATTTTGCGCGTGGACTTTCTTTGCGCAGTAACAGGGTTTGCTCGCCTTTTAAAACAGCGCGGCATAATTCGGTGAGTCGCAGGCTGCCATGGCCGTCAACATCAACGGCGAGCAAATTACGGCTTATTAGCTGGCGAAATATATTACGCCAATGGGTGGCATCATATTCATTGCCAATACCGTATACGTTTAAAGTGTCGTGCCCAAACTGTTGTATTCGAGCGTTTTGTTTGCCGGTTAATACGTCAATGAGGTAATTGACACCAAAGCGCTGTCCGGTTCGATGTACGCAGGACAGCGCTTTTTGTGCGGCGACCGTTGCGTCCCAGGTCTCAGCCGGTGTTAAACAGTTATCGCAGTTGCCGCAGGGTTGATTAAGTTTCTCATCAAAATAATCGAGCAAAGCCTGTCGACGGCAGCTGGTAATGTCGGTAAAACCCAGCATGGTTTCAAGTTTGTGATGTTCAATACGTTTGTAGTGTTCTTCAGCCGTTGATGTTGCCATCATTTGCTTGAGTGTGATGACATCCTGAAGTCCGTAACTCATCCAGGCATTTGCCGGCTGGCCGTCACGCCCTGCTCGACCGGTTTCCTGGTAATAAGCTTCCAGGCTTTTGGGCAGGTTCATATGTGCCACGAAACGCACATCAGGTTTGTCGATCCCCATACCAAAAGCAATCGTGGCAACTATTATTACCGCATCCTCATTAAGAAAGCGATGCTGGTTTTGTTCTCTGACCTGTGCCGATAAACCGGCGTGGTATGGCAATGCGGTAAAGCCTTTTTCCTCTAACCAGCTAGCTGTGCTGTCCACTTTTTTGCGTGACAGGCAATAGATAATGCCGGCATCGTTTTCATGCTCATTTTGAATAAAACGTAATAGCGCGGAGCGCGGATTACTTTGCGCTTCTGTTATGCGGTAGCAGATGTTGGGCCGGTCAAAACTGGAAATAAATTCGCTGGCATTTTCCAGTGCAAGTCGAAGCTTGATTTCACTGCGTGTTTTTTCATCAGCGGTTGCGGTTAAGGCAATGCGGGGAATGTTGGGAAACTGTTCATGCAGCAGTGATAGCTGGATGTAGTTCGGTCGAAAATCATGGCCCCATTGGGAAACGCAATGGGCCTCATCAATGGCAAACAAGGAAATTTCTGTTTGCTGTAATAAATAAATAAAACCGCTGGTAGTAAGGCGTTCCGGCGCTACATATAACATGTCCAGCTTGCCGCTGATCAAATCCTTTTCCGTCTGTCGGGCGGTTTTTGCATCCAGGGTGGAATTAAGAAATGCCGCATTGATGCCCAGTTGTTGTAACGCGGCGACCTGATCTTGCATTAGTGCAATCAAAGGCGAAATAATGATGCCTGTGCCTTTGCGAACTAACGATGGAATTTGATAACAAAGTGATTTGCCGCCGCCGGTTGGCATCAGCACTACGGCGTCACCGCCATCAACTAATGTTTTAATGATTTTGCTTTGTTGCAGGCGAAAGTCAGAGTAGCCGAAAGTGTTACGCAGGTAATTGAGAGCAGCATCATCCATGTCTGTCACTCCGTAGTCGTATGGGATTTTTAATAAAAATGGCTAAGCAGGATTGTACGCGGAAAAGCGGGTATTGATAATGCGCAAATGACCTTATTTGCTATTTTTATCAGATAAAACATAACGACGGCACCTCCCTGTGCCGCAGATAATGACAATGAAGGCTTGCTTGTTTAACTACAACCTTTGGGCCGTGGTAAGCCGGCAATTTTGTTGGCGCACTTAATTAAACCCGTTGGGAATAAAGAATAAATATATTTTTGATCACTGCGATCTTTGCCATATTTTTGCTTCATGATTTTTGAGAATGAGCGAGGCTCACAGACACTGCCATTTTCTTGAAAATAATCACGTGCCTCTTTGATGATGTCCCAGTGTTCCTGGGTAAGCTCTTCAATTTTCTCGTTTTTTGATATTTCGACAGCGAGTTCTTCGCTCCATTCATCAAGGTTTTCTAACCAGCCAGCTTCGCTGAGTTGAATAATTTGACCGTTTACTTCTACTTGCATGAGTCTACCTGTAATAACCTAGTAATTTGATCAGGTATTTTACCTAAAAAAGCAGTAACTTAAAAGATTAGTTTTTGTAAGGGTATATTATTGCATCTGCCTTGAAAGCCGGGATTTTGTTAACGCTGGCTTCGGCTACTTTTTGCCGCTATGGTGCAGCTATTCGCTTTAGCGTACCAGTTGTTGATTGACTTCGTCACGCTTCTCTCTGCCAGCCAGCAGTTCTATTAAGGTCAAGGCAAAGTCTATGGCGGTGCCCGGGCCGCGGGAAGTGATGATATTGCCATCTATTTCTACCGCGTTATCGGTGATCGTTATGCTGTTATTGCCCAATGCAGCGAGTACGCCGGGATAACTGGTTGCGATTTTTCCGTCCAGTACACCAGCCTCGGCAAGCGCCTTGGGTGCGGCACAAATCGCTGCCAGGTATTTATTCTCTGCCGCCTGTTTTTTTATCAGTGACTGCAGATGAGGATTGTCACGCAGATGGTCTGCGCCGGGCAGGCCGCCGGGTAAAACTATCAGGTCGAAAGACTGCTGTAGTACCTTATCAATACTGGTATCAGGAATGATCGTGGTACCGCGTGAAGCTTTCACCGGCTGATCATCCAGGCCGCAGGTCGTGACAGTGATGCCGGCACGAACCAGTAAGTCTGTGATGGTTATAGCTTCGAGTTCTTCACAACCTTGAGCAAGCGGGACCAGTACATGCGACATGACTATTTTCTCGTTGTTTGTTTTTTTGATTGGCGTCTTGTTTTTCTTGTGACAGCGGAATCAAACGCGAAACCGGGACTAAACGAATGCCCTGCTCACTTAATTCGGGTAAATGTTGCTTTAAAAATTTTATCGTTTTCGGGTAAGGATGCGCAATAGCTAAAGCGTAACCGCGCAGATTTACTTTTTGAATAAAAAATTTAAATTGCTGGCGCATGGTACTTTCTTCATTGTCAGGATCAAGAAAATAATCACGGGCTAAATTGGGTATCTTATATTCATCAGCAATTTTTTCAGCGATAGATTTTCTCGTTGTTCTGCTGTCAATAAAATATAAACCACCATGGCGGGAAAGTTCTTCCATCAGCCAGCTCATGTGGCCGGGGTGCCGGGTCAGCAGGCTGCCCATATGATTGTTTACACCACGGACATACGGTACAGAGCTTAAGTTCAACATTAATTGCTTGTTAAATTCGTTTCTTGTCATATGCAGGTCGAGTGTACCGGGCGACTGTTTATGATGTTCTACGGACTGCATGGGTAAATGCAGCATAACTTCTTTGTTGTTTTTTGCTGCCAGACGGGCTAAATCTTTTGCGTAAGTTGTTTTTGGAAGAATAGCAATGGTTAAGGCCGCGGGAAGATCGATGATGTCTTTGCCATGTGCAAAATTATTACCGAGGTCATCAATGATAATGCTGGCAAATTTTTCGGCCTGAGCAGGGGTGTTTAATGAGCTAAAAAAAATGAAAAAGTATGTGACTAATCGGGTGTGCCGGCACATGAACGAAAGGCCTTTTAAAAGTTAATTAACGTCCCTGTTAAGTAACGAGTGTTGGTCGATGCTTACGATTTACTTAATATACTTAAGCCCTTTAACAATAATAGTGCTTCGTACAGCTGAAAATCTTCGGAAGCTTTAATTTTGGGGCTCTCCTCTTCCTCTTTTATGCCCTCTTCTACCGCTTTTTTGATCGCTTCCTGTGATCGAGTGGGATTACTGATGCTGCCAGATAAATCGGATTCCTTTATGCGCATGGTGGCATCTTCTGTAGAATCTTTAATTTCGTATCGTTCAAGAATGATATCCGGGCTAATGCCCTCACCCTGAATAGAACGGCCTTTTGGCGTAAAATAGCGTGCCGTGGTAATTTTAACAGCGCCACCATTGCGTAATTCCTGAATAGTCTGTACCGAGCCTTTGCCAAACGATTTACTGCCCATAACAACAGCACGCTTGTGGTCCTGCAGTGCGCCAGCAACAATTTCTGATGCTGAAGCCGAGCCGCCATTAATCAAAACAACCAATGGCAGGCCATTCATGACGTCGCCAGATTTTGCGTTAAATTCAAATTCAGAATTTTCAATACGGCCTTTGGTGAAGACCAGTTTGCCTTCATCAATAAATGCGTCGGAAACATCTGCGGCAGCACTTAGTACGCCGCCAGGGTTGTTACGTAAATCGAGCACCAGGCCTTTTAATTCTCTTTTATTCTGTTTTTTGAGGTTGCCAATTTCAGTGAGCAGATCACGCGCTGTTTTTGACTGAAAGTTACTGATACGAATGTAGCCATAATCTTCTTCAAGGATTCGACTTTTAACGCTTTTTACAGAAATGATGGCACGGGTAACGGTAAAGGGTAATGGTTTGTCTGCACCCTCGCGTATGACCGTTAACTTGATGTCTGTGCCAGGGTCGCCGCGCATGATTTTTACGGCTTCGTTTAATGTCATGCCTTTTACAGATTTATCGTCCAGTCGAATAATCAGGTCGCCCGATTCCAGGCCGGCACGAAATGCCGGGGTGTCATCAATGGGTGAAATGACTTTTACAAAACCATCTTCCATGCCTACCTGAATGCCAAGGCCGCCGAACTTGCCGGTGGTGCCAATTTTCAGTTCCTTGTATTCATCAGGGTTTAAGTAGGTGGAGTGCGGGTCGAGGCCGGTTAACATGCCTCGAATTGCGTTTTCCAGTAAGGTTTTGTCATCAACGTCTTCGACGTAGTCTGTTTTAATGCGAGCAAAAATATCAGAGAAATTACGAAGTTCATTGAGTGGCAGGCCGACAGACTCCTCCGTTTTTTTCTCGGCCAGCACGCTGCTGGTTATCGATACAGATACACCAACAAAAATACCAAAGACCAGAACCAGAAAGGTCTTATATTGCTTACTCATAAATAACTCCGGTGAAAACCACTGTAGAATGTAGATGAGATCTGTGCTTTGGCTGATGGGTTTAAGAACAAATCGATTAATTTAGGTAAATGATAGTGCTTAGAACGCTTTAAAGCCAGCTTGTTCCGCTAATATTATTATAATGAACTTATCGCGTGAGCTAGCGCTAGCGCTGCACCATAGTGATGGGTTGACGGGTTTGCCGCGGGAGCGAATCTCGAAATAAACCCCGCTTTGCTCCTGGCCGCCACTGTCGCCTGCCGTTGCAATCACATCTCCGGCGCTAACCCAGTCGCCCGTCTGCTTTAGTAATGTCTCGCTATGGCCATACAGGCTCATATAACCATTGCTGTGATCAATGATGGTAATGAAGCCAAAACCCTGCAGCCAGTCAGAAAAAGCAATACGGCCATGGCTGATAACGCGAATTGGCGTGCCATGATTCGCTTCGATCAATACACCGTTCCACTTCAGGTCGCCATTATTTTTAGATTGCCCGAATTTACCGAGGAAGCGGCCTTTAACGGGCCACGGAAGCTTGCCTTTTAGGGAGACAAAGGGCTGATTCTTCTGATGGGCTGGTCGGGATATCAGCAAGCAGTTCACCCAGTGATTTAAGCAGGGTTTCTATACGGCCGCGACTGGTTTCCAGGCTGCTGAGGGTGTTTTCCTGATTTTTTATCTTATTGCTGAGCTCGGCCAGTAGTTTTTTGCGTTGTAATCGTTGGCGCTGCCGCTCTCTCTTTTTATCTTTTTGTTCCTTTAGCAGGCGGTTTTGTGTAATTAAGGTTTGTTGCAGTTTTGCCTCTGCCTGTTTTTGCTGTTCAATGGTGTTTAGGAAGCTGTCGATTTGTTCTGTTCGGGCACGATTCAGGTAGTTAAAATATTCCTGAGCTCTACCCGCTTGTGCAGGATCTTGTTGATTTAGTAGCATTTTTAAATTTTGTTGATGCCCCGCGCTGTAAGCTGACCGTATTAGCTCTGACAATAGAGTCCGTTGTGTGTTGAGCTGTTTATTGAGCCGCTTTAGTTCATCTTCCAGAGCCGTTTTCTGTTGCTGGTTATGGTGAACCTCATTTGCCAGGGTTTTCAGTTTTAATGCGTTTTTACTGATTTCAAGCTCAAGCGTATTAAGTTCGGTAACTACGTTGCTGCGCTGTTTTTTTGTGCCTTTTAGATGCTGCTGTATTTTGGCGATGCTTTTCTGCAGCTTCTCAAGTTTGCCCTGATAATGTAACATATCTTCACTTTCTGAGGCATAAACAGTGTTAAAGCAGAAAATAAGGCATAAAAATAAAGATATTGAGTAAAGAGTGCGCAATTCGGGCTGTGTGGAAAGCATAGATGTTTTTAGTATTGAAGAAATATTGCACCGATATTGGCAACGGTATAAAAATTTTTACTCAATATTACAAGATTTAGCTATTTCAATTCAAAAAAAAGTGTATTAATGTATGCTTAGTTTATTATATTATTAAGCATCACTTTTGTATCGAGGTAATAGTATGGCTATAAGCCCCAATGATCCTGATTTAATGACGCGTGAGGAAGATATTAGTCGTGCCTCACGTTCACTCAAAGCAATGTCGCATCCTTTGAGATTAAGAATATCTATGTACTCTGGGTGACCAGGAAGTGAGTGTACAGGATATCGTGGATGCTGTGGGTACGTCGCAAAGTAATATATCACAGCATCTTGCTATCTTGCGTGACAAGGGTATTCTTGCTTCCAGAAAAGATGCCAATAAAGTGTATTATCGTGTCGGTGATACCCGTACTTTACGTTTAATCGGTATGATGCAGGAGGTATTCTGTTCAGCAGGCTAATAATAATCAGGTGTTTCAGGTTAAACCAGACCTGTTGTTAAATCTGAACATTGCCCGAAGGTTTCGCTGAGAAATCTTTGGGCTTTATGTTTTATAATACTCTAAATTTTAATTTTGTCTTAACGGGAACTTCATAGGTACTGTAGTGGAGCAACTCACTGAATTTGTAACAAACAATCTTATTTTATTTGCCGCCCTGCTTGGCGTACTTGTGATGCTGATTAAAGCAGAGCTGGATCATCAGGCCAATAAAGGACTGGTAATTTCGCCATCGATGGCAATTCGTTTAATGAACAACCATGAGGATTCACTTATTCTTGATATTCGGACATCGCTGCTGAATATAAAAATGGTCACATCAAAAGGTGCTAAAAATGTACCATTGAGTGGATTTTGAGTCGGCTATTGAAAAGTTTTCCGATTATAAAAACAAGCCGGTTCTTATTTATTGTAATTCAGGCAATACCATAACGCGGGCGATTAAATTACTGAAAAAAGCCGGTTTTGATAAGGTGAATAGTCTGGAAGGCGGTATTTCCGCCTGGAAAGAAGCGAGCCTGCCGCTGGCCAAATAAGCTTGTCCAGAAATTCGGCACGCTCAGGCGCTATTCTCAGATAAGACGAAACATAAAAGTGAGCAACCGTTTATTTAATTTTATAGTTTATATCGATTTCAGGAAAAACACATGAGTGAAGAAAATCAACAATTTGCGATTCAGAAGCTGTATTTAAAAGACGTTTCATTTGAGTCGCCCAATGCACCACAGGTATTTACTGATGGTGAGTGGCAGCCAAATGTAAATGTGCAAATAAACAGCAGTAACCAGCTGATCGCGGATGATACGTATGAAGTGGTGTTGAGTGTTACCGTTACCGCAGTGCAAAATGAAAAAACCGCATTTCTTGTTGAAGTGAAGCAGGCCGGTATTTTTACTATAGCTGGTTTTGCCAAGGAAAACCTTGGCGGCATGGTTGGCGCTTATTGTCCAGAAACCCTTTTTCCATACCTGAGAGAAGCGGTTTCTGACTTAATCATTAAAGGCGGTTTCCCGCAATTTTTACTGGCGCCGGTTAATTTTAATGCACTCTATACGCAGCAGGTTCAGCAACAGGCTGAAGCAAAGAGTGAAACGGACACTGCGCACTAAACAGCGGTTCTAAAAAGCCATCTGTCCTTGAGTATAAAGTCTATGTCACCTGCTGATAATAAACACCCGATAGCGGTATTAGGTGCGGGCTCCTGGGGAACAGCACTGGCTATTCACCTGGCAAGAGCGGGGCATGATGTATTGCTGTGGGGCAATGAGGCAGAACATATTCAGCTGCTGGCAGAGCAGCGTTGTAATCATCAATTCCTTCCAGATTTTACTTTTCCTGATTCATTACAGTTAACCGCCGATTTAGAGCAGGCGCTGGTATCGCCGGCCTGGGTGTTAATTGCTATTCCCAGCCACGCTTATCGACCGTTTTTACAGAAAAATGCACATTTGTTTACTGAAAACATGGGAATTGCCTGGGCGAGTAAAGGTCTGGAGCAGGATTCAGGAAAACTAATCCACCAGGTGATCGCAGAAGAGCTGCCGCAATGCCATAAACTGGCGGTAATGTCGGGCCCGACTTTTGCCAAAGAAGTAGCTGAAAATTTACCGACGTCGATCACCGTTGCTTCAGCGTCCGAGGATTTTAGTAAAGAGTTATGTAAATACCTGCACAGCGGCCGTTTTCGCGCCTATCGCAGCGACGATATGATCGGTGTTGAGCTCGGCGGTGCGATGAAAAATGTGCTGGCAATCGCCGCCGGCGCGGCCGATGGGCTGGGTTTTGGTGCAAATACACGGGCAGCGCTGATTACTCGTGGTTTAGCTGAAATGATGCGCCTGGGTAAAGCCATGGGCGCTCAGCGGAAAACGTTTATGGGTCTGGCGGGCATGGGTGATTTAATATTAACCTGCACGGATAACCAGTCCCGAAATCGCCGTACCGGTTTATTACTTGCGCAGGGAAAAACACAGGAGCAGGTCCATGAAGAAATTGGCCAGGCCATTGAAGGCATTAAAACAGCCAGAGAAGTGGTCAGACTGGCGCGTAAGCATCATGTTGAAGTGCCTATTTGCGAGCAGGTTTATCGTGTTATTTACGAAGACTGCCCGATCGATGAAGCCGTGCACTCCCTGTTGAGCCGAAAGTCCTCTGAAGAAACGCTTTAATGATTGTTATCAGAGCGTTTTATTGACAGTTACTGAACAGATTTTGGCGCAGCGCCTCATAGGTAACGATAGCTACCGTGTTCGACAGATTTAAACTGCGGCTATGTGCCAGCATCGGCAGGCGTAATATATGATTCTGCGCCAGCCGATTAAGATAATCATCGGGTAATCCTCGGGTTTCTGGCCCAAAAACAAGATAATCGCCGGCTTTAAAACTGGCCTGATGATAGTATTTCTGGCCTTTGGTTGATAAGGCGTACATCGTTTGATCTGCAGGTAATTCTTCGATACTTTTATACGTCTTAAGTTGTGCCCATTCGTGGTAATCCAGGCCGGCGCGCCGCAGTTGCTTGTCTTCCAGTTTAAACCCCAGCGGTTCAATTAAATGCAATGAACAGCCTGTATTGGCGCAAAGTCGAATGATATTGCCGGTATTAGGGGGGATTTCCGGCTGGTAAAGTACGATATTAAACATATTAAAATCAAGAAATTACTCAGCGCAGAGATGACAGAGAATAAGAAAAAACATAGGCACGTATTTAATCACTTACAGTCGGTAATAAATAGTTGTCTCTGCGTGTCATTATCACCTTAAGCGTTCACGGCGCGGTGCTTAATTGTTGCAAACGTTAAATAATCGCACTAAATCAGCTTTTTCACAGCCGCAAGGATAAAACATGGCCGCATTTCTGCTATAAAAGGTGGGATACAAGCATCATTTGATTTTTGGGGAAGTCGATGCCAGAACAAGAACAAATAAATAGCGCAGTGAATGCTGATATGAAAACAAAAACAGTGACCAGTCTGTTACTGGTCGATGATGATCCCTTAATTATTGAGGGGCTTGGTTTTATGTTGCGCAAACATTATGCGCTGGTTACGGCTGATTCACGTCATCAGGCCATGCAACGAATAAATGAAGGCAAGGATTTACCCAGTCTGGCGCTGATAGACCTTGGTCTGCCACCCTACCCGCATAAGCCGGATGAAGGTTTTGCCCTGATTCGTGAATTGCTGTCACTGCAGCCTAATATGCGGGTGCTGGTACTATCCGGGCAGGATAATGATGTCAATATTCAGCATGCGCTTACGCTTGGCGCGGTTGATTTTATTGCGAAACCGGCAGAGCCGGATTTATTGCTTGCGCGCTTACAGCACCATCAGCGGCTTCATGATATTGACCAGCAGCATGACGCGCTAAAGTCGGTATCACTTATTGGTGACAGTGTTGCCATGCAGATGGTTAATGATCAAATTTCACAATTTACTGACTCCCCTTTCCCCGTTTTAATAGAAGGCGATTCCGGTACCGGTAAAGAACTGGTTGCCCGGGCATTGCATGAAAAGAGTAAACGTAGCGTAGAGCCTTACCTGGCGATCAATTGTGCTGCGATTGCGCCGGACTTACTGGAAGCGCAACTGTTTGGCCATGCCAAGGGCGCGTTTACCGGTGCGACACAAGAGCATAAAGGTTTTTTCATAGAGGCGGGTAAAGGTACGTTGCTGCTTGATGAAATAGCTGAATTACCGATGACGTTGCAGGGCAAGCTGTTGCGAGTCATAGAAAATGGTGAGTTTTATCGTGTCGGTGAAACCAAAGCGCTGCATTCAAAAGCAAGAATTATTGCTGCAACCAATAAAGTTTTATCTGAAGAAGTTAAAAAGGGCAACTTCAGGAATGACCTGTACCATCGATTAAGTATATTAAATATAAAATTGCCGGCATTAAGCGCAAGAGGAGATGACGTTTTTCTATTGCTGAATGCGTTTATTGAGGCTTACGCGGATACGGTTTCCGCCTTTGTTTTAGATGACGGCGCACGCGAGCTTTGGCAACAGTACGATTACCCTGGAAACGTGCGTGAGTTAAGAAATATTGTTATTCGTCTCGGCACAAAATACCCGGGGCAAAGTGTTAATAAAGAGCAGTTAAGTGCCGAGTTAGAGACGCAGTTGTCGGCTAATTCACTGGCAGATAATGCAACATCAGTGAGTGATGAGATGATTATGCAGAAAATTCAAGCAGATAAATTTGACCTGGATAAATTAATCACTGAAATAGAAAGTCGAAGTATTCGTATTGCACTGGAAATGAATGGCAATAATGTGAGCAAAGCGGCAAAGGCATTAAAGATTAACCGAACAACACTTTATAGCCGCGTGCAGAAACTGGGGTCAGAATAATGTACCAGGAGCACTTCGGTTTATTGCGACCGCCGTTTAAAATTACCCCGGACACCAGTTTGTTTTTTGCAGGCAGCCAGCGCGGCGCTGCCCTGGAAGCATTATTGTATGCGATAAACAGCGGTGAAGGCATCATCAAAGTCGTTGGTGAAGTCGGTAGCGGAAAAACCATGTTGTGCCGCATGCTTGAGCTCAGGTTATCCAGCGATGTGGACGTTATTTATATTGCAAACCCAAGTTTATCGCCGGACAACATACTTCACGTCATTGCGCACGAGCTCCATCTCGAGGTAAATAATGAGATGAGTAAGGTCGATATCATGCAAAAATTACAGGCGCATCTGCTGGAAAAGCATGCCGGTAATAGACAGGTTGTGCTTTTTGTTGAAGAAGCCCAGAGCATGCCGATAGAAACACTGGAAGAAATTCGATTATTAAGTAACCTGGAAACGGATGAAAATAAATTATTGCAGATGGTTTTGTTTGGCCAGCCAGAACTCGATGAAAAACTGTCTGCGCCGCATATTCGACAGCTGAGAGAGCGAATTACGCATAGTTTCAATCTGTCGCCTTTCCTGCCAAACGATACCTTGCAGTATCTGAATTTCCGCCTGCGTGCAGTGGGTTATAAAGGCCCGGATGTTTTTAATAAAAATACAGCTGGCGTGGTGAAAAAATATTCCGATGGTTTAACCAGGCGCATCAATATTATTGCGGATAAATCTTTGTTGGCCGCTTTTTCTGAAGGCAGCCATACTGTAACGTCCTCACATATAAAAACAGCGGCACTGGATAGTGAGTTTAAAAAACCATTAAATAGTAAAAAAATATTATTCATAGCGGGCGGTTTAGTGCTGCTTGTTATTGCCTTGACGGCTGGATTTTACATGGGAAAACATAATCCGCTGGCGCCGCGTTCTGCTTGAGCAGGGGGCGCCAGCAGATGCGACGCAAGGCGGCGGTCTCATCGCATGAAACAACGCTGGCTGGCGCTATAAATGAAGCGGCCACTTCTACGCCGGCAGCCATCGTTTACGGGTTACTGGAAAAACGCGTAGAGATGACGAAACAGTGGTTGATGGCGGCCGCAGCGAGTCACTACAGTATTCAACTATTTATGGCTAGAACAAGTGAGGCAGATAAAGTCGAAGCATTTTTGCGAGAGCTCCCTGAAACGCTTGATTTTACAAAGATTTACATCTATGAAACAGTAATAAACGGGCGCGCCTGGTATAGCGTACTGTATAACGATTTTACGACTCAGGACGACGCCATCGATAAACTGGATCAACTGCCTTCATCGCTAAAGGCAAGTGGTCCTTATTTGCGTCGGGTCAGTGCCCTGAAAAAAGAAATAACGAGAAATGCCGCCCGCTAAGGCTAGCGTGTGAGACATTAATGCATTGCAAAATAATGGCTTTATTTGCTCAATTGGTTAACCAATGATAATAATAAAAATAAAAAATCGATTTCTATCCACGAGTCTATCCGTTGCCATAGCAGTATTTGTTGTGGCATGCGGTGCAACGAATCCGCCTGTGATATCAGACGGGCATATTACGTCCGAGCAGAGCGATAAGATAAATATACCGCTGCCGGTAACAACAGTGCCGGTATTACCCCGTCCCGGTAAACGTGAAAAGCTTGAAACCTATACCGTTGTGGTTAACCAGGTACCGATTCGTGAACTGCTGTTTTCTATGGCAAGAGATGCTGACCTAAATCTGGATATTGGTGATGATATTTCAGGAAAAATCACCATGAATGCGATTGATCAGACCCTGCCAAAAATTCTAGAGCGTATTGAATCACAGGCGGCAATTACCTATTTTGTTGAAGGTGACACTTTAAAGGTAACGGCTGATAAGCCTTATTTAAATACTTACAATATCGATTATTTAAATATTCAACGTTCCAGTGGCGGCACAGTAAGCGTATCAACAGAGATAGGCGCGACCAGTACAGGTGTAAAAGATGGTGGCAGCAGCGGTGGTGGCGGTGACAATAAGGCCCATTCTGCAATTGAAAACGAAAGTATCAACGAATTCTGGACAACGATAACGTTAAATATAGGTGGCTTACTCGGTGAGGAATTGAAGCCAGGAAGTGGATCCCGTGTCATTACTGGAAACAATATTATTGTGAATCGTGAAAGCGGTGTTATTGCGGTTCGTGCAACGTCAAAACAACACAAAATCATTCAGAAGTTTATTGACCAGGTCGTTGGAAATGTGCAGCGCCAGGTGTTAATTGAAGCAACGATTGCAGAAGTCCGGTTAAGTGATCTTTACCAGGCGGGTATAGACTGGTCAATTGTTAGTGAAACAGCAACAGTCGGTGGGCAAACCGTTGTAACAAAAGGAGGCGTGCAGGATGTTATCGGCGGTAATTTAGGTTCGTCACCCTTTTTTCAGCTGGCAACGGCGGGCAGTATTAACGGAAACCCTCTGAACATAACCTTAAAGGCGCTAGAAACCTTTGGTGATGTAAAGGTGCTATCCAGCCCTAAAGTAATGGCATTAAATAATCAGACAGCGATATTAAAAGTTGTTGATAACGAAGTGTATTTTAATATTGACGTAAATGTTACACCCTCTACGCCGACAACGAATTCGCTGACTACGATTGATACAACAGTGAACACAGTGCCGGTTGGTTTCGTCATGGCGGTGACTCCTTATATTGATGATGAAAACGTTGTTACCTTAAACGTGCGACCAACAATATCCAGAATAATACGTTTTGTTGATGACCCTAATCCACTTCTTGCTGATGCCGGCGTTGTAAGTCAAATACCCGTTATACAGGTACGTGAAATTGAAACCATGCTAAAAATCAACGATAGAGAAACGGCTGTTATCGGTGGTTTAATGCAGGATGAAATTAATAAAGACAACCGGGGCGTGCCTATACTGTCCAGTATTCCCTTGTTAGGTGCTTTGTTCTCATATACCAGTGAAGAATATATTAAATCCGAGCTGGTTATTTTTATACGGCCGGTGGTAATGGAACATGCCAGCATTGATGGCGATTTAGCAGATTATAAAAAATATTTGTTAGAAGATCTTCGAAAGGAAACATCAAATAAACTTTCTAATCAATAAGACTCAATGAGAAATAGATCATGAGTTTATTATTAGATGCCCTAAAAAAAGCTGCAGATGATAAGCAAAAAGCTTCGCACAGCGGGTTGTCGGAGGAAGGGTGTCGCCCAGGGAGCCGATTGATAGTGTCAAATCCTCGGTTGGCTTAACAGGTGACACTAAAATTAAAACAGCGATCAGTGATGACGGCCCATCGCCTGATGAAGAGCTGGTGTTACAGGGCATAGACGAAGCACAATATGCCGAGCCAGCGCAGAAAATTATGGCCGATGATAGCGCTGAGTTGACGCTAGATGATCTTGATCAACAGGACGACTTTACAAATAAAAGTGTTGCAACAAAGTCCTCGCGGGAAATAGAGCATAAGCAGATATTTTCAAACAAACGGGGCGTAGATAACGGCTCGGCTTCGGCAAAGTATACCGTGTCAGATGATGCCTTGTCGCTACTAATATATAAGACCAATCGCGATGTTAAAAAAGGTAAAAAAATCGTCATACTAAGTTTGTTGATGATTAGTTTTATTATTCTTATATCAGGTGGCGTTTATTATTATCTGGACATGGAAACTGAAATTGCTGCACTTGAGCGTAAGCACCGTATAGCAATGCAGGCAATGCAATCAAAAACGAACAGGGAAAAAACGCCAGATAAATCAGAGATTATTCGCAATTTGGTAAGTGATTCGACTCTCGATGAAAAAGTGCAAAACGCGAAACGAATAATTGCGAGCAATAACAATATTAGTCAGGCACGCCCTGCAGGTAATACAAGTGCGCGCAGTGCTATTGCCGTGACACCCGGCCTGTCAATACAGAAAACGAATAAGCTTGATCCTGTAGGGGAAAAACTTGATGCCGCCTGGCTGTTATATGAGAGCGGGCAGTACAAGGAATCCGCTGCATTATATAAAGAAGTTGTAAAAATTGAAAATAATAATAGAGACGCGCTTCTTGGTTTGGGCGCGATCGCCGTTATAGAAAAAAATAATGCTGAGGCGAGAAGTATTTATCTGTCCCAGCTTGAGCTGGATCCACGTGATCCGATCGCCACTGCAGCGCTGGCTGGTTTACATAATGAATCTTCGCTTAAAACGGACGAAGAGTATCTGTTGTCTATGCTGGCAAAAAATCCGGATACGCCACACTTGAAATTTGCCCTGGGTAATAATTACGCGCAACAGAATAAGTGGCAGTCTGCGCAGCAGTATTATTTTAATGCCTGGCAGAATGACACTGAGAATGCAGATTATATATTTAATTTAGCGGTGAGTATGGATCAGCTCGGCAAAGCGCAACAAGCGATAGGTTTTTATAAAGACAGTCTGCTTAAGTCAGTAAATAAACAGGTTAGTTTTTCTCGTGATGCGGTGAAGAAACGAATCAGCGAATTATCCAGATTATGATTTTATGAGCGTACCAACAACGACTAAAGTGAAGAAATTAATTGGCCAGCAGTTGCTGGACAAAGGCTTGATTTCGGCTGATCAGCTTGATATTGCTTTAACTGAGCAGAAAAAAATTGGCCGGCTGCTCGGTGAGGTTCTGGTTGGCTTAGGTTTCGTTTCCGAATCAGTGATGCGTGATGCGCTCAGTCAGGTACTCGGCATTGCCAGTGTTGACCTGGCCAACGTTGTACCCGATAAAACCGCGATTGACATGATTGAAAAAGAAATCGCAGAGCGTTACACCATTGTCCCTGTCAGTTTTGATGAAGATAAGCAGCGATTAAACATCGCAATGAAAAATGCCTCTGATTTGATGGTTCTTGATCGTGTGCATGCGATAGTTGGAAGAAAAATCGAGCTCGTACCGATGATAGCGGGTGAGAGTGAGATTAAAAAAGCCGTTGACCAGTTTTACGGTTACGAATTGTCTGTTGACGGTATTTTGCATGAAATAGAAACTGGTGAAATTGATTATCATAGTCTTGATGCAACGGAAGATGAGTACAGTCAGCCGTTAGTGCGACTGGTTGATGCGATACTAGCGGATGCTGTAAAACGCGAAGCATCAGATATTCACTTTGAGCCTGAAGAAGGCTTTTTACGTTTGCGTTATCGTATTGATGGCGTGTTAAGACAAATAAGAAGTTTACATAAGGATTACTGGTCAGCCATTGTAGTTCGACTAAAAGTTATGTGTACGATGAATATCGCGGAAACACGTATTCCTCAGGATGGCCGATTAAGTCTTCAGGTGCAGGGGCATCGTGTTGATTTTCGTGTCTCAGCGCAACCAACAACGCATGGCGAAAATATAGTTTTACGTGTGCTGGATCGTGCTAAAGGCATCGTGCCAATGGATCAGCTGGGTATTCATGAAGACACACTGAACGATTTGAAATTAATGATGGCGCGGCCAGAAGGCATTATTCTCGTTACCGGTCCAACAGGTAGCGGTAAAACCACAACATTATATTCGCTGTTGAATTATGTGAAGTCTGAACAGGTAAATATTATGACACTGGAAGACCCGGTGGAATACCCGATGGACATGATCAGGCAAACATCTGTTAATGAAGTTGCACGTATGGATTTTGCTAATGGTATTCGCTCAATGATGCGCCAGGATCCGGATATTATTCTGGTCGGTGAGATCCGTGATGAAGATACAGCTGATATGGCTTTTCGCGCAGCCATGACTGGACACCAGGTTTTATCAACACTGCATACAAATTCAGCGATCGGTACATTTCCGCGTTTGCTAGATATAGGCGTGCTTCCCGATATCATGACGGGAAATATTATTGGCGTGATTAGCCAGCGTCTTATTCGCTTATTGTGCCCGCATTGTAAAAAAGAAAAAAAGGCGGATGAAATAGAAAGCAAGTTATTAGATATTGAGTTTGAGAGTAATGAGCATCGAATTTATGATGCGCAAGGTTGCAGCCAATGTGACAACACGGGTTATAAGGGACGGGTCGCTATCATTGAAGCATTACGAATAAATAATGAACTGGATGAGACAAATTGCCAAACGTGCTACCTTAGGCGAGTTAAAAGCGACAGCAAAACTAACAGGCTATAAAACACTGGCTGATGATGCCGTGCGTTGTGTTCTTGAAGGAAAAACATCAATAACTGAAGTGTCGCGAGTGATCGATTTGACGCAGCGATTAATGTGACCCGATGACTGTACGTGATTATAGGTAAAAAACGTGCCTGATTATAAGTTCCGAACAATTGATAGTGCAGGACGAATTCGCAGCGACACCATGGTTGCAAGTAATCCCATGGAGCTGGAAAAGCGCCTGGGCACAATGGGTTTTGATTTATTAAGTTATAAGGAACAGAGCAGAGCAGGAAGAAGTGCATTTCGAAGTAAAACAATTTCTCGTCGTGAATTAATTAACTTCACTTTTCATATAGAGCAGTTAATAAAATCAGGCGTACCATTAATTGATAGCCTGAAAGATATACGCGACAGTTTGGATTACAGCCATTTTACTGATGTTTTGCAAACGGTTATTGATGATATCGAAGGCGGTAAAACGTTGTCATTGGCACTGGCAGAGCATCCGGTTATTTTTGATAAAGTATATGTCACTCTGGTTAGAGTTGGTGAGGAAACCGGACGGCTGGTCGAGGTGCTGCATGATCTTTCTGAAACCATACGCTGGCAGGACGAACTGATTTCGCAGACCAAAAAAATCATGATATACCCGGCGATTGTTTCAGTTATCGTGCTGATGGTGGTGTCGTTTTTAATGATGTACTTAATGCCTCAGCTTTTGCCCTTTATTAAAAATATTGGTTCAGATATTCCGCTGCACACCAAAGTATTAATTGATATTTCAGATGTATTTGTGAATTACTGGTATTTGATTTTTAGCCTGCCTGTTATTTTGTTTTTCGGCTTAAGAATGACGGCAAAAAATAATGATAAGTTTAAATATTTTATTGACGACATAAAGTTAAGGTTCTGGATCTTTGGCCCATTGATGACAAAAATTAAACTAGCACGTTTCGCCAATTATTTTGCCATGATGTATAGCTCAGGCATTACTGTGCTGGATGCGCTGAGAATTTCTGAAGATATGGTAGATAATATGGTACTGGAAGAATCTATTAATCAGGCAAGGAGAAGTATTTCTGATGGCGTAATTATCAGCAAAAGTTTTGAGGCTGTCGGCGTGTTTCCATCAATGATTGTCCGCATGCTAAAGATTGGAGAAGATACTGGCGCAATGGATGATGCACTTTTAAATGTAAGCTATTTTTATAATCGAGAAGTTAAAGAGTCAATTGATAAAATTGAGCCGACCATCTTGCCGGTGCTTACCATTGATTCTGGGTGGAATTATGATGTGGATTATGATGGCAGTATTAGGCCCTGTATATGATGCCGTTGCAGGGGTGAAAATATAGCCATGAAACGCCTGTTTTATTTTACCGGATATCGATTAAGCGTATTGCACTGGAAAGGCAATGAACTGGTCGGCAGCTGTTCTTTTGAGCCAACACAAGAAGGGCTGGATAATTTTCGAGCTTATTTAACACAAACGGAAAATATAGCTGGAAAGTTTCTTGTTGATGTTATTGAAGAAGATTTCAGAAACGAAAGTATCCCGCATGTTGGAAGTAAAGACAGAGAGTCCGTGATTAGTCGTTTGCGTGATCGATTTTATCGTTCGAGTCAGGATTATTGTTACAGCGAAGTTGTTGGCCGAAAAAAAGATGGCCGAAAAGACGATGTTGTGCTGTTAGGTGCAATGACTAATCCGGGATTAATTCAGCCATGGATTACTATACTTGATGAATGCAAAGTTCCAGTATCCGGAATTTGGACATTGCCGTTAATTAGTAAAAAATTGCTAAAAACGATTAAAGCAACAACAGGTATTGTATTGCTCGTTAGCCAGCAGGTTAACAGTAATGTCAGGCAGACATTGTTTAGAGATGGCAAATTAATGTCCAGTCGGCAGTCAATCATAAATCAGGATATAAATGATATTTCAGGTATCGGGGAACTCGCCGCGCCCGAGGTGAACCGTACTATTGAGTTCTTGCGTGCGCAAAATCTTATAATGGCAAATGAAGTCATTAATCTGCATATCCTGGGGAGTGATGAACAGTTGCTGTCACTGCAGCAATCCTTTGTAAGCAATGATAAACAGGCGGTTACAATACACCGGATAAAAGAAATACACGATAAGTTAGGTCTGGTCGGGGTAAGTGAAAAGTTTTCCGAAGGCATTTTTTCATGGTTGTGCATGAGCCAGGGCTTGTCTGTGAGCCATTACGGGGAGCGTAAAAGATTTCACCGTTACTATAACCTGTTAGCCGCAAGTGCCTTATATGCCGCCAGTCTGGTGGTAGTGATTGCGGGCGTATTATTAACTGAGTCAAACATTTCAGATGCCTTGGAATACGAAAAGTCCATTGTCTTTTTAAATCAGGAAGAGAAAAATTACAAAGAATTATACTCCAGCAAATTTAAAGATTTTGAAGCAGTGTTTCAAAATGCAGGAGTAATGAATTCAGCAGTAGAACTAGCCGAGCAAATAAAAATAAATAGCACAACGTCACCGCTGGATTTTTTAATCAGGTTAAGTGAGATATTAAGCCAGGATGAAACGAGTGGACTGCATATTGATAAAATTGAATGGAAGGCGATCAATATCGGCGAAAAAAATAAAAAACACAAAATGGCTAATTTTACTGAAAACCGACCGGTTAAGCATAACGCGATTGTAACAGGTCGCATAGATGATGCTGAGGAAGACTACCGTGCATCGATCGACCACATACATAAAATCATTAACTTGTTGCAAGCGAACCCGCGAATAGAAAATGTGGTGGCATTAAAAATGCCGGTTGATTTACGGTCAGAAAGCAAGTTTTCTTCAGAATCGGGTGTAGATATAAAACGCCGCAAGGAAAGTGATACGTCTGGCATCTTTAGTTTAGAAGTTATAATGAAGGAGCCAGATAATGTTTGATAATTTAACGCCGTCCCTGGTTCGTGCAATTAGTGTGTTTGTTGTTATGCTCGTAGTCAGCGTCATTATTGTTTCTGCCTCTTATGTCTATATGGATGGCATTTATCAGAATCAGCAATCTGCAAAACGGGCTATGCATATTTGGCAAGCCAAGATTGACAGCTCTGTCGAGAGTAATCAAATTATTGATGAGTTTGAAAGCAATTTTTTAAAACTGATTAACCAGGGTGTGGTTGGCGAAGAAGATCGTCTTAGCTGGTTTGAGACAATACAAAATACCACTAAAAAGCGGGGAATGCCATTAGTTATATACAGTATATCCGCGCAGAAAGCTCTCAATAAAAGCAACATAAAACGTGACTATCGCGGTATTAATGTTTTTAAAAGCGTAATGACTCTGGATATAACAATGGCACACGAAGGTGATTTATTTGCTTTGTTGAATGATTTGGGCAAGGCAGACGGGTTGTTTTCAGTCGATAGCTGCAACATAGAAAAAATCAGTAAAAAAGTGGTTGATACAGACAATAATATGAAGGCTTATTGTGAATTGGGCTGGTATACCTTTAGAGGTGAAAACGCCGATAAGAGTGGTAAAAAATCATGAACGGTCTGACGGAATAATTTAAATGCATTTTAAGTTAATAATAATTGGATTGATCAGTATGGTTTACAGTAATACGCTGTATGCTGATTACAGTGAGAAGTACTTACAAAATTTGTTCACTGATAAAACGCAGCGAGCAAAAATTGATGCCGTTCGTTCAGGAAAAACTTTTGATGCTGGCTTGCAACATACAAATGAAATATTTGTTAATGGCTATATGACACGAAGTGATGGCAAAAGCGTAGTCTGGGTAAATAATAAAAACACACTGGATAGTTCTACAATTGGTGATGTTAATATCCATCCATCCCGCACCGGAAAAAATAAAAAAGTAACAATAAGCGTTGATGGCAAAACAGTGCGACTTAAACCAGGGGAAACCTGGTCAGAAAGTGCTGGCAAGGTAAACGACAATTAATAACCAGTTTATTTATGGTGAACAGGCCCAAAGATAATACATTTTGCCAAAATGGCGTAGCCTTACTAATATTTGTAATAATTATAGTATTAGGGGCCATGTCATATTTTTTGTCGGGTATGTCGGTGGAAGACATCAAGCAGCATCAAGTTGAATCTGCATCAAAATCATTACAGCGAGCCAAACAGGCGTTAATTGCTTACGCGGTGACATATGGAGACATTGATGGTAATGCTGATAGCATGCCTGACTTTCCAGGTGAATATGGCTTTTTACCTTGTCCTGATTATAACGCTGGTCTGGCTGAAGGGCTTGAAGATAACGGAAACTGTGGCGCTACTGGGCTGTCAAAAGTTGGATTTTTTCCATGGAAAACGCTTGACTTGCCAGTACTGAAAGACAATAGCGGTACATGTTTATTGTATGCTGTTACGGGTCAATATAAGAACGATGAATCAGGGCCTTCGCCTGCAAACAAGACATCGATGTTAAACGAAGATTCCAATGGTATGTTTCAAGCGGTTGATGAGACCGGGGCAGTCGTTCGGGGCGTAAATGCCGAAGATAGAATGGTCGCCGTTATATTTGCGCCAGGCAAAGTGTTGACAGGACAAAGCAGAAACTTTTCTGCTGGAAGTCATTGTGGCTTAGAGTATACAAATCTTGACGAATATCTGGATATTGGCGGAGTGACTGATAATAGTGATGTTTCAGTTATTGCGAATACAATCGATCAATTTGTCCATGCAACGGCCGATTCAATCGTCGATACTAATCCCAATCCCTATAATGACCGGTTTGTAACTATCACGCGTGATGAAATTTGGACGGCGATCGTCAATAGAGCAGACTTGATGCAAAAAATGACAGATATGACTGAAGCGCTGGCCATGTGTTTAAGTGACTACGCGACGGCAAATGGAAATGACAGATTACCATGGCCGGTAGCGGCGACATTGGCTGATTACAGGGACAGCAATAATTATGATGATAATGCAGATGCGACGCCGGGATTTGCAGGACGTTATCCGTTTAAAGTTGATAGCTCCAACGCTGTTATACCGGGCGTTAACACGAGTCCTGAGTTGTTTACAGATGCCGGATGCAATGCGATTGCTGTAACCTCCGGTGCGACTGTGGACTTGCAGACGCCAGGTTCTGAATACAGGAAGTTATGGGAGAACTGGAAGGACCACTTTTTCTATGTGGTGTCACAGGATTACGCTCCTGACATCACTCCGGCAGCTTGTGGAGCAAACTGTATTACCGTAGAAGGTATAACTAGAGCGGCCATGGTTGTATTCAGTGGTTCACGTGAGCCTGGTGAAGTAAGAAATGAACCAATTGCGGGAGATGCGGATACTAAATTTAATGCCGCAAATTACATTAATAACATCAATGCTGCTGTGTTTCCAGATAACGGCGGTAATGGGGTTTATACGTCAGTGACAGTAAATGACATCATGTATTGTTTAACCACCGCATCACCACCGATAGCCGAGCCATGTTAAAAACCTACACATCACCACTGTCTCAAAAAGGATTTAGCCTGATAGAGCTTGCTGTGGTGCTGGTTATTATTGGTATTCTCATCGGCAGTTTTATTGGTACGTTTGGTTCCAGAATAGATAATACACGGCGGATTGAAACTAAAGATGCATTGCATGATATCAGAACAACATTATATGGTTATGCGATGTCACAATCACCTGTTCGATTACCCTGTCCTGATACAGATAATGATGGCATCGAAAATGTTACAGCAGGGCAATGTGATGCACTCACAACACATGGTAATCTCCCGTGGGCAACGCTAGGCATAGCGCGTGGTGATGCCTGGGCTTCAACCTATAGTTATTGGGTTGCTGATGAGTATTCTAATACAGCTGGTTTTAACTTGACGACTGACGCATCTGGCGTGGGGCAAATTGAAGACAGTTCGGGTGGAAATGTCATATCTAATAATGTGGCCGCTGTAATATTTTCACACGGTAAAAATCAGTATGGAAGTATTGGCGTAGAGAATGCTGCGCGTCCGGCGGTTCCTGTTGGGGCTGCATACGATGATGAACGAGAAAACCAGGATACTGATGCTGCTGCTCCAGTATTGTTCATTAGCAGGCCGGTTACGGGTCCTGATGCCGCTGTTGTATTTGATGATATTCTGGCGTGGATATCAGAATATGAATTAAAGGGTAGAATGGTTCAGTCGGGAACGTTGCCACCATAATCTTTCTATGTGAGTGCAAAGCACACACGACCATCTGTATTATTATCAAGGCGTAGTTCATAACCATGATTTTTTGCCAGCTCATATGACTGGTACAAACCAATACCATACCCATCTTGTGACGAAACAACTTCTTTAAACAATTGCTGGGCCATATGTTTGTTTATTGCGCTGCCTGTGTCGGTAACAGATAAATACAAGCGTTCATCGATGAATTTCAAGCGTAACAAAAATTTTAATGTCGGGTTCGCGAATACGTTTACTTCTTGCATTATCAAGCAGGTTTTCAATGACGGTTGTAAAAATATCAACAGGTATATCCAGGTCTTTATCGATGCTGGCAGTAAATTCTATGTGTCGGCCAGTGCAGCGTAGTTGAAGCTGGTGCCACCACTGGAATAATGAGCCGGTTAAACTATTTGTAACTAAATCGGTGTTTTGTGGTGCGCGCAGTTTTTCTAATGTTATGTTGAGACGCTGAGATAATAGTGGCATTTGTTTTTTCAGGATGTCGATAACTTCATGCATTTCAGAATCATTATCATTAATTATTTGCGTCATTGTGTGTGTGGACTGCAAAATATTTTTCATGTCATGAGTTAGTTTAGATCCGGTTTCATAAATCGCCTGCATATGCGCCTGTTTGATGAGTTGTTTTTCCTGCAGTTTGGCTCGGTAATAGAAGGTTAAAACGCTCAGTAACAGTTTTGCATGCAGCAGTAATGATGGGCCGACAGGTGTGTAGGTATGCAGTGTCAAATTGAGTTTATCGTCATTGATGTTAACGGTATGGCTTGATTTTTTGCCTTCAAATCCTTCCTCACTGCTTGTTTGCCAGTAGACGCCACATATCCAGTGCTGTTGCATTAAGTAACGTAAGCTTGCAGAAAGAAAATTTTCCGCTCTAAGGCTGGTGTTTGATTCGAGTGTTGCTACATGGGTAATCCATTGTTCAAATGGGCCGCCGATATCTAGTATGTATTTTTCCCATAATTGAGCCAGTCCGGCAAAACCGGCACGTGGCGCCCACAAAAATGAGGTGATCAGTAAAAACAGGCTTAATATGATAACGCTTATCGCTAACGATTCAATATATGACTGCTCTGCGGTTACGCTGATGAGTACACTGCTCATGCATAAAAAGACAACTAAAAGTACAATAAAAAAACCGCGAATAAAATCTACCTGTTTGACCGTGGTATCTGTCACTGGAATAAATAACAACAACAGAGGAAGTAATATTAATACCATACTGACAATTGACTGTAATGATGATGAAAGTGCGGCGAGATGAAACAGTGCAGGCGTGCTATTTAATATCAGCTCAAGAAATAGAATCACTACGGCAAAACCGTAAACGGCACGGGAAAGGCCGCGAGCAAAAATACGTCCGGTTAATAATGTAAGCAGCAATAAGGACCAGAAAACGTTTAACCAGGGATTGAACCAGTAAATAAAGGCAAATACTAAGACCGATAAAATGATAAGTTGTTTTGTATTAAAGGGTGACTGTTGTTTGACCACCGGCTGCCAGAGAAGGAATAATCCAAAGTGTATGATCAAAAAACTTTGGGTAATGGTGTCGTTATTACCTAGATGAATGGCTGCCAGTAAACTAAATAACATTAGCCCTAATAATCGGTGTTCATTGTTGAGTAGAAAATGACTGTTTGCGGGCATCTGTTTTACATTTTTATTGTTATTTCATCCAATTGTAGATCAACAACACGAAGTTGGCCGTTATAAACAGGTAGTTTGAAGTATTAAAAGGTGTTTACTGCTAACAGCCAACTGATAACTAATGCTTTTACGCCTATACTCAGTCAAAATACCGATAAAATTAAAGCTGAACATTAAAAAGGCATGTTTTCTCAGATTCTTACAATATCCCGATATACTATTATTGAGTCGCTAAGAAATCGACTGTTATTGCTGTCGTTTCTGGTTATCGCTATTAGCTTTTCACTGGTTGAGTTTATCGGTGATCTCGCCATTACAGAGCATCGAGTTACCCAGGTGGCTATTCTTGCTGCTTTTTTGCGAATGAGTGCAGTAGTAATCATTACTTTATTTGTGGTCTCCAGCACGGTGCGTGAATTACATGATAAAACGCTGGAAATGATCCTGGCTATGCCCATTCATCGAGGAAGTTATTACCTGGGGAAATTGATCGGTTATTTTTATATAGCAGCGTTAGTTTCAGTGATATTTGCTGCTTTACTTTTAGTGTACGCGGATCCGGAAATGGTTTTTATCTGGATGTTTTCCTTGTTTTTAGAGCTGGTTCTGGTTGTCGCTTTAAGCCTGGTAATGTTGTTTACCTTTAATCAGGTTCCTTCTGCACTGACCGGGGTATTTATTATTTATGGCGCATCGCGTATTGCCAGCTCAATTTTTTTAATGGCGAAATATCCAGTTATTGCCAATACCTCCGTGGCGCAACAGTTTATGGATGGGTTTATAGAGTTATTAACATGGATATTGCCTGACCTGCACCGTTATACGCAAACAGAATGGCTGGCCTATAACACGGCTGAATGGACGATGTTGATACCGCTATTCGGGCAAACAATCATTTATCTGGTATTTTTATCATTCATTGCCTTGTTTGATTTTTACAGAAAAAACTTATAGAGAACATCGTTGTATTATCATTTTTTAAATAAAGACAGGCCGGTAAGCGACGTTCCTGTCGCAGTGAAAATATTTCTTTTGCTGGCACTTGCTCTGCAATTAATCTGGCACGGTTTGCAGGCGCCTGTGACAGCAAAGGCTGAAGACCTGGCGCCGCCATTATCGACGCGTGCCTATGTGATGAGCTCTCTTGGCGAGCCGATTGCGGCATCGAAATTTTTAAATCTCTGGCTACAGGCATTTGATAACCAGCCCGGCGCCAGTCTTTCATTTCATCAATTAAATTACCCGCGACTAACCAAATGGCTGGACACCAGTCTTGAACTGGACCCTAAAGGACATTATCCAATGCTGGTAGCTGCGCGGGTATATGGCAGTATAAAGAACCCGGAAAAGCAACGCATTATGACGGATTATGTCTTTTATAAATTTAATGAAAATCCAGATAAATACTGGCGCTGGCTGGCGCATGTGGTGATAACAGCGAAGCATGAACTAAAAGATTTAGATCTGGCTTTAAAATACGCGAATGCACTGGCAGAGAAGGCGACCGGTGAAAATGTACCGTACTGGGCAAAGGATATGAAAATTATTGTGTTAGAAGACATGGGCCAGCTGGAGGCGGCAAAAATACTGGTCGGAGCCTTAATTGACAGTGGTGAGATTACAGATCCTTACGAGTTAAACTTCCTCAGCGGTAAAATAGCGGAACTGGAAGCAAAATCGTTAGAAAAGTGACAAAGTGTTGAAAATTAGACAGATTTATATCAAAAAAAGACGAGGTTTTTACTGCAAACCCGCATTTTATGGGCTATATATATTTGGTATGGTAATTGCTATATAAACTATAACAATAAGGCAATTTAAACGAGAATAAATGCTATGTGTATTATATTGAAACAAAAAATATTATCGGGTTCTGCAAATCAGGCCGGTAAAAAGAAGCAAGGTGGTTTCACATTAATTGAAATTGCGATAGTTCTGGTTATTATTGGCCTTTTACTGGGTGGTGTTTTAAAAGGTCAGGAGCTGATCAATACCGCCAGGGTTCGTGCACTCAATAATACAGTGGACGGCATTACTGCAGCCTGGTTTAGTTTTCAGGATCGCTACCGTGCTTTTCCTGGTGATTATACACAGGCCGCCGTAAACCTGCAGGGTGCGCCGGTAGCAGGCGATGGCAATGGTCTGGTTGGTGATGCGGCGGGTGTAGATGCACCTGCAGAACGCGCTATGGTGTGGATGCATTTACAATCGGCTGGATATATAACCGGTGGATATGACGACAATACCGCAACGGTGCCTAACGCAAACGAGTATGCCTGTCCGGTCACGGTGTGCCCGGATAATGGTTTTGGCGCAGGCATGAACCTTAACTATGGCGCTATGAGGCAAGCGGGTGGTAGTGATGCGCACGAGCTGATTACCGGCCGCGGTATTCCTGTAGAAGTGATCGCTGAACTGGATCGAAAAGTTGATGATGGTGAACCTGGTACGGGTGCTATGCAGTTAGGTGTTGCTGGTACTGGATGGGTGGCAGCGGATGTTACTGCCTGTCAGAATGGTACACTGTATGGCCTGTTAGCACCAAGTTCCAACTGTGCAGCGGTGTTTAGAAACTTCTAATTTAGGATTACCGGTGTACAGTTAAAAAAGAGTCCGTAAGGGCTCTTTTTTTGTAATGTAAATATGATAATAAAATGCCAAAAAGTCGTTAAGCGTTATTCAAATAAAACCGTTTTGGACCAGGTAAACCTTGAGGTGAAACAAGGTGAGTTCCTGGGCCTGGTTGGCATGAACGGTAGCGGAAAATCAACCTTGATTAAAACCATTCTGGATTTAACGGGTATTGATGCGGGTAAAATAACGATTAACGAGAAAACACATAGCAGTGTTGATTCGCGTAAAAACATTGCTTACCTGCCTGACCGTTTCTCTCCGCCTGCCCACTTAAGAGCCCAGGAATTTATTCGCTACATGTTACGTTTGCATGGCAGTGTGTATGATCAAAATAAAATAGATAAAGTGCTTGATAGTTTGGATCTCGATAAGGCCGTTATGAGCGAGTCAGTCAATAAACTGTCAAAAGGCATGACGCAAAAATTAGGCCTGGCTTGCTGTTTGTTAAGTGGTAAATCACTGTTAATTTTAGATGAACCCATGAGTGGCCTGGACCCGCGCGCACGTGTTTTATTTAAAAAACAGCTGGCGTTATTAAAACAGCAGGGCGCAACGGTATTTTTTAGTTCTCATGTACTTGCTGATGTAGAAGAGCTGGCCGACACCATGGCCGTTTTGCATAACAGTAAAATTTATTTTTCGGGCTCCCCCGGAGATTTCAAACAGAAATACAATAGCGAAAATGTTGAGCAGGCATATATGAAATGTATAGAGAGTAAATAGTTATAAGTTAATTGAAAAAAGTCGGCAGTCGTCAGTTATCAGTTTGCAGTAAAAAACGAAAAAAAGGCTATCATTGAAAAGTCAGCAGTTTTATTTGCGTTTTTATTGACTAACTGGCGTGTATTTCTATAATTTTTAAACTGCAAACTGCAAACTGCAAACTGCAAACTGCAAACTGCAAACTGCAAACTGCAACTATAAATCAAGCTCTTTAATCTTTCTGGTTAAAGTGTTCCGGCCCCAGCCAAGTAATTTGGCAGCATCGTTTTTTCTGCCATTGGTTTTTTGTAGAGTGGCCTTAATTAATATTTTTTCAACTTCAGATATAATACCCGAAGCTATTTCTGTTTCTCCTGAGAGTAACTGCAATTGCACTTTTGAGGAGAGTGTTTGTTTCCAGTCGCCGCCGGTTTCAACGCTCGCGCTTTGATTTTCTGCTATTAATTCAGAAGGCAGGTCAGATATATGAACGGTCTGTCCGGATGTCATTACCGCAAGCCAGTGACAGGTGTTTTCCAGTTGGCGAACATTGCCTGGCCAGCTTAGTGACGTTAGGTAAGCCATGGTTTCGGCATCAATATTTTTAGGCTCAACATTTAATTCTTTAACTGCGCGCTGTAAAAATAAATGAAATAAAGAAGGGATGTCTTCTTTGCGTTCGCGTAACGCTGGAAGTTGAATGCGGATAACATTTAAACGGTGAAACAAGTCTTCACGGAACAAGCCTTTTTTAACATAGCTATCAAGGTTCTGGTGCGTGGCAGCAATGACACGGACATTAACTTTTATTGGTGTGTGTCCGCCGACGCGATAGAAAACACCATCAGAAAGCACGCGTAATAAACGTGTTTGTAATTCAGCTGGCATGTCACCGATTTCATCGAGGAACAAGGTGCCGCCGTCAGCCTGTTCAAAGCGGCCTTTGCGCAAAGCCTGTGCGCCGGTGAAGGCGCCTTTTTCATGACCAAATAATTCGGATTCCAGCAGTTCTTTTGGTATTGCTGCGGTATTTAAAGCAATAAAGGGCTTGTCGGCGCGCGGGCTATGTTTATGAAGTGACAGCGCAACCAGTTCTTTACCGGTGCCGGACTCGCCCGTAATTAAAACACTAATGACGGATTTCGATAATCGACCAATGGTGCGAAAAACAGCTTGCATTGCAGGCGCTGCACCAATAATTTCCGGGCCATTTTTATCTGCTACTAGATGCTGGCTATGACTCTGTTTTTTTCTGCAGGCGCGTTGAGCAACTTCCACGGCTTCATCAATATCAAACGGTTTCGGAAGATATTCGAATGCGCCGCCCTGGTATGCTGAAACAGCGCTATCCAGGTCGGTATGCGCGGTCATTATTATGACGGGCAGGTCAGGATAATCGGTTGACAAGTGTGAAAGTAATTCCAGTCCGTCTATTCCTGGCATGCGCACATCAGTAATAAGTGCGTCAGGTTCCTCATGTTTCAGTTTGTCCAGGATGGTGTTGGCATTATCAAAACTGGTAACAAGAAAACCTGCGCCTTCGAGCGCTTTTTGTAAAACCCAGCGAATTGAATCGTCGTCATCAATAATCCAGACATGACTTGCTGCCGTCATTTTTCTGCTCCGTTTTGAGGTACAAGGTGTGGATCGATAGGCAACAAAATAGTGAAAACAGTTTTACCGGGGACACTGGTAAACTCAATTAAACCATTATGTTGTTGTGCTAATGACTGGGCAATGGATAAACCCAGGCCAGTGCCTTCTGCATGACCGGTAATCATAGGCATAAAAATCTTTTCCTGTAATTCTTTAGAAACGCCAGTGCCATTATCCATAATATCGATACGCGCCACTAATGGGTAAGTATGCAGGCCAATTTTGCAATTGCGTTGCGCTCGTGTTTTAAAAGAAATTTTACTTTCATTGCTGTCAATTGATGATGCGGCGACAGCATTACGAGTGATGTTTAAAATTACCTGAATCAGCATCGACTCGTCAGCATGCAGTTCAGGAATACTGGGGTCGTAGTCAACCTGCAAAGAAATATGATCATTTTCAGCTAGAACAAGCTGGCGAACATGCTCAAGAATTTTGTGAATATTAACATTGCATTTTCGTTGGAATATCTTTGGGACCGACCATTCGGTCGAGTAAATTTTTTAAGCGATCGGCTTCATTAATAATGATTTGAGTAAATTGTTTGTTATCGCCTTCATCCAGTTCTCTTTGCAGCAATTGGGCGGCGCCACGAATCCCGCCGAGAGGGTTTTTTATTTCATGAGCCAGTCCGCGTAATAAACTTTTACTTGCTTCATACTGGGCGAGGATACTTTCCTCGTGCGACAGTTTCTGTTGTGTTTTTAATCGAATAAATTCCAGCAATAAATATTTGCCTTTATTATGGTACTGAATAGGCGAAACAGAATAATCGACATCGATAATCTTATGGTGGTGCAGATGCAGCTGATCATCATAGACAGTATAAGGATGAGTAGAAATGACGGAGCGTTCCAGACGATCAAAAAACTCGTGTTCGTCGATGATCAGGTTTCTAATGCTTTTGTCAATTGCCCGTGCATTACTGATATGGAATAACATTTCGGCAGCGGGGTTCAGGCAAACAATATGCAGGTTTTCATCAATGACAATAACCGCGGAATGCAGGTTGTCCAGAATGGTTTGTGCTGAATTGTAATCTGTCGCGACCATAGTGTGCTTAATGCAATAAATGAACCAGTTTTTCCGGATTTTTGAATTTTATTAATTACTTATTTTTCAACAAGTTGGTATAAATAAATCAGAAATATGATTAATGTGAAATAACGTTGTGGCAGTATACCGCACCACAATGGTGCGCAGCCAGTCTTAATGTAACGAGGAGGTTATTCTTTTAGCTATTAGTGGGGCGTTTATCTGGAGATAACAGTGTTTTTAATGTGCACTGTGACGGTTTGGCTACGCTTGAGTATGACGCCCTTTTTGTTTCTTACCTGTGCCTGAAGGGTGTGTTCACCACGGTCAGCACGGCCTATTTGCAATGACAGGCTTGTACTGTTTTTTACCAGGGGTTTGCCATCCATAATCAGCCAGGTGTTATGACCCTGAGCGGTGTTTAATGCTGGCTTCAGCTGTAGCGCGACAGTCAGTGCAGGTTCGTTCCAGATGACCTGATCATTTTTAGGTGAAAGAATAGTCAGGCTGGTGTATTTCGTTTCAGCGGGTTCGTCTTCGCTGATTACTTCTTCTTTGGCTTTAACTTTAGGCGCATCAACCACCGTGAGTGGCGGTAGCGTCATTTTTTCCGCGTCATCAAAGGGCGTGTCTGAATAAACCACGTTACCTTCATCGTCCAGGCCTTTATATAGTCCTGCATTAGCAACGAAAGCGACCATGGCCGTTATTATTAACAAACTGCTAACTGGTATTTTTATCATACTTGTTAGCATAGCTTTTGCTGAGCTTAACCGCAATAAAAAAAACCCGCACATATAAATATAATAGCGGGGCTTTTTAGTCTTTAATCAGCCTGCTGGTTACGGCTGTTGCATAGCAACCAGGCTAAACGTTACACGCTGTAATACATGTCATATTCGCAAGGGTGAACAGCCATGCGATAGCGCTGTACTTCCTGTTCTTTCAGCTGGATAAAGGCATCAATAGTATCATCATCAAAGACACCGCCTTCAGTCAAGAATGCACGATCTTCATCAAGCGCTTTTAATGCCTCATCTAAAGAGAAAGCAACCTGTGGAATTTTTGCTTCTTCTTCAGCAGGCAGATCATAAAGGTCTTTGTCTGCAGCAGCGCCCGGATCAATTTTGTTTTTGATACCGTCAAGGCCCGCCATCAGCATGGCAGCGAAAGCAAGATACGGATTCGCCGTTGAATCCGGGAAGCGAATTTCGATACGGCGCGCTTTAGGGCTTGATACGTGAGGAATACGGATAGAAGCAGAACGATTACGTGCTGAATAAGCCAGCATTACGGGTGCTTCGAAGCCAGGTACCAGGCGTTTGTAGCTGTTAGTTGAGGCATTAGCAAAAGCATTAAGCGCTTTGGCATGTTTGATGATGCCGCCAATGTAGTACAGCGCAGTCTGTGATAAACCGCCATACAGGTCGCCAGAAAACAGGTTTTCACCGTTTTTGAAGATAGACTGATGAACGTGCATACCGTTGCCGTTATCACCGACTATCGGTTTAGGCATGAAAGTCGCTGTTTTGCCATAGGCATGAGAAACGTTGTGCACTACATATTTGTAAATCTGCACTTCGTCGGCTTTGCGTACCAGGGTGTTAAATACGGCGCCAATTTCACATTGGCCGGCAGTACCCACTTCGTGGTGATGGACTTCAGTTTCACAGCCCATCTCTTCCATAACCAGGCACATGGATGAACGCAGGTCCTGCAATGAATCAATCGGAGGCACTGGAAAATAACCGCCTTTAACGCCAGGACGGTGGCCCATATTGTTGCCATCGTACTCTTTGCCGGTGTTCCATGCCGCTTCTTCCGATTCGATCTTGTAGAAAATGCCGCCCATTTCATCGCCCCATTGAACGCCGTCGAAAACGAAAAACTCGTTTTCAGGACCGAAGTAAGCAGTATCACCGATGCCTGTTGAATTTAAGTAGGACTCCGCGCGTTTAGCGATAGAGCGCGGATCACGGTTGTAACCTTTCATGTCAGTGGGTTCAATAATATCGCAACGAATGTTCATGGTGACTTCTTCACAGAATGGATCGATAACATGTGAGTCACAGTCTGGCATTAAGATCATGTCAGAGGCATTAATGCCTTTCCAGCCTTGTATTGAAGAACCGTCGAACATTTTGCCTTCAAGCAGTACGTCTTCATCAATGGTATGTGAAGGTACAGAAACGTGCTGCTCTTTGCCTTGTGTGTCAGTAAAACGGAAATCAACGAATTTAACGTCTTTTTCTTTAATAAAATTTATAACGTCAGTTGCAGACATTTTAACAGCCTCTATTCAATAATTAATAAATGGAAAATCCCGTGCAAAGTGTACTGATGAATAATTATTTGCACGGCGTTTCTTTTTATGTTTTTCCGCAAGACGCTCCGTGAGAAGCGCCATAGGGATAAAAAGAACCTTTAATCAATTCTGTTATTAGCCGCATTAGGCAGTGAAACAGAACTCATCAAAGGTCCTTTTTTAACAGGGGTAGATTTTGCACGAAACATAGCCATAAGGGAAACCCCATATGAAGCGTTTATGAGCAGAAACTATATAAGCAGAATTAAAACAGAGATCGGATGATGTGCTGCGTTCCAAATTGGTGCGTTTTAGTAAAAAAACAGCTGGGTATGACCAACCGCCGCTATTTGACGACAGATCTGGTCAAAGTCCTGTTTCAGAGCCTCGGCATCTTCAAGCCGTTTTAGGTGGACGAGTGGTATACGCGCATCAACACTGATATGGCCATTAAGATAATGCAGTGTGATGTCGTCAATATTTTTTAGTACATCATGATTTGACCATTTATCACTGAGCTCGAGTAATAATTCACTGCGCAGTGGTAAATGTTTACAGCTGGCCGCCGTCTCATCATCTTCCGGGTCGATATGGACGGTTACATCATTAACGTCATCGAACTGTTCAATTAAGGTTTTTTCCACCATTTCAGAAATATGGTGGCCTTCGGAAACGCTGAGTTTTGGTGAAACCAGGATATGGACATCAATCAGGGCGTTATGTCCCATGCGGCGGCTGCGTAACATGTGCAGTTCGCGCACATCATCAATATCTAAAATAGTCTGTTTTATTTTTTCGACCATTTCCGGTTCCAGTGCGGTATCCACCAGTTCCTGTACACTTTGGCGGCTTAGATCCAGGCCAATCTTGGCAATCATCAGTGCCACCAGGATTGCCGCTACTGCATCAAGCAGCGGATAGCCGATATAAGTTGCGCCGATACCGATGAGTACAACGATAGAAGATACCGCGTCACTGCGATGGTGCCAGGCATTGGCTTCGAGCATGGGCGAGCGGATTTTTTTCGCAACTTTGCGTGTTGCATGGTACAGCCATTCATTACTGAATATTGATATGGCAGCAATAATAAGTGTAAACAGGGCAGGTACAGCAATTTCTTCCGGATGTTGCAGGCGTGTTATTGCGCCGTAAGTAATGCCAGCCGCCACACCGATTAATAAAATACCCAGTGCAACCGTTGCCAGTGTTTCATAACGGGCGTGGCCATAAGGGTGGTCTTCGTCTGCATCTTCACCCGCGTGTTTTACTGCCAGCAGTACCATGCCATCACTGGCAAGGTCAGAAAGTGAATGAATGCCATCAGCCAGTAAAGCCTGGGATTGCCCAACAATACCGCCAGCAATTTTAATAACGGCTAATACGAGATTAACCGCCACACCCCACAGGGTGATTCGATTGGTTTCCTGTTTGCGTTGTTTAATCGTTAATTCCATAGCGGTATTTTGATTTGCTTAGTGTAAAGGCGCAAGTTATTTATCGTGGCCATTAATAATTTGGCGTATGGTGTGTCAATCGTGCTGCAAGCATGTTAGTAATCATTACTGAAAGTCGTTCATGCTATTAAAGTTCCTGAAATTATTGCTCGCTGGGAAGCGAACAATATTGGGCTGCTGTGCTTTTGCCCATTGCATTAATCTTAATTGGTCATTTTTTAAAAACTGTTCAATTGACGCTTGCAGTTTCTTGTTCATAAGGAATACCGGTTGCAGTTTGTTATCCGCTTCGGCAATGCAAAGTGACTGCTCTTTTAAGCCATTACTTAACTGTTGAAACACCTCGATAGATAGTAATGGCATGTCACAGGGGGCAATAAATATTTTTTCGTTACGGCAATAAGGTACGGCGGCAGCCAGGCCGGCCAGTGGGCCCTGATAATTATTATCAGTATCCGGCACCACGCGGTAACCGAATTCTTCATAATTCTTTTATGTTGCGATTGGCGCTAATGATAATTTCATTGGCCAGTCGGTTTACAGCGTCGATAACATGTTTAACCAGCGTTTTATTTTTATACGGTAATAATCCTTTGTCCTGGCCATTAACACGTTTGCCTTTGCCGCCGGCAAGAATAATGGCGCTGAAATCTTTTTGCCTCGTTTCCATGAACGCATTGCTCATGAAAGAAAAATAGTTAGCCAGATTATATTGCCGTCAAGTAAAATTGCGCTAATTGATTTCCATAGCAGTGTCGGATTGCTCTCCAGCAGCGGAGCGCTGTGTTTCATAAATGAAGGGTTTGGGTGCGTTAAGTCAAAAAAGAATTCTGAAAATGTTTCGTAGCGTGAGCGAAAATCTGTTTTTACTGCTTTTTCCAGTGCGCCATCTAGCCATAAAGGAATCATCGGGTTGTATTTAATGGCGCTGGTATATTTTATTTTATTAAGTGTTCGCCAGTTAAGGTCGCGCGATAGTTTGTCACCGTAGGGAAGTTCGCCGGTAAGCATTTCATAAGCAATAACGCCCAGTGAATATATGTCGGAACGGTTGCTGCCTTCTGTGCCAAGCAGGTATTCTGGTGCAGTATAATTTTTAGTGCCTAGTAATTCCATGCGTTCAACCGGCGTATTGATTTCCTGAATGCCGGCAATTTTTACTGAGCCAAAATCAATAATTTTTATGTTACCATCTTTGGTAAGCATGATGTTTTCAGGTTTAAGGTCACGGTGCAGCATTTCCATGCGATGAAAAGCACGCAATCCCTGAATGATTTTATTTATTAATTCGGTGGCTTCATGTATATCGGGTGACGGATTTTCTTTCATCCATTGTTTTAGTGTTTTGCCTTCAATGAATTCCATGATGAAGTAAAGAAAATTGCGCGGCCGTTTCTGTTCAAAAATTCGTAACACAGAATCGTTGTCGATACGTTTGCCAGCCCACTCTTCGATATAAAAACGTTCTATGTAGGCAGGGTCATCAGAATAAGTGACTGAAGGCGTTTTCATCATGAATAGTTCGCCGCTTTCTTTGTCGCGTACTTTATATAATTGTGACGTTGTGCTGGCGTGAATTTCATCAAGAATTTCATAACCGTCTATGGTCATGCCCGGCCCCATTGGCGGCGGAAACGGCAGGCGCGTTAAATCGTTAAATACTTCATTCGCATTCTGGTTGGGTAGCTGTTCAATACGTACCAGTTGGCAGGTGACATTGTCATGGCTTTTTTCATCCAGTGCGTGCTGGATAATTTTATCGGCGATAACCTCCAGTGAAGCACTGGATTGCATATGTTGTTTTAATTGTGCATCACTCAGATAATCGTGCACGCCATCAGTGGTCATGATGAAAATATCATCGGTTTGTATCGCCAGTGTTTTGTAATCAATATCAAGATGAAGATCGATGCCCATGGCGCGACTTAGATAATTTTTTTCATTAGAAATCCAGACGCGGTGATCGGTGGTTAATTGCTCAAAGTCACCGCTGTTGTCAGTTGGGCGATACCGGTAGATGCGAGAATCGCCAATATGAAATATATGTGCGGTAGTGGATTTTAAAACCAGTGCGGAAAAGGTGGTGACCATGCCATTGCTATGATCTTTGTCACCGTTGCTGAGTAACCAGTTGTTGATCGCAGTTAAAACTTTTGCGCCGGATGATTTTACTGACCAGGTTTCTGGCGTACTGAAATAATCAGATAAAAAACTTTTAACACAATGTTCGCTGGCTTCGCGCGCGTTGGCGCAGCTGCCCATGCCATCGGCGATGGCGCAGGCAATGCCTTTACTGTCGAGTGTCGAGTCTTCTGGCAGGTAAGCGCCATAAAAATCTTCGTTCTGCTGTTTAACGCCTTTATCTGAACTTTGCGCTAAACAGATTTGTAATTTTTCAGTCATTAAATATAAAAAACCCGAATAACCTTAAACAACATTATTCAAGGTTATTCGAGTTTATTATGAATGTTTAACTGACATCAATCATTTGTACAGTGCCATCGGGCATAATTTCTGCCATTTGTCCTTTTGGCTCATCGAGAAATTGAACGGCGACAAGTGTCACAATGGCTGCACCAGCGATAGTAAGAAAGAAGGCGGAGGGCTCAACAAATGAGAACACAGTAAGAAATGCCACTGCGCCGACGTTACCATAAGCTCCTGCCATGCCGGCAATCTGACCGGTCATGCGGCGTTTTACCAGCGGTACGATAGCAAATACCGCGCCTTCACCCGCCTGTACAAAGAATGAACATGCCATGGTTGCTGCCACTGCTAAAAATAAAGGCCATTCGGAAGTGATGTTGCTTAAAACGAAATAACCGACAGCAAGACCGCCAATTAAAAAAGTTAAGCTTTTCTTGCGACCAAAACGGTCGCTGAAATAGCCACCGCTAGGGCGTGCTACAAGGTTCATGAAAGCAAAGCCTGACGCCAGTAAACCGGCCTGAACTATGGACAAATCAAAGGTGTCTTAAAAAGAATAGTGGCAGCATGGAAACCACAGCCAGTTCCGAACCGAAGGTAACAAGATAGGCAAGGTCTAGAATGGCGACCTGTTTGAATTTATACTGGTGTATTTCAGGAATGCTTTCTTTAAATACATGCGCATTAATGCGCCACACCTGTGAGGTCTGGTAAGCATAAAATAAAACCAGTGTTATATATACCGTGTTGGTGAAAAAACCATCAAGAACGCCCAGGTTACTAGGGCCTAATTTCCAGGCAAGCACAGCCAGGGCGGCATACATGGGTATATTCATTAACAGGTAGAGATAAAAGTCACCTTTGCTGGTTACTTCCATGGCGCCGGTTTTTTTCGGTTTGAAATAAGTTGAACCTTTAGGCGTATTGCGCGCCATTTTGTAATAAACAAATGAATATATCAGCGCAATAACACCTGTGCTGGCAATGGCATAGCGCCAGCCATCATCGCCGCCATACATTAAAGCGATGGTGGGTAGTGATAAGGCCGCGGCGGCTGAACCGAAATTACCCCAGCCACCGTAAATGCCTTCGGCAATGCCAACCTGTTTGGCAGGAAACCATTCACCAATCATACGAATGCCAATAACAAAACCCGCGCCGACAAAACCCAGTGCAAAGCGGCTAATCATCAGCATCTCATAGGAATCAGCTAGGGCAAAAAAGAAACAGATGAAACTGGAAATGAACAACAGGCTGGTATACATGATACGCGGCCCGTATTTGTCGACCATCATGCCGATAATAATGCGCGCAGGAATGGTCAGCGCAACATTCATAATAAGTAAGGCTTTGACTTCCTGTTTGCTCAGTCCGAAAGTTGCCTGAATGGATGCCATCAGCGGTGCATGGTTAAACCAGACAAAAAAGCTGATGAAAAATGCGACCCATGTCAGGTGCAGTGTTTTTGTGTTGCCACTAAATGACAATAAATTAAGCTTAGCGCTAGCGCTTACTTCGGACATCGTTGTTACCTTCGCTTCGTTGCAATTGAATTGCTGTCACGATGCAATCTGTGTGCCAATAATTTATGAAGGTGTTATCAATGAGTTATCGCTGGAGTGGTGACAAATACGGGGTAAGTTCGGGGTGAGTTGCACCAACGGAGTGCGTTAAGGCTGTGATCCAGTTAATAAAGGCCATCCGTGGCGCGGGAGTCTCTTGCGTGCATTGAAATGATGTTAAAGCTTCATCGCAAGCTGCAGCCAGATCTTGCTGGTATCTTTAGAAAAAGTATCAGCACTGTAATCAGCGTATTTAATTAAGCCGGTAAATGTTTTGTTGAATTTTTTAACCGCCAGTAAATCGAGCTCAGTCCCGTAATAGGCACTGCCTTCATCCGCTGAAAAACCATGGAAAACACCAATAAATTTTATGTAGGCTGCATTTTTTCACTGTTTTGATGCACTTGAAACGTGCGTTAATGCATTCTTTTGGAAATAAATAGTGCATGTAAATTATTTAAAGGGCCTTCGGTCGGGTGTTTTTCAGCAGGTGCCGCTGCTATCAGTGGTATTTAGCAGCAGGTCAGGAAATATTGCGGTGTTCTATTAAGGTGATTATTTGTGGCACACAATTTGCTATTACATTTAAATGATAACAACCGATTAATGAAGTTTTAAACGTTTTATGGATATTATTATAGTCGCTGACAGTTTAGACAGTTCGCAGCCTTTACTGCATATTGCAGCAAAGTCAGGTTATCGCGTACTTAAACTTGTGGGTCCAAACGACGAAGTTTCTGCTTATGTTAAGAGCATGCAGCCAGATATTTTAATCTTCATCAGTGACGAGCTTGACCGCCAGGCATTACGTGAAATGCGCAGTGTCGGCGAGAAACAGCCAACCCCTATATTGGTTTTTACCCGAGATGCTAAAGAAGAATCAATAGATGCTGCAGTTAAAGCCGGTGCCAGTGCTTATGTTGTCGATTGCGCCGACCCTGAACGCTTAACTTCATTGATCGGTGTTGCGCAGGCACGTTTTCGTGAGCATAGCCGAATGCAAAAAGAACTGAGTGATAGTAAAAATGCATTAATGGAGCGCAAGTATATTGAAAAAGCGAAAGGCATCGTCATGAAGACAAAAAGCCTCAGCGAAGATCAGGCTTATAATGCTATACGCAAACTGGCAATGAACAAAAATAAACGTATCGGCGATATTGCAGAGCAAATTATCTCTGCCTCAGAAGTACTCGTTTAAAGTACAAATTAGATAAATGATGACACAAAACGGTAATAATAAAATGCTATAAAAAATAATAACAATAACAGGCGTGACAGCCCAAAGGGAATACTATGAACTGGCTGGAAAATTCAATAAACAAACAGCGCGACTACATCGAGGGCTTTTTGGTCGAACCATTGTCCAAAATAGCTGGAATTTGTGGGCAGCACTGGGGTGACCGTTTTGCACTGGATCTGGCTTTAAAGCATTTCCTTGAGCAAAAACCGGATCATCGCTGCCGCATGCTTTACGCTATCGATAATGATGGCTTGCAGCGTAGCAGCAACATTTCAGAAGACAAAATTAGTGATTCGAGAGTCGGTCAGGATTTATCCGCCCGCCCTTACCTGGATCGTATCGATGATATAAAAAATAGGCGCTTTGCCTTGAGTGATGTTTATCTTGATAAACGGACACGTCAACCCTGTATAACCGCAATTCATCAGGTATTAGTTGATAACGAAGTGCAGGGCTGTATTGCTGCCGATTTTGGTTTAAAAGATTTGCCGCTTAAAAATGTTGATAGTGCCCATAGTCATCAATGGCGTCAGATAAAAGGTGACCCTTCTATTCGCAGCACGCTGTTTCAACAAACGCGTACTCCCAGTGCCATGGACGCGCACATTGATCAAGTGCTTGATGTTGTTGAATCGTTAATGACAGAACAGGGGGTTTTTCACGCCAAACTGCATTTTTCAAGTTCACGTGCAACGCTGTGGCCATACAGTGATCCTTATCGATATCGTTTGCATGTACTGGATGAAATTATTACGCCAAAGGTTTGCCTGGCTTATGAAAAAATGAAGTATCCGGATGATGCTGTGGTTACCGCTGATCAAGTGCCAACCATATTAAAAGGATTTAAATTACTGCGCGAAGCAGACGATACTATTTATTTACGAGCAGCGTCATTAAATGTAATGAATGGCCTGGTAGGATTAAATTTTTCCTGCGATGGTTCTCATTATATGCCTGCGGATGAATTCCTTGAAAAAGACATGCGTTTCTGGTTTGGTGGGAATGAACCGGGTATGGCATGTAACACCTGAATATTTATATTCTTTAGCCAGAGATGTGGCTGTCAACTAGTACTATCTCGGTGCATGTATAAAGTGACTGTTCCAATATGGTGCCAAATAGTTTATCAAGGCGCTTTTTTAAACTTATAAACACAGGAATAAATAAGTAAAATTAATTGGCATGTTATGTGCTAATAGTTTTTATAACAGCGGGCCAATGGTGGCAGGCAACATTTAATTATAAAGATGTATAGAGCAATGGTGCTCACATTCGGTTTTATAAAATCGCATGTGAGCGCCATTTTTTATTTGAGAATAATGAACCTTGTTAAAGCACAACTGAATGTACAGGAACCGTTGACTGAGATCGAGCGCAGTCAGGTAATGATTAGTGCAAAAACACCGGCCATAATTGTTATAGGCACGGGTCCGGTTGGCATTGAGTTTGTTAATGAATTAGCGCAGCGTGATTACGATGCACCAGTTATCGTTTATGGAAGTGAGGAAACGCGGCCATATAATCGAGTGCGTTTATCGGATTACCTCGCAGGTTCATTGTATCGTGATGCACTTGAGATAGAAGAGCCTGAATCTGAAAACAGTTATGTCGAGTACCGATATAACTGTGCGGTCGAATACGTTTCTCGTTCGTCAAAAAACATCATAGATGCCAGCGGACGCATTCAACAGTACTCGAAATTAATTTTAGCCACGGGTTCGTCACCTTTTATACCGAAGATAAAAAACAGTGATTACCCGGGTGTTTATACCTTCCGCACGCTTGCTGAGGCAGATGAATTGCTGTCGCGCAAAATGCGGACACGTCATACCGTGGTACTGGGTGGCGGTTTGCTTGGTCTGGAAACAGCGCGTGCCATGCAGCAGTACCACACCCGGATCACGATTGTTGAACACAACAAATGGCTAATGATGCAACAGCTGGATAAGCAGGGCGCACGCTGCTTACAAGATTTTGTAGAAGAAAGCGGTATCCACGTGATTCTCGGTGACAGTGTTGTTGAGGTAATCGGTAACGGCCGTGTTGAAGCAATTAAACTGCGTAGTGGTATTGAAGTTGCCTGCGATACATTAATTATTGCTGCAGGTATTCGGCCAAACATTGAGTTGGCACGTGATGCGGGACTTGTTGTTGGCCGAGGCATACGTGTTAATGATTACCTGAAAACATCAGATGACAATATTTATGCCATCGGTGAATGTTCTGAACATGAAAATATAGTTTATGGTCTGGTCAAGCCCGGGTTTGAGCAAGCGGCGGTATTAGCCGAGTGTATTACCGGTGGTACAGCACGTTATAAAGGTTCGTTCGATTCAACGCGACTAAAAGTCATGTCGCAATCTGTTTTTAGTGCCGGGCGCACCGGTGTTGACGAGGAAGCCGGTGTATCTGTTCGCGAATATATTTACCAAAACGACAGTGAAGGTATCTACCGAAAGGTTCGTCTTTTCGGTAACAGTGTTGTTGGTGCAGTGGCGGTTGGCGACTGGCATGAATCTGCATTAATACAGGAAGCCATACAGTCAAAGCGTAAAATATGGCTGCCGAATTTACTGCGTTTTAATAAAACGGGTAATGTCTGGGGTGATGCGGAGGATGTCGAAGTATCAAGCTGGCCGGCATCGGCAGTGGTATGTAATTGCACTGGCGTAACACGCGGCCGTTTGTCTAATGCGGTTAACGGTGGCTGTGAAAATGTGGCCTGCCTGACAGCAACAACACGCGCCGGTAGTGTCTGTGGTTCATGTAAACCGCTACTGGCTGAAATGCTCGGTGAAAATACAGCAATGGAAGCAACGCGTTCATGGCGCGGTTTGCTGGCATTGTCAGCACTGGCATTATCACTTGCTGCTTTATTTATATTTATCTGGAGAATTCCCTATGCCGATAGTGTCCAGCATTCTATTCGCTGGGATTTATTGTGGCGAGATTCTTTATTCAAGCAAATCAGCGGTTTTACTATCCTGGGTTTATTTGCCTGTGGCCTGCTTATTTCTTTGCGCAAGAGATTAAAAAAATTCGATAAAGGTGATTATGATCTGTGGCGTTTTGCACACATCGTGTTGGGAATCGGTGCACTGCTTGCACTGGTCGGACATACCGGATTTCGTCTTGGCAGTGAGCTTAACCTGATACTGATGATTAATTTTCTGTTGCTGGCCGCGGCCGGTGCAAATATTAGTACGGTCGTCGCAACCGAGCACAGAATGGTGCCGGCAGAAGCCAAAAAACAGCGCAAGCGTTGGACATGGTTGCATTTATTGTTGTTCTGGCCGTTGCCGGTACTACTTGGTTTTCATATAACCAAGACCTACTACTTTTAATGTGAACCAGGTCTTAGCATGGTTATAAGCGAGCTTATTAACAAGGTATTTAATAAAAAGGCAATCAAATGGATAACGTGGATTTTATTTTCAACAATCGTGGCGGCGTGGCTGTCTTATTCAATGCTGTCTGATACCGCGAATAAATCTGTATTTATGCCCGGCCCATTGAGTGCCGGTCATTACCAGTTGCAGCAGCGCTGTGAGGCTTGCCATAGTGATGCGTTTGGTGGTGGCGAAGTGATACAGCAGGCCTGTGTCGATTGTCATGGTGAAGAACGCGTTAAACCGTTTGATTCTCACCCGGCGAAAAAATTTAAAGATCCGAGAAATGCAGATTTACTTGAAAGTATAAATGCTTTGTTATGCACCAGTTGTCACACAGAGCATAAGCCAGAGCTGACGGCCAAAGACGGATTAACGCAACCTGTGGATGTGTGCTTCCATTGTCATCAGGGCATTGCTAAGGACAGACCATCACATCAGGGTATGGCTTTTGATAGCTGCAAAAATTCAGGCTGCCATAATTTTCATAACAACCGCGCGCTGTATACCGACTTTTTGATCAAGCACCTTGATGAACCGACGCTATATGGCGAAATGAAATTGCCGGTCAAGGAGTTTGCCAGCCTGCTTGACGAAGTTGTTGAGTACCCGCGTGACAAGTACCCGGTCGAGCCGCTTACAGCAAAAGATATTGATGCTGGCGAAAGCTCAAATAGTAATGCTGATATTAATAAAGACTGGCTGGAAACGTCGCATGCCAGTTCAGGTGTTAATTGCAGTGCCTGTCATATAAACGAAGTTATTAATGGCGAGGATGGCAATAAAGAAAATGCGGTTTGGCAGGATCACCCTGATCACACCGCTTGTCAAAGCTGTCATACGGTAGAAGTTAGCCGTTTTCTTCGAGGTAAACACGGCATGCGTTTACAGCAGGGTCTGTCTGCAATGACGCCCGCGCAGGCGCAACTGCCAATGAAAGCAGATGCCAGCCATAACGAGATGACCTGTAACAGCTGTCATCGCGCGCACAAGTTTGATGTGCAACAGGCGGCAGTTGAATCCTGTCTTGGATGTCACGATGACCAGCACAGCCTGGCTTACAAACAATCATCGCATTATCAGTTATGGAAAAAAGAAGTGAATGCTGAAGCAGAGCCGGGTAGTGGTGTGTCCTGTGCCAGCTGCCATATGCCTCGCATCAATTACGATGTCAGCGAGTGGAGCAGCCGCATTATTGTCGACCATAACCAGAGCGCAAACTTTTCACCCAATTCAAAAATGATTCGATCCAGTTGTCAGCATTGCCACGGACTCGAATTTACACTGGATGCGCTAGCAGACAAAAAACTGATTGAAAACAATTTTTCAGGACTACCTGAAGACCATATTCCAACGATGGATCTTGCAAATAAAGAGAACGCAAGAAGACAGGAGGCAGCGTCACAGGATAGTGATGCCGACATGTTCGGCTTTTAATTATTTATTTTTTAACCAATCCTTAACGACATGAGAGAGTGAGAAAACTATGAAGATGAAGAAATCGAAAATAAGCCTTGGCATAATTGCCGTTTTAGCAACGACACTGACCGGTGTTTCTATCGCCAGTGTGCCTGGTGGTGACGCTACGGTCTCAGTAAAAGCTATGGCCGATGCATTACACCTGGTCATGGATTCAGACCGTGCGGTGTATACCAAGAAAATTGTAAACAGGCTGGTAAAAAAAGAGAAAGTCATCAAGGCATCAGAGCATTTTGAAGATGACAAGGCGCTGGTCTTGCCTGCCCAGATGTTTCGTTTTGGTTCAGAGCTTGCAATGAAACGAGCAGAAAAACTGGATGATGTTGATTTCAGTTACACCCTGCAATCAATGTGGCCAATTAACAAACAAAACGCACCTAAAACCGAAGCTGAAAAAACAGGCTTGAAATATGTCGCAGATAATAAAGGTAAGAACTATTACACCACTGAAAAATTAGGAGGTAAGAAATACTTTACCGCGATTTATGCTGATACTGGCGTCGCTCCCGTATGTGTGTCCTGCCATAACAAACATCCCGATACACCGAAAAAAGATTTCAAACTGGGTGATGTTATGGGCGGTGTAGTAATACGTATACCAATCTAGTGTTTAACTTTGTTACCACACGCGTGTTGCTATCAGCGTCTGTAATGCTGTTTGTTATAGTAAATGTTTCATCAGTATTCGCAAACCCACTGTATGTGATATCGGGCGATAAAAAAGGGCGTGAAATCTGGATGTCAAACTGTGAAGCCTGTCATGGTTACGGTATTGCAGATGCACCAATACCGATGAATCCTGATGAATGGGATTTTCGCATAGCGAAAGGAAAGGACGTGCTTTATGAGCATGCTATTAATGGTTTTATCGGGCCTGATTACAGCATGATGCCTGCACGTGGCGGTAACAATGATTTAAGCGATGAAGAAGTAAAGCTGGCTGTTGACTATATGGTGTTTGTCGCCAGCTTTTATATAAAGCAACTTAATTTTAAATAAGCAATTAAATAAGAGATAAGTAATGACTCCACAACAAATTAATTTAGTTAAAGAAACCTGGGTAATGGTCGTTCCTATTGCTGATAAAGCGGCGGAACTGTTTTATGGTCGTTTGTTTCTGCTGGATCCATCAGTCAAGCCGATGTTTAAAAATGATATGACTGATCAGGGCAAGAAACTGATGAAAACAATTGGCATCGCGGTTGATGCGGTCGACAATCTTGAGCCATTAATACCAATATTAAAAGTTATGGGCGCAGCTCATGCCGGTTATGGCGTTAAGGAAAAAGATTACAACACGGTAGGTTCGGCATTGTTGTGGACCCTGGAGCAGGGCCTTGGCGATGCTTTCACCGATGAAGTTAAAAATGCCTGGGGTGCGGTATATGAGATACTGGCTAATACCATGAAAGAAGGCGCTGCCGAAGCAGAGCGGGTGGCATGAAATATAGGGTTTAAGAAAAAAAGGGAAAAAGGGAAGCAGGGACGCATTTTCTCCAGCCGCCGCTAATAAACACCAACCATCAACTTGTATAAGTCGAGATATAAGCAGACGGTTAACATATTAAGCCTGGACTTGATCAGGCATGTCTCGACTAATAACGTCTTTAGAAGAAAAAATATTTTTTTCACAGATAGACGCAGATGAACACAGATAAAAAATTATATTAATTGGGTGTTATCCTGAACGACAGTGAAGGATCTTGCCGTATGTATAATATTTAGGTCGTTAAGATCTTTTCACTATCGTTCAAGATGACGGAATATGATGTTTATATCTGTGCTCATCTGCGTTGACGTGCAAGGATAGCACTAATGTCGTGGACGCATGCTTTCAAAACTGCCAGCTCAGGTTTGAGCTATTACACATGTTTTAATTTTAATAATAAACCGCTAACCAGATGGTTTCTATTTTCGGGTTTGTCCATTCGACCCTGTGTTTTTTATGTGCCGGGATATCGATAAAATCGCCTGTTTTCATTTTAATGGAGCTGCCATCAGAAAATAACAGGGTCGCTTCACCTTTTAATACCAGTACCCATTCATTATCATCCTGGTCATACCAGCCAGATTCTGGCGACTTGTGCCCTTTCGATATAATGCGCTCGATTTTTACGCCATTACTATCAATAAGGGTGTTAAATACTTCTGTTTCCAGGTTATCGGGTATGGCGTCGAAGATGTTATTCATAGTGATAAGTGAAAGCTTGAATGGTGACAAATATTAACGCTAATATTACTTATTTGTTAGCGACACATACTTTTTCTACGCTACTAATATGACATAGCTCAAACAAGTGATAAAAATCGGTAGGTAGTCTGGAGTAAAAGAGTAGAGTAATAGGTAAACGAAAGAGGAGGTGACGGCCATGAATCCCATTATAAGCGTTGAATTTACGGCGAAAGCCGGAGATCAGGAATTTAAAGAAGAAAGCGTGTTTTTCCATAATACGGAGGAGTTGTTCTCTTTTGTGGCTTCAGGGGGCGGCTGCGACAGTATTCCCGATGAAGTTGATGAAATCCAGATGGTTTTTCAGCAAGCCGAGCACCCGAACACGCAGAACCCGATTGCAGATAAACGGGTGACACTTGAACTCGGTATGGTATTTATAACCGGACCCTTGTCCGAGATCATGCAAACAGTGGAACAGCTGATTGATAAAGCGGGACGTGGCGAACTTTCTGCCTCCTTTCTAAGGGTGATCAATGTAAAGCTGTGAGGCTAAAATAATGGAACAGTTCGGCATAGCTAGCAAAAATTAGCGCCAGTCATTGTTAGCCTTCATTGCCGGCTTTGGTGCTTTAGTTTGGCGATGACTATGGTTATGATTAAATTGACAATATTGAAATATTGTGTATACTACATGGAGCTTGAAAGTACTACTTATATTTATGCACCACCATTTCGATGTCACGTTTTAGTTCCTCGTCCTGTTCTTCATATTTAATAGCAACACATTCCAGCCAAACTAGCTTTATGATTAATAATCATCAGGCTAATAACATTTAAATTTAATTAATAGGAAATAACTATGTCTACTACAACCGGCACCGTAAAATGGTTCGACGAATCAAAAGGTTTTGGCTTTATTGAGCAAGAATCTGGTCCAGACGTTTTTGCACATTTCAGCGCTATCTCTAGTTCGGGTTTTAAAACTCTGGCTGAAGGTCAGAAAGTTGAATTCACTGTTACTCAGGGTCAAAAAGGTCCTCAAGCAGAGAACATCGTAGCGCTTTAATTTATAGATCGCTATAAGGCCAGCATTGCATGCAATGCTGACCAGGCTCACTACCTTTGGGTTTTGAGCACTAAAAGGGCAAGACCATACGGTCTTGCCCTTTTTAGTTGGTTATTAATAAAAGTACACCACACGGCTGAATGAAAGGAAGGTTAATTTGGCTAAATGAAAGTGTAATATCTCAAGCTTAATCTGACCGTTTTAAACACATGTTCTACATTACCGGGTATGCATCATGACCGAACCGTCGGTATTCCTATTTGATCGAGAAGTTACGACCCATTCTATGTTCATTGAAAAGTTTTAAAAGCATTAGTCCGCGAATAACGCAAAAGACGCGAAAAAACCTATATGTGTAGGCCGTGATAAGATTTTGTTGTTCACGGCGTTTTTGTCAGGTATTGCCTGCAACGTGCCTTATGCAGGCCTACGGGTGTTTAAAGCATCTATTGTTTTTTTCGCGCTCTTTGCGTCCTTTGCGGCAAAGAATTTTTATTTTTTTACTTCGATCCAGGATTAGATTTTATCCATCTGATTGGTATACCGACGGACCGGATAAGGTGCATGTCAGGCTTGATCGGTTACATATAAACGGGCGCTGTGGTCTACGCCATTTGATTTACCCCAGTTCGCTTTTTATTTTTGAGTGTGCCGTTTCCATAATGATTAAAACAGTACAGGGAGAGAACTGTTCTAACAAGGCTAATTGAAAGCCTGCCCATTCATCGACTTCCTCTTTTTGATTGAAGCTCAGTTTTTTTAAACCAAGCAGGCACTCACCTTCCATCCTGGCGCGTTTTACCGTCTGCCGGTCAAACTCTACATCGGGGTAACGGCTGGAGATGTTTTTATAGCGGTATTCTTCAGCCAGTGAGCCATGAGAAAATAATGTCGTTAACAGAACTAAAACAATAATTTTTAGCATTGATGAATTCTCCGGGTTGTTAGCAAGATTGGTGGTCAGGGGAGTCAACCGTGATATTCGTGCCAGAATCTTACTCTGGCGGAAAATAACTTTGTTAGGCATGAAGCTTATCACCATATTTCTGCATCCACTCGCTAACTTGCCGCATTGATTGCGCCGTCGGTTCTTCTTCTATTTCTTTTATAATATTCCCTTCGATCAAATATCGTGCCTCACCTTCTATTACAAGTTGGGGTGCGCCGATGAGAGTATAGCTGCAGCGCCATCGTCTGGATAATCTATTGCCATCAACGATGGGTTCGCTCAGGGCAACCAGCGTTCTGCTGTCAAAACGGCGATCAGTATTAGAAACGTCCTGTTTTAAATAAGTAATAATTGCGCTGGCACCTGTGCATTTCGGGTCTGGCCCGCCAACATTTAGATAGGTGCTGTCTTGCGACAGGTATTTTTCTAACCTGTGCCAGTGGTCATCCATTATGGCAGCCTCAAAATCAGCAGCAAAACTTTCAAATATTTCAATGATTTCCATCGTGATACCTAAAGTAATGGGTTTCCGTTAGTTCGTGTTTAGTATTTTACTCAGTGTTTGATGTAAAAGAAGAACGGATTTGACATAAGGCTTAATCCTTTAACAAGGGTAGAGCCTCTTTTTTACGCCGGCCTCGGCACAATTGCAAATTTCTGCACCATGAGTGAGCGGCATTTACCGGTTGCGCCTTTATTTAGTGCATCCTAATGTTCGAAGTTTATTATGAAGTGCTGATGTATCGTCAAAGGCCGCCGATTAAGTGAGTTGGCATAGAACATGCAATGCACTACAGCATGTGTGCCGGCCAATGGCGGTCGGTCCTATTGATGATTACAAATTTAGCACTTGAGCAAAGGCGCTCATCCTGAAGGCAGACTCCGCCCTTGGGATGAGTGCCTTTTTTTTGTAAAAAATTTGTTTGTAAAAAAACGAACCTGTTTTTAATTTTTCTGGAGAACACGATGAGAAGTCTTATGACGTCTAAACCTGCAACAGGCCACGGACGCCTTTTTTCGACACCACATGGCCTTAAAAAACTTGCTGCAGGTATTGTTGCCTCAGCCATGCTATTGAGTGGCAGTGTTTCTGTTTATGCCGAAACCGAAGGACTAGAGAAAGAAGAACTTAAATTCGGCTTTATTAAGCTGACGGATATGGCGCCACTCGCCATCGCATACGAGAAAGGTTATTTTGAAGACGAAGGCCTTTATGTCACCATTGAAGCGCAAGCAAACTGGAAAGTTTTACTCGATCGTGTGATTGATGGTGAACTTGACGGCGCCCACATGCTGGCCGGTCAACCATTGGGTGCAACGATTGGTTTTGGTACCAAGGCAGACATTATTACAGCGTTTTCCATGGATTTGAATGGTAATGCGATAACAGTTTCTAACAATATCTGGGAGCAGATGAAACAACACGTGCCACACGAGAACGGCAAACCGGTTCACCCGATCAAGGCGGACTTTTTGAAACCGGTGGTTGATAAATATAAAGATGAAGGTAAGCCATTTAAGATGGGCATGGTATTCCCGGTTTCTACACATAACTACGAATTACGATACTGGCTCGCTGCCGGTGGCATTCACCCGGGTTATTACGCGCCGCATAAAGGCGATTCTTCAGGCAACATTGATGCAGATGCCTTGTTATCGGTAACCCCGCCGCCGCAAATGCCGGCAACCATGGAAGCGGGCACCATTTATGGTTACTGCGTGGGTGAGCCATGGAATCAGCAGGCTGTCTTTAAAGGTATAGGTGTACCGGTTATTACTGACTATGAAATCTGGAAAGATAACCCTGAGAAAGTATTCGGTGTTTCAAAAGCCTGGGCAGACAAAAACCCAAATACACATAAAGCGGTGGTAAAAGCCCTGATTCGTGCAGCCATGTGGCTTGATGAAGGCGGCCTGGAAAATCGTAAAGAAGCATCAAAAATCATGTCACGTCCTGAATATGTGGGCGCGGATTACGAGGTCATTGCCAACTCGATGACGGGTACTTTCGAATACGAAAAAGGTGACAAACGTTCACTGCCTGATTTCAACGTGTTCTTCCGAAACAACGCAACTTATCCTTATTACTCAGATGCTGTCTGGTATCTGTCACAAATGCGCCGCTGGGGACAGATCTCTGAGTACAAGTCTGATGACTGGTACAAGGATATGGCGAAAAAAGTTTATCGTCCGGACATCTATGCTTCTGCAGCTAAGGAGCTGATCAAAGAAGGTAAAGCGGATGCCAACGATTTTCCTGAATTTGATAAAGAATCTGGCTTCCGTCCGACACAGGATGAATTCATTGATAACGTAGCATTTGACGGTACCAAACCCAATGCCTACCTGAAATCTTTTGCTATCGGCTTAAAAGGTAAGGACAAAGTGAAATAAGAAGAATGATGGCGGTCACAGCGATAAAGGCTGAGACTGCTAACTTATTTGTTAACCATCTACACAATAATTTACGGATGAATATTTAAAGCAATATATTCAAAGCACGATTTGATTATTTTTTTCGGAGAAAATAATGCAATTATCTCGATACGCAACATTTACAGATGAACAATATAGTGTGTTCATACGAACGTATATTTTTCCAATTATAGCGATAGCCCTGTTTTTAGGTTTCTGGAGTATGTCGGCGCAACAGGTTCAGACATCGCTGGGTCAGTTACCCGGGCCTGTCGCCGTTTTTGAGCAAGCCGCTAACCTGGTTGATGAGCATATCGCAGAGCGTGATAAAGAAACCGGTTTTTATCAGCGCCAGGAAATACGCAACGCCAAAAAACTGGAAAAGAATCCTGATGCAACAATAAAAGTTCGCTCATACACCGGTAAGCCTACTTTTATTGATCAGATATTTACCAGTCTGAAAACGGTATTTACCGGTTTTATCCTGGCGTCACTGATTGCCATACCCATCGGTATTATTACCGGCTTGAGTAATGATCTGTATCGATCAATTAATCCTATTGTGCAGTTGTTAAAACCGGTGTCACCACTGGCGTGGTTACCGATTGTGACGATGGTTGTCAGTGCGGTTTATGTCAGCGATGACCCGATGTTTGACAAGTCGTATTTAACGTCGGCTTTGGTTGTCACGCTGTGTTGTATGTGGCCAACATTGATTAATACCGCCGTAGGTGTGTCTTCGGTGGATAAAGATTTAATTAATGTCAGCAAAGTATTAAGCCTGGGCTGGTTTACCAAAGTTTATAAAATTATTTTGCCATCTTCTGTACCAATGATTTTTACCGGTCTTCGCCTGAGTTTAAGTATTGGCTGGATGGTATTAATCGCTGCAGAAATGCTGGCGCAAAATCCGGGCCTGGGAAAATTTGTCTGGGATGAATTTCAAAATGGAAGCTCCAACTCGCTTGGCCGCATCATGGTGGCAGTGGTTGCTATTGGCCTTGTTGGATTCATGCTTGATCGCCTGATGTTGCTGTTGCAGCAAAAAGTATCATGGGATAAGTCTGTGCTCTTGAGATAGTCGAGTTAAGGATCTGTTTAGTATCGATGATAAGTACGGAGAAAAAATAATGCAAAAAATACATTTAAATATTGATCACATTTCTATGGAGTTTCCAACGCCCGATGGCCCCTATGTGGCATTAAAGGGTGTTGATCTGGAAATGGCGGAAGGTGAGTTTGTTTCCTTAATCGGGCATTCGGGTTGTGGTAAATCGACCGTGCTTAATGTTGTTGCCGGCCTGTACCAGGCAACTGCTGGCGGCGTAGTGCTTGACGGTAAAGAAGTTAATGAGCCAGGACCGGAACGCGCCGTGGTATTTCAAAACCATTCACTGTTGCCGTGGCTGACAGCTTATGAAAATGTCGAGCTTGCGGTAAAGCAGGTATTCGGCCGTGCCAGTTCAGCACAGTCTAAAAGCAAAGCCGAAATGAAAGACTGGATAGAGCATAACCTGCACCTGGTGCATATGGATCATGCCATGCATAAACGTCCAGATGAGATTTCCGGCGGCATGAAGCAGCGCGTTGGTATTGCACGGGCGTTGTCGATGCAGCCCAAAGTGTTGCTGATGGATGAGCCTTTTGGTGCGCTGGATGCATTAACGCGGGCACATATGCAGGAATCATTGATGGAAATTCATGCCGACCTTGGCAACACGGTGATTATGATTACCCATGATGTTGACGAAGCGGTATTGCTGTCTGATCGAATTGTGATGATGACAAATGGCCCGGCGGCAACCATTGGTGAGATTTTACATATTGATTTACCGCGACCGCGTGACCGGGTTGCGCTGTCTGGTAATGAGAAATACAACCATTACCGGCATGAAGTTCTGCAGTTCCTTTATGAGCGCCAAAGACGTCCGCTGGATGAAGTTCTTGATGCTGTGAATATAGAAGCCGTGGAAGGTAGCGCTGCAGAGACTGATGAAAAAAAGTCGCCGGATATTAGGGTTGTCAGGTCAGCCGCCGCATAACCCGGATTTAACAACGGTGGCATTCGTTAAAACAGGTAAGTTGATATGAAATAAAAAAGTTTTTCTCCGAGAGTTGTACTGCCAGGGAAGGTTTAATTTGGCTGGTGGCGTTCGCCACCAGCCCCATTTTGGCTCGTTGCACGCAGCCGGTGCGGCAATAGTGTCTGTTCGCCCCTATTTGGTGCAAATTACCCTGATTGCATCATTAAATCATTGTTCTCGCGTAATATAAAGCTGGCATGAATCTTGTTAGTATATTAACAAGTATTTATATTCATCTGTGTGCGACGAGGCAATAATGAGAGAAAAACTGGTTTTAATTGGTAATGGCATGGCGGGTGTTCGTGCCCTGGAAGAGCTGTTTAAGCACAACATAACCGGTGAAAAAGGCTGTGATCGCTATGACATTACCGTGCTGGGTGCTGAGCCACACCCCAATTACAACCGTATTATGTTATCGCCTGTATTGGCCGGCGAGAAAATCATTGATGACATTATTCTAAACAGTCTTGAATGGTATGAAGAAAACAATATCGATTTAGTTACCGGTGATGCTGTTAGCGAAATTTCACGCATTAAAAGATCAGTTATCACCGAAAGCGGTAAACAGTTTCCTTATGACCGCCTGATAATCGCAACGGGCTCTACGCCATTCATTATTCCCATTCCGGGCGCAGATAAAAACGGTGTTTTAGGCTTCCGCGATATCTATGACGTTAACACCATGGTGCAGGCGGCCACAGAGTATAAAAATGCTGTGGTCATTGGTGGCGGCCTGTTAGGTCTTGAGGCGGCAAATGGTTTAATGAAGCAGGGCATGAATGTCACAGTCGTGCATTTGCTGGACTCATTAATGGAACGTCAGCTGGATAAACCGGCATCGGCTTTATTAAAAGCTTCACTTGAAGAGCGCGGAATGACGTTTTTGATGGAAGCGCAAACCGCGGAAATTGTAGGCGACAAACGTGTCAGTGGCGTGAAGTTTGCTGACGGGTCGACGGTTGATGCTGACCTGGTCGTGATGGCAGTCGGTATTCGTCCTAACTTCGAGCTGGCACAAAAGTCCGGTATTTACTGTGAGCGCGGTATTGTGGTTAATGACACCATGCAAACGTATGATCCGAGTATTTACGCAGTCGGCGAATGTGTGCAGCATCGTAATCAATGTTACGGCCTGGTTGCACCTTTGTTTGAACAGGCGAAAGTTGCAGCGAATCATTTGGCTCACGTTGGTAGTACACGTTATATGGGCTCGATGACTTCAACTAAATTAAAAGTAACGGGTATTGATCTGTTTTCAGCCGGTGAGTTTAATGAACAAGAAGGCGATGACATTTTGCAAATGCAAGACGTCGCCAGTGGCGTGTATAAAAAGCTGGTTATAAAAGATAACGTTATAAAAGGGGCCGTGATGTTTGGCGATACCATGGACGGTACCTGGTATTTCAGCTTGATGCGTGACGCAACCAATATCGCTGATTTTCGCAAAACAATTTTATTTGGGCAGCATGATTTAGGTGATGCAGGCCATGGCGATGATACTCGTGTTATGTCTTTGCCAGATGATGCTGAAATTTGCGGTTGTAACGGTGTTTCTAAAGGTGACATTGTTCAGGCGATCAGTAAAAACGGAATTTTCACCCTGGACGAAGTGCGTGCACATACCAAAGCATCATCTTCCTGTGGCTCCTGTACCGGCCTGGTTGAATCGATACTGGCTTCAACCGTGGGTGAAGGTTATGACGCCACACCGAACAAAAAAGCCGTGTGTGCCTGTACGGATCATGGTCATGATGATGTTATCGAGGCCATTAAAAACCATGAATTGAAAACCATGCCACAGGTTCGTGAATTTCTTGAGTGGAAAACGCCGGATGGTTGCGCCACCTGTCGCCCGGCATTGAATTATTATCTGCTGGCGCGCTGGCCGGAAGAATATCAGGACGATGCGCAGTCACGATTTATCAATGAACGTGCCCATGGCAATATCCAGAAAGACGGCACCTATTCAGTAATCCCGCGTATTTTCGGTGGTGAGACTTCAGCGCAACAGTTGATGGACCTGGGGAAGATCGCGGAAAAGTGGAAAGTACCAACGGTTAAGTTCACCGGCGGTCAACGCATCGACATGTTAGGCATTAAGAAAGAAGAATTGCCGGGTATCTGGGGCGATCTTTCAGCGGCTGGTTTTGTTTCTGGTCATGCTTACGGTAAAGCTTTACGTACGGTGAAAACCTGTGTGGGTTCACAATGGTGTCGTTTTGGCACACAGGATTCCACTCGTTTGGGTATTCTGTTAGAAGAGTTAACATGGGGTTCATGGATGCAGCATAAATACAAGCTGGCGGTATCCGGTTGCCCGCGTAACTGCGCAGAAGCGACCATTAAAGATTTCGGTGTAGTCTGTGTCGATTCGGGTTATGAATTACATGTCGGTGGTAATGGCGGCATTAAAGTTCGCGTCACTGACTTTTTATGCAAAGTGGAAACCGAAGAAGAAGTGCTGGAATACGTGGCTGCCTTTACGCAGAAATATCGTGAAGAAGCGCATTATCTAGAGCGAACTGCACCGTGGGTTGAACGTGTTGGATTGACAAGTATTAAAGAAGTTATTCTCGATAATGAAGAAGAGCGTAAAGCATTGGCTGAGCGATTCAAGATCAGTCAAAAGTATGCACAGATTGATCCGTGGAAAGCGCGCGCCGAAGGTGAAGCTTCTTATGAATTTACGCAACTTAAAATTGCAGGTTAAGTCATGCGCGTAAAGACAAAAAATGAAATTTTCAATTCAGCCATAAAGATAAAGTTTTCTGGAGTAAAAATATGACTAACTGGACTGAAGTAGTAGCATTAGAAGATATACCGCCGTTAGGTTCACGTGTCATTAATACGGACACCATGAACGTTGCTGTTTTTAGAACAGCAACGGATGAAGTGTTTGCCATGAAAGATGAATGCCCGCATAAAAAGGGGCCTTTATCGCAGGGAATCGTGCATGGAACATCAGTGACTTGTCCATTGCATGGCTGGAAGATTGATTTGGCAAGCGGTGAAGCGCTGGGGCCTGACGAAGGCTGCACTAATGTGTTCCCGGTAAAAGTTAAGAATGGCATGGTTTTTATTGATTTTAAAGTAGCAGTAGCGGCTTAATAAACATAATTGCAGTAAAGGACGCGAACAGCGCGTAAAAAGTTTTTTTGTGTTTAAAGATTTGCACTGTTTGCGTCCTTTGCGGTTATAGTGTTTTTCTCACTTTAAAATAAATAGTATTTAACTCAACGAGGAAACAGGTATGAAAGTAGAAGATATTATGACAACGAATGTACGTATAGTTTCTTCAGATAAAAAACTGGGTGAGGTTGTTTCATTAATGTGTATCTATCGATACAGCGGCATACCTGTAGTTGATGATGGCAAACTCGTTGGCATGGTGTCAGAGAGCGATGTGCTGGGCAGGATGTTTCCAAAGCTGGAAGATTTAATGGATAGCATGTCAGCGGTTGATTATGATGAGCATATGAATCAGTACAGCAATGTGGTCAGTATTAGGGTTAAAGATGTGATGAGCCCCGTGGTCATTAGTATCAAACCTGATGTGCACATACTGCAGGCAGCATCAATGATGGTGGGTAGAAAGTTCCGTCGCATACCGGTGGCTATGGGTGACAAATTGCTGGGTATGGTGAGCATGGGTGATGTGCATAAAGCGATTTACCAATGCACCTTGGCAACTAAATTTTAGAGAAAAAGCATTAGTCCGCGAATAACGCAAAAGACGCAAATGTTAAAAACATAAAAAAGCTTTTTTCGCGTTCATTGCGTCATTCGCGGACTGATTGCTTTTAAAGATTGAGAAGATAATGTTATTTGGTCGTAAACAAAAAAATCCGATAAAAATTGCCGACAAAGGTGTTGTTGAGTGGAAGTATGCCACCTGTGGTTATTGTTCAACAGGCTGCTCGATAGAAGTAGGTCTTGATGAAGAAGGTGAGCCTGTCGCATCACGTGGCGTGGCGGATGCGGACGTGAACCGAGGCAAGTTGTGCGTCAAAGGTATTTTTGAACATGAGTTGTTTCGAAAAACAGCGGGCCGCGGCGATAAACCTTTAAAGCGGAAAAGTCATAAAGACGAATTTGACGAAGTGACGTGGAAAGAAGCGCTCGATCATACGGCAGATGAGATAAGACGTATTCAGGAAAAATATGGACGTGATTCATTTTCCATAATTTCTACCGGCCAGATTATGACCGAAGAGTTTTATACCCTGGGTAAGTTAGCACGTGGCGTTGTAGGTACCAATAACTACGACGGTAATACCACCTTGTGTATGTCTTCTTCCGTATCAGGTTATAAACGCTCGTTTGGTTCTGATGGGCCGCCGGGCTGTTATGATGATTTTGACCACACCGAATGTTTATTGGCCTTCGGCTCAAATTTACCCGAGCAGCATCCGATTATTTACTGGCGATTAAATGAAGCGCTGGAAAAATGTGACCGTGAAGGACGTGCTCGTTTCCCGCTTATCGTTGTTGACCCTCGCGTTACCATGTTTGCACAAAAAGCCGATATTCATTTGCCGGTAGCGCCCGGTACAGACCTGGTGTTATTAAACGCCTTGTCTCACGTCATACTGGATGAAGGCCTGGCTGACGAAGACTACATTAAAGCGCATACCAATGGTTATGATGATTTCAGTGCCCTGGTAAAAGATTATGATCCGGAAAGCGCGTCAAAAATTTGTGGCATTGATGCTGAGATGATTCGAAAAGTTGCCCGCTTGTACGCTAAGGCAGGCGCAGCGATGACCATCTGGACCATGGGCATTAATCAAAGCACGCACGGCTCAGACGGTGTCTGTGCGATCAATAATTTGAATTTGATTACCGCTAACATTGGTAAGCCCGGCGGTTCATCGTTATCCATTACCGGTCAGTGTAATGCCATGGGAACACGTGAGTGGTCATCATGCTCCGGCCTGCCCGGTTATCGCGCACTGGAAAATGAAAAAGACCGAAGTGAAATCGCTGAGTTCTGGGGCATTGATGCCGATTATTTTCCAGAAAAACGTGGCATGTTTATGACCGATATTTTACCGGCGATTGAAAGCGGGGAAATTCGCGGTGTGTGGTTGATAGCAACCAACCCGATGACATCAATGGCAGATACCAATTTAATGCGCAAGTTATTAGCCAAGCTTGAGTTCCTGGTAGTGCAGGACGCTTATGCTGACGTTGAAACGAATCAGTACTCACATGTGTTTTTGCCATCAGCCGTTTGGGCAGAAAAAGAAGGTTGTTTCACCAATACTGAGCGTCGCGTTAATTTGATTCGTAATGTGGTGAAACCGCATGGCGACTCAAAAACTGATCTTGAAATATTCAACCAGATGGCAAAACGTTTTGAACGAGGCGCTAAAATGGTCTTCCCTGAAAACGCTGAAGGTGTTTTTGAGGAAATAAAACAACTGTCCAAAGGCCGCATGCTTGATTACTCAGGCATGTCATATGAAAAGATAGAAAAGAATCGTGGCATGCAATGGCCATGTAATGAAGAAACGGCGCCAGAAGGTTCGCAGCGTTTGTATACCGATGGCGTGTACCAGTTTCCTGATGGTAAAGCGAAGTTACTGGCCTTGCCTTTTGTGGACGATAATGAAAGACCTGATGCAGAATATCCATTCTGGTTAAACTCGGGCAGGGTAGTTGAGCATTTTCATACCCGTACTCGTACCGGTAAAGTGGGCAATGCAAACAAGTTTTCACCGACGCCGTATATGGAAATGAATCCGCAGGCCGCCCATAGGCTGGGTATTGAGCATGGCGCTTACGTGAAAGTTAAGTCGCGCCGCGGTGATGCTACTGTGATGGTGCAATGTACTGAAAGAATTGCGCCGGATGCGGTGTTTATCCCGTTCCATTTTCATGAATGTGTGAACCGTGTATCTCTCGGGTTGTTAGATCCGCATTCAAGACAGCCTGCCTATAAACAGTGCGCTGTGACTATCGAAGCAATCGCTGACCAGGATGCAGCGGCTAAAGAAAATGTAGAGTTGCGAGCATTTTAAATGAACGCATATCGTCCGATGCTGGCAGCAAGAACTTTTTTGCCGCGAACAAGGCAAAGCACGCAAATGTTTTTAATATCAAAGCAGGTTTTCCTTTGCGCTATTTGCGTTCTTCGCGGCAAAGTTTCCATTCCTTTACAGTGTGTAAATAATGTTTAAGTATTCGCGTCCAAAAGAACAGTCATACGCTTTTTTGCAGGATGTCGAACATCCTGAAACTAATCGTTACGGTAAATCCATTGAAACCGTAGCGGAAAGTTCTGTTCTGCGCGGACAGAGTTTAAACATTAATGGCGATAGCAGAGTGGGTGAGAATCCTAATCGTTACAAGCAGCACGGTTTTTATTTTACCGCGGACAACTGTATTGCCTGTCATGCCTGCGAGTCAGCCTGTTCAGAGAAAAATGATTTGCAGCCGCATCAGGCGTTTCGCGCTGTCGGTTATGTTGAGGGTGGGGTCTATCCTGCCTACACCCGTTTAAATATCTCGATGGCGTGTAACCACTGTGACGACCCGGTATGTTTAAAAGGCTGTCCGACACGCGCCTATACGAAATTTGCGGAATACGGTGCGGTTTTACAGGATTCAGATATCTGTTTTGGCTGTGGTTATTGCACCTGGGTGTGTCCTTACAATGCACCACAGCTCGATCACTCAAAAGGACATGTCTCTAAATGTAACATGTGCGTCGATCGATTAGAGGTTGGTTTGAAACCGGCCTGTGTTTCAGCCTGTCTTGCCGGTGCATTAGATTTCGGCATCATGGAAACCGCACCCGTTAATCGGGATGGTCTGGAAGTTAGTATCCCCGGGTTCCCTGCAACAGATATTACCCATCCTAATATTCGTTTCCAGCAAAAAAATGATCTGCCAGATGTATTGTCTCGTACTGACAGTATGCCGATACAGTATCAAAAAAATGCCAAAGGCGAATTTGAGCCACAGGTGGCTGAGAAAAGTGTCAGTGGCCAAACGGCGAAAACAGAATGGAATATAAATAAGTTAAGCACGCGAGAAAACCCGCTGGTTATTTTTACCTTAATCTCGCAGGCAGTTGTTGGTGCATTTGTATTATTGTTTATTGGTCCAATGATCGGGCTTGAAACGTTAACGCCAGAAAAAAATACGATCGCATGGCCAATGTTTTTATTTGCTTTAATTGGCATGCAAACCATTGCACTGGTGTTATCAACCATGCATCTTGGTAAGCCACATCGGTTTTATCGGGCATTTAATAATTTGAAATATTCGCCGGTGAGTCGAGAAGTTGCAGGCATCGCAGTTTTCTATAATTTTATTGGTGCATTTACTTTGTTAACCGGGTTACCGCAAATGTTTACCTGGCTGCCTGAGTCATTATTGCAGTCTCTGGTTTCAATTGCAGGCTGGGGCGCGGTAATTTCCGGACTGGCGGCCATTTATTTCATGCATAAAATTTATCGTATAGCGGCGAGGCCATTTTGGAATCACTGGCAGGTTTTTAGCAGTTTTTACGGAAATGTTTTATCACTGGGGCCCTTACTGCTGATGCTTGTGTTTGCTTTTATTCAGCTGGCAGACGGCGAGTCATGGTCGCAAATGGCGCCAACGATTGCGGCACTTATCTTTACCGGGTTATTAATGGAGGCTGTTGGTCTTTATTTCCATCAGCGAGATTTAAACGAGCAAGGCGGTGAGGGTGCGGCTGCAAATTTTCAGCAGAAAACAACGTTTGGCCATACTTACATGGCGAGAAATTTTGGTTTGTTAAGTGGCATGATGCTGGCCATTGTTATGATGATGATTGACCTGGATGGTATTGCCGCCGTTGTTTTATGGTCAGGCGCAGCAATAGTTATTTTGTTAACGGCGATAACAGGGCGTGCACTTTTTTACGCTCTGGTCATGCCAACAACGATGCCAGGTGCTTTTTTCTGGCGTAACAAAAAATTTGAGGAGCACGCACGTGAAACCGGGCTGGCTGAAATGCCACAGGTAGGCGTGTTACCAGATATTCATTAAGTGTGTGATGATAAATGTTGGTAATGAAACGTAATCATGGCGGAATATAGTTCAAAGCGGTTGCACGAAATAAAAAATGAGTTTGAACGTGGCGTTTTTACAGTTGTGTATAACTCGCCAAAGCAACGATATAACCGTTTTATTGCCTCGGTGTTTTTAGCGATAAAACATGTGCTAAGAGGCTTGTTGTTTAGCTGGCCACTGTATTTATTAGCGCTGGCAGCATACTCGCTACCGAATGCGTCAGTTTGGCTGGTTTTATTGTTGTTACTGCCCGCAATGTATGTTTCATGGACAATTCTGAGTCGTGGAATAAAGGAAGATTATGAAAATCAGGTTGATGGTTACTTATTACGCTCGGGATATTTAGGTCGAATGCTGTTTCATGGGAAAATCTAAAGGCGAAAAGCTGCAATTTCCTTTACCGGTACTGGGCTTTGCTGCCTACTCGGGTACGGGAAAAACGACATTACTGGTAAAGCTGTTACCGTTAATGAAGTTGCAGGGTTTGTCTGTCGCCATGATTAAACATACGCACCACGATTTTGATATCGATAAACCCGGTAAGGACAGTTATGAGCTAAGAAAGGCGGGTGCTAGCCAGGTATTGCTGGCTTCAGATAAGCGTACAGCCTTAATGACTGAATATGATAATTCAGCAGAACCAGATCTGGCTGAATTAGTGAATAAACTGGATTTAGAAAATATAGATTTGGTTATGGTTGAAGGCTTCAGGCATTTGCCGTTTGCCAAAATAGAACTGCATCGTCCTTCATTGGGTAAACCGCTTATTTGTACAGAAGATGGATCCATCGTTGCGATTGCTTCTGACGAAAACGTTGCGGCAGGCGATTTGCCATTATTAAATTTAAATGCACCTGAAGAGGTCGCGGGCTTTATCAACCGATGGTTTGATAATCAAGGGGTTAACAATGTTAAATGATGTACTTGAAGTAAACAATCAGACCATACAAATTGATCATGAAGGTTACCTGCTGAAGCCCTCTGACTGGAATGAAGCCGTGGCGCATGTCATTGCCGAAAAAGAAGGCATCGAGATGAACGAAGATGTCTGGGAAGTCGTTATGTTTGTCAGGGAGCATTTTGAGGTAAATCAATGCATACCTGAGCACCGCAGACTTTTACAGGCGCTACGTAAAAAGCATGGCAAGGAAAAAGCGACAAGAAAATATGTGTACAACATGTTTCCTTATGGTTATGGGCAGCAGGCCTGCAAAATTGCCGGAATGCGGGTGCCATTAAAACTTTTGTTAGATCTATAAGTTAAGCCTTCAATTTTTCAGCCTGTTTATGCTGATCTGTTTTAAGTCCCGCCGTTTTTAGAATATAATCGCCGCTATTAATGGAACCATCCGACGGATGGTAGCAAGGACGTATATATTAGAAAATACTAATATGCTATACTGCCGAATCAGTCAACAGGGTGCTTCATCGATATTTTCCTGTTATTAAATATAGAAATACTTAATTGTGAGAAATCGAATGAGCTCTGAAAATATACCAGTAAATACAGCTGACACTAATGATGAAAGCGTAACTGACAGTAACAGCACCAATTTAATAAACTTTGACGAAAATAACACGGTAACTACCGGTAAGGACATTAATTCAAAGATTACCAGTCTTGATATCGATCTTGCGCAATTGCGTATGGAGCTCGGTTCCATAAACAATAGTGTTGAAGAAGGCCTGGATCGTTTAGGTGATACTGATACAGACTTAACAGCAAAAGTTTCTGAGACCTATAAACGTTTAGGTGAAATAGATAACGCTTATAAATCGTTATTAGTTATTTCTTCACGTATTGATAGAGATATACAAAAATTAGATGGTGATGTCAGCACTGTTGCTGAGCAGTCAGCGTCAGGTATCAAGAATCTTGAAAAGTCTACCCTCGTTCAGTCGCATGAATTCGCACAAAAAAATCAGAAAGTCGCTTCTAAAGTTAGTCAGCTCGTAGAAACGTCTAAATTAACCAGTGAGCTGCTTGGCCAAAAAATTCAATCAACAACTGACATGATGCTGCAGATTGAAAAAAGGGTTGTTGGTGAAATAGAAAATTTATCGAATGCGACTAAAGATAAAACAGATTCGTTATACAGTTCTGTTGATATTAATAAAGCTAAAATTATAAAACTTCAGGCTATAGACGAAGCCATCATTAGACGTGCGACTACACTGGAAATATCTTCAGCAGAATTAACCGTTAGCAGTCAGCGCCTGGATGCGTCAGTTGAGCAATTAGGATTAAGTTCAGACGTGCTCTCTCATGGTATCGATACACTAAAAGACCGTGCAGACGCGCTCGAAGAGCTCACCAGTAATCACGGTATGCTTATCGGTGGACTGCAAAAAGCAACATCTGATGTTGCAGAGAAGCTTGCTGTACTTACCGGCCGTGAAAGTAAACACTTCAATATAATGACGGCCGGATTTTTATTGTTGCTTGTAATAACAGCAGTTATCTATTTTGCCCAGCAAAGTCAGTTTGGACTTAATGATGCAAGATACGCTGATCGCAGTGAAATAGTAGACAGCGAAATTAGTAGCCTGCAGCAAGTACATGCCACCTCTGAAGTTGCTACTAATGAGTCATTAGCTGTGCTGGAAAATAAAATTGAGCGGGTCAACGACAAAATGCAAACCATGCAAGATCAGGTGCAGAGTGTAGATGGTCGTTTAAGCCAGTCTTCACCGTTTAGTTCGATAGGTGATGATAATGTTATTCATGGTGAAAAATGGATTTCTTCCTTGCCCAGGGAAAACTTTATTGTGCAGTTAGCTTATGCCAATGATAAAGACGCCATGTATAAGATTGCGCAACGTTATAATCATTATCTGAAAGATAAGTTGTCGTATTTCGAAGCGAATGAAAATGGTGTGACAAAGTATGTATTGCTTTCTGGCAATTATACAACGCAGAAACAGGCATTGGCGGCTGTAGACTCTATGCCTGGATATATTAACAGTCAGCGTCCACAGGTTAAAAAGTTAGGTGCTGTACAAAATTATATAGCCAAATAATTTTATCTTTAAAGTGTGACCTGTTTATCATGCATTGTTTATAGCTATGCGATGGTGAGCAGGTCATTTTGCATTTAGTACAAATTATTTATTGGTATTAAGCTTGTCACCAGGATGTTGTCTAAGATTCGTTAACCTGAATTAAGATAATAACGTCATTTTCATTTTCGTGAGTTTCTTTTATAAGATGGCCATTAATGCGGCACCAGGCAGGGATGTCACTAAGCGCGCCGGGATCTGTGCAGCTAACCTCAAGAGTATCACCTGCCTGCAATTCGGCTATTTTGTTTTGTGTTTTGATGACCGGCATCGGGCACAAAGTGTTACGCGCGTCTAGTTTGTAATGGCTCATGATTTGATTGTTGCTGATCGGTAAAGAAAGTTATTTGGCCGCGAAAGGCGAAAAGGCAGCAAGCAGCAAAAGTAATGTTTGGTTTTTTTGGCGTTCGCGTTCCTTGCGGCCATATTTTTTCTTTTAAATATACCATTCCTGTTTGATTTCAGAAGCAGGCATGGGTGGAATATCAAACAGTTGTTCTGCGCCGTCTTTATGCGTTACTTTTACGGTCACGCTGTCCGCGTCTCGTCCCTGGCTGAAACGCGCGGCAATGCGACATGCGTATTGAAAATCTTCGTCACTTAATTCGCCATCAACTAAAGTTAGCGGGCCGTTGTGGCTTTTTATTTCAATCGTTGAAAACTGTTTTTTGTATCCTTGTAAAAATTTATTTTCACCGTCCTCACGACTGACGATTAACTTGTAATGCGGTTGTGGCCGTAAATGGCGGCCTACTTTTAATAGCATGATGTCATCAAGTTCGTAATCTTTTTTATTTCTCGCCTGCCATAAATCAACCAGCTTGTCGGAATAGTTTTTGTCGGTAAGAAAGCAGCAGCCGCCGGCCGGCGTTGCGTAATCTTCAAAGCCAAATTCTGCGGCTAAGGCCATTTGCGGTTTACGGTTGCGGCCACTGAAACCTTTTAACTGTTCGCGTTTTACCCAGCCTTCACGTTCAGGTAAGGTCGCCGCAAGGTTTTGCGCGCAAAGCGGCCTAAGCAGGCGGTCGTCTGCGCCGGATTCACGTACGACTACCGGCAGAAGGTCTTTGCGCTGAGACATGGGTCGCTGCCCCATGACTTCACCGGTAATAATAAAATCGAAACCGTTTTCGTCCATCCACTGCCTGGCCTTGCCGACCATAAAAATTTTACAGTCCAGGCAGGGATTCATGTTGGCGCCATAACCATGTTTCGGATTGATCAAAACGTCCTTGTATTCATCGATGATGTCGATAATATGTAACTTGATGCCAAGTTGCTCTGCGCTCCACAGCGCATTATTACGTTTCGGTTTGGCTTTGTCTTTTTTGCGAATGGCGTGAGTATGTCCTTCCACGCAGAAACCTGTATAGAAGTTAATGCCTTCTACGTGTATGCCCTGATCCAGCATCAATCTGGCAGCGAGTAATGAATCAAGGCCGCCGGATATCAGGGCGACGGCTTTTCGTTGAGTGGACATAATAAGGAGGTTTGTTGAACTGAATGCTAATTATACCAGTTGTTCGGTTATCTATGTACGTAAAAAAAGCAGCTTAAAAGCTGCTTTTTTATCAGATGACTAGTGAGAAATACTTGCTACACTGTTTTTCTTCGACCTACCCAGCCAAGCAGGGCCAGGCCAGAGCTGAATAATACAGCTGATAGTGGTAGAGGTATTACCACGGTTTGCGTGTGGAAAGCACCAACGAGAGAGAAGTTTGAATAAATAATATTTTCATTTCCATCTTCTCCATTATAGTCATTGCCAATGAACAGACGGATATAGTCCAGTTCAATGTCATCAGCTAGTGCTACTGGAATGTTATCGTTACTGAAAAGGTTAATTGTGGTTTGGAAAATATTAGTAGAGCCAAAAACAACAGGAGTACTATGAATTGATGTATCGTAATTATAATTACTGAGTAAGGTGTCGTTATTACCAAAGACTTGTAGCCCGAATGAGTAGTCTCCAGGCATTAGCGAGAATATAACCAGATCAACGCCTGAGCCGGTAACTACTGTTGTGTCGCCAAAGTCAAGATCAATTGATACTCTGTCTTGGATAGGGGGAACAGTTATTGGATTGTCACGGCCATATATGGCAGTAGTGGGGCCGCTGGCAGGAGCAAGAATATCTTCTATCAGGGCATCTGTGAGTGCCAAACCGCCTGGTGCGGCAGAAAAACTGCCAAATGCCCCTATTGCATTAGTAGCAAAAGCCTTGACAGTTGCAGCCTGCAGTGGGGTTGATAATGTGATCAGGATGATATTCAGTAAAAGTAGCTGCTTCATAATTTTTCTCATTGTAATTTGGATCATAAGATGTCCAGTTGTTTATTTGATTACGTATGGAGCATTATTTAAAACGATGGCAGTGTTACAGTCGTCGTTGGTGTTGAATTAACTGGCGCTAAAGTAGTTGGAGCAGGAGGTCCTCTATCGATGACGGGCGGTGTTGGTGGTACCGGTATAGTGTTAATTATGACCGGTGCTGGTGTTGTCGGTGGCGCCAGCGCAGTAATACTGTTGGGGCGTAGTTTTAATTTTGCATCACGCGCATTTAACGGTCCTGTCGCTGGCACTTGTATGCCGCCGGCGGCAGGTTCAATATCCAGTTCCCAGGGACCCCACGAGAAAACAGAATCGACATAGGAAGCCGTTTCGCTGTTTGTGGCGGCAACCGCTGTCGAGCTGAATGCTGTAACCAGGCTGATAAATAAAAGGCTGGTTAATGGTCCTGCCACGCTATTTGATTTAATTTGTTTTTTGCTCATTTTTACATACCAATTAATTTATATACATCTAGCATAAGTCATGCCACTTGTATTTATATGTAATGTTTACAATTAGTTAAGTATAATTTATTATAAAAACGCCGTGTCAGTGCAGTGTTTCAGTCAATATATTTCACTTAATATGTATTACTGTAAAAAATTCCATTAACTATATGCTTATTTTCTAATATTACTGCCTGCATCCGAGGGCTTTGGATGAGACATTCGCTTGTCAACCTGTCTCAGCGAGTTAATAAAGCATTTTACTATCAACAGCTTAAAGCATATCGCCGATGATTCTGAGATGCCAGTCTTTATTGCTTGTTTTATATGTAAATAAAATCGACATTAGTCGGTATTGTTTACAAGTTAAAATTGTTGTGGGTGTTTTTTAAGCAATTGTTGAGAAAAGTGCAAAAAACATGAAAATATCATGTTGGATTATTTTACACAATATGAAGGTGTTCACATAAACGGTGTTGTTTGCCCAGTGAAATGGCAGTGAGGCTAATCGACATTCACACTTTAATGTCGGCGAATCAATGTGAAGCTAGATGAAATGTCGAGCAAGACTGATAGCGAGTATGGTTTTTTCGTAACTAAAGGCATCCACGTTAGAGTTGTTTTTAGTCAATGAAATATGTGTATTTAATGTCCAGCCCTGTAGCGCACCTGCCGACATATCTCTGTTGTAACCGACAGTATAAAAACTTTCAATTTCATCTCTGACAGTACCGGATGTGGTATCAGCGGCGTCAAATTTAAACTGCTTGAAATTGAGGTTAAGGTAAAGGCTGCTGTTAGATTCTACGGTCAAAAAACCACCGAAATACACTTCACCGCCATCATAGCCATATTGCTCGTCATCGGCTGCCTGTTTCATTAGGCGAAAACCGGTTTCCAGGCCGTTATCGACGCCGCCTAATAATTTGCTGTAGGCAGCACCGGCTAATACAGTGTTACCGTCCCTGCCCTCATCTTCGCTGCGTGTGAAGTTATTGTCCGAGTAGGATGTTTCTAAGGTTAGGCCGCGATAATCGCCCAGGTCAATAGTGACGGATGGATTTAACGAGACAAATGTGCCCAGGGTTGAGCCGCCAAAGAAAGCCTGGTCAACTTGCAGGTTGATAGCGCTGCGACCTCTACCAGTAGAGATAAACGCCGGACCTGTGCTGACGCTAATAATATTTATACTGTAATCGCTTGTGTCTGTGTAATTGTTGCCCGTCCATGATAGCTGGCTTTGCCATTCAAAGTGTGTGGAAAAGCCGTCCACATTAAAAGGCGTGTTATTCTTGTATCGATGAGAGGCGCTTAAAAAGGTGTCTAGTCCGGGTGAGACGATGTCTTTGCCATCAGGTATGGTAAATGCAAGGCTGCCTCTTAAGGGGGCAAAATTAATGTTGTTGTTATAGAGTAGACCTGGCTTTTGTATAGTAAGAAACGGTGTGTTCAGTTTTAGGTTGCTGTTGATCACTGGTTATCTGGGCAAGGTATGCCAGGATTGCCAGGCGTACTTTTTCCGGTGTTTCGGGGTTGTCCAGAACTGTCTGGAATTCGTTTAATGCCTCATTGTATTGTTTGGCGCGATGATAACTAACAGCGAGTTCGAGTCTTGCCCGGTTGAGTGAAGGGCGGCTGTTTAATATGTATTCGAACTGTTCAATGGCGTCATAAACTTTGCCGCTGTCTCGCTGCTGCATCGCGAGATCAAAAATAAGCTCCGCATTTTCATCAGATAACTCAGCGTTAGAAGGTGATTCACTGGCGGCTAATGGTGTGGAAATTTGTGCTATCAGCAGTAAAGCAGGGAGTGATTTGAGGTGGCTTCTGAATTTAGTCATGATAAATACCAAAGTAGTGCAGGATATTTATAAGTTGAGTATTATACCCGTCAATGGTTAAAAAATCGCTTTATATAATTTTTACATGGTCTTTTACTGTTTAGCTTTCCAGCCTGGTCAGCCAAGGTCATGTCGCCGGACCTGTTTGGTTACCAGGAAATACAAAAGCAAAACCTGAGCCTGTTCCCGCAATGGCTATCAGTTATTGAGCGCCATATTCTGGATTTGAATAATGCTGACTCATGTCATTCGACACGGTTTAACCAATGTCATCTTAAACAGTGGCAGGCTTTTTTAGAAAATATAAAGCAGCTTCCATCTGTGCGGCAGATAAGAGAGGTAAACAAATATGCCAATGAAAAAGAGTATATACTGGATATTGAGAACTACGGTCTGGCTGATTTTTGGGCGACACCTAAAGAATTTATGTTAAATAGTGGTGATTGTGAAGATTACGCGATTATTAAAATGCTATCGATGAAATGGCTGGGCTATGATGTAAGTTCAATGCGTGTTGTCGTCGTGCAGGATACTAATCTGAGAATTTCTCACGCTGTTATGGCGATCGAAAACAATAATGATATTCTGATTATGGATAATCAGATTGAAGAAGTTATATCACATGCAGACATATTTCATTATGTTCCGGTTTACTCGGTAAATGAAGCAAGCTGGTGGATGCATGTGCCTAATTAAAGCGATGTTAATCAGCAATTACTTTTATTACAGGTGTATTGTGAATAATAAACCGGTCTATTATAGCACTTATATTGTTATTGATTTTTATCAGTGGCAGCACCTGGCTTGGTGTTTGAATACGTTTCTGCTGAAAAACAGCGAGATCTTAATGACTGGCAGGCGCGGTTGAGGCATTATGGCTGAGTCACAACAAAGGTCGCAGTTGAAAACTGGTTCAATGACCCAGCTGGAAGTATTAAATGTCACTGGCAAGCAATCCTTTATTACAATTGTTTGTTAGTCAGTCACGATTGCGTGATTCAGTGACGATGAGACCAGTCGTGGACAGTTGGTCATTTAAAAAATCTTTTAAATGCAACGGCTGATAAGGCCAATGTTTTTACACCGATAGGTAAAATAAAAATCAATAGTCGAAAATGAGGTGGAATGATGGTATTGCCGTTTTTAATGGCAGCAGCGTTTTACTGGCAACGCGTTATTTTTCTGTAGATGATGCAGTAAAAAATGCATATGCATCATGCCATGGAAAATCAAATCAACTTATATCTCAGATATATATGATCAGGTGTTTGCCAGTGATGGCAGGCGCTCAGCCACGACTTATTATTGTCGTTCCTGTTAGTTCGGTGCAGTCACTAAGTGCCAATGATTATAGGGGTGCGGTTGTCGCGGTTATTAATCCTGAGAATAGCTTGTTTAAATTGTTACTGAAGGAGTGGCTGTCAACGAATACGGAAGAAACTTTGCTGGTAACATTGGATGAATATAGCGTTAATTATTTGAGTCCTTTAAAGCAGGGGGTTGATGTTTTCCACAAGCGGCCGCTTGCAACGAGTGCTTCTTCAGTTGTGGCAGCCGCCGTCGGCGAGTTTGCCAGTGGTCAGGATTATCGGCAGACAGAAGTATTGGCAACAGCAAGAAATATTCGAAACACATCAATGTTGCTTGTGCAAAAAATAGACCTTAAGGAAGCGCTGGCTGAATCGTCTGCGCACCAGAATTTTATTCTCATTGTGTTTTTACTGGTTGTATTTGTTGTCACTATCAGTTTTATTGCAATATGGCGACATGCAACAAGTTTGCATTTGCAAAAAGCAACGCGACGATTAAAGGCAAGGGCTGAATTATTAAACGCGATAGGTGACAGTGTCAATGACCACACGTTTTTGCTTGATCATAAAAACAAACTGGTGTTTATCAACGATGCTTTAGCAAAGTCGTTTTCTATTGATAATATCGATGTGCGTGGTAAAGCATTAAATCATGTGTTTAATAATGACATTACTGACAAGCTGCTTTCGATAATGCCAAAGCAGAGTGAAGTTAATGTTCGTAACAAAGAAATGCGCCTGCTGTTTAAGGATAAGCGTAATGACTACCATGTGTCAGTTATTGCATTAAAGCATCCTGATTATAAGCAATCACATTTGTATGTTATGCATGACATAACAGCGCTTAAAAATGTCCAGGGCAGACATCATCGTTTGATGGAAGGGGTTATTTCTACACTTGTCCAGTTGATTGATAAACACGATCCTCACTGTGTTCATCATTCTAATAGAACACGAGAAGTGTCCGTGGCAATTGCAAGAACGATGGGTTTGCCCGGGCAGCGCATTGATGCGTTAGCAATGGCCGCGTTATTGGCGAATATTGGAAAACTATATATATCCGCAGAAATGTTAACGACAGTAGAGCCTTTAACGGAAGAAGAGGCGCTGGTGTTGAGAAAAAACATAAACTACAGCGTTGAAATATTAAAGGACCTTGATTTTGACGGCCCGGTAGTATCGATTGTGCAGCAAAAAAATGAATGCCTTGATGGTAGTGGTTATCCCAATGGTGTATCGGGTGACGATATATTGCAGGAATCAAGAATTTTATCTGTTGCTAATGCCTTTGTTGCATTGACCAGCGCCAGAGCGTACCGGCCAGGTAAATCGATTAAAGAGGCACTGAACGTGCTTATTTCTGAGGCAGATGCACGATACGATCGACATGTCATTGCTGCTTTATTCCATGTTGCTGAAAATCATTCGGATTGGCAGAGCTGGCAACAAGTTAAGTAGCTTGTTATAAAATTGATAGAGCTGCCCTGCGTGAGAGTATCATATGGTGTGCGGCTATCTCTAGATAGGCAGATAGCCTGTGTGGCAATCTTCTATACGTGGAATTATTAATAAGGGGCCTTGTCATAGCAACATGCTAGTTGAACATATTATTCTGGCGCTGGTTCTTGTTATAACGCTTTCGTTGATTGCCTATCCCGTTTCCAGGTGGCTGCGTTTACCTATTGCAAGTGTCCTTGTATTACTTGGATTTATCACGTCAGAAATTGTTATTTATGCGGGAATTGACACTGGCATTCGCGCAGATAATTTCCAGTCTATTGTTTTTTATGTATTCATCCCCGTGCTTGTTTTTGAGTCAGCATACAACATTGACAAGCAGCAATTAAAAAATAATTTAATTGTCATTATGTTTCTCGCTGTCATCGCTATGTTGTTTACCTGCCTTATCGCTGCAGTGCTGTTGTTTTATGGTATTGGGCATGCAGCCGGTTTCCCCTGGTTGGCAGCATTAATAACGGGCGCAATTCTGGCTGCAACAGACCCGGTGGCTGTGGTTGACAAGCTTCGCGAGATGCGCGCACCTAAAAGAATTAGTGTGTTGCTTGAAGGGGAAAGTCTGTTCAATGACGCCACTGCGATTGTGCTGTTTGGTTTGTTTTTGTCGATGGCAACAGCAGCAAGTTCAGTTTCCTCAGTTTACACATTGCCATCAACCATGGACGTGATATTACAATTTCTAATAATATTTTGTGGCGGCGCTTTGACGGGCTTGTCAATCGGAGTATTTTTTGGTTTTTTACAAAAAAAAGTTAAACCATTACTGTTAAAAGGTATGATGAGTTTGCTGGTGGCGTACGGTTCCTATCTGCTGGCCGAGTTCCTTATGGTTTCCGGTGTCATGTCTACTTTGCTTGCTGCATTAAGTTTTTCTTTGTTAAGTGAAGGCGAAAATAAATTAGCGGTTCAACGGGCGACGACTCAACCTGCAGTAGCATCAGGTAATACATATTTATGGGAGGCATTGGCGCATGTCGCGAATGTTAGCGTGTTCCTGGTTGTAGGTGCGGTAATCTCTTTTGAAATGTTTGAGCAGCGATGGTTGGCAATGTTAATCGCAATCTTCTCGTTACTAATCGCCAGGGCACTTAGCGTTTATGGTGTGCTTCTGTTTTTTGCTTTTTTCAAAAAATTGAAAGTGCCCTTTCTATCGCAGACTTTAATGGTGTGGGGTGGGCTGCGTGGTGCAGTAACGTTAGCGCTTGCATTATCTTTGCCTACAACGCTTGATTATTGGTGGACGATACAATCCATTGCCTTTGGCGTTGTTATGTTTTCTTTGTTTGTGCAGGCGCCGACGATGGAATTTCTGGCTAAGAGATTGTTGCCAAAAGACGATTAGTAAGGCTGAGATAAATCATTTGCAGTAAAAAATTCGCCCTGGCCACATTGCTGTGACCAGGGCGAATATAGATTACGAGATGACGGGATCAATAATTCGTACGTCTTGGTGCTGTATAACCGCCGTCTGGTATGGACGTGCAGATTGATGATGACGTTTTTATCGGTAGGAAAACGTATAAGCTTGATGTGACATTTAATTTTTAAAAATTTATCTCTGTTCAACTGGCGTTTTATTGCACTGAATAGATCATCAGCAGTACGAAAGCGATTAAAACAATCGTCAGCAAAATTAATGTGCCCCAGTGTTTTTCTTCGGCGTTCTTGCTTTTTTCCATGGTGGCTTTAATGCCTGGGAAAAACATAAAAATGACGAGCAGGCCGATTGCGCCCGCCAGTAATTGTTGCCAAAGTGCCATATTAACGTCCTGCTGTATTATTCGATGATGTAATGTTTTTCGATGGGTTCAATTATTTTCCACGAGCACTTCATGCCTTTAGGGAAAAAAACCATATCGCCCTCCTTGATAGTAATAGGTTCCTCATTTTCCGGGGTAACGATGGCCTTGCCTTCAATGATGTAACAGGTTTCTTTTTTATCATAACTCCAGTCAAATTCAGAGACGCCTTTGGACCAGACAGGCCAGTCATCGACATACAATACGTCGAGTTTTGCGGGGGTAACGTGATGTTCAATGGTGATAGAGCTCATAGCGGTCGTAGTTGAATGATGGATTTGCTTATTATAACGTGAAAAGTTGTTGACGATGTATAATGTGGCTGAACAGCAGCCCCCTTTATTATTAATGGTTATATAGAGTTAGCATGAACAACGCTTTAATTTTTGATGTTGATTTAAAAAGGTACGATGAAGACGTATTATCTGCATCGCATGAGATACCGGTATTGGTTGATTTATGGGCAGAGTGGTGTTCCCCCTGCCTGCTCATAGCGCCCATATTAAAACAGCTGGCGGAAGAATTTGCTGGTGAAATAAAGCTGGCAAAAGTGGAAGTTGATGAAGGTGAAAACATGAAGTTGGCAGGCCGCTACCGGGTTAGAGGGTTTCCCACGATATTGTTGATTAATAAAGGCGAAGAGGTGGCGCGTTTTAGCGGCGCGAAACCCTTATCGTTTATTCGAGATTTTGTTACTGAAAATATAAGCTAGCGGCGATAAATTAGCCTGCTCAGTATATTTAACAAAAGTCATGCGCCGCGTATAGAAATTTATTATAGCTAGTTATGCCTCAGTAGCTATCCAGCTTATGCCATGATGGAATATATCATTCGAAATTAACCCTCGATCAGTAAACCCAGCATTGACTGATGATTTAAGTCTTTCTATATACTAAGAAAATATTGACCCAGATCATTGAAGTAGGGTATGCGTTGGCATACAATGGATGTGTTCGAAAATAATCCTGATGATGGAGACAATGATGAAAGTAATTTTACGATTATTAATGGCAGTAAGTTTATTGCTTGCTGCAACAACCAGTTATGCATTTTTTGGTAGTAATGATGGTTGGGGTGGTGGTAACAACTGGAACCCTTATGATGAGTGGGATCCTCGTTACTGGATGGAAGAAATGGAAAATGAGTTTGACAATGACGATGATTACTATGGTGGTCGTGGTTACGGTCCGGGTTATGGTTACGGCCCAGGTCCAGGTTATGGCCCTCCTCCAGGTTACGGTCCTCCTCCGGGTTATGGTCCTCCTCCAGGTTATGGTCCTCCTCCAGGTTATGCACCGGCGCCTCAATACGCTCCACAGCAGCAAGCACCTCAATACGCTCCGCAGCAGCAAGCACCTCAATACGCACCTAGGTAAGTCTTTCTGGTTTGATTGCAGGTTTGTAAAAGCCCTCTTTACGAGGGTTTTTTTATGTCCATGAATGGACGGTATTTCGCAAAGAGTCAGGGAAGGCGGTGCGATAATGTCTTTAAGCATTGATAATTATAAGAAATAGCCAGTTTTTAGCCATTGAAGTCTGTGACGCACTGTCATAAAATTGCCTTCTAATGAAATCCTGATGATGGAGACAATGATGAAAGTAATTTTACGATTATTAATGGCAGTAAGTTTATTGCTTGCTGCAACAACCAGTTATGCCTTTTGGGGTAATAATGATGGTTGGGGTGGTGGTAACAACTGGAACCCTTATGATGAGTGGGATCCTCGTTACTGGATGGAAGAAATGGAAGATATCTTTGATGATGACGATGATTACTATGGTGGTCCTGGTTATGGTTACGGCCCAGGTCCAGGTTATGGCCCTCCTCCAGGTTACGGTCCTCCTCCGGGTTATGGCCCTCCTCCAGGTTACGGTCCTCCTCCAGGTTACGGTCCTCCTCCAGGTTATGGTCCTCCTCCAGGTTATGCACCGGCGCCTCAATACGCTCCACAGCAGCAAGCGCCTCAATACGCTCCGCAGCAGCAAGCACCTCAATACGCACCTAGGTAAGTCTTTCTGGTTTGATTGCAGGTTTGTAAAAGCCCTCTTTATGAGGGTTTTTTTATGTCCATGGATGGACGGTATTCCGCAAGGAGCCAGGGAAGGCGGTGCGGTTATGTCCATGGATGGACGGTATTGCGCAAGGAGCCAGGGAAGGCGGTGCGGTTATGTCCATGGATGGACGGTATTTCGCAAGGAGCCAGGGAAGGCGGTGCGGTTATGTCCAGGATGTACGGTATTTCGCAAGGAGCCAGGGAAGGCGGTGCGGTTATGTCCATGGATGGACGGTATTTCGCAAGGAGCCAGGGAAGGCGGTGCGGTTATGTACAGGAAGTACGGTATTGCGCAAGGAGCCAGGGAAGGCGGTGCGGTTATGTACAGGAAGTACGGTATTGCGCAAGGAGCCAGGAAAGGCGGTGCGGTTATGTACAGGAAGTACGGTATTTCGCAAGGAGCCAGGGAAGGCGGTGCGGTTATGTCCATGGATGGACGGTATTTCGCAAGGAGTCAGGGAAGGCGGTGCGGTTATGTACAGGAAGTACGGTATTGCGCAAGGAGCCAGGGAAGGCGATGTGGCGGGTCAAATTATAGTCGAGGGCAAGTACTAGCCAGTGTCAGTCTTATAACGTATTTCATTAATAACGTACGATTCAGTTAGCTGGCTGTCTTTAGTTTCTACCGTAATACGGATTTCATCATCCAGCGATTTGCCCAATAAGGCTTTGCCCATGGGCGAGTCCATACTGATGTAACCCAGCTTGGGGTCAAATTCGTCCGGACCGACGATGCGGTAAGTTTTCTCAAGACCAGTATCATTTTCGATAGTGACCCATGCGCCAAAGTAAACTTTACCGGTATCGCTCGGCATTTGATCTACCACGACCATGTTGTCCAGTCTTTTGCGTAAAAATCGCACCCTTGCATCGATTTCTCTTAATTCCTTTTTACGATAAATGTATTCAGCATTTTCCGAGCGGTCGCCTTCAGCCGCAGCAGCCGACAGGATGCGGGTGACTTCCGGCCGTTTCTTTTTCCATAAATAATCATGTTCTTCACTCAGACGTTTATGACCTTGAGCTGTGATATATTTTGAGCCTACTGGCTGAGGTGGTCGGTATCTTCCCATTAGTTTGTGTTTTATATAATGTTGGTTATTATGGCTATAGATTTTGATTTTAACCAATTTCCTGACTGGGTGTGCTGGATCGCACAGGATGCAGACGGAGTTTGGTGGGGTTACCAGGTGGAACCCAATTTATCGCATCAAAGCTGGTATGAAAATGAGGTTGGAAACAGTGTTCGTTTGGGAAAAGGGGTGCCAAATTTGAACTGGCTATCGACATTGGAGCGCGTTAAATGATAATTTTCATCAAGTTACACCGTTTATATGAAACATTTATAAGAAGTGTGCTATAACTGTAACTGATAATGATAATTATAATTATAAAAGGGGGAAATTATGGAAGTTAAAACACTACAAAAGGGTGCTCAAGCTAAAATTGCCAGTACTGGCCAAATTGTTGAAGTGAAACGCGTTAGCAATCATGGTTTTTCAGTGGTACGTTTTCAAACAGGTGGTGATTACATGATTTTGAATGATCGCCTTGAAACGGTTGAAAAGGAAGAAGTGCAGCATTAACGGTAGATTCGGATAGTTTTCTTGTATCCTGCATCAGGCGATTGAAGTATAAAAAACTTCAATCGCCTTTTTCTTGACTTCAACATTATATAGGCGCCTTATAGTAACAATCATTATCTGTTGTGTTGATATCAACTTAAGTCATAGGTGCCGGTCATGTTAAAAAAAGATAACGTCGCTAATGTTGAGTCAGTTGAACGTCGTAAGCACTGGCATGATCGTCGCAACAGTGATGATAGAAGAACGCCGATGCGGCTGCATCTAAACAGTGTTGATTGCCGAAGTGGTTCACCACGCCGAGATTCAGATTTGAGCGGGCAGCTTGCAGATGGTGAAATTTGGTGGAATAAAGAAGTCACCCAGTATGAATAATCTGATCTGATTTTTCTATATAACCTGAGATGTATCATACGGTATATATCTGATAGAGAAATTACGACCCTTAGCGTGTTTAGTCAAAAACAAGGTCAAAAAATGTTTCACCACAGAGACACAGAGGGCACAGAGAAAAACTATATGGGTGGGGCGTGAAAAACGCGAAAGACATGAATTGAAATTACAAGCCAAACAGAATGCCGTCATGCCGTCATGTTTTTAGCCGGTATCCATCGCACATATTTTTTTTATCCTGATAACCTACACTCACCTGACAAATGGATACTGGCCTCGACAATCGCTCCTGCATTGTTCTACTACCTGCCATCCATGGCAGTATGCGCCAGCATGACAAAATAAAAGCCTTTCTCTGTGCTCTCTGTGTCTCTGTGGTGAAACATTTTTTGAGCTACATTTAAAAACTAATATCATTTTGCCGTGCAGGATCTACCTCGCGGCAAAATAATGCTTTTATTTTACAGAGTTATCTCGACTGTCACTTTACGTGAACGTCTGCTTGAGTGTTTCTTGATAGTTATTTTATCGGGTAGTTGTCTGATCAAGTTCGAGCTCAATATGCTATCCATCGGAGCATATCCAGACTTATACAATTTATCGCTTACAAAACACGTTATTTATTATAAGTTTTAAATATTTCGTGAACTGCGAAATTAATTCTTGCGCGAATGTTTTCTATGGTTTGCTGTTCTTGAGCGTCAGCCTTGGCATAACCTAACCAGGCTGCATAACCGCTGTCGACGTCGATAAGTGCAATAACTAATGCGGTTTTAGGGGCGTTAGTTAGTATTTTTTTATTGCTGTCGGGCTTTTCTATGATTGCCGCTGAGCTAACGCCAACACCTGCAGTAAAGGTGACTAAGAGGTCAGGTTCTTCATCTGTCAGAATAAAATTTCGTTTGCGCAGCTCACGATTAATTGCAAACCTGACTTCTTCATCAGTATCCAGCGTGGGTTGTTCCCACTGGCCAATGGGGTCATAAATTATTTGTGCGTTTTCCGCCCATGCGTAAGTTTTATAAGCGTTGAAGTTAATTTCGGGGTCGGTATGAGCCTCAATTTCAATGTCATCGGTCAGGCTAGCACATGATGAGAAAAGAAAACCGGAAGTAATAATAGTGAATAAAAAGATAAATCGTATTTTCATTATAGTTTCCAGTTAAGCACGGGTCATGATTTTATATACTATGGTGTAAATCACAGGTACAGCAGTTAATGTATTTCATTTTTTTCTGTATGCATTGCAGGCTGTATTAGTACCCATGGTTTTACTACAGTTGACCAGAATGTGCTATTTTTTTTGTGCCATAGTTTTGCCTGTGCATCGGAAACTTTAGCAATATCGCCATTGTTTAACCATTTGCTTACCTGTGCTTTATCGTCCAGCGAAAAAGCTACGGCCACATCAAGCAGATTAGACGTACTGCTGACATAGATTATCCAGCCGCCGGCGAAGAATTTTTGTAGTTCATTCCAGTTTATCTGAGACGTTTCATTATTGATTTTAGCGCGCAGCACATCGGCATCTGACATGTTTTTATTATCAGTCATATGGGTTCATCACTTTGTATTATTTATAGAGTCTCGCCAGTGAGTAATGTCAACACTATTGGAGTGGTGTGTTTTTCGTCGCAGAAGAATAGTGGGGGTAATTGTAAGCCGCTGTTCAAGCATAGGCGAAGTATAAGCGTAGCATTATGTTTTGACTACGCGAATCTGAAAACAAACGATTTTTTACATGGATTTTAGTAAATCCAGATCTTTCCTTACTAATGCAGCCGAATTATCAAACATGGCCTGTTCGGCTTGATTCATATCTAATTGAATAATGTCTTCAATGCCATTTTGACCTAACACTGCCGGTACACCGATTGCGATATCATGATGACCGTATTCACCCTCAAGCAGGCAGACTGTGGGTAATATTCGCTGGCGATTGTGAACGATAGCATCGACCATCTCGGTAACAGATGCGGCGGGGGCGTCATAGGCGCTGCTGTTTTGCCTTAAGGCAAGAATTTCTGCACCGCCATTTCTCGTGCGCTCAATAATTGCCTCAAGCTTTTCTTTAGTGATGAATTTTTCAACAGGTATTCCCGCAATTGTGCAGTAGCGTAACATCGGCACCATCGTGTCACCGTGTCCGCCCAGCACCATGGTATTGATGTCCATGCTTGAGTAGCCGGTTTCCATGGCAATGAAACTGGCCATGCGGCTTGAGTCGAGTACACCTGCCTGGCCAAATACGCGGTTACGTGGCCAGCCTGTTTTTATAAAGGCATGGTAGGTAATGACATCTACCGGATTGGTGACAAACAGTAAAATGGCATCCGGTGCATATTTCATGGCGCCGTCAATAATGCCATTCATGATAGGGATGTTGCTGGATAAAACATCCGAACGTGACATGCCGGGTTTGCGAGGAAGACCTGCCGTGATAATAATAAGTTCAGAATCTGCCATCATTGCATGATCAACGCCGCCACTAAGGCGAGTATCATATTCGAAAATCGGTGAGACCTCCTGAATATCCAGGGCGGCACCTTTGGCTGCACCTTCGTGTATATCAAGCAATACAATTTCGCGACACAGGTTTTTAGCTGCTATAAATTGTGCTGTTGATTCACCGACTCGCCCGGCACCGATGATGGTGATTTTGTTCATTGCGCATGCTCCTGTTAATATTTAGTTCTTATTATTTAGTTGTAGCATTTATATTTGCTGGCTGCCTGAATATGTATAAATTCAATTTTTAAAAAAGAAATAATAAGTAATCGCCTGTCACGTAGGGATACCCAGGATTTTTAGCGCTCTGATTGTCTGTCGGCAAAGGTCCAGTATTTGTTAGCAATGAAATTGAATACAAGCACAATACAGCTAGCGGCTAGTTGTATGATTAAGTAATGCAGATAAAGCCCGTTGGTGCCCGCTGCCATTATTGCTGTATTAATTACTGCACCAATACTGGCAACAGAAAAAAATTTTGTTAATGTTTCACCGTGCCGTTTATTGCTATTGAACGTTATCCGGTAGTTCAGCAGGTAATTAATCACGGCGCCAACGACAAAGCCAATGGTAGTGGCAAAAACAGGGTCTATTTCTATGGCCTGCACCAGAAAAATCAGCGTGGCATAGTGCCCGGCTGTGCCGATGACACCTATGCCGGAAAAAATAAAAAATTGTTGTGATGTTTTCATCAGTGCATGTTTAACAATGCTTTATTGCTAAATGACTTTTTCTGACTGTTTATCAGTAACGTGTTTACTCGGTAAATATTCATTTATAAAGTAAAGTGGCCGCTGCTTCGTTTCATTAAAGATACGGCCAAGATATTCGCCCAGTATGCCAATGGCAACAAGTTGTACACCCCCTAGCATCAGTACGATAACGATCAAGGATGGGTAGCCGGGGACATCGTTGCCGTGAAGTAATGTTTCGATCACCATATAAATGCCATAGGAAAAGGCGCTCAATGCTGTGATGGTGCCTATGTAGGTAGAGATTTTTAATGGCGCGATGGTAAATGAGGTAATGCCTTCAAGTGCAAAATTCCATAAGCGCCAGTAGTTCCATTTGGATTTTCCAGCACGACGAGAGTCACGTTTATAAAGCACCGCTTTTTGTTTGAAACCTATCCAGGCAAACAAACCTTTCATAAAACGATGGTGCTCTTTGAACGTGTTTAATGCATTAACTGCACGTCGGCTTAAAATGCGAAAGTCGCCAGCATCTTGTGGAATGGTAAATTTACCTACACGCTGAATAATGCGGTGAAATAAGTGGGCCGTTGTCTTTTTTAGAAATGATTCACCATCACGCAGAGTACGTTTGGCATAGACAACATCGTAACCGTTTTCCCATTCTTTAATCAGTTCAGGAATAAGTTGAGGCGGATCCTGCAGGTCTGCATCAATAATCACGACAGCATCGCCAGCTGCCTTATGAAGTCCGGCTGAAAGGGCAATCTCTTTGCCAAAATGACGACTAAGGTCAATTAGCGTGACGCGTTGGTCGCTGGCTCTTAAACTATTGATACGATCCAGCGTGTTATCGGTGCTGCCATCATTGATATAAACAATTTCAAGATCAACGGCAAGCGGCGACAGTACTTTGTCAACGGCATCATGAAACTGCGCAAGCACATCTTCTTCGTTGTATATAGGAACAACTATGGATATTAAAGGCTGATTAGGTTTCAAGTGATTAACGATTACGTAAATGGTTTATCTGAAACAGATATTACAGCAAAACTTGTTTTATTGTCGGACGCTGAGTCAGCTATCTGCTTAGGTTTTTTTAATGTGGGGCAGCGTTAATAGAGATTGATTCCTTTCTGAAGGCAAGTAAGTTAAGGTGTTATTTTTCTCTGTAGTCACGTCGGACAACCCTGGTTTTCAGGTGGCTGATGCATCCATTAAATTTAATCTATTGAGCAGGCATGACTGCCTGTTAAGCATATAAACAGACAAAGTAACAAGCTGGTTAGCCTTGCGCAGATAGCGCCCTATCTGTTAATCGCAATCTGTATAGCCGTGGTACTGGTATTTGTTTTACTTGCCCAGTATTCGCATCCTTCTTCGGATGATTATTGTATGGCGAGTGGCGTAAACGAGCATGGCCTGATCAGGCATTTATGGGATCACTACTTTGAATGGAGTGGGCGCTATAGCGGCAATGCGCTGTATGCAATATACCCGGTCATTTTTGATTTATTTGATGGTTATAAATATATTCCGGCACTGGTGTTGCTGGCATTATATATGGCAACTGTGTTTTTCCTGGCGACCCTGTTCAGAGTCAGAATGTTTAGCCCTGCTGTATGGCTTTTATCATTATGTTTTATTTGTGTTTACCTGCTGGGCATGATGAGCCCGGCAAGTAGCCTGTACTGGATGGCGGGTGCGTTGACCTATCAGACGGCTAATTTTCTATTTCTGGTGATATGCGGGTTAATGATTCAATTAGCTGCCCGGCAAAAGGCATCGAAAAATTATTTTTCTCTATTTTCTTTATTGCTGTTGCTGATGGTGTTCGCTATGGGCGCGAATGAAACCAGCCTGCTTACTTTAACCGCGTTGTCTTTTTTTGCATTGCTTGCCCACCTGCGTTCTGGCTGGGTGATACTAAAACCATGGCTGGCTGTTCTTGTTGTTTCGATGCTTTGTTTTGCTATCGTTTATTTTTCTCCCGGCAATGCGATACGTGCTGCAGATTTTCCACTAAGGCATGATCTTTCTCGTTCAATAGATGGCAGTTTATCTGTGGGTATAGAGATACTGTGGCTCTGGGTCAGTAACCCGCTGCTGATTATTTCAAGTTTTCTTCTGCCTTTTGCGGTATCAAGGCTATTTCTGTTGTCGGCCAGGTCGTTCTCTGTCTCGAAAGCAAATATTGTTGTTTTGCTGTGTTGCACCTTTGTCATGCCAGTCGTGTTGCAGTTTCCTGCATGGTGGTCAATGGGCGGCTGGCCTCCGGCACGCACGGTTGATGCCATTTATTTTCTATTTCTCGTCAGTTGGTATCTGACTGTAGGCGCACTCACGATATATTATTTGTCCAGGGATAAATGTCATTTTCTAATGCTTCCGTACAATCGCGGTGTCGCTGTAGCACTGTTGTTGCTGGCAGGAATGTACACGGCCGCTGCTTTGCAGAGTAAGGCGTATCAGCTTGCGAAAACTGATTTATTTCATCTGGCCCAGCCATACCATGAATATCTGAATATGCGTTATAAGCTAATCGAGCATGCGAAGGCAAAGGGGCAGTCCTATCTAATGGTTCCTGATTACCGGCAGGAGTTGCCGCGTACTATTTTCTTTAATGACATAATGTATAAGCCTGATCATTGGCGAAATGTCTGTTATGCCGATTACTTCGGGCTGGAAAAAATTAAAAGGAAGTAAAGAATAAAGAAATATCGATGAATGTTAAATAAAATTCATCGGTAAAACTTGCTGCTATGGCTGGATCTATTAGAGCCAGGCCTGTTGTTCATGTCGGTACATGATGGCGGTAAACTTATTATGCTTCTTTCGCCGTGCGGTTTTCTTTAGGGAATTTTCTGGCCACGCCGGTAGCAATTGCCGCTTTAGAAACAGCGCGCGGTATAGTATCAATCAATCGCGGGTCTAATGGTTTGGGAATAATGTACTCTGGTCCAAACATCATGGTATCTAATTCGTAGGCATCTAACACTTCCTGCGGTACAGGTTCGCGCGTTAGTTCTGCCAGAGCGTGCACCGCTGCAATTTGCATTTCCTGATTGATGCAGCTGGCGCGTACATCCAGTGCGCCTTTGAATATGTAAGGGAAGCCTAAAACATTGTTAACCTGGTTTGGGTAATCGCTACGCCCCGTGCCCATGATTAAATCATCACGTGTAATGTGTGCCAGCTCAGGCAGGATTTCCGGGTCGGGGTTCGATAATGCAAAGACAACGGGACGCGGTGCCATGCTGGCTAACATATCAGACGATAACAGGTCAGGGCCGGAAACGCCGATAAAGACATCAGCGCCATCCATTGCATCCACCAGAGTGCGTTTGTCGGTGTGCACGGCAAACGCCTGTTTGTATTTATTTAAGTCATCACGCTGTGACTGAATAATGCCGTTACGATCAATCATGAACAGTTTTTCGGGATCAGCGCCGAGGCCCTGTAACAGTTTCATAGAGGCAATGCCGGCAGCGCCCGCGCCTAAGCAGACGACGCGAACGTTTTCGATTTTTTTGTGTTGTAGCTCTAATGCGTTTAACAAGGCAGCGGCAATAATGATGGCGGTGCCGTGTTGATCATCATGGAACACGGGAATGTCTAGTTGTTCGATTAAAGCTTCTTCTATTTCAAAACAGGCCGGCGCGGCAATGTCTTCCAGATTGATGCCGCCAAAAGTGGGCGCTATATTTCTTACCGTAGTAATAAACTCTGCAGTGGAATTGGCGTTTATTTCAATGTCAAAAACATCGATATCTGCAAAGGCCTTAAACAAAACAGCTTTGCCTTCCATCACTGGTTTGCCTGCCAGTGCGCCAATATTACCCAGACCCAGTACTGCAGTGCCATCGGTAATGACAGCGACCAGGTTGCCCTTGGCGGTGTAATCATAAGCGGCCTCTTCATCACGATGAATAGCGCGACAAGGCTCGGCAACGCCCGGTGTATAGGCCAGTGAAAGATCAAGTTGAGAGGCACAGGGTTTAGTAATTTGAGTGGCGATTTTCCCTGGTTTTGGATTGGCGTGATAATCCAGGGATCGTTGTTTGAAGCGTGTTGGCATGGTTGTTCTTTAATGGGCAAAGGCGAAAAGGGCGTTAATAATAACATTTTTAATGCAGGAATTCGAATTGTTGGTCATGTTATGAGATAGAAATCAGTGGTTTAGCTGCATGAGAATTGGCTGCTTAGCGCAAGAGACGAAGGATGGCGAACGCGTATGTAATAGGGTGTCGATTTTTTGCTTTTGTTGAGCCAGCCACGCACGATAATTGATTGATTTAGTAGAGCCTTTATTGCGTTGTCATCAAATAATAACTGGTTGTCGGGACGAATGCCGATGGTGAGTTTATCGTCGATGTTTAACCAGGCTCCCCGTTTATCAGTCTTGATGTGTTTGACTGTGCCCTCTACGAGCTGAAAACCGGCGTGATTTTTGTTTAGTTTTTTTGCTTGCAGCGTTTCCATGTTTTTCCAGAGCCCGACTTTATTACATCGCGCAACGAGTTCCTGTTGCAAATAGCAGGCGCTGAAGCGTGTATTCGGCGGCAGTGCTATGGTTCTGGCAAGGCCACGATTTAAAAGTGTGGCCTGAATATTTTCACCATCGGCTAAAAAACCATGGGCAAGGTAACGGCCGTAATGGTCTTTTTTCTCTTTGCCGTATAGCAAATTAAAGGATTGATTTGACTTAAGCAGGGCCTTTAATGTGTTTTTAGCAGCAACGGCAAAAGGCTCTGCGGCTTTATCTTTACGCCCCAGTTCAGGGGTATTGATGCCGATAAGCCTTATTTTGTCACCATTGCTCAGTTTTAGCGTATCTCCATCGTAGACATGGCTTACTGTCGCGCTGACATCATAATCGGTAGCGGATAGAAGGCTGGCGCAGGTATTTTCAGCCAGTGCCGGCGAGGCTGCTAAACAGACGGCACTGTATATCAGGTACGGGTTAAGATATTTCATGGTTATGTGGAGGCAACTTATTAGCGTAGTGCGGGAGGCATTGCCGAGGTGTAATTATCTGTTGGTAGCTTCCCTGGACATTCGTCGCATCGTCTTCCTGACTGTTTGCGGCATACCGTCCATCCCTGGACATTCGTCGCACCGCCTTCCTGGCTCTTTGCGGAATACCGTCCATCCCTGGACATAACGTCGCACCGGCTTCCTGTCTCTTTGCGGCATACCGTCCATCCCTGGACATTCGCCGCACCGACATCCTGTCTCTTTGCGGCATACCGTCCATCCCTGGACGTAAAAAAAGACGCTTAAGAGCGTCTTTTTTAGCCAGCACCATTTGATATGGCGCAGTGACTGGTCCGATTAAGCTTTGCTACCAAAACGTTTGTTGAATTTGTCGATTTGACCTGCAGTATCAAGAATCTTTTGTTTACCAGTGTAAAATGGGTGGCATTCAGAACAAACATCGATGCTCAAATCGTCTCTGCCATAGGTAGAGCGAGTGGCGAATGTATTGCCGCAGCTACATTTAACGTTAACTTCGTTGTATTTTGGGTGTATATCAGCTTTCATGTCTATTCCGATGGTAATAATCGATGTTTATGGCTTGTTGCCTTAAGTTTGTTGCCCGAATCCGCCATGGATTGTGGTGTTCAAGGCTGAAAAAACAGGGCGTAAATTCTACCTGTAAGCGTTTCTATAAGCAAGTGAATTATGGTGGCATATTTATCTGATATTTGCTGAATTATATTCAGGGTAGGCCATACTTTATGGCAGTTTTACGCTTAGCCGAAAAAAGCGGCCAAAGGATTAAAAAATGAAGTTTAAAATAATATCGATGTTGATTACATTAACGGTTTTTTCTGTTGTACCGTTGATTTACATGGGAAAATTTGACCCCCTGTCGTTTTTTGATTCAGGCCTGAAACAGGGTGCTACAGAATTTTCAAAGCTAAAAGACAAAGCGCCAAAAGGTCTTGGCAGTGTTGTCAGTGATGAAAAAGTGCAGGTATATAAATGGCGGGATGAAAACGGTGTGATGCAGTTTAGTAATACTGCACCGGAGCATAATTTGGCAGAGCAGATTGTTTTAGATCCGAACAGTAATCTGATTCAGGCAGTGAAAGTACCGGCGAAGGCAGCACCAAAAGAAGCAGAGAGCGCCGAGGCACCCAGTCCTTATTCCGTGCAAGGCATGAAAAAAGTGATGAATGATGCAAAAGACATAGAAGGTCTTCTGCAAAAGCGCCATGAAGAACAGCAAAAGATGATGAATAATTTGTAAAATATTATAAGATTTTCTTTACCACAGAGGAACACTTATGTTTTGTCATGCTGGCGAATACTGCCATGGATGGCAGGTAGTACGATTCCAGGGATGGAGTCCATTCATCAGGTGAGCATGGGTTATCTGGATTAATGCCAATATGAGCGATGGATACCGGCTAGAAGCATGCCGGCATGACGGTATTCTGTTAGGGTTGTAATTTCAATTAGGGTTGTAATTTCAATTCATGTCTTTTTCGTTTTTTAAACCACACCTATATAGTTTTTCTCTGTGCCCTCTGTGCCTTTGTGGTGAAATATGTTTGAAGTGTTTTTTGCGTCCTTTGCGGATAAACTATTCATCTAAAAGTTTTTCAAGAATATCATTTAAAAACAAAAATCCTTTGTCTGTGGTACAGACTTTTGTTTTATCCAGTATTAATAAAAGCGGATCAATATTTTTCACTGCATTTTCTAACGCATGGTAATCAAGACCCGTATTTTTTTTAAAGGTGGCTATGTCACAGCCTTGTTTCAGGCGTAATGCGTTAAGTAAAAACTCAAACACGATAGCCTGCGTTTCTAATTTTTCTTTGCCTGATACCGCGTTGCCAGCAAGTGTTTTCTCCATGTATTGCTGTGGATGGCGATGTTTCCATTGACGGGTAATTTTTGCTGAATTTTCTGAAGAGTGATTGCATGTGGTCAGTTTTCCATGCGCGCCTGCACCGATGCCAATATAGTCGGCAAAGTGCCAGTAGTTTAAATTGTGCGCGCAGTGTTTTGCTGTTTTAGCGTACGCCGATATTTCATATTGTTCATACTTATTGTCGATAAGTATGTTTTGGCATTGTGTCTGCATTTCCCAGATTAAATCATTCTCGGGTAAGGCGGGTGTGTGTTTGTAAAAATAAGTGTTGGCTTCGATAGTGAGCTGGTAGTGTGAAATATGCGGTACATTAAAATCGCAGGCGGTCTGTATATCAGATATTGCCTGTTGTATTGTTTGTTGTGGCAAGCCGAACATTAAATCCAGGTTAATGTTTTCAAAGCCTGCCTGGTTCGCGGTGGCAACAGCATTTAATGCCTGGTTTTTGTCGTGAATGCGTCCCAGTGTTTTTAAGTGTGCATCATTAAAGCTTTGTATGCCAATAGACAGGCGATTGATACCTGCCTGTTTAAAGGCATTAAATTTTTCCTGTTCAAATGTTCCTGGGTTGGCTTCCAGGGTGATTTCAATGTTTTCAAATTTAAAAAGATTGTTGGCGTGATCAATTATTTGATGAATGGCATCAGCAGAAAATAAACTAGGTGTACCGCCACCAAAAAAAATACTGCTTAACATGCGGCCCTGGCAGTTTTCATATTCCGTGTCCAAATCGATTAATAAGGCTTCAACGTATGTGTTTTCGTCAAAACTCTCATTTTTTTCGTGAGAGTTAAAGTCACAATAAGGGCATTTTTTGACGCACCACGGTATGTGAACATAAAGACTTAATGGGGGGGTATTCTTCACAGGGGTTTTGCGTTGGCGTTTTGCACCGGGGTTTTTAGCGGGGACATAAAAGAGGCATAACTTTAACAGTTATGCCTCTCACATTGTAGCTTGATCATAGCCAGGTACATGGTGATACCTGAATGAGGGCCTACGCTACTTTCAAACCACATTGTTGGTTGCCGGGCACCGCCGTATCTATGCGTGCCGGAGGCTCTAGTACTAAAGCCTCCATGAGTGCAACAAATGCCTGTTCTGTTTTGTTGTTGCCCAGGCGTGTATTAAAGGCTTTTTCCCGTGCGATAGTGCTAGCGGTAAAACCATGATAATCATGGCCCGGATAAACGGTTGTTGTATCATCCAGAGTAAACAGCTGCTGCGTTATTGAACGATAAAGTGTTGTTGCATCACCCGACTGGAAGTCCGTTCGGCCGCAGCCGTTGATTAGCAGGGCGTCACCGGTAAACACGGCGCCAGTAATGCGATAGCTGATATCTGTATTGGTGTGGCCCGGTGTGAAAATAACATCGATGGGCTCATCACCCAGTTTTAGGGTGTCGCCATCAGATAACAAAACATCCGCGCAATCAGACGCACTATTTTTATGTAATGCTACCAGGCAGCCAAATTCATCTCTTAACAGTCCTGATCCGGTAATGTGGTCAGCGTGGATATGCGTTTCCAGTGTACACACAAGATCCAGCTCAAGCTGTTTAATGAGTGTGATATCACGTTCAAGCTGTTCCTTAACCGGGTCAATCAACGCAGCCTGTTTCGTTTTCTTGTCCCATAACAAATAACTATAAGTGCTTGTGGCTGGGTCAAATAGCTGTTCAATTTTCATTGTGCTTACACTCCATTCAAAAGGGGGTGTTTGGCCCTGTTAGCAACAGTGCTGGTAATGATGAATGCCGCCAATATTTGTTACATTGGTAAAGCCCAGGCTTGCCAGAATTCTTTCAGCCATTACCGCGCGACCGCCAGCCTGACAATAAACCAGTACCGGTTCATGCTTCTCAAGATGTTCATCCGCCAGTACGGGTAAAATGGCCAATGGAATATTCTTCGCATTAGGCAAGGCACCACGATTGAATTCGTCGCAAGAGCGCACGTCAAGTAATGTGGCGCCTGATTCCATGGTTTGACGAATATCGTCACATTTCAAATTGGTCATAGTTTCTATTTTTTCCAGGTTACGCTTAGAGTCTTTTTCTAGTCTTGGCTAAATGAACGACTACAAACGTTAGAACTACAACGACTGCAATAATGGCGTAGGTCAATGCATCAAATATCATGATTAGGTTCCTCTGTGTGTTATGTCCATTAGTATATCATAATATTGTAAAGTTCAATGTTAAATCATGTTAATTGTCGACATGTAGTCGTCAAATTACCTGTTTGACTAGCATGTGGGTCTCTCGGGAAAGGGTTTTTCGGGCGACTTGGCGATAAATTGATAGATAAAATCAATAGCTTATTGTTTATCTTCTTGTGGCGGTAGCGAGCAGAGCGGGCTTATCTTTGGTCAATCGGATTTCTTGTATTTCAGCGGTCTCAGCTGGGGCCAGTGCTGTCAGCGGCGGTATGTGCGGTGTTTGAATTGACCGGGTTACGCATAAGATAAGAAATAAGAATAATGGCCGGGATGCCGATAAGCGCGGTATAGATAAAAAATGGCACAAAACCGGCCGCATCAACGATGTCGCCGGAAAAGCCACCAATAAATTTAGCGGGTAACAACATTAATGAGCTGAATAATGCATATTGCGTTGCCGTATAGGCACGATTGGTCAAACTTGAGAGATAGGCGATAAAGGCAGAGCCGGCAAGTCCGCCACTTAAATTATCTGCACCAATAACAACGGACAGGTATAGAGTGTTTGCCGGCAATATGGCGAGCAGGGCAAAGAGTAAATTTGTCGCCATCACTAAAATAGCGCCAATCATGAGTATCGGCATCACCCCATAGCGAATCACCAGCATGCCGCCAAAAATAGCGCCTAAAATAGTAATAACCGGTCCGATGGTTTTGGTCACCAGGCCGATTTGTAGATCACTGTAACCTATATCCACATACAGAGGGTTTGCCATGATACCCATGGTGATATCACTGATACGAAACAAGCCGATAAATAATAAAATGATCAGTGCATATTTGCCGTTACGTATAAAGAAATCAGTGAACGGGCAAATGACTGCACCAGTAAACCAGGCATAGAAATCACGCAGACTTTTTGGCAGGTGCGCCGATCGTTCCAGGAATTGAATAACTTTTTTCTCCTGTTTCCAGGTGTCACGTGAGACCGTATGATCAGGTTCTGTGATTAACAGTGTGGTGATGATGCCGATGCACATAAACATGGCGAGCACGGTATAGGCCAGAGGCCAGGAGTAGTAATGTGCCATGGTGAAGGCGCCGCCCCCGGCCAGTAACATGCCAAGGCGGTAACCTGTCTGGTATGTGGCTGCCATCGCCCCCTGCGTTTCTATGGGCATGGCTTCAATGCGCCAGGCATCAATAGCGATATCCTGCGTTGCAGAGGAAAAGGCGACCAGCAGGGCGGCATAAACAAGAAGCATTAATTGCGCGTGCGGGTTATTGCCTGCCATTAAAAGTAAACCGCATATAACGCCAATTTGCGCGACTAACATCCAGCTGCGACGCTGACCGAATAACGGGGTAAGCAGGGGAATTTTTAGATGGTCTACCAGCGGTGACCAGGTAAACTTAAGGCCATATAACAGGGCAACCCAGCTGATGTGACCGATGGTGCTTTTGTCGATGCCTTCTCGCGCCAGCCATGCGGACAGTGTTCCAAACACCAGTAAAAGAGGCAGACCGGCAGAAAAACCTAAAAACAACATCGCTAAAACGCGTGGCTGAAAATAAACGGTTAATGCTTCAAGCCAGCTTTTATGCTGTAGCGCTTTTTTCATACCAGCATGGCTCATGTAAGGGTGTAATCGTAATCAACTATTAAAGGTGAGTGGTCAGAAAAGCGTTCATCCTTATAGATATCAGCGGCTTTTACCAGCGGCGCCAGTTTGGGTGTGATTATCTGGTAATCAATACGCCAACCGGTGTTGTTAGCCCACGCCTGCCCTCGATTTGACCACCAGGTGTACTGATCGGGTAATTGGTTAACCACGCGGAAAGCATCAACGAAACCGATTTCGCCAAACAGGGTATCCATCCATTCACGTTCTTCTGGCAGGAAGCCGGAATTTGTCTGATTGCTTTTCCAGTTTTTGATATCGATCTTTTTGTGGGCAATATTCCAGTCACCACAAATAATAAATTCACGACGTTTTCGGCGTAGACTTTGTAAGTACCCGATAAAGCGTTCCATGAAATCAAATTTCACTTTCTGGCGTTCTTCGCTGGCAGAGCCTGAGTGCATATAAAGTGAAATCACGCTGAGCTTTTCAAATTGAAATTCAATAAAGCGGCCTTCAATATCGATATCGTGCCAGCCGAGGCCTTTAGTCACTTTTTTGGGTTTAACCTTACTGTATATGGCGACCCCGCTATAACCTTTCTTCTCGGCATCGTGGTATTCGCAAAAATACCCTTTAGGAGAAAATATTTCATCTTTTAGTTGATGAAATTGAGCTTTGGTTTCCTGTATGCAGACGACGTCAGGGTCGACTTTCTTTAACCAGTCAAAAAAACCTTTTTTCGCGGCGGCGCGAATACCGTTAGTGTTGGCAGAAATTATACGCATGCTGATGGTGCTGGAGTTTCTTCTTGTTATATGAGCGCCTATGATACCTGAAATTATCCTCACTGTTTCGATGACAGTTAAAAATCACGTATACTGCGCAGGCAAAATACAAACAACGAATTTTATAGAAAAATGCAAGAAAACAAAAAACGGTTTATTGAATTAGCGATTAAGTATCAAGTGCTCCGATTTGGTGAGTTCACCCTCAAATCCGGGCGTATCAGTCCATACTTTTTTAATGCCGGATTGTTTAATAGCGGTTATGCGCTAGCAGAGTTAGGCAGCTGTTACGCCCAGAGCATTATTGACAATAAGTTGGTTTATGATGTTTTGTTTGGTCCCGCGTACAAAGGTATTCCACTGGTGTCTGCGATTGTTTATGCACTGTCGGCCAATCATGGCATCGACAAACCCTATGCCTTTAATCGTAAAGAGGCAAAAGATCATGGCGAAGGTGGATTGATCGTCGGTGCAGAGTTAAATGGCAAGGTATTAATTGTTGATGATGTTATTACTGCGGGTACCGCGATCCGCGAGGCGGTCGATATTATCCAGGCAGAAGGCGCGACCACTTCGGCAGTGTTGATTGCACTTGATCGGCAGGAAAAAGGTAAGTCAGAGTTATCGGCAATCCAGGAAGTGCAGCGTGATTACGGCATTGATGTGTTTAGTATTATTACACTGGCAGACTTGATTGAGTATTTGGCGGGGGATTCGTTGTTTAGTCAGCATTTAGAGGCGATGCAGGGTTATCGTCGGGAATATGGGATCTGATTTGTTTCTTTGTCTGGTGTGGACTTATAGTATTTACGACTTTTTTTACTTTGGCATTGTGGTTGTCGCACCACGGGCGAGTGACTCTTTTGCTACAGCCCAAAAGAGTCACCAGAAAAGGCCGCCGCTACTCGATTGCCCCTGCGGGGTTCCTGAAGTTGGGGGTATTGCCTACGAGCCCGCCCTGATGCGCCGTCCGGGCGCACAAGGCTAAATTCGCCGTCCCTGGCGAATTTGCTCTACCAATACCCCCAACTTCAGCAATCGAGAGGCGGAAGTAAAAGCAAAAATAAAACAAGGTCAGAAACTAAAATTAAAGCCAAAGCACAGCACAAGACGTCACCACCGTTTTTGACGTTGACCCTTCCACCTTAGGCAAGCCATTTAGGCGGTGCCGTTATCATGGGTTTTCTGTGCCAGCATGTCTGAGCCCACGTGTTTTTCAACGTGGGCGAGTTCTGGCGCAGCATGATAACGGTATTGGCTAAATGGGAACCCCTGTGCTTTTTACAGGGGCGTAGCCGTAGTGGCGGCCCTTTCTGGTTACTCTTTGCGGCTGCAGGCAAAGAGTCACTCGCCCGTCAGTGGGCGAAATCACAAGAACAATTCAAAATAGCTGTAAATGCTAAACCACAATAAACAACACTAACGTGACTCGCCAGCGGGGCGAGACCCGCAATGCCAAAATAAAAAGAAATCGTCAATACCAAACAACCAATAACCAGATGAAACCCACGCTCTAAGAATAGCTCAATGTAAATTCATCAATAAAGCAGACAATGCTGCTGCTCATCAGCCTAAAACTAATTTCAGCCCTATTAACAAAGTAACAATTTCAAAACTCCGTTTAATGAGTTTGTTGCCCTTAACGATGGATAAGTGCGCCCCAATATATCCGCCAATTGCCGAACCAAGTAACAGCGCCGGAATCCATAACCAGTGAATATCACCAAGTAATCCAAGTGTGACCGCACCGGAGGCGTTCCAGAATAAGCCGACAAATACCAGGGTGTAAGCGACGGCTAATTTGTAATCAAAGCCGTACCAGCGGATTAACCACAGGGTGACAAAGAGGCCGGTGCCTGAGGTTAGTGAGCCGTTAAGAATGCCGATGATGAATAAAACCAGGCCGCCAATGATGTAACCCCTTGAATTTCGGTTTTTTAGTTGATGGCGCTGCCCCAGGCTGGGTGAGAAAAAGGAGTAGATACCTAATCCCATGGTTAACAAGCCCAGCGCTAATTTGGCGATCTGATCGGGGACTTGAAGAATAAAGCTGGCGCCGAGTATGACACCGGGAACACCGGTTAATATCATGAGCAGGGCAAAATCACGTTCTATTTTATTGTCTTTCAAGTGGCGTGCGGTGGCGCCAATGCCCAGCGCTATGGTGGCAACTTTGTGTGTAGCGAGGGCTAATCCGAATGGGAGTCCTAGAAATATAAGGGCTGGAAGCTGTATTAAGCCGGCACCACCGCCTGACAGCGCAGAAAACAGGTTGGCAATTAATGAAATGACGAAAATGAGAAGTTGTTCTGCCACAATGTGAATTTGCTCGATTCTTGAAAATTTGTGCCTATACTAATGGAGTCTACAGTCGATTTTGTATGCTGGGAAATGAGAATTAAAATATTCTGCATTTAATGAACGGATTGCAGTTAATGGTGAATTATTGGCAATGTCTGTAACAAAATGCCTGAATATTATAAATTTATTTCAGCTGGACTCGAATCGATTGCAGACTCTAAAGTTTATCGGTTATAACAATTGAGGTTGTTCGCTATGCGTTTTATATTATTGACTCTTTCTGCCGTTGTTTTAAGCTTTTCATTTTATGCTCAGGCAGTAATGTACAAGTGGGTAGATGAAGAGGGGCAAATGCATTTTGGTGACAAGATTCCGCAGAAATACCAGGTAAAAGCGCATGATGAATTAAATGAGAAGGGGATGACGACGCAGCATCGAGAGGCAGCAAAAACGCCTGCAGAAAGAGCGGAAGAGATACGCCTTGAAGAAGAGCGTAGAGTGACAGCCCTTGAAGAGAAAAAAGAAAGACAGCTCGACCGTGAGTTGCTTGATACCTATACCACCGAACGCGACCTGATCATTGCCCGTGACTCACGACTGGATGCCGTTGCTATCCAAATGGAACTGTCAGAAATAATCATCAGCAGCTCAAATAAAAAAATAGAAGCGATGGAAAAGCAGGCGGCCGAGATTAAAGCGTCAAATCGCGAAGTGCCGATCGAATTGAATAATCGTATTGATAATGAAAAGCAGCAGGTTACGGTGCAGACCAGGATAATGAAAAAACATAAAAAACGCAGTGATAATATTTCCAAAAAATTTCATGGATATATCGAACGTTACAGAGTTGCCCGGCCAAATTGAAAAACTCAATTTCTTTAAATTTAAGTTTATACTCATCGCTTACCAGTTATAAATATTTGAGGTTGTGCGCTATGCGTTTTACGTTGTTTATTATTTCTGTCGTTCTTTTAAGCTGTTCATTTTCTGTCATGGCGAAAACGTATAGATGGCTTGATGACAATAATCAGATGCATTTTGGCGATAAGATACCGCCAAAATACCTGGTAAAAGAACATGATGAAATGAATGAGCAGGGCGTGGTGACGAGACACCGAGCGGCGGCTAAAACAGCGGAAGAAAAAGAAGAAGAACGACGAATTCAGCGCGAGATGAAAAAAGTCGAATTAATAGAAAAAAGAAAAAGACAGCGAGACCGCGTATTGACTGATACTTATACCACCGAGCGAGATTTAATTGTGGCGCGCGACTCGCGACTGGAAGCGGTCGACGCACAGATTCAACTGGCAGAAACGATCGTTAAAGATTCATCGAATAAAGTTGATGCAATGAACTTGCGGGTAATTGCGATACAAGAATCAAACCGTGAAGTTCCTCTTGATTTATACGAGCTAATAAAGATTGAAAAAGAACAGGTGATCACGCAGAAAAATATTTTAGAAAGTCATAAGTTACGTCGAGAGGAAATAAACGCTCAATTTAATGGTTATATCGAACGTTTTAAACAATTAAAAGATGAGGAAAGAGCGAGAAAGGAGAAGTATGCCCGGGAATGGGGGCAAGAGTTTTAAGCAGGGGATGTATGCAATACTATAATCCAAACATAAATAGAGTAGATTTGAACTGCTACACATTAAGACTTAATCAGTGTGCCCACGCCTTCATCGGTTAATAGTTCAAGTAATACAGCGTGTTCTACGCGACCATCAATTATATGTACTGTTTTTACACCGGAATGAACGGCATCCAGCGCACAGGTCACTTTGGGTAACATGCCGCCGGCAATGGTACCATCAGCAATCAATTTATTGACTTTTTTGGCGTCCAGTCCGGTGAGAATGTTTCCCTGTTTATCTAAAATGCCGGGCGTATTGGTGAGTAATAATAATTTTTCAGCGCCTAACACAGAGGCCATTTTTCCAGCCACCAGGTCGGCATTAATATTGTACGAGGCGGCATCATCACCCACGCCAATGGGAGCAATGACAGGAATAAAGTTGCCATCATCGAGCGTATTCACGATGGAGGGATCAATGGTGGTTACTTCACCGACATGGCCAAGGTCAATAATTTCTGCTGGTTGTGCTTCGGCGGAGTCGCGTGTTATTTCCATTTTTCTGGCGCGAATCATGGCGCCGTCTTTTCCGGTTAAACCAACCGCCTGCCCGCCGTTATGATTAATCAGGTTGACAATGCTTTTATTGACCAGGCCGCCCAGAACCATTTCTACTACATCCATGGTTTCGCTGTCAGTGACACGCATACCGTCGATAAATTTTGATTCTTTACCTATTTTTTCAAGCAGTTTACCAATCTGTGGTCCGCCACCGTGAACCACAACTGGATTTACCCCAACCTGTTTTAATAAAACGATATCGCGGGCAAAGCTGTTTTTTAGCGCATCGTCAATCATTGCATTGCCGCCAAACTTAATGACAATGGTTTTTTTGTTGAGGCGTTGTAAATAAGGCAAGGCCTCAGATAAAACACTGGCAATGTTAGTGGCGGATTTTCTGTCCACGAGTAGTCCCCGGTAATTAACTATATGGATGGCATCATTGTGCCTGTATCTGGCTTAAAAAGGCAAACTTAAACTGCTATCTATAGCTAATAATTGTTCGCGGAAAGTGTTTTGAATTTCATTTAAGGTATTTTTATCGTTAGCCTCAAAGCGCAGCACTAGACATGGCGTAGTATTAGACGGTCTAACTAATCCCCAGCCATTTGCATAGTTAACGCGAATGCCGTCAATGGTGATTATCTCAGCGTCGCCAAAATCGGATTTTTTGATAAATTTTTCCATAAACTTGTAATGTTCGCCTTCAGTAAAGTCAATTTGTAATTCAGGCGTATTAAAGCTATCGGGCAATGCCTCGAATATAGCAGAGCTCTTTTCGTGATGCTGACTAACAATTTCCAGCATGCGAGCGGCGCTGTATAAGCCGTCATCAAAACCGAACCAGCGCTCCTTGAAGAAAATGTGTCCGCTCATTTCACCGGCAAGTTCGGCGCCGGTTTCTTTCATCTTTGCCTTAATAAAGGAATGCCCGGTTTTCCACATTAACGGATTACCGCCCAGATTTTTTATGTAGATGGCTAAATTAGTCGTCGACTTGATATCGTAAATAATTAAAGCGCCGGGTTTTCTTTTTAATACGTCTTTGGCATATAGCATCATCTGACGGTCTGCCCATAGTATATTTTGCTTGTCATCTAAAATGCCAACCCGGTCACCATCACCATCAAAAGCTAAACCAAGGTCGAGCGAATTTTCTTTCATGGCATTTTGCAGGTCGCGCAGGTTTTCCGGTTTCGATGGGTCAGGGTGATGGTTTGGAAAATTACCGTCTACATCACAAAATAACTCGGTTACTTTGCAGCCCAGACGAGTGAATAATTCGGTCGCCACAACACCGGCTACACCGTTACCGCAATCCACGGCTATGTTTAATGGTTTTTCAAGTTTGATATCGTTAACAATGGTTTCCAGGTAATCCGTCAATATATCCTGTTCAGTATGTCTGCCCTGGCCATTGTTGAGACTGTCATCAACAATCATCTGGTAAAGCGCTTTAATGCCATCACCGTATAAAGTATTGCCGGCAATAAGCATTTTTAAACCATTATATTGCGGTGGGTTGTGGCTGCCGGTAACCATAATGCCGGTGCCGGTTTTTAATTTATGTGTGGCGTAATAAAGTACGGGTGTAGGTACCATGCCTATGTCGATAACATCACAGCCGCCAGCGCGCAAACCTTCACTTAAACGTTGTGCCAGTTCGGGACTAGAAAGACGGCCATCACGACCGATGACCACGGTTTTCTGCTTTTGTGATAATGCCTCAGTAGCAAAAGCCTGTCCGATCTGCTGTACAGCGTCAGGTGTTAATGCGGTTTCAACAACGCCACGAATATCGTAAGCGCGAAAGATGTTTTCAGTAATGGCCATAATGTTTTAATGTAACGTTGAATGTAGTGGTTATTTTGAATGGGTAACAGCTAAAGAGAAACTTAGCACTTAATTATTTCCTGAATGGCCAAAGCCGCCGGCGCCGCGATGCGTGCTTTCAAATTCCTCGACGACTTCAAAGCCAACTTGAATAACCGGTACAATAACAAGCTGCGCAATGCGATCGCCCACGTCGATGGTGAAACTTTCACTGCCGCGGTTCCAGCAGGAAACAAACAACTGGCCCTGGTAATCTGAATCAATCAGACCTACAAGGTTGCCCAGTACAATACCATGTTTATGACCGAGCCCCGACCGCGGCAGTACTACAGCCGCCATGTTGGGGTCTTCGACATAAATTGCCATACCGGTTGGAATCAATAAGGTTTCGCCGGGTTTTATTTTGGTGGTCTCATCAAGCGCGGCACGCAAATCCATGCCGGCTGAGCCATCGGTGGCATATTCAGGTAACGGGATATCTTTGCCAATGCGTGGGTCGAGAATTTTAAGCTGTATTTTGTTCATGCTGTATTTTGTTGATGCTATATTGTTGTGCAATCAGTGATATCAATTGTACGGCCAGTTGAGATTTGCGAGTTACAGCAAATTGCTGCTCACCAAGCTGCTCACTAAGCTGTTCATCAGGTATCATCGTATTATTGTTTTTTGTATGGCCTTTTTCTGGATTTGCCCAGAAAACATGCAAAGCATTGTATTCGCTATTAAAGCCGATGTCCGGTTGATCGCACGAGGTACTGACATCATTCGCTACAATCATGTCCAGATTTTTTGCTTGTAACTTTTGTATGGCATTTTCAATAAGGTTTTCAGTTTCTGCGGCGAAGCCGACGACATAAGGTCGTATTTTATGTTTGGCGACCATTGAGATAATGTCATCGTTTTTCGTTAGCTGCAAGCTCAGGCTGTCTTCCGTTTTTTTGATTTTCTGCGATGCAGCATTTTTAACGCGGTAGTCCGAAACGGCGGCGGTAGAAATATATATGTGACAGTTGTTCAAGCTCGATAAAACAGCCTGTTTCATTTCTTCGGCCGATTCAACAGCGATAAAGTTGACCGTTTCAGGCGCCGACAGGTGGCTAGGACCGCTAATTAAGGTGACATTGGCGCCTGCATCACGTGCCGCGGTGCTTATGGCATAACCCATGCGACCGGAACTGCGGTTGCCGATAAAACGAACCGGGTCGATGGCTTCGTAAGTAGGGCCAGCGGTAATGACAAGATTCAGGCCTTGTAGCTCGCCTGAGGTAAAACATTGTTCTAATGCATTGAGTATTTCACTGACTTCCTGCATACGGCCTTCACCGGTTTCGCCGCATGCCTGTGAACCACTGGCCGGACCTAGTTGAATCCAGTTTTTATCGACAAGTGAGCGACAGTTGGCCTGGGTGCTCAGGTCATGCCACATCACCCGGTTCATCGCCGGCGCAAAACACTTAATGGCTTCACTGGCAAGGCACAGGGTGGTAAGCAAATTGTCTGCCCGGCCGTGGGCGAGTTTGGCAATGGTGTTTGCGCTGGCAGGCGCAATGATGATTGCATCGGCCCATCGTGCCAGTTCGATATGTTTCATGCCAGCAGAATTATCATCGGCGTTTTGCCCGTTTTCGTTATCGAAAAACACGCGATGGCCCGACAATGCCTGAAAAGTCATGGCAGTAACAAATTCGGTGGCGGCCTTTGTCATCACAATACGTACATCGGCCCCGGCCTCGATTAGACGGCGAGTTAAATCGGCGCTTTTGTAGGCAGCTATGCCACCGGTAATACCGATGACAATGTTTTTGTTATTTAAAGGGCTCATGCGCGTTATTTTAGCAGAATCAGCCATGGCTATGGCTATTTGCACTGGTGTTGGCTTATGGTTAATATCAGCGTGACAATGGATTGAATAAACGCCGGATTAGGCAGGGAAGAATTATGGCAATATCACAATGGCCGGTGGCTGAGCGGCCGCGCGAAAAATTACTCAATAAAGGTGCTGAAGCACTGTCAGATGCCGAATTACTGGCAATATTTCTAAGAACCGGCTGCAAAGGGTTTACTGCCGTCGATTTAGCGCGGCAATTACTGGATAACTTTGATGGTTTGAAGCCGATGCTACAGGCGAGTCAAAGCGATTTTTGCCAGTACAAAGGCCTGGGCAGTGCCAAGTATGCGCAATTGCAGGCAGTACTGGAAATGGCAAAACGCCACTTGTTTGAACAGCTGAGTCGCGGTGAAACATTGTGCAGCCCGGCGCAAACCCGACAGTATTTGATGGCGCAACTTGGCCATTATCCGCATGAAGTTTTTGCCTGTTTATTTCTGGATAATCGCAATCGCGTTATCGCCTTTGAGAAAATGTTCCACGGTACTATCGATGGCGCCAGTGTGTATCCGCGAGAAGTCGTTCGCCTGGCATTAAAAAAGAATGCGGCAGCGATAATATTTGCACATAATCATCCCTCAGGCGTAGCTGAACCGAGCCATGCAGATGAGCAAATTACGCAGCGCTTAAAAGAAGCCCTGGCTCTGGTCGATGTCCGGGTACTGGATCATTTTGTGGTTGGCGATGAGGTGGTATCGTTTGCTGAACGGGGTTTATTGTGACGTTTTCCCGCCAGGGAATGCAAATGACAAGCTGCTTTTTGATTTATGAAAGACAGCTGTGGGCTGCCGTTTATTCATAGTGGTATTTTAGAAATACGTTTGAGGGTTATTGTTTTTGTATTTACGCTCATTAGCGGAGAAAAGCATCAACGCGATCGTTTAATATTGCCCCAGTCGTATGACTCAACAATGGTTGTAGTGGGATTTGCTTTAGAGTCGGCCTGTTTCATATAACCGGGCATCCACAGGCGTTTGTTGGCAAGCAATAATTCAGGGTTGCCGTTAATAAAAGCGTCAGGATTCAGCCGCACGATGTCGCGTTCCAGGGCGTCACGTTTCGATGGGTTGTTAGGTAAAAGATGGGTGCTTATTTTACTTAAAGTGTCACCGTATTGCGTGTCCCAGTAATTTTGACTTAACGAATAGACTTCTACACGTTTTGCTGTTGTCTGTTCGTTGTCTGCAAACGCCGCGAAATTGACACCGCAGAGCAATAATGTGGCCGTGGTGATGGCGGCTTTAATAAACACGGGTATAGATGTATGTGATTTAAGACAAAACATGTTTAAAGTATAGCAACGCTATTCAAGAATGACTTTATCTTATTTGAATTTATAAATAAATATTATGGAATTAAGTTTACTGGCAACACATTTTTCTGATGTAATCTGGATATTGATTGCGCTTTGTTTCGGTATGGTGGTAAGCCTGGTATCTCTGCCGCCAATGGTTGGTTATCTTATTGCGGGTTTTGTACTAAGCGCAATGAATGTGCAAAGTGGTGCTACTTTAAGTGCGGTAGCCGACATTGGCGTTACCATTTTGCTTTTTAGTATTGGTTTGAAGTTAAACATCAAAGATTTGCTGCGTGCAGAGATATGGGCGGTTTCTGTGATCCATATGCTGGTAACCATCGTTGTCTTCGGCTTCCTGATTTTTATCTTAAGTTTTACCGGGTTGCAGAATTTTTCCGGACTCTCTGCTTTTGATTCGGCCATTATTGCCTTTGCACTAAGCTTTTCCAGTACGGTGTTTGCGGTAAAAGTTTTAGATGAAAAGGCAGAGATGTCTTCATTGCATGGAAAGATAGCGATTGGTATTTTGATCATGCAGGATTTGTTTGCGGTAATTTTTCTTACCGCTGCATCAGGGAAAGTGCCGACATTCTGGGCGCTGCTGTTATTTCTGTTAATACCCCTTCGGCCTTTATTGACTGGCTTTATAAAAAAAGTCGGGCATGGAGAGTTGTTAATATTAAGTGGCATGTCATTGGCATTAGGCGGCGCTGCACTTTTTGAACTGGTTGGCGTTAAAGCAGATTTGGGGGCCTTGCTGTTAGGAGTGCTGCTGGCAGGTAATGAGAAGTCTGATGAACTGGCAAAATCATTGCTGTCATTCAAAGAAGTTTTTCTCGTGGCCTTTTTCCTTAGTATAGGATTTTATGGCGCGCCGACAATGATGGCGGCAGCTATTGCACTTGCGCTTGCCATAGCCATGTTGGCTAAAACATTTCTATTTTATGGATTGCTAACAGGTTTTAAACTGCGTGCACGTACCAGTTTTTTAACAAGCCTGTCTTTATCGAACTACAGCGAATTTGGTTTGATCATCGGTGCAATTGGCGTATCAAGTGGCTGGATGGATAGTGAATGGCTAGTCATTATTGCGATAGCATTGTCGATTACATTTATCGTTTCATCACTGGCAAATTCAAGAGCGCATGCTTTATATGCAACTTATGAACATTCATTGCATAAAATGGAAAGTTCTCAACGACTTTCTGATGATCTGCCCATTGATGTCGGTAATGCGAAAGTCCTGGTGTTTGGTATGGGACGTGTTGGTGCCGGTGTTTACGATACCTTGCTGGAAAGATATGGCGACGGTTTGCTGGGTATCGATTATGACCAGGCTGTGGTTGACAGGCATGTTGAAAAGGGAAGAAAAGTTATTGTTGGCGACGCAACAGACTATGACTTCTGGGAGAGATTGAGACCGGGTACGGTAAAAATTATTATGCTGGATATGCCTAACCTAAATGAATTACACGATGCAGTTGAAATGATTAAACGCTCAGGTTATCAGGGGAAAATAGCGGCTACGATAAAGCATAATGATTGCATTGAATCATTGAAAGCGGCGGGTGTGGATTCGGTATTTAATATTTATGCAGAAGCCGGCTCCGGTTTTGCAAATCATGTATGTGATAACGGACGCATTGATCTGGATTGATCAGCTGTAATAACTTAAACCTCACATGATCCATAACCGGACCCTCGGATGACATATTTGATAGTAAATCTACCGAGTATGCTCATGCAAATGCTTTTAAAGCAATTGTCCACAGATGGACGCAAGTGACAGTGCGATGCTAGTGATGGCTATCAAAATTAAATTTTCATTGTTTGCTCCGTTTGCGTTATTTTCATAAGAACAGCTTTTGCATGGCTGTTATTACTATTAACGCGGCAAACGGAGAAAAGATGACATGAAAATTGAACTAATTTGTAAGTGATTGATATTGCGATAATTTTAATCGCGGGCCGAACTGCCCAACAATGATAGATGAGGCCTTGCTGGCAAGTGTTACCGGCGTCTTCATATGACATGCCATGGGTCAGGCCATACATAAAAGCACCGGCAAACAGATCACCCGCACCATTGCTGTCTACAGCCTGAATTGGATTAGCGTCTATATTGATTAAGTTTGAACCGTCATAGACAACGGCACCTTTGGCGCCCAGCGTAATAGCAAAGGTTTTTGAAAATGTTTTGATGACTTCGGTTGCGTCTTCTACTGAACTCTTTTTGTGTATAACTAAGCGCTTCGGCTTCGTTGCAGAAAAGTAAATCAATGCCGTCACCGATGGTGTCGCTAAAACCTTCTCGAAAATGCTCAACTACAAAAGGATCAGAAAATGTCAGCGCTGTTTTAACGTTGTTTGCCAGGGCTATTTTACGGGCTTCAATATTTGCAGCTTTCCCGGATTCAGACGTTGTTAGATAACCTTCAAGGTAACAGTAACGGGAATTTTTAATGGCATCTTCATTGACTTCATAGGGTGACAGTTCTGAAGAGACACCAAGAAAAGTATGCATGGTGCGTTCTGCATCAGGTGTTACCATAACCAGGCATTTGCCGGTTATGCCGCCCTTATGTTTGCCATCCATGTTGCAGTCAACACCGGCGGCTTTTAAGATCGTCCAGGTAAAAATGCCCGAGATCATCATCGGCGACCTTGCAGGAGTAATAAGATGAGCCGCCCATTGAACTGACGGCAATTAAAGTATTTGCGGCAGATCCACCGCTGGCTTTATTGCCTTCAAAAATATCAAGTTGGCTGATTAATTCGTGTTGCTGGTTCTCATCAACCAGTGTCATCACACCTTTATCAATGTTGTTATCACTGAAGAAATTGATCTTTGATTTCAAATTCCATATCAACCAGTGCATTGCCCAGGCCGTAAACATCATACTTGCTCATTCTTATACCTTTGTATTGCGTCTTTGTTAAGAGGGTGAATCTTAACGCTTGTGTAACATTCTGTCAGGTGATTGTGTAATATGTAAGCATCATGGAAACAATAACGCTGCCATATTGGTTTTTTATCGTGTTAGTGGTTTTTGCCGCTGTCATGGTGCTGGACCGTATTTTATTGCCAGGCATGCGCTGGTATTTGAAACGGCGGGTCAACCGCGTAATTAATGAAATCAATACGCGACTTGATATTGAAATTCGTCCTATCCAGTTTACCCGTCGCCAGGCTTTGATTGATCAGCTGGTGTTTGACGATAAAGTCATCGATGCCATTAAAGAATATGCAGACGAACATGAAATGCCGCATGCTGTGGCGCAGGATAAAGCGCATAAGTATGCCTCTGAAATAATCCCCGCGTTTAATGCTTATATTTATTTTCGAATAGGTTACTGGCTGGCTAAAAAACTGGCGCGCCTGGTTTATCGTGTGCGTGTTGGTTTTTATGACCATAATAAAATTAGTGAGGCAGACACAAACGCCAGCGTGGTGTTTGTTATGAACCATCGCAGTAATATGGATTACGTTCTGGTGTCTTTTTTAGTCGCGGAAAAAACCACCTTGTCTTATGCGGTTGGCGAGTGGGCAAGGATCTGGCCGTTGCAAACATTGATAAAATCCATGGGCGCATTTTTTGTTCGTCGAAATTCAGGTAATGCCTTATATCGAAAAGTGCTTGAACGTTATGTCAACATGTCGACTCGCGCCGGTGTCTGCCAGGCGGTCTTTCTTGAGGGCGGTTTAACCAAAAACGGGAACTGCGTGAGTCCATCGCGTTTAGGTTTTCTGGATTACATGTTACGCGACTATCATCCACAAACTGACCGTGACATTGTATTTATTCCGGTCGGCATTAATTATGATCGCGTTATTGAAGACAGAAGCCTGGTGCGCCGTCTGGATAAAACCGCAGAAAAAAGAAGTGCCTGGTTTGTTATAAAAACAACGGCGACATTTATTTTTAAAAATGCCATGTTATCCAGAAAAAATCGCTGGCGCCGATTTGGTTATGCCAGCGTGAATTTTGGCGAACCGGTTTCTGCAAAAAAATATTGTGAAACGAAGCAGATTGATTTTAGTGTATTGGACCAGGAAGAGCGGTTTTTGTCTGTTGAGTCTTTAGCCAAATCAATCATGAAAAATATTAAGACAGGTAGTGCCAGTGCTGCCGGTTGCTTTGATGTGTGAAGTATTAATAAAAAATAAAGATGCATTGGAAAAGTGAGCTTGAACTTAAAGCGCAGTGTGCTGAAAGAATAGAGCAGCTGGAAAAAGCCGGCGCACCGATTGATATTTCAGCCAGTGCCATTGAAAGTGTTTTAGGGTCCGCCCTGTCTGCATTAATAGGCCGTGGACTGGTCGACGAAAAAGATAATCTGTACAGAATGCTGGAATCGGAAAGTGACATTATTAACTATTATGCGAATTCAATCGTGCACTGGCGAGCAATAGAACCTAATTAATGCCTGCTGTTTTTGTACGTTCTGTCGTGCTAGCTGGAAGCACAAGGTGAATGCGCATGTTATGCCGCCATGAAAGTTATCGGGTACCTGGTTGTTTAGGGGCCGTTTTCATGGCGGCGTTATGCAATAGAGAAGGGGCTTATTTTTCGGCTGTAGCTAATTCCGCTTCCGTTTTTAAACCGAACTTTTTCATCAGCCATGAAGGTGGGCAGAATCCGGTAAATGAACTTTGAAAACAGTTAAAACCGATAAACAAAGTAACCCATGTCCAGTTAGGGTGATGATATAAAGCCAGTAAAGACGTCAGCATGACCATGATGCCGCCAAAGGCGAAAAGTGTGCGTTCTATAGACATGTATGTGCTCCGGTAGTTTAAGGGGTGGTTATGTCGCTGTAATATTTGCACATTATAACGCAAATCCTGCAACTATTTCAGCGCGGCCTGTGATGTCGTTTTTGTCATGCGCATCAGTTCAAGGATGTTTTAAACAACGATTGCTGAATTTGACGCTTAAACATCAGCCAGATTTGAAGCGAAATTTTGGCAGGCTGATATTAAAATAAAGGGCCAGCAGTCGCGAAATAAATATACTGAGTCCGGCGATGATGGCGGCAAGCGTGGCGTCCATGTTGACGGTTAATAAAGCAATAAACATTAAGGATCCGCCCCAGGATACCGTGGCATATAGCGGGCTCTGAAAGACGACGGGCGGTTCATTGCTTAATACGTCACGGAAAATACCGCCCATGGTGCCGGTCATTACCCCCATAAAACTGGCGACCAGCCAGGGAGCACCGACCATCAATGAGACCAGTGTGCCGGCAATAGCAAAAGTGGCCAGACCGGCAGCATCGGCCACCAGAAAAAACCGGGGTGGGATGGCCACCAGGCGGGCAGTGATAAAGATGGCTATGGCACTGCCTAGCGACGCGATAAAAAACACCTGGTCACGGATCCAGAAGACATCGCGATCAAGCAGCATATCACGCAGTGAACCGCCGCCCAGTCCGGTTGCTATCGCGATAATAATGACACCGAACAGATCAAATTGTTTGAAACCTGCTTTAAGAACGCCGGAGGCTGATGAGACTACGACGGCAATAAGTGTTATCCAGTACAGGTTTTCCAGTAGCGCGGGTGTCGGGTTAATAATCATGCCAGTATTTTATGCTGTTTATTCCGTGTCGGGGCAAGAGTCAGTGGCATTACAAAATTCCTGTTATCTGTTTTGTTGAAATTACCACAGGTGCACCTTTAGGCGAATATTTTATCGCATTAGACATAAATTCGATAAAACCTGGAAGTCTATTGGCACGCCACGAATCTACGTCACTGCCCTCGTCAGGCCGCCAGTGGAATAAAGCGCCATATTGGTCTGCATGAGCCTGATTCGAATCGATAGCTTTACTGATTAAGGTATATAGCAATAGGGTTCATCTGAAATGTTGTTGCTGTGGACTGGATCTTATTGATATCCAGTCCCATACTTTTCGCCTGCTGGCGAGGCCCCCATTTTTCCTGCCCATGGTTGCTATTCGATTACGTCATGACCCAGGGCGAATCTTGGTACTGCGTTTTCCGCTATGTTGTTTATTTGCTCCTTTTTGCTGCGAAAGCTTGACCTTTTTAGCGATTAATCCCTGTTGATCAGGGTGGCATTCAAACTCAACCGTTGCGCCAACCTTTAGAAACTGGCAATTAAGCAGATCGGCCTTGCGTACTATTATGTCTGGGCCACTGCCGTTATCGAGAAACCCTGAGTCCTTATCGCGGAACCATTTCTTTACTGTTGTTTGCAAAATTTCACCTCTTTTATGTTGTTAATCATTATGTTTACTATTAGCTGTCGCTGCTCTTGAAAAGATGTGCCGATAGACTAACGTTAATACTTGCTTCATGTTTTTTTACTCAAAATTTCTGCTTAAACTGCAGCTGCTTATCAGGCATCTGACAGTGTTGAAGTTTTTGTTAGCGTGTGGCATTAATTCAGTATCAGGCGTGTGATAGTAAGGCGTCACGCATTTGCATATAGGCTATGAGAAATTCAAACAGCATTCGCCAAAAGAGTTCCATAAACAAGAAGCAAGTGATGAATAATACGACTAACCTGGTCTTTTGTTTTATATCCAAAGATTGCCATATTGTTTCCTTTCCATTTTTATAGGCAACATCAACTAGTTTGTATTTCTTTATGATCCATGAGATAAGGGTCAGCATAGCAAAAGGCAGAAGAATTGCACCAGTATAGTAAAAAATTATTAAAACGTCGGTGCTAATGAAGCTTTTAAAAGTAAGAAAATCCATTATGTCTGGTTGCCTATGTTGTTATGTTGACGCTGACGATGCTAGTAACAGGTGTGGCATAAAGAGAGGCGTGTCGAGTTTATGCACCCTTGTTGATGTTCACGGTTGTGCATTTTTTCTGCATTAATTAGAATATAATCACTCGATTTCTGCCATTTTCTTTTGCCGAATAAAGAAGTTTGTCTGCGGCTTTTAATAATTCTTTTTCGCTGGAATTTGTATCAGGATACCATTGTTTTTACCCCGATACTTGCTGTAACGTATTGACTGGTTGGAGCATTCTCATTGGGGATTTTTAACTCACGAATTTTGCTTTGCAGGTCATTAATAATATCTGTTAATTGTTCAGTCGTACTGTTGCCGAAAACCAGCACAAATTCTTCTCCGCCATACCTGGCGCAGATATCACCGGGGCGATTAGCAAATTCTGCGAGAACTTTACTGATTTTAACAAGACAATCATCACCAGACTGGTGTCCATAAGTATCATTAAGCATTTTGAAGTGATCTAAATCTAGCATTGCCACAGTAATAGGAAAGTTTAATCGTGAGCAGCGGCTCCATTCAGTAAGTAAAAATTCATCGAAACATCTTCTATTGGCAAGTCCGGTTAAACCATCCTGGCGTGATAATAGTGTAACCTGTTCTTCTGCGAGTTTTCGTTCAGTTATATTTTGGTGAGAAATAATAATATAAGGCGTGTTCTCATAGTCGAAAGGAGTTGCTCTCATCATAAACCACCTTTTTTCATCTGGGCTATGACATGGGTATTCTAAATAAAATGAATCCAGACCATTAATAACCTGCCGAATCCCGCTGGCGGCTTTACTGGCATGGTCATCTCCCGTTTCTGCTGCCTGATCACAGGATATAAGATAATTGGTTCCAATCCAGTCACTTATTGTTACACACTCATTGTCCTGAGAAAATTTATCCCAGGCTTTATTGGTAAACTGTATCTCGCCATACTGGTCGATGACGACCATATGTTCTGAAATTGAATCTATGAGTAATTTCAAGAATTCAAATGTCTGTATCATTTTCGAGTGCATAAAATTAAAACCTGTCGGCGGCTATAAAGTGGCGCGTCTTGTTTTATAGGCAAGGACATTATATAAATTCAGGTGGCGACATCAATTACGCCTGTTGTTAAATGAGTGGTAATTTATAATAGAAAGTTGTTTTTAAATTTGGTGTTGATTCAAAGCCGATTATGCCGTGTTGTAATTCTATAATGTTTTTACTTATATTTAACCCCAGTCCAGTTCCCGGTAGCTTGTTGTTTATTTTTGTATCAAGCTGCTTAAATTTAATAAACACTAAATCCTGCTGTTCAGCCGGAATACCGGGACCGTGATCTGTAACTTCTACAACGGCATAATCGTTTTCTTTTTTGAAACTAATCTCAATTAGATCGTTTTCATGGGTGAATTTTGCGGCATTAGATATAAAGTTGCTCATTACCTGCATTAATCGCTGTTCATCCGCGCTTACCATTATATGTTCATTATTGTCCGGATAATAAAGCCTTAGATTGGTCTGGCATTTCTTGCAATACGGTTCATTTAGCTCAACCGCTTTTTCCAGTAAGGTTTTTATATTTAATTCTTTTTTATAAAAGTCTAGCTGTCCAGATTCTATTTTAGCTATGTCTAAAATATCATTAACGAGACCAAGGAGGCGTTCAGTATTGTTATAAGAAATAGTCACTAACTTCTGCTGTTTTTTTTCTAATGCAGCGGTTTTACTGCTTAGCAGTAATGATAGCGAACCATAAATTGCCGTTAACGGCGTTCTTAGTTCATGGCTCACCATAGAGATAAACTCATCTTTGGCCTGGTCTAAAAGTTTTAACTCTTTTACCTTAAGTCTTAATTCTAACTGGCTTACTACCTGTCGTGCCAATGCTTCCAGCGCGGTTTTTTGAGTGTGTGAAATGGTTCGCGCTTCATCGCCAATGACACATAATGTTCCCAGTTTAATGTTATCACTCATTATCAGCGGAGCACCCGCATAGAATTTTACATGAGGGCCGCCCGTGGCCAGCGGGTTATCAATAAATCGCTCATCTTTGCTGGAATCCTCAACAACAAAAACATCGTCATCAAGAATCGCATGGGCGCAGAATGCATACTCGCGGGGCGTTTCGCGGGCATCCAGGCCATGGTGTGATTTAAACCATTGTCTGTCACTGTCGACAAGACTCACTAAGGCAATGGGCGTATTGCAAATTTCTGCAGCAAGCGTGGTGAGGTCGTCGTATGCCTGTTCCTCGAGGGTATCAAGTATTCCTAATTCGTGTAATTTTCGAAGGCGATCTTCTTCGTTCTCAGGTATAGCGGCTTGTTTCATTGCGTGAATGCCTTGATGGTTTGAAATAGGTTTACTAATTTATAAGTAAACAGAATGTGCTAAATTTATTTTATGCACACCTTGTTCTTTCCGGTGTTCTTTGCTTCGTATAATGCTTCATCTGCAGTGTTAATCAGGCTGTCCAGGCCGTCGCTTGGTCGCAGTTGTGTAGCACCTGCACTGAGTGTGCAGTAAAACTGATCGTTATGACTTTGTTGTGTGATTTGTGAGAAATTCTGACACACGTCATCGAGTAGTTTGTTTGCTGTTTTAATATCAGTTTCTGGCAATATGATAGCAAATTCCTCACCGCCATAACGTCCGATGATATCTGACTTGCGCAAACGCTTTTTCAGCATGCGTGCCACACTTTTTATGACGCGATCACCCACGGGGTGGCCGTAAGTATCATTGACCTGTTTGAAGTTATCGATATCAAGCATGGCGAAAATGAGCGCTTCATGCTGGCGATGTGCGCGTGAAATCTCCGACTCAAGGCGGGTTTTGATGGCGACGTGATTAAGCAGGCCTGTGAGGCCATCGCAAAACATGTAACTGCGCAGTTGGCGAAAACGCAGGGCACGTGTACGAACGGCAATGAGCAGGTGGTCATCTGCAATGGGTTTTTGCAGGAAGTCATCGCCGCCCAGTTCCATCGCAGAATTATGTTGTAAGGGGTCGGATTCGGTTGAAAGAAAAACAATAGGGACACCAAGTAACTCATCTTTTTGCCGTATTATTTTTGCGGCATCCAGGCCTGAAATTTGAGGCATATAGATGTCCATTAATATCAGTTCTGGTTTGAAGTCACTGAGTGTTTCCAGTAAGTCATTAATGTCCGATACGGTTTTGACTTTCATGTCGGCGTTGCTTAACACCGTGGCATAGTGTTCAGCAAGGACTTCCATGTCATCGACAATAAGTACCTTGAATGGCTCAGGCAGTTGCCTCAGGGTGAGTTGTTCAAGGCGTTCGAGCAGCTCATTGAAGTCCAGAGGTTTAGTCAGGTAGGCGCTGCCATTTGCCTGTATTGCTGAAAGGCGTGCTTGCCAGTCGTCCCGGGTGGAGATGAATATCGAAGGTACGTATGAAGAAGAAAATTTATTGAATGAGCGGGCAAAATTCGGACCTGAAAGTTCACCATCAGGTAACTGGACATCGATGATCAAGGCTGAGGGTGTGCGCAGCTTGACGGCTTCCGCGGCCTGAAAAGTAGAGGGGAAGGTTTCAACTTCATAGTCGAAGTAATGCAGCTGAGAAGCAATTTCCCTGGCCAGCAAGTCGTCATCTTCGATGACGTAAACCAGTCGGTCGAACTCGGCTGTGGTAACAGCGGCATCGTGTTCAACAGCTGTGAGTGACTCCTGTTTATTCGGCCCGAGTCCGACCAGGCTGACAATTCGTTGCAGTGCATCGGCAATGACTTCCTCGGCCACGCTGTTCAAGCCTTGTTCTTCACTCAGATTCCTGAGCGTGTCTTCAAGGTTCCTGGCTTCGATACTGACAGAGGGAAAGCCGAACGTTCCAGCAGAGCCAGCCAGGTTATGTGCCAGCTGGCGAAGCTGCTTTAATTCCGCCATGTCATTGTTATGCAGCGCCTTCAGCCAGACCCTGTTTAGTGCATTTAGTTTTCCGGGCAGTTGCTCAATGTATTTATCCTGCAGTTTGTGCAACTTGTCTTGCTTGCTTTTGTTCATTAGCTGTTGTGGCTCAGAATGCTTCGAATCTGTTCGCCCAGTGTCATCGGGTCAAATGGTTTCGGAATGACGTCAATGGCGCCGAGAGCAATGAAGTCCTGAATTTCATTGGGTTGAACCTTGGCGGTAAGAAAGATTACCGGTGTGGTTTGCAGTCCTGGTAGCGCTCGCAGATTTTGCAGGGTTGTGGGTCCATCCATGCCCGGCATCATGACGTCTAGCAGTATCGCTTCCGGTTGAAAGTCAGCGGCCTGTTCCAGGGCCTGCTCGCCTGATTCGCAAAATTTTATATCGAAGCCTTCATCTTCAAGAGCGAATTCGGCAATTTCGCGGATATCGGCCTCGTCTTCTACATAAAGTAATTTCATTTTAGTGGCTCGGTTGTTTGATTGATCGTTATGTTAATAATCGTTTGACGGTTTGTATCAGTTCATCATTACTTGTTCGCGACTTTGTTAGGGTGGCGGCCACGCGCTCAGTAATGTCATCATCCATATCCTGGCCGGAAAAAAGCATGACCGGGCAGTCGTTGCCAACTTCACTGAGTAGCTCCAGACCTGAGCCATCGGGTAATGATATATCGATAATGACCAGGTCATAATCGTTTATTATTAGTTTTTTTCTTGCTTCGGACAGTGAGGTTGCATATTCAAAATCAACCTCGCCTTCAAACAGTGCCTGTGATACCTGGATAACGTCAAGGTCATCCTCAACATGTAAAATAAGCGGGCGTTTGTTGCCGTGTATGGTATTTTTTATTGCCTGTGACAGGCGATGACGGTCAACGGGTTTTTGTAACCAGTCAGCAACTGTAAGTGAATCACCATCGAATTCTTTACGGCCTTCACTAGCGCGACCGGATACAACGATAATAGGCAGTTTTTGCGTGGCATCTTCATTTCGTAATTCCCTGACCAGATCAAGTCCGTTGGCGTCCGGCAGTTTCAGGTCAAGAAGTAATAGTCGGTAGTTATTTTTGAGCAGTAGCTCGCGCGCACTTTTTGCGCTAGCGGCTATATCGCCGGACAGGCCTTCCTGCTCCAGAAGGTTAACCAGTATGTAGGCAACATCCGGATCGTCTTCGCAAACCAGTACTTTTGGCAGTGACACATCAAGCTCAGTATTTTCGACGGCCTGGTCCCACGCGGACAGTTCAAAAAAGAACTCAGCGCCTTCACCGGGGTCACTGTTGAAGCTAATGCTACCGCCGAGTTGTTCAATGATGGCCTGAGTGATGGTCAGGCCCAGGCCAGTGCCGCCTTTTTCGCGGGTGTCGGAACTGTCAGCCTGTGCAAATCGGGCAAATATACGGGAGCGAAACTCAGCAGGTATGCCAGGTCCATTATCGGCAACAGAAACGCGAAGCTTATCGTTGATGCGTTTTACTTCGATTTCAACCGTGTCATTTTCTGCCGAGTATTTTACGGCGTTGGAAATCAGGTTGGCAAATACCTGTAATAATCGATGCTCGTCGGCGCGCACTGTTGTTGAGTCTTTACCTTTCAGGATAAGCTTCAGTCTGACATTATGCGAGTGTGCATAACCTTCATTTTCTTCAACGGCTCTTTTAGCTAATGTTGAAAGGTTTATGGCCTCGAGATGGAATTCGAGTTTGCCGGCATTAATTTTTTCGAGGTCAAGAATATCGTTAATCAGGAACGTCAGGCGCTCGCTGTTACGATTAGCGGTTTCCAGCAAGCGCAGGAATTTCGGTGATAGATCTTTTGCACCTTTGCCAAGTACCAGGCCTAGCGCACCGCGTATAGAGGTTAATGGTGTGCGAAGTTCGTGGCTGACGGTAGAAACAAACTCGTTCTTCATCTGCTCGATTTTTTTGCGTTCGGTGATGTCACGAGTCATGCCTATAAACAGTCTGCGGTTGTCGAGTTCGACTTCGCTGACGGCCAGTTCCAGTGGAAACGTGGTACCGTCTTTACGCAGGCCTTCGACCTCTCGCCCGATGCCGATAATTTTTTTCTTACCGGTAGACAGGTAGTTATACAGGTAACCGTCATGTTCACGTTCGTAGGGTTGCGGCATGAGCATTTTTACATTTTGGCCAATGACCTCGTCGGCAGAGTGGCCGAATATTTTTTCGGCGGCACTATTAAAACTCTCTACTCTGCCTTTAATATCAATAGATATAATGCCATCGACAGCATTTTCAACCACTGCCTTGTTGCGTGCCTGGCTTTCTATAAGATCGTTTTCGCGCTGCCTGATTTGTTGACGCATGCTGTCAAAAGCCCGTACCAGTTTGCCGACCTCATCATGGGAATGATATTCCATGGTGGAGTCATATTTGCCATCAGCAATATCACTGGAAAAGATGGCGAGCTGTTTTAACGGGAAACGGATCCATCGATCCTGCAGCAGCGTAGAAAGCATCGCTGCCACCACCAGGGTGAATAGCAGTAATTGCTCAAGGTGGTAAATGTGTGTAACGCGCAAAGAGCTTGCAGCTTTAATGTCAGCGCTGACTACAAGCTGGGCAATAATGTCGCCATCGAACATAATTTCATGTTCCAGTGTTTCCAGTTTCACATCGTTCGGCAGTTCCTGTGCAAGTAATGGATAAATCAGTTGCTCGTCCTGTGCATAAAGTTTGATGGCATACCAGTATGCTCGATTTTCCAGGACCTGATCCAGTGTGGTGTGGATTTTGGCGAGATCACTGTTCAGCAGATCGGGTATCAGCATTGTCCCCAGTAAATCGGTATAGGCGTCCTCGGTTTTTTGCTGGTCTTTAATTTCCAGTGCGAGATAGTCGGGTAACCAGTAGAAATGTATTGTTGCAGAGATGACGATGAGCAGCAGGAGTGCAGGAATAAATAATTTAAGGTGAAGGTTCATCGTGCTTATTTATCTACATAGTATTTGTTAAGGCCCATTTTTTTGAGTGGGTCATAATCATCAATGCTGGCAGCGCCAATTTTTTTCATGGGAATTTTCTTCAGAAGCTCTCTGCCTTTTTCGCTGCTGCCCAGTTTTAGAAAGGCGGCTTTCACTTTGTCCTGAACGGATTTGGCTACGCGCGGATGTGCGCTTAATGGATGTGGCGGTACTTTGCTCGTTTTGTATAAAATGCGGAGTTGATCGCGGACTGTTTGAGGTTGCTGTGACAGCGTTTTTTGTACCCCACCGCCGGCCGCTGCTTTGCCAAGAAGCACGTTTAGATATACCGAGCTATGGCTTTTTACGTAGAGTTCATCAACCTTGATTCTAAAATTTCTGTCAAACTCGGCGCGCGGTAGCAGTGCTGCACCTAGCGCGTTAGGCGCGGGAAAAGCCACGGTTTTTCCATCAAGTTCACTCACCGACTGGATCGGGTCGTCTTTTTTTACCACGATAATACCGAACAGGCTGCGGCCGTTATCGCGTAACAGCGGGGTATATCCCTGTTTTTTGTTAGCCATGATAGCGTGATAGGGATTCATGTAGGCGAAATCGAATTCACCGGCAGCAAACTGTTTTTCGAACAGGGGAATATTGGGCGATGCTTTTAGTTCAAGTTGTAAGCCGCTTAGCTGGCTGACTTCGTCGAGAATAGGTTGCCATATTTGCGCTATGCGCCGGGCTTCAAATTGGGGCACTACACCTACAGAATAAATGTTGTCGGCAAGGGCCGTGTTTGTGATCTGTAACAGTATGAGAAAGAAAAGTGCAGCGCAGCGTAGACATTTTTTCATGAATTTGAATTCCAGATTAACCCTGCTTAAATAAGGGGCTTATGTTTTATTATTTTATTATTTTATTGTTTTATTATTAGATTTATTTCTGTAATGATAGCTCAGAAAAAGAGATATGGTGCATATTTAGCTGCTTATTGTAAGCAGTATCTCGGGGAGCATCCGCTAATTTTTAATTTTACAGCTGAGGTTAGCAGAAGAGTATTTGATGTCCATCGTGAACAGGTGAATTTCTCTATCGCATGACGCCTGTAAATTAATTATTTAAGCTAAAATACATCGGCAGGTGTTAATGGTATGCATTTATTGAGACTTTAAATCATGCCTTCGCCCTTGTCCGGGTCAGGCTGCATTTGCTGTTCTTGTTGTTCCTTTAACTGCTGTTCGCGACGTTCTTTCATTTTATCTATGGATTCATGCATGGTGTTATTGAGTTCATCCATAAGCTTCAATAATGAATCGCCCATTTCTTTAGAGCCGTCACGCAGTGCTTCGTTTAGCATGTGCATACCTTCACTCATGGCATCATCAATGGATTCAATATTATCCTGCATGGATTCAGAAAGCCGTTCCGCCAGTTGCTGCATCTTCTCTTCTTCTGCGCTGGGAGCGGGTGGAATTTGCGAACGGTTGACGTCAACTTTCCATTGACCTTGCTGTAACACCAGGGTGGTGTTGAAAGTTTCTGTGTGACGGTAGTCGTTGTCTGGATTAATGGTGGTGATAGTGGTGCTAACAACGGTAACGGTTTCGCCATTTTTTAGCTGATTGATCGTAGTCATGCGATTTTTGTGCTCAGCAAGCGCACTACGACTGTTAATGGAAATCAGTTTCTCAGCTTCAGCTATGTTGCCGGCTTGCAGGTATTGCCAGTATTTGTCAGCGACTGATTTAGGGTCTTCAGCCGGCTGGGTGCAGGCGATTAAGGAAAAACTTAAAAAGAGGAATAGGGCAATAGTGTGTTTAAATTTAATCATGGTGTTTTATTTCGTTGTTAAGAGACTGACTGTGCAAAGTGTTAATTAATGGTGCTTGTGTTTTTTTCGTCTTCTAAAGTTTGGCTGTCAAAAGCATCCAGTATTTTTTCGAAGATATCTATTTCGTCGAGTTCACCTTCCATAAACTCATAGCTGTTTGGTTCGGCACCCAGGATCAGCTCGAATCGATTAATGTCTTCTTCCAGCAGCTGATTAAATTGCAGGGCTTTTTTATACATATTACGTGCCTGCATTAAAAAAGCATCACGAAAATCCGGGTCGCGATTAATGCGGTCACGGGTTTCAATTTTTTTTTCGTCAGATAAAGGCATAATGTTTCTTCAGGTTAGTGGGCAGTATTAAAATATTTCAGTGCGCTGCTGTTATCTAATACATTCGCGTACTTTATTCGCCGCGTCTTTGCTGTTGTTTTTTATTTTATGTGTGGTAAGTGTCTGTTTTTAAATGATTTAATTTTCGCGTTTGTAGATCGCCGAGGTTGGTTAGATGGGCAATTGCAAAACAGCTTAGTGCTATTCATTAAAAAACAGACGCATTTTACCGCAAATTAGATTTTTAAACCTTTAGGGAATTTATGGGATTAAGGGGGATTTGTTTTGCTAGTGGTGATTTGGCATTTACGGCTGCATCCTGTTTTGGCATTGCGGGTTTCGGCCCGCTGGCGAATCGCATTGTTATTGTGTTTTGTGATCTGGCATTTACGGCTTTTTTGAATTGTACTTGTGGTTTCGCCCACTGACGGGCGAGTGACTCTTTGCCTGCAGCCGCAAAGAGTAACCAGAAAGGGCCGCCACTACGGCTACGCCCCCATAAAAGACATGGGGGTTCCCATTTAGCCAATACCGTTATCATGCTGCGCCAGAACTCGCCCACGTTGAAAAACACGTGTGCTCAGACATGCTGGCACAGAAAATCCATGATAACGGCACTGCCTAAATGGCTTGCCTGAGGTGGAAAGGTCAAGGTCAAAAACAGTGGTGACGTCTTGTGCTGTACTTTCGTTTTGGCTTTGGCTTTAATTATAGTTTCTGACCTTGTTTCTGGTTTTGTTTTATTCCTGTTTTTACTCCCGCCTCTCGATTGCTGAAGTTGGGGGTATTGCTAGAGCAAATATTTAACATGTTCGGCCTGTTAGCCCTGTGCGCCCGGACGGCGCATCAGGGCGGGCTCGTAGGCAATACCCCCAGCTTCAGGCACCCCGCAGGGGCAATCGAGCAGCGGCGGCCTTTTCTGGTTACTCTTTTGGGCTGTAGCAAAAGAGTCACTCGGCTGCGGGCCGAAACCCGCAATGCCAAATTAAAAAGAAATCGTAAATGCCAAACAATAATGCATCATAGCCACACACTTATAAAGATAATAATAAAGTGGTTACTCTTTGCGGCTGCAGGCAAAGAGTCACTCGCCCGTCAGTGGGCGAAACCACAAGTACAATTCAAAAAAGCCGTAAATGCCAGATCACAAAACACAATAACAATGCGATTCGCCAGCGGGCCGAAACCCGCAATGCCAAATTAAAAAGAAGTCGTAAATGCCAAGCAACAAAACACACAGAAACATCACCGCAATAAAAAGTGAAAAAAGACACCGGCTAGCCCAGTAAGGTATCTTTAGCCTGGTTGATTTGCGCGGCCAGATAATCCGAACCACCGCGATCCGGATGTACTTTTTGCATCATTCGTCGATGTGCTTTTACAACCTCTTCTTTTGTATAACCTGGCTTTAATCCCAGTACCTCCATGGCTTCATCAATGCTTATGTTTTTTTTGCCCTGTGGTGGCGGCGTTTGTGCTTGTTGCGGCCCCTGTTTTCTCTGTTGATAAAGGCGGCTGATAAAGGGCAGGTATTTAAGAAATTGCATGGCGCGTGGCAGCAGGGCGATCAGAGCGGCAATGGCAGCGGTAATAACGTTAAGGTGACCGGTGATCGCTAATAAACCGAGCGCAGCGATAATACTGCCAATAATGCTCCATAAAATGAGCTTTTTGCGTTCTTCACCGCTGGTTTTTGATATTTTATGCCAGATAATCAATGCGATAGCGATTACCGCGATAAGGATAAGTAGACGTGCCATCAGGATGCAGGTGTTTTCTCGATGAATTTGCTGGAGCTGTATTTTGGTGTATTTTTAATTTTCTTACCAGTTGTTATTGGATATGGGGCCTGACTATGGTCAAATGCGCCAGAACTTTACACCTAACATCTTCTGTCTTTGCCTTGCACTGGCGAAAAGATAACTGGTGTAAGGAGCCCGGTTCGTTTCTACAGTCATTATTTATTGTTTAAGAGAAGGTTTTATATATGAAAAAAATAGTTGGTTTAATCGCTTTAATGTCTATGGTTATGTCTGTGCCCGCAGCCGTGCAGGCTGAAGGGCTCGATGCAAAACGTTTTTATATCGGCGGCGGCCTGGGTTTTAATAGTTTGCCCGGTTTTGGCAGTGCTCGCGGAGTTCAGGTTTTTGGTGGTTACGCGCTTAAATCCAAACTTAATGAAGATATTTCAACTGCGCTGGAAATTGGTTATATGGACAGTGGTAATTTTGATCATTTTAACAATACGTCTAATGCTGGTGATGCAACAGGTGTGTGGATAGCCGCCGTTGAATCTGTGCAATTAACCCGCAAGGTTGATATGCTGGCAAGATTCGGTTTTGATTTTGGTGATGATGATGGCCTGTTACTCGGCGCAGGTATGCAGTATAAATTTGATACCAAAGTTGCATTACGCACAGAGTATGTGGCGCGTGAAAATGTTAACAGTCTGCAGGTAAACGTATTTGTTAATTTTTAACGAAAATTTTTTTATGTTCTAATTAAGTAAGTTGTAAGTTGTAAGTTTCATGTTTATAAATTTTTCTTATAGCTTACAACTTATGACTTAGCACTTATTATTTAAAACTATTTTCAAATGACAAACCGTATCGAAGATATCCTGGACTTCTGGTTTGGTGCTTTTCCCACGCCTTATTCTGCAGATGTATCAAAGCAGGACATGTGGTTTAAAAATGGCGCGGCTTACGATAGTGAAATCTTTATTAAATTTGGTATTGATTACGAAAAAGCGATCAATGGCGAGTTAGATCACTGGATTGATTCGTATCGTGGCCGACTGGCATTAATCATTTTGCTGGACCAGTTTTCCCGGCACATACATCGCGGTTCAGCGCAAGCATTTGCGCAGGATATTAAAGCACAGGCTTTATGCATTGATGGCATTGGTGCCGGTGATGATTGCAGGATGCATGCTGTTGAGCGGAGTTTTTATTACCTGCCGCTAGAACACGCGGAAGATTTAAAAAAGCAGGAGCTGTCTGTTAAAGCGTATACGCAACTGGTGAGCGATGTGCCAGAGCAGTATCGTAAACCATTTGAAGTGGCGCTGAGTTTCGCCACCAGCCATCATTATGTCATTGAGAAATTTGGCCGTTTTCCAGAGTTGAACGAGATCCTCGGTCGCCAGAGTACGACGCAAGAGCGGGCGTTTATCGCCAGTGGTAAATATTCTTTTTTGTGATTTTATTGTTACCACGCCGTAGCCTGGTGACGATGTCAATGATGAAAAACTAATCTACATTAGTATCTGGAAATTAGGGTATACATATCTGATATAGAAACTACAACAGTCAAAAACCTTAAAAGTGTTTCACCACAGACGCCAGCATCCCTGCCGGCGTCTGTGGTGAAACATTTTTTGATCTTGCATTGTTTGCGCCACTGTTGGCCGTTTTATCTCTTAAGCTACTTTACGTGAACGTCTGCCTGAGTGTTTCGCTGTATAGAGTTTTACGTTTTTCGCGGCGCAATCGTTTTTATGTTTCAGTCTGATTTCTTTCTTAGGTGCCAGTAACGTACTTGTCACGCAACTCGCGTCTTAATATTTTACCGACATTGGTTTTAGGCAGCTCGTCAGTGAATACAATGGATTTTGGCACTTTGTAACTGGTCAGGCTTTCGCGGCAAAAAGTTCTTAGGGTCTCTTCGTTTAGCGACGCATCTTTTTTAACCACGATGGCCATAACAGCTTCACCGCTGTGTTCGTCCGGTTTGCCGATTACGCCCACTTCCAAAACGCCGGGATGTGCGGCGATGACTTCTTCAACCTCGCTAGGGTAAACATTAAATCCTGAAACCAGAATCATGTCTTTTTTACGGTCAACAATCTGTACAAAACCTTGCTCATCCATAAAGCCGATATCGCCCGTGTGCAACCAGCCTTCGTTACTTAATACACTGGAGGTTTCTTTAGGACGTGCCCAGTAGCCGCGCATGACCTGTGGCCCGCGTATGCAAATTTCACCATGTTCGCCTAGCGCCAATTCATTCCAGTCGTCATCCTGAATGGATACGTCAGTAGATGAAATAGGTAAGCCAATCTTGCCGTTAAACTCTTTTAAGTTCATCGGGTTCATGCAGGCAGCGGGGGAGGTTTCGGTTAAACCGTATGCTTCAATCAGCGTGGTACCGGTAACTTCTTTCCAGCGTTCAGCCACCCCGCGTTGTACGGCCATGCCGCCGCCAAGAGCAAATTGAAACTTAGAAAAATCGAGGTTTCTGAAATCTTCGTTGTTGAGTAAACCATTGAATAAAGTATTGACGCCGGTTAACACCTCGAATTTAGTTGATTGCAGTTCTTTGACGAAACCTTTGATATCACGCGGATTGGTAATCAGGTAATTGCACCAGCCATAACGCATAAAGGTCAGACAGTTAGCGGTTAAGGAAAAAATATGATAAAGCGGCAATGCAGTAATGATGGTGCCTTTTTTATTACCAAGGCAGTCACGAATCCATTCTGATGCCTGTTGCATATTGGCGACCATGTTTTTATTGGTTAGCACCGCGCCTTTGGAAACGCCAGTGGTGCCGCCGGTGTATTGTAAAAAGGCAATGTCATCATGTGTGCTGGGCACTGTTTCAAAATGATGTTGGGCGCCGAGTTTTAATGCCTGTTTGAAAGTGACTGAATTTTTAAGGCGAAAGCCAGGTACCATTTTTTTAATATATTTCACAACGGCGTTGATGATGAAACCTTTGAGCGGAGACAGCATGTCGCCCATTTTGGTGGTGATAACATGATCTACTTTTGTGTCTTCAACAACGTCCTGTAACACGTGTGCAAAATTTTCAACAATGATAATGGCTTTTGCGCCAGAGTCATTTAACTGGTGTTTTAACTCGCGGGCTGTATATAAGGGGTTGGTGTTCACAACAACAAGACCGGCGCGCAGGATGGCAAAAATTGCAATCGGGTTTTGTAGCAGGTTGGGCATCATTACCGCAACACGGTCGCCTTTTTCCAGGCCAAGCTCGTTTTTCAGGTAAGCACCTAATTGCGCCGTATACATATCTACTTCGCGATAACTGAGTGTTTTACCAAAATTAGTGTAGGCCGGTAAGTCAGCAAATTTAGCAATGCTGGTATCGAAGATATCTGCTACGGATGAAAATTTATTGATATCAATGTTTTCTGCAATGCCTGCAGGATAATTCTTCAACCAGGGTTTTTGCATTTCATTTCTCCGTGTTTATTACCGACATACATCATAGAACAAGGATAGCCCTGTCAGTTCGACATTTCACCTTATTTCTTCTTTTATATACATTTATTTACACAAGAAAAGCTGTTTAGCTATTGAATTAATCGTCTCTCCACCACAGAGAAAGCTCTGGAATATAAGTGATCATTAATAACCAGGTCAGCATAATCATCAAATAGGGCAGCGTTGATTTAAACAGGGTGACGATCGTTTTACCAAAACGCTGGCTGGCAATAAACAGATTGATGCCAACGGGTGGTGTTGAGTAACCGATTTCAAGATTGGCCAGAAAAATAATACCCAGGTGGACCGGGTCGATGCCATAACGCGTAGCGAGTGGAAGAATCAAGGGTACCACGACAATGATGGCTGAAAAAATATCCATCATGGCGCCGACCAGAAGTAGGAACAGGTTTAGCAGAAGTAAAAACTGTAGCGGGCTGCTGACGAGCTGTTCAATGCTGGCAAGGAGCTTCATTGGCAGTTGCGCATCAATCATCAGGTTGGTCAGTCCAAGAGCGACCAGCAGGATCGCCAGCAAGCTGCCAAACAGCACGCAGGTTTCAACAAGCAATGCAAAAAATTGAGTTCGCAGGTCAATTTCTTTGTACAGGTAAACCTCAACAATAATGACATAGGCAGCGGTAACGGCAGCGGCTTCCATTATGGAGACGAAACCGCCAAAGATACCCGTGATAACACCAACTGGCAGCAGCAAGTCCCATGTACAACCTTTGATGGTCGATATCAGGATGCCAAATTCAAATTTATGTTTAACCACGTGGCTTTTGTTGCCATGATACATGGAGTACAGGGCAAGCATCACCATCAGCAAGGTGCCTGGTACAAGACCGGCAAAAAACATATGTTCGATGCTAACGCCAGCCACAATTCCATAAATGAGAATAGCCAGGCTGGGTGGGAACAATAAACCCAGTGAACCGGACGTGGTGAGCAGGCCGAGGGAGAATCTTTCTTTGTAGCCTTCACCCCTGAGGATAGGATAAAGCAAGCCGCCGAGTGCCAGTATGGTGACGCCGGAAGCGCCGGAATAGGCGGTAAAAAAAGCGCATGAACCGACGGTGACGATGGCCAGGCCGCCGGGCATCCAGCCGACCGCCGCGCGGTAAAAATCAACCAGTCTCTGTGGTGCGCCGCCGCTGGACATCAATACACCAGCAAAGGTAAACAGCGGGATGGCAATCATATTAGGTGATGTTGCCAGGCGGTTCATTTCGATGATTAATATATCAGGACTGATCTCTGCGCCATGACTGGCGAGCAAGCCACCAGCGGCAATAACAGTAAATAAAGGCGCACCGATCAATGCCAGAACAATAAGAATAAGCGCGGCTAAAATCACTTTGTTTTACGCACGCAATTTAAAATAAAGTGCAAGCCGAGCAGGCCAAAGCCAAAAGGATAAGTATAAGTAAACGGCAGGGCCCAGCGTTCATTGGCGGGTGCGTATTGCCATTCGTCGATGACAAAGATACCGGCGTAGTAAGCCATGAACAGGCAGACAGTGGCGGAAAACAGGGCCAGCGGGCAGCGTAATAATGATATCTGCCGAGCGTTCATAAATGATGTTAATGCATCGATCTTTATATGTCGCAGTTTTGAGGTGGCGATAACAGCACCCATGGTGCCGCATATGACGAGCAGGTTGCGATTGATGATTTCAATTTCGGCAAAACCAAAATTGAAAAAGTTTCGTGTGATGATTTGGAACAGTGAAAGGGCGAGCATTAAAAATAGGCTGAATGCGGCAATAATGCTTTCTACTCTAACCAGAGTCAGTTCGAATTTTTCAATCACTGACGTTCTTAACTGAACTCTGGTTTGATTGTTCAGATGTGGCCGGGGTTTTATCTGGCTCCTTATTCGCTTGATTGGCGGATAGATGGCGGTAATCTGTCAGCATTTTTATGGTGCGGGCAAATATACTTGCGGGAATATAACCGGTTTGTTCGAGATGTGTTGCGGCATCGTTTCGAATGTTCAGTATTTCGACCATATCCACATCGTCCCAGTCGAGCATAAATTCAATGCCGTTGTTTTCAAGGATGCTTATACTTTTTCTGTTTTCTTCGCGTGCATTGAGTCGAATACCATCACTCATTTTTTTGCCGGTGGTCTTTAGTAGCTGCTGTAGATCTGCTGGCAGTTTGTTATAGAAGCGGTTGCTGATAACAACACCGCCGATGGCGTTGGTCAGTGGGATGTGGGTCGCATATTTGAGCTTGGAGTACCACTGTAAGGCGATAGCGCCAAAGGTCGAGGTGTATACGGTATCTATGCTGCCATGTTTGGCCGACAGCTGGGTGTATACATCCATGATGGAAAGCGGTATGGGGTCAATGCCGGCGGCACTAAAAAACGCTTCACCCAGCGGGTCGCCCTGCCACAGCCAGATGCGCAGCTTTTTTATGTCATCTAGCGAGGTAATGCGTTTGGTTGAGAAGAAATGAATAAAACCGACTTCGGGCCAGCCGAGCAGTTCAAATCCGCTCTCACGGAAACCGATTTCAAGTTCCGGCATGAGTTGCTCGCGCACGTGATCCGATTCATTAACATTCCTGAACAAGAAGGGCATTTCCAGAACGCGCGCGGGAGAATAAATACGGCCAATGCCGTAGCCGGTAAACATGCCGCCGTGCAGCTGGCCTTTGCGAATCTTGCGCAATACGTCCGGCTCATCACCCATCACTCCGCCGGAGTACATTTTGAATTTAATTCGACCGTCGCTTTTCTGTTCGACTTCCTTGACCCAGTTATCCAGAATTTTTGACCATACAGTGCCCGTTGGCATCAAGGTGGCAAACTTCAAGTCGTAAGTTTCAGCGATACTGCTGCTGCTGAAGAGCAGCAGCAGTGCCAGGTAAATTGTTTTTAAAACCACTCTAAAAACCATTCGCTTTCCTTTTTCAATAATAAGGCAGCTTTACGTTTTGCGATTTGATTTTGTAGCCCAAGTTCCGGCATCAGGTCATCAGGGGCATTAATGATAGCGGTCAGACGATTGTGAAAATCCGGCTGATCGTTCTGTTGTCTTGCCAGGTACTGTGCTTGCAGCAGATCCGCAATCAGTAGTTTGCTGTTGGTTATTTCGCGGGCGCGGTCAAAATGCTGCCGAGATTTTTCAAAGTTACCACCGAGTATGGGGGATCGACTGCCATAATAGACACCGAAATACATATGTGCGCCGCCATAATAAAAGGTATCGTCAAGCTCGATCACGCGCTGCATCAGTGCCGTCGCCCTGGCCAGTTGTGCGATAGCCTCAGCGCTGTCGCGGTGCATGTCTATCCATTTGGCCCAGCAGCTTGCCGTCCAGAACATAGCGGCCACATCATTGAGACGACTGACCTGTTGTTCAAAATCAGCAATAGGGCTGTTCTTCAGGTCTTTGGCGCCATTAAGTTCAAGTGCGGTCAGCCCGTGTTTCATGCCGCGCAGGTAAAACGCTGAAGCACGCTCAGGCCTGTTGTCCTCATTGAAGCCATAGGACAGTCCGTAGTAGGCCTGGGCGGCGTAGGTGTGTAGCAGGGCATTTTCCGGATCGATGTTGATCATGCCGCGAAGCATGTTGAGATTTGCCGGAATGGAGTCTTCAGCAAGATCCAGGTCGGTTTCCTGATTAAGCGCCTCAACACCGCCCTCAATCATGGGGGTTGAAGCGCGCACCAGCATTTGGTCAATAGAGCAACCACTTATTAACAACAAACAGCATAGGCTAAGTATCAGTTTCATATGAATATTTTACATGTATTTTTAGTTGTATGTGTATTGAGACTGAATACGCATTGACTCTTAACATTAAGCGGAGCTATTATTTCTATTCAGAGTTTAACAGTGACTGTTGATTTTGATGCCATGGGCCTTTAGTTGTCAAGTTGCATGCCGATGGCTACCTGTAGTACAGGTTTGTTTGAAAGTAGTCAGTGATTTGATATCACAATGCGCACTGAGCGTCAGCCAGGGATTGAACTAAGTGGCTGGTGGAAAGATATTCAGTATGTGCGTCCTGGGGCTAATGGATTAAAGGGGGCTGTGGGCGGTGGAAAATTCTAAAAATATATCGATACCGGCATCAGGCGTACACAGGTACGCCACGGACTTTCTGTATCCAGAAATTCTTTGCGGCATCATTTTTGCCTCATCGACACTTCATGCGGATAATTTACCTGACGTAGAAATCACTGAACAGAGCGGTGCATACCAGATAAAAGTGGTTGCTCATATTAATGCACCTGCCAGCTATGTGCGCGAAGTACTGACAGACTACACGCATATATACCGCTTGAATCCATCGATTATTGAAAGCGAAGTGCTTAAGCGCCATGATGATGGTTCTGTTAGTGTAAGAACCAAAGTTATCGGCTGTGCCGCTTATTTTTGCGAAGAGCTCGACAGAGTGGAAAAAGTGCGCGAGTTGCCTTCAGGCGATTTACATGCAGAGATTATTCCCGAGCTGAGCCAGTTCAAGTCAGGGCAAACGCTCTGGTCCATCACCAGCCAGGGTGATTACTGTGAAGTCAGCTACCATTCTGAAATGGAGCCTGACATTTATATTCCGCCGGTAGTCGGCAAGTTTTTAATCAAGAAGTCCATCAGGGAAGAAATGCAAACCAGCTTTGCCAATCTGGAAAAAATTTCCAGTGTCCTGGCGGCAAGGGACTGGCGGGAAAGCTTTCAGTTTTCTGCTACGCGGAATGAGGCTGAATCTGCATCGGGCGATGAAAGTGTCACTGGCTCTTTTGATGTAGGCGAGTGACGGTATATGTTTAAACTGCTTTACTCGTGGGCAGCATTTTTTTTGCTCGCGCTCAGTGGCTGCGCGACTGAACCGATGGTTGGTTTCCAAAGCGATATCAGTCCCATTCTGCGTAATAAGTGTCAACACTGCCATGTGCCGCCCGATGGATCAGGTTATGTTAAAACCGGCATGAACATGGAATCCTATGAATCCCTGATGCAAGGCACCGTGTATGGCACGGTCATTATGCCGGGTGACAGCAAGCGCAGCGTGTTCAACAAGCTGGTAGAAGGCCGTGCGGGAAATTTGATGAGAATGCCGCATGGCACTGCAGAAAATCTGACAGCAGAAGAAATTAACTTTTTGAAGTTATGGGTTAATCAGGGGGCATTAAACAACTAGAGTCACCCTGGCGTGATTCGCTCAAGGTGATTAACAGCAATAGCTCAAGCCTCATCCGTCAGATTTATCAATGTGTACTATCTGGCCCGCTACCATAACCGGACCTTCGGCATGCCTAACTGATAAAGAAGTTTACGACCCAAAGCATACAGTCAAAAACTTTAAAAGCGATTTACCACAGAGGTGCAGAGGGCACAGAGAAAAGCTTTTATTTTGTCATGCTGGCGCAGGCCAGTATCCATTTATCAGGTAAGTATGGGTTATCAGGATTAATGCCAATATGAATGATGGATACCGGCTAAAAGCATGCCGGCATGACGGATTCTGTTTGGCTTGTGATTTTCACTTACGTCTTTCGCATTTTTTATGTCCCAATAAAAGCTTTTCTCTGTGCCCTCTGCGCCTCGGCAACTGCTCCATGCGTTGCTCTACCACCAGCATCCCTGCCGGCGTCTGTGGTGAATATTTTTACTAACTATGTTGGTCGCATATTCGCGGTCGAGATACCAGCTGATAGGCAGTGATAAGGCTTTGTTGTTCACGGCGTTTTTCTCAGGTATTAACTGCAGCGTGCCTACTGTTTCTCTGTGTCGAGTTTTACCGGTTTTGCCTGATCAGGTCCGAGCTCAATATGTTAGCCGTCAGATAATGCAGACGAATTTGCCTGTTAGTGAAAAAACCAGTAACCCGCAAAAATGGCGGTAGTAATGCCGGCAAAATCGGCTAACAGGGCGCAGCTCAGCGCGTGGCGCACCTTTTTAATGCCAACACTGCCAAAATAAACAGCCAGTACATAAAAGGTGGTTTCTGTGCTGCCCTGTAATATGGCCGATACGGTTGCGGCAAAGGAGTCTGCGCCATGGGTGTTCATGGTTTCCAGCATCATCGCGCGTGCACCGCTGCCGCTTAAGGGTTTCATGAAGGCGGTGGGTAATGCCTGAATGAAGTCGGTGTTAACACCGAGTAAGGTAAAAACATATTCGAATGCAGAGAGCAGGCCGTCGAGCACACCGCTGCTGCGTAATAAGCCAATTGCCACCAGCATGGCGAGTAAATAAGGGATGAGTTTGATGGCAATCTCAAATCCCTGTTTTGCCCCTTCAATGAAGGCATCATAAATATCTATTTTTTTAAACCAGCCTGAAGCCAGAAATAACATGATGACGCCAAATAATAGAAAATTGCCCAGCAGGCTGGAAGTGGCCGTCATTTGCTCCGCGGGCAATGTCACTAAAAAGCTGGCAAGTGCGGCCAGTATTAACGCTAAGGCGGCGAAGTAAAGTGCAATGGTTTTATCCAGCAGGTTGATTTTTTGCACATAAGCCACTGCCAGTAAACCGGTGAGTGTGGACGCGCCGGTTGCCATTAAGATGGGCAAGAAAACAGCCGTAGGATCCGTCGCCCCCTGTTGTGCGCGATACATAAAAATGGTGACAGGTAAAACGGTGAGTGATGAAGTGTTCAGCACCAGAAATAATATCTGTGCGTTGCTTGCCGTGTTTTTTTCAGGATTTAAGCTTTGTAAATCCTGCATGGCTTTCAGCCCCATGGGCGTTGCGGCATTATCCAGCCCTAACATATTGGCCGCGACATTCATCGTGATGCTGCCATGTGAAGGGTGATTTTTAGGCACATCGGGCATAAGTTTTAAGAACAGGGGTTCGAGTGCGAGCGATAAAAACTTAACCATGCCTGCGCGCTCTGCGATTTTAAAAAAGCCCAGCCAAAGTGCTAACACGCCTATTAAGCCAATGGCGATTTCCACGCTCAGGCTTGCCATGTCAAACGTTGACTGAACGAGTATTGAAAAGATGTCCGCCTGGCCATTTATCAGCCACTGGTAACAGGCACTAATAAATGAAACAGCAAAAAACGCAAACCAGAGATGTGTCAGCATACTTTAAGTGTGGCGATGATACTTTTTATTATTGACAGGAGTTCGTTGTATCTGGAGTATATACAGGTGGCGTGTTTTTACAAACGCTATCTTTGAGGGTGGTGTCATGTTAAATGTAAAGCGAATAGTTAGTTTGTCTGTACTGGCAGTTTGTATTGCCAGTATCTCGGCATGCTATGTCAATCATGTAAAAGATGAGAACTCAGTCTTTTATGCTGTTGCGGTGGGTTCGTCGCTAATATTAAATCAGGCCATTAGCATTCCCGGCGGCCAGGTTGCAATCTATCTGCAGGCGGGTGAAATCCTGCCTTATGGTAAAGTCGATAAATATCGGCCTAACTGTAAATTTGAAATATATACTATCAGTGAAAAGCCTCGCAGTGTGCAGGCCGATAGCTTTCAAATCATAAAGGTGGAAGACGATATCGAATCGTCTTCCATACAAAATAATACACAGCTTGCCTCGTTTGATAACATACTGGCGAGAAACAGCCATGCCTTTAGCATGCTCGACCACAGTGAAGTTTTCAATTACGCCACATTAATGTATTTACGTTCCGATAAACAAAAAGATGTTTATCGTTTGACCTGCCAGCATTGGGAATCGATACTGGATGATAAGCATTTATCAATCAGTCAAATGCGTCATGCCATGGGCGCTGTGTTTACTTTGAATATAAAAGAATAAAAAACGTTAGCATTGGTGACGCAGAAGGCACTATGAAGAGGTGCTGGAGGGTTTAGTGTCGCAGGTGAAATACAAAAACTCTGTGCCCATTGCGTCCCTGTGGTTAAAGCGCATTTCATTTTGATTCTGCCAGTGCGTTAACCACGGCTGTCCAGGTTTTGGCAATGTTATCGTGGTTGTAGCCGCCACCACCCATGGCCAGAACTTTACCGCCGCAATATTTTTCTGCCATTTCAGCTAATCGTTTTGCAGCATAGGCATGTGCTTTTTCAGAATAGGCGAGATGGGTAATCGGGTCATCTTTAATGCTGTCGGCGCCACATTGAAATAAGATGAACTCGGGCTGGTTTTTTTCTAAAAACTTTTCTACCTGCGGCCACATTTTAAAGAAGAGTGTGTCGTCTGAATTGGGCGGCATGGGTATGTTAAGTTTCGTGCCGGCGGCTTCGCCTTTACCCGTTTCGCTAATCGCGCCCGTGCCGGGGTATAGAAATTGGCCGTCTTCATGCATGTCAGCAAAAATCAAACGCGGGTCCTGTTCAAAACTGTAGAACACGCCATCACCATGATGCGCGTCGATATCCACATAGGCGACACGCTGTAAATGGTATTTCTGCAAGAGTGTTTCAATGGCAATGCCACAATCATTCACCACGCAAAACCCGGCGGCAATATGGCGCCGCGCATGATGCAGCCCGGCGATAGGAATAAAGGCTGTTTTATACTGTGCATTCATCAGCTGCTCAATGGCATCAACAACACTGCCGACGACATAACAGGCGGCTTCATACATGCCAGTAAATGCCGGGGTGTCGCCATTATCAAGATAACCGACACCGAATTTGGACTGCTCAATGACCTTATCAATGTACGCTGTGGTGTGAAACAGCGTTAACGTTTGCTGGTCTGTTTTGACCGGCGAGAGGATATCAACTTTTTGCTCAAGCTGTTGCTGGTGAAATGCCTGTTTGAAGACGTGATGGCGCTGCGGGCCAAAGGGGTGGTCGTTGCCAAAGCCATAAGCAGCGAGTTTGTCGCCTAAATAGACACAACAGGAATTTTTGTGCATCGGCAGGTTTCTATGAATTAAATACAGGTTTTATTATTGTACTGATTATTAAGGGGAAAATAATAATTATTAACGATTTTTATGTAACTGGCATAAGTGTTGCTTATTGATTATTACTTATATCGGCATGATTTCAGCGTAAAATGATGTATCGCTTTAGCGAATATATAAAATAATGTATAAATTAAAATTCATTACCAGCCTTTCTGTTTTTCTGTTGCCGGTGTTTTTGTTGTTCAATGCGTCGCTTTCAGTTGCGCAAGAAATGCTGGAAGCGGATGAAACGAAAACACCGGCCCAGCTTAAGTCAGCGGGCAATGGCGCAAATCAATCGATTACTGTCTTGCCGTATTTAAATAACCCGGTGGGTTTGCTAGCGCTTGAGTCTTTTGCAGGAAAAGACCGTTCAGGTAAAGATGGGCCCATGGCAAGACTCGGCATGGACCTTTCATTGCTGTACCACGAGCACCGTGATTTTAATATGAGAGGCGGTGTACCGATTTTGCACCGTGCCTTTAAATCTTCTTTGCCTCAGGCGCGGATTAAAAATGAAAAAGTTGTGATCGATGTGGTGGCAAGCGGCGATGTAGCTGTCTTGCATGAAGAGCTGCGTATTCTTGGTATGGAAAATAGCTCGGTGTATGGCCGCATGATCTCCGGTTTACTGCCTGTTGCATCATTAGAACAGCTTGCCACAATCGCCACACTGAATTTTGCACGCCCCGCTTACGCAAAAGTGCATGTTGGCGCAGTGACCAGTCAGGGGGACATAGCACTATTATCAAATGACGCACGTCCTTTTTTTGGCGTTGATGGTACGGGTGTAACGGTAGGTACTTTATCCGACAGTTATAACTGTAAAGGGGGTGCTGCTGCAGATGTAAGCACTAATGACTTACCGACTGGGGTTTTGCTGCTTGCAGAAGAAACCAATTGTTCGTCGGGTACCGATGAAGGCCGCGCCATGATGCAGATCGTTCATGATGTCGCGCCGGGCGTTAAGCAGGCGTTCCACACAGCGTTCAATGGCCAGGCTTCTTTTGCAAACGGAATCATTGATCTGGCAACCATAGCAGGGGCAGACATTATTAATGATGATGTCATTTATTTTGCTGAGCCGATGTTTCAGGATGGAATAATTGCGCAGGCAATCGACAGCGTAAAAGCCATGGGCGTCGCTTATTTTTCCGCAGCGGGCAACCAGGCCTCTAAGTCATATGAGGCGACGTATGTTAGTTCCGGTGTGGCAGGGTATCGCGATACCGCCATACGCCATGATTTTGATACCGGTGGCGGTACTGATTCACTGATGGAGATCTCCATCCCGGCAGGTGCTCAGGTTATTTTTGTATTGCAGTGGCAGGACCCGTTTTTTTCCGTCAGCGGTACGCCCGGTGCCGATACCGATATGGATATGATCCTGTATTCATCCACCGGCACAGTTCTAGCCGGTAGTATCGATAATAATGTTGGCGGCGATGCGGTTGAAATTTTTGCATATACCAATTTCAGTGGTGTGACAAAAACTTATCAACTGGGTATTGAGTATTATTCAGGTCCGCTTCCGGGTAAGGTTAAATTTGTTTATTTTGGCAGTGCAACCATTAATGAGTATGCCAGCAATAGCGGCAGCAGCTATGGTCATCCGATTGCAGCCGGTGGCCAGGGCGTCGGCGCTGCGCGTTATTCCAATACCCCTGCTTATGGCGTGTCACCGCCTGTTGTAGAAGGCTTTTCATCGAAAGGCGGCACCCCCATTTTATTTGATAGCAGTGGAAACCCTGTTAGCGAGGTGCGTCAGAAGCCTGACTTTGTCGCGCCGAATGGCGGAGATAACACCTTTTTTGGTTATGACTATGAAGGCAACGGCTGGCCGAACTTTTTTGGCACTTCGGCCGCTGCACCGCATGCAGCAGGTATGGCGGCCTTATTAAAAGAGTTTGATGACTTATTGACGCCTGACTCTCTGTATGCTGCCATGCAGGATACAGCAGTGGAGATGGGTCCGGCCGGTTTTGATTTTAAAACAGGGCATGGTCTGGTGCAGGCAACGTTGGCGCTATCATCACTGGATGATGACAGTGACACGGTTCCTGACAGTCAGGACAATTGTCCGCTTGATGCCAATTTAGCGCAGAATGATTTTGATAATGATGGCCTGGGTGATGTTTGTGATGCTGATGATGATGCTGACGGGCTGTCGGATGTGGATGAAATATCGTATGGCACCAACCCGTTGCTGTTTGATTCCGACGGTGACAATCTCGGTGATGGTGATGAAGTCAATATTTACGGCACCTTACCGAATAATCCCGACACGGACGGTGATTTCATCGAAGACGGTGATGAGATAAGCAATGCCAGCAATCCCCTGGATCCGCTATCGTGGCCGAATTTTGCCGATGGTGACATCGCGCCGCTGGGTTCGCCCGACGGCCTGATCAATGCGGCGGATTACCTGGTGGCGCAACGTATCGCTTTAGGTGAGTTGAGCGCGACTTCGTTAGAACTCGCGCACGGTGATCTGTATCCAGCCGGCTCACCGGATGGCATGATAAACACCTCAGATTTGATCTTGCTGTTAAAGCTTGTTCTGCCGTAACTAAAGCTTGCAGCTTGCGCGCTGGCCTTTTCTGACCGCTTCCTGGTAGCTTATGTTGGCTTGTGGGATTTTCTCTTTTAACTGTTTTATTCGTGTCGCACTGGACGGGTGAGTGGAGATGAATTCCGGCGCTGAGCTGCCAGCCTGTGACATGTTCAGCCAAAGCGGTACGCTTTCTTCAGGGTTAAAACCGGCTTTTGCCATCAGGTTTAATCCGATTAAATCAGCTTCAGATTCATGCTTGCGACTAAAGGGTAAGGTGATGCCAAACTGTACACCAAGGCCGAGACCGGCAAGTATCATGGCATTATTATCATTTTGCTGACTGCCTAAAACGGCAGCAACAATGCCCAGGGCTGCTTCTGTGGCCATTTGCCCGGAAACACGTTCGTTGCCGTGTTTGGCTATTACGTGTGCGAGCTCATGGCCCATTACCGCAGCTAATTGATCCTGATTTTTTGCATATTTTAGTAAGCCGGTATAAACACCGATTTTGTAGCCGGGCAGAGCAAAGGCATTAGCCTGCTCATCTTCAAAAACCTGGACTTCCCACTGTTGTGGATTCGGATTTTGTTTTAGCTGTGGAATAATTTTATTGGCAATGCATAAAACGTATTGTTGTATGTTGGTATTCTTGGTTAATGGGGTTTGCTGCTTTATCTGCTCGAAACTTTGCGCGCCCATGGCATCCATCTGATCATCAGGGATAAGTTTGAGTTGTGTTCTGCCTTCGGGTGATGTGACGCAGGAAACCAGTGCCATGCTGGTGACGGTAACTAAAAATAAGCTTGCTGTCGATTTGATTGGTTTGCTGCAAAAAGCAGTTATCATCATTTTAGAATTTTTCAATGATAGAAAGAATAGTGTTCGCATCCTGCCGTGTTAAAAAATGCGATGTGGGTGTAGTAAAAATGGATGATTTACCCTGCAGTGCGGGTACATTATTCATGTTTTGACTGAAACCGGGTACATAATAATCGCCCGTTGCGCCATCATTATTTAAGCGAATGATAGAGGCGTAATGAATATCGGGATGAGGCTGGCTGTTTAGCCAGTAAAGCATATTGCCCGGCTGCGGATGTCTTAGGTCAATCAATAAACCGCGTGATTGTTTAAGTACATCATAGTCGCTGCCGCCGACAAAACTTTTTACGATATTAAACGGTCCATGGTTGGCGGTTACGGCCAGTGCCTGATCTGCTCTCCCGGTGCCGATATGCGGTGAAGCAATGGTGATCAGTGCGCTTATATTTTTCGGTTGATGTCGTATTAATGCCATACGCGCAACCAGGCCGCCTGCAGAATGCCCAACCAGAATCATGTTATCGTTTTGATGTTGTAGTCGAATCAGGTCAATGATGTTTTTCAGCACATCGGTCTGTATCATTACCGGCGCATCGGATGGCAGCGTGGCGACATAAACCTGATTTTTTTCGTTATTGTTCTCTGTTACATAGAGTTGCGGTCCGAGTGGGCTGCCCTGAAACATGCCTGCGCGCGCCCAGCCATTTTCATGCAAGGCATTGTTTATTCCCGCTTTTTCCCAGGAACTTGCATCACCGAGATAGCCGTGAATTAATAGCATAATATCGGCATGTGCCGGTGCGCTGATCAAAAGTAAGAGTGTTATTAATGTTTTAAGCGTTTTCATAATAGTTAATATTGATTTGTTGTTCCGTGTGCAGGATAGCGCCATAAAAACTATTTTATAATGAATCATGCCTAAGTTTAAATATACAGAGAGTGATAGTGAATAAAATTGAACGAATTAAGGCGCATCATGTTGAATTAAGCCGTTGCCGCTTGTGCCCGGATATGGTGCCGCCCGTGGTCATTGGGTTAGCGGTAAACGCTGAAATTTTACTGGTCGGGCAGGCACCGGGTGATAAAGAAGGCGATTTGGCCAGGCCGTTCGCCTGGACAGCCGGTAAAACCCTGTTTAAATGGTTTGATTCTATCGGCGTTAAAGAGCAAGATTTTCGCCGTCAGGTCTATATGTCTGCGGTGTGCCGCTGTTTTCCCGGAAAAAATCCGAAGGGCGGTGACCGTGTGCCGGACAAAAAAGAAATCGAAACCTGTTCGCAGTGGATTAACAAAGAAATTGAGCTGCTTCAGCCTAAACTGATTATTCCAGTCGGTAAGCTGGCTATTTCGCAATATTTAACCGTGAACAAACTGGTCGATGTTATCGGGGGAAAATTCCAGAAAAATATTAATGGAGCTGAACTTGAAATAATTCCGTTGCCGCATCCGTCAGGTGCTTCTACCTGGCATCGTATGCCACCGGGAAAAGGCTTATTGCTGCAGGCTTTGAATTTGATAGCGCAGCATAAAAGCTGGAAAAAACTAAAATAATTTTGCCGCGAAGGACGCAAAGGACGCAAAAGAAAACGATAATGCTTTTGTGTTTTAGTAGCCTGAATGAGCGATAACGTAGTCCAGCAACGGGTGTCAGGGTCACAAAACGTTGGCTTATGCTGCGCTAACCCAGGTTACGGTCTTAAAGATTAAAAAGTCTTTCTTTGCGTTCTTTGCGTCCTTCGCGGTAAAAACAGAGCTTTTATTTGAGCAGTATTGCCGGTAACTATCAGATCAAATCTAGGCTTATGCCGTTAATGATGCCGATGTGTTGTTTTGCTTGAACCGCTGATACTGCCAGAGGTGATAAATGGCTCCTGAATAAGAAGTTGTGAAATCACATCGGCGGGTAATGGTTTTCCAAACAAAAAGCCCTGGGCTTCACTGCAATCTATTTCACGCAAATAATCCAGCTGTGCCTGTGTTTCAACGCCTTCGGCAATAACATTTAAATTCAGTCCTTTTGCCATCGCAACAATGGTATTGATGATGGTGTTATCACTATTATTGATACGGCTTTCCTTGAGGAAGATGCGATCAATTTTAAGGGTTTGAATCGGTAGTTTATGCAAATAACTCAGTGATGAGTAACCGGTGCCGAAGTCGTCTATTGAAATACTGATGTCGTTGTTGCTTAATTCTTTAAGTTTGCGAATGACACTGTCCATATCAGACATGATTGCGTTTTCAGTTATTTCAAGTTCCACGCAGTGTCCCGGTAAATCGTAATCTTTCATGATATTAACGATATCTTCTACAATATTGTCTTCCATTAACTGGCGCGCAGAAATATTTATCGCCATTTTTATTTCCGGCAGGCCGGCACTGCGCCAGCGACTGAGTTCTGCGCAGGCGGTTTTTATTACCCACAGGCCTATATCAATTATTAATCCGCTTTCTTCTGCAAAAGGTATAAATTCGGCGGGTGAAATGGAGCCATGTTCGGGGTGGTTCCAGCGTAATAGCGCTTCAACACCGACAATTTCGCCTGTACGTAAATTAATTTGAGGCTGGTATACCAGGTGAAATTCTTTATTGTCCAGCGCTTTGTGTATGCCGGTATCCATTGAAAGCTTTTCAAGGTAGGGCACGTTCATTTCATTAGAATAAAACTGGTAACCGTTTTTGCCCTGACCTTTAACGTGGTACATGGCGACATCGGCATGTTTGATCAGGCTGTCAATATCAGTTCCATCCTGTGGATATAACGCGATGCCGATACTGGTGCTGACATAAAGTTCGTGGCCATCAACGTTGAATGGCTGTTTTAATGTGCTCGGTAATTTTTTCTGCAAGTTTGATGGCGTCTTCACGGCCTTCGTGCAGTTTAGGCAGCATCAAGGTGAATTCATCGCCGCCAAAACGGGCTAATGTGTCACCTGCGCGAATACATTCTTTAAGGCGTATGCTGACCTGTTGTAATAATTCGTCACCAATCATGTGTCCCAGGCTGTCATTGATGTTTTTGAATCGATCAAGGTCGAGAAACATCACGGCAAGGCTTTCGTTTTCACGTTTCGCCTGATTAATCGCCAGACTTAGGCGGTCGCGCAACAATGCGCGGTTAGGTAATTTTGTGAGCAGGTCATGATAAGCCTGAAAGTTGATGGTTTCTTCGGCAATTTTGCGTTCGGTAACATCTCGCGCGATACCGTATGTGCCAGTGTAGTCGGCATCTTTTCGGCCTTTGCCTGAGTACATACCCATCGCGCTGAGTTCGATGGGCAAGGTGCGATTGGCAAAGTGGCGTGATTTGCCGTCATCTTTGCACTTCAGTCGCAGTTCAATATTTTTCGCAGCGCGTGTACCAATGCGACGTTCATTAAAAACATATTTTGCCTGTTCCATGTCGTCATGGTGAACCAGGAATGAATAATGTTTGCCGACAATTTCTTCTTTGCTAAAACCTAGCAGGCTTTCAATGCGTTCGTTGATAAAAGTGAAATGGCCGTCTTCATCCAGAATATAAATAATATCCGGTGATGTGTTTACAATGTATCGATGCAGGCGTTCTGATTCGGAAAGCTGCTTTTGCATAAACAGGTTTTGTTTTTGCAGGCGTTTTTCTTTTAATGCATTGTTGATGGTGATGATTAGTTCATCGGTTGCATACGGTTTGCGTAAAAAATCGTAGGCGCCCTGTGTGCAGGCACTTTTTGCGGCTTCAAACGAGGTTTCGCCACTAACGATAATAACCGAAGTATCAATTTTGTTGGTATTGATGTGATTCATCACATCGTGTCCGCTGACATAAGGCATGTGCAGGTCCAGTAAGACTAAATCGTAGTCTGTCTGGCTTAGCTGACATATGGCCTCCTGACCGCCGATGGCAATGTCCGGATTAAAGCCTCTGATGGCCAGTAAATCTTTTAAACTCTTGAGTACGACAGGATCGTCGTCGACCACAAGAATCTTCTGTTCATTAATGCTCATTTTTTCACTCTGTTGTGTAAAAGTCGCCCAACTCTTACTTTATTATTTTAATAGCACATGACCAGAGTGTGCGTTTTTCATTATTTGGCTGTTACTTATCAAGTATTTATTGCTTTGGTAGTAGGATGTGAAAACTGGTGCCTTTATCACTACTTCTGCAACTTATCGAGCCATGTAATTCATTAACCAGGTTTTTGACTATGGTCAGTCCAAGCCCAGCGTGATCATCTCCTTTGGTGGAATCCACCGGTGAAAACAGCTGTGGCAGGATATTGCTACTTATGCCTGGTCCATCGTCAGCGACTGAGAGTTCTATGTGCTCTTTACCGTCAACGTTTACATAATCTTGAGTGTAGACCATAAGTTGGCCATTTGCAGGAAGTGCCTCAACTGCATTTTTAATTAAATTGGTATAAATCTGCTTGAGGGCATTGGCATTGCTTTGCAGGCTCTCAATTCGCTCATCCAGATCGAGTGAAATCTGGATGTTTTTACTGGCGAACAGTGAGGTTTGGAAGACATGGGTGAGGTCGGCAATGATTGCATTGATGTCTATCGGTGAGGTTTTGTCGGTTGTTTCATCGCTATGGGTAAGACGGTTTAATATCTGTCCGATGCGTTCAATTTCTGTTTTTATCGTCGCTACATCCTCTTGTGCCGGTTTGTCATTTTCCAGCTTAAAACTGAGGATGCCCAGGTAGTTATTCATGATGCTCAGCGGGTTGCGGACCTCATGCAATACTTCGCGTATTTTTTGCTCCAGTTCGCTGGTTTTTTCCGACTCGCTGGCAGGCGGCTTCCCTGTTATATGGTTAACGCTTATGGTGTGTGCAACTTCGTTAACAAAACGCATCAATAAAGCCTGCTGTTTCCACAAGCTTGTAAACTGCGTTTTATCTACTCCGAGAATCAGTGTGCCGATGGCTGCGTTGTTCATCATCATTGGCAGGCAGATCATGCCTTGCTGTTCGGTAATGCCGATTAATTGACGATCAATAATACTGAGTTTGCTGGTATCATTCTCTGAAAATTCTTGCTCCATTGAGTCCAGGTCAAAGGAATGCACCGCCACCTTATTTAACAATGCATCAGATAACAGGCTGCGACCGGGCATTAACGGGATTGCGATATCCGCTAACTGTGGCGGCAACTCCTCTGACGTTATGGCTTTAATGCAGTCATCGGCGGCATCATATAAAAACAATATGCACTGGCTGACACCAAATAGCATACCGATATGCTGGGTGAGGATAGTTAATAACGCCTGTGGTTTGTCTTCACCGGGTGTTACGGTGCGCGACAGATGCTGGTGGATGCCATCTAGCAGCGCAATGTTTCTTACCTGTTCAGCAAGTTGAACTTGCTTGAAGTTATCACTGGCATTATGTTGTTTTGTGGTTTCGCCGTCCTTGCCGTCAAAAGCGAGGTTGATCTCCAGCTTTTTCGCTATGGTATTGACCCGTTCCTGAGAATTATCCAGAATTTCAAGCAGCAGCGCTTTGTCTAAACCAAGCAGTTCTTCACCGCCATCAAATACCTGCTGATCTTCTTCTTTAAAATAACTGCTGGTTAACTTGTTAGCCAGGTTAATAATTTTCACTAAGGGGTGCGCATCAAGTATATCAGCCGTTTGCTCGTGGTGGTATAAAACAGCGTCGCATCTAAAGCTGTTGGCACCGTGTTTTTTAAGCAGTTCTGCGCCTACCTGCTGGTGCGTGGTACCAAATTCATCCAGCTCCAGTGTATGAAAGTATTCGTCTTCACTTAACTGTGCAAAAGTCGCGGTGTATTTATCAGGAAAGGCCGATTCAATTACCAGCTGCCCAATATCATGCAGCAGTCCTGTGGTGTAGGCTTCGTCAGTATTTTTGTAGTCACAATGTTTTGCAATTGATTCGGCAACGCTGGCGCAGTACAGTGAATGCTGCCAGTGTTGTTTGAGAAACTCGGTGCGTTCAAGGCTGGTGCGAGAAAAAAATTGTTGTACGGTTGCGGTAACGGCAATGCTTTTAATCGTGTTAATGCCGAGCTTTTCCAGTGTATGTTCGGCAGATTGATTGCTGGCTGGTGTTTGATGCGGGCTATTATTATTGCACTGATTGCGGTTGCAAACCGAGTAAACGCGTGTGTATAAGCCGGGGTCCTGTCTCAGGATGCTTGCAAGTTCGCTATACGACAGGCTTTCATCATGACAAATTTCAAGCAGGTGGAGCAATACATGCGGCAAACTGGGAAGTTTGTCTACATCGGCTTTCTGCAAAATCTGTATGGCCTTTTGTTTCATTCTTATGTAATTACCTGCAGTGCTTTTTTAACGCGGCTAACAAACAGCTGCGTTTGTTCAAGTGCAGACACTAAACTTTAAATTAATCTGGTTTATGATGCATATGCCCTGGTTATTGAGTATGCAATAATCATGCATAAAATAATTTATTCTTTGTATTCAGTAACTTAGTTAATATTCGGTTTTTAGTGAATACTAAAGTGTAAAGAAATTCAACACGATATTCGCTGCAGTTGCTGTGAATCTTGTTGGTTTACACGTATATTCAATAACTTAATTAATGATCGGTTTTTAGAGAACATTAAAGTGTAAAGAAAGTCGACGAGGTAATCGCTGCAGTGTTGAATTTTATCGGTTTAACGGGATAATTGATAGCAAAATATTGAGCGCTTTTGATGATTTATTTATGGTGACGGTTTTGCTGATATTTGTCGGCAAGAGTGCTTAAGTTGCGGCTCTTATTCGCCATGGAAAAAATTAATGCTTGATTTAATTAGAAAAAAACCGTCTAATGAAGCTGTTACATGTTTTTGATTTGTTGTGTTTAATCTGTTTGTAGAAGAGCGAATGGAGTAATAATAAACATTGAAACTACGTAAGAAAAATAATACCGTCTTAAACGCGGAAGACAAGTTTGGTCAAACCCCAGACACTCTCTCTTCGCATGCCGATTTAGCTCAGCTGGGCGAGATCGCCATTAAGTTGCTCAATGAAGAAAATCTGGAAGTCAGCAAAGTGCGACCTTTTTTCTGGTCACTGGTTGAAACCTATGTTGACCGTTTCCAGCACTATCCGTTTGATGTCAACAAAGCTTTATTCAGCTACCTGGAATTAAATGATTACCCCGCCGAGACTATTCAGCAGCTTGTCGAGCAGCTGGAATCGCAGTATGAAAAATCACATGGCCATCCATTTCGTAAGTCAGCGCCGTTAGTTTGTCAGCAAGGGTCGCTGGATGATGAAATAAGAGTATTACGCGACAGTCTTAAATATGCAGCAATGGTCGCGGAGAAGGATACAAAATCGTAGTCCGGTAAAGCATCATTGTTGCCGCGAAAGCCGCCAATAGCGCGAACAAAACTTTTTAAGTCATTTAGGTCGTGGCTCGCGTGAACATAGCATAACCCAACATTTTTGTTCTTCTACTGCTCATTACTGGATTACGCTATCGCTAGTCCAGCCTACAAAAACACGAAATCAATATCGTTTTCTTTTGCGCTATTGGCGTCTTTCGCGGCAAAATATTTTTTAGTTTCTAAACGTTTACCAGGTGGCTTGTATTATTAACGCTGATTAATTCGGTGCTTTAAATGATCTCGTGTCGGAGGCATGTGGGTTTGCTGATTTTGACTTTATAATTAAAGAAAAATTAAAATGAGTATGTTATTATTTGTTCATTAATCATGAACAAATAATAACAATAAATGAAAAGGGGTGCTTCATGGAGAAAAAACAAATACTACACCAGGCCTTGGCGCAGTTAAATAGTGTTGTGCGTAATGAAGTGCAGCTAGCGTCAAACGAGGATATGTTTTCCATTTCAGATCTCGCCCGCGTTGAGGAAGGTCGTGCGACGCTGCAGGGGCAGGAGTCGGGGCAATCATTTTCAGTTATTGTGCAGCCATGGGCGCCGCAAAAAGACATCAATGCAATCATTTCGCAGATAAAATCAATGCCGGATAAGACCGTGTTGATGGCTGATTTTATTAATCCGGTGATGGCTGAAAAATTTCGTCAGCATGCCATTCCATTTGTTGATTGCGCAGGCAATTTATCCATCAATGACTCGCAGCTGAAGCTGTATGTGAAAGGCAAAAAATTGCCCCTGTTATCACGCAAACGTGTGCGTGGCAGAGCGTTTAATGCGGCCGGTTTAAAGTTGATCTTTGCTATTTTCAATCAGCCGCGTTTTTTGCATGCATCGTATCGTGACATTTCCAATAAAGTGAATATTGCCCTGGGCAGTGTCGGTCCTGTTATCGATGACTTATATGCTTCTGGTTATATTCTTGATGATGGTGAGCGTCGCCTGGTCAACAAAAAGCGGTTGTTCGAGCGCTGGGTTGATGGTTATCTGGAAAAATTACGTCCAAAACAACTGCTGGCGTGTTACAGCAGTGAGGATAAAAATTGGTGGAAAGAGGCGGATCCGGTTAAGTTTCACGGTATATGGGGTGGTGAAGTTGTGATCGCAAAATCAACCCCATTCATGATACCGGAAACCATCAGCCTGTATTTTTCATCCGATGTAAAACAAAAGGAGTTCGCGAATAAATACGGCTTGCGAAAAGACGAAGAAGGCGATATTTGCATTTATAAAAGTTTCTGGGCGCCGGTTTATGCCGGCGATGATAATGCAGATGGCATCAGCCCAATGATTATTTATGCGGATATTGTCGATTCCATTAATCCGGGCAGCTGGGATGTGGCGAAAACCTTTTATGGCGAAACCATTGCGCAATTATTGCAAGATTAAAACGGCTGACATATGCTTTTACCTACCAGTAAGACCACTGCTGAGTTAACAGGACATAAGCAGACAGCAGGGCATTGGTCGTCATATGTGCGAGCACCGCGTCGCTGACTCTGCCGCGTCGGTATCGGGCAAATGCATAAGCCATTCCGGCAATGGTGCCCGCTAACCAGGCACCATGAAAAAGTCCAAAAAGAAGCGATGAGCCTAAAAACGGCAGCCAGCTGAATGCGATTTTTCTATTTGGATCAATTTCCTCACCGCTCAATCGACTAAGGATGTATCCCCTGAATGCCAGTTCTTCTGCCAATGGTACGGTAATCACTGAACCTAAGGTGCGCAATACTAGCCAGAATACAAGCAATGTGGGGCCAGCGTCAGCGATCTCGTCAGCAAACAGCTGTGTCTGTTCAATGGATGCCGGTACCAGCAGCATCCAGACAATAAAAACAGCAAACCCGATAGCGATAGCTTCAACGCTAAAATAGGGCCGGAAAAACGCATAACTTCGCCAGAAAAAGACCAGTGTAATTGCTGTAAGTACCACCTTGACAGGATATAACCAGTCAAAACCGCTGGATGCCGCTGAAGTGATGAGCGTTGCAGCAAGCAGTACCATCAGCGGCACCAGCAAGGCGCTGGCCATTCTTGCCGATTCGGGGACTTCACTTCGCTCTACAGCTGAGCGCGTGGTGAAAAACGAAACACGGTGCATAACGCCAATCAGACCCAATGCTACCAGAATAAAAGCTATCCAGCCGGCGTTTGAGTGGAATCCGATAATAGCTATCTCAGCGGAGTAAGTGCCGCCGATGCTAACCAGTGTGGCAATACGAAGAACATTGAAAATCCACATTGCTGCGATACCGATGGGAAATAACAGCAGCACACGGGGGAAGCGTAATTCTTCTTTAAATAGCCACAGATAAAGCGTCAGAAAAGCAGTGATCAGAGCCATACCTTCGTAACCGGCGCATTCTGGGCTTACCTGTACATCAAAATCACCCAGTGCCAGTGTTGCCGTTTCAGTTATGACAATAATGTCAGGATGAATCAGGCTTAATAAGGACGCTGAAAAGCCTAGCGTTAAATTCACCATAGACGGCCACGACGAAGACAATGTCATCTGACAACAAGCCGAGGGCGTTCTGGTTATTCCCGCGCGCGCATCTGGCAATGTGGTGGCGACATCATGAGCCTCAATGCCACAGCCGCTTCCGCCATTGCCGAAGTCGGGGCCGTGCTGGATGGGCCATCCCGCAACAGGTCGAGGCGATGGCCGCCCCTGCTTCTGACAGCCAACCGGATTGCCCTTTATGGCGTGGGACGCGAGGGGTTGATGATGAAATCCCTCGCAATGCGTCTGTTTCATCTGGAGTTGGATGCCCATGTGGTAGGAGAACATGACAACGCCACCAGTGGGTGCGGACGATTTGCTTCTTGTCAGCGCCGGACCGGGCCAGCTTTCTACAGTCGAGGCGTTGATCGAGGTCGCCAAAGCCGCAGGGGCTGCTACTATGTGCGTCAGCGCAACCCCCGACGGACCGGTTCCTCGACGCGTCGATCACATCATACATCTCGAAGCGCAGACCATGGCAAACGACCAGAATGGTGAGCAATCCGTATTGCCTATGGGCTCGCTCTATGAGGCTGCACAGTTTTTGTTTTTCGAAATGGTCATCCTGCATCTGCGGGACAAGTTGGGGCTGAGCGCGGAGGCGATGCGCGCCAACCACACGAATTTGGAATAGCCAATGAAATGTCGGGATAGGCTTTCGATCGCTGGCAAGGTCGTTCTGGTCATCGGGGTCTCTTCCCGCATCGGGGCCGAGATTGTGCGCAATTTTTTCCGCATGCAGGTGCCAAGACTATCCCAATCGGGCAATCTGTTGATCGGCTGAAGGCACCGTCGGGCGAGACTCGGCTGCGCCACAATCCAAGCGGATATCTCTACGCTTGAGGGATGCTAGATGCTGATTGGCAGAACTCATGCGGTGCATGGCGGCGTCGATGTTCTGGTCAATTCGGCGGGCGTCGCCTTCGTTGGTCCAACATTGGATTTCGATACGGCAGATCGGGACCGCGCCACGGCCGTCAACCTGCGCGCGCCTTTAGCGGTCATTGATACCAACTGCAGCATTTGGCAAAGTGGGCTC